>UQYT01000015.1 GCA_900545405.1 uncultured Eubacteriales bacterium | reverse complement strand
ACCGGCGCCATAAGCCTGTCCGGCACCGGCCGCGAGCTCGCCGAGAGCGACCAGGTAAAAAAGGCCTACCTCGGCGGATAATAGAGCTTTCACCACCCCAGAATACGGCGCCGGAGCAGTTGAAAACTGCCCGGCGCCTTTGCATGCTTTTTAATTGTGAAATCGTGACCGAGATATAGAGCAATAGATTAGCCAAGGTGCACCGAGGTTACTACGGTGTTCCATTGTTCTTCACTGTACTGAGTTAAAATCATTTGCTGCTGCCTTCGTACTCATATATCCTACAGACCTTTTTATAAGATGCAGAAGCTCTGTCAAATTCTAGAGGCAGCCATTTAAACATTAGGGCCTGAGCCAGCTTCTCACCTATTGTGAACGCGCCAAAACAAATGATATTTGCGTTGTTGCTCAGCGCAGATCGCTCAGCGGAGTAAACATCGCTTACCAAGGCGGCGTATGCGCCTTTGACTTTGTTGGCCGCAATGGACATTCCAATGCCGGTGCCGCATATCAGAATGCCCTTGTCGGCGTCGCCGGAGACGACAGAATTTGCCACCCTGATGGCGGTGTTTGCGTATATGGGGTCTTCGCTTCCCATATCCACCACTTCATACCCAGCTTTGGAGCATGCTTCCATGAGGCTGCTCTTAAGGGCTGTAGCGTTCGGATCACAGCCAAAAGCAACTTTTATCATTGTGAAAATCCCTCCCTGTATGTGAACGCTAATATGCCAGCGAAGCTATGTCAAATTCTGCTATAAAACCCGCTAACTCTTTCAGGAAATCTGCGCATGGCGCGCCGTCCAACACTCTGTGGTCATGTGTGAGACTAACATCCATAACATAACCCGGCACTATCTCGTCCCCGCGTGTCACGAGACCGGGACGTATGCCGCCTACGCCGAGGATACAGACCTGAGGTGGATTGATTATCGGCGTGAAAACGGTTATTCCCCTAGCCCCGAGATTAGAAACTGTAATTGTTCCGCCCTCCTGTTCACTTGGAAGCAATAGGCCTTCGTGCGCGCGCTGTGCCATATACTTTGCTTTCTGCGACAGCTCGGGAAGACTCAGCTCATCTGCATATGGAATGACGGGCACATAGAGCCCCTTTTCAGTTGCCACGGCCATGCTGATATGTACGTGCCTGTACTGCCGTAGCTCGCCATCAGAGAAAATGCTGTTTACCCGCGGATGTCGGCAGAGCACCTTGGCTGCCGCAAACATAAACATGTCGTTTATTGTTATGCCGGAAAGGCCGAATTGCGCTCCCTGCCCGCGTAGTTCCTTGTGCAGAGCCTTGAGCTTGTCGGCATTTATCTGTATGCTCATCGTGGCTTGGGCACTCTCACTAAGGCTCTTCAGCAGGCGCTTGCCGCTGACCTGCTCTACTCGGCTCAGCTGATAGACCGTATAGTCAGGTTCCTCAGACTTTTCGCTGGCCTTTGGGCTAGTCACAATGCTGCAGTGTGCTGCAACATCGCGCTCAACAATGCTATTTAGATAGCCCGTCCCTTTGAGCCCTTCAAGGCTTATGTCATTTTTCTCGGCATACTTCCTTGCCCTGGGCGATATTAGCACCTCAGACCTGGCCGAGTGTTCTTCCTGCTCTTTGAATGCAGGTACAGGCTCGCTACCGGCGGGTTCCACGGTGTTGGGATGGTCCTCACAGCCTGGATCTAACTCCGGCGAAGATCCTGACTCCTGTGTGGGCAAGGGCTCCTCGACATGCGTGCCAGAGGTGAGTTGCGGTGCAAGGAACTCCGATATATCTTCTCCGGGTTCGCCTATCACTGCAATGGGCGTAAGGACAGGAGCTTCCTGGCCGTTCCCATACAAAATTTTCAGAAGCGTGCCGTTTGCGGTCGCCAGAATGTCAAGCACGCTTTTGTCTGTTTCGGCCTCACAAAGCATGTCGCCAAGCTCTACTTTATCGCCTTCCTTGTGGGCCCAATTGTTAATGAGACACGGGTTCTCTCCGCCCTCGGTCGGAACCATTACTGCTGTAGCCATTGCTTCAACCCCTTCCTGCGCTCAAAATCTACCACATATTTCTATGCATGCGTTGATGATCTCTTCCTCGGATGGCAGCTCATATTTTTCACAAACTGGCGAAAAGGGCATGGGTGATTCTTTCGCACATACTCTTCGAACCGGTGCGTCCAGGTCAAAGAAATTTTCGCTGCAAGCCATCGCGGCAACCTCTGCTGCAAAGCCGCAGTTGCCGATTGCCTCGGTGACTATGACGAGCCTGCCCGTCTTTCTGACGGATTCGATAATCGTACCCTTGTCCAACGGGTAGATAGTGCGGGGGTCAATCACCTCGCAGGATATGCCCTTGAGTTCCAACTTTTTGGCTGCGGAGATAGCCCTGTGTACCATATAGCCCACGGCAACTATCGTTACGTCGCTCCCCACGCGCTTTATGTCCGCGGAGCTAAGCGGAACGAGATACTCTTCGTCAGGCGCAGGCCTGAACACCTCATCGAGCTGGTCCACGACTGTGGCGTTTTTGCCGCTTGCCGATTTAGCACCATAGAGAAGTTTGTGTTCAAAAAACAGGACGGGGTTGTTATCCCTTATGGCCGACTTCAGCAGGCCTTTTGCGTCATAGGGTGTGCTGGGCACCACGACCTTCAGCCCGGGTATCTGCGCAAAAAGTCCCTCGAAGCTCTGGCAGTGGTGGGCACCCCTTGTGGTCGAGCCAAACGGGGCGCGCACGACCATCGGCACCGAGTATTGGCCGCCGAGCATCAGGTGGATTTTTGCGGCCTGATTCACGATTGGATCGAAGCAGGTGGTGATAAAATCGCTGAACTGGATTTCAACTACGGGGCGAAGACCGAGCATCGCCGCGCCGACGGCCGCGCCGACAAACGTGCTCTCGCTAATAGGTGTGTCCTTGACACGACTTGGGCCGTATCTCTTAAAAAGCCCCTCGGTAACCCTGAACGAGCCCTCGAAAAGACCGATATCCTCACCAATGATGACTACATTTTCGTCTTTGTCCATTTCTTCAATCAGCGCCTTGTTAAGTGCACTGACAATTTTGTTTGACGGCATTTTTACACCTCCCAACGCTCAGGTCGCGTACACATACTTCAGGAACTCGTCGGGTTCAGGACTTGGGCTGCTTTCGGCAAAGGCAAGCGCGTCCACTAGAGTTTCAGATATTTCATCTTCCATCATTTGAAATTCAGCTTCGGAAAGACCGTATTCGCTAACGAGCTTCTCTCGATAGGTGATAATTGGGTCGCGCGACTTCCAGTAGTCTATTTCCTCCTGACTTCTGTAAACAGTGCCCTTTTCCATGCGCGAATGGCCGCGATAGCGGTATGTCTTGCTCTCAAGCAATATTGGCCCGTTCCCGTGCCGAACATATTCTACGGCATCCTTGACTTTGGCATATACATCCTCAACATCCATGCCGTCCATAATAACACCGGGCATGCTGTAGGCAGACGCGCGGTCAGCGATGTTTTCAACCGAGGTGCTCAATCTGAAGGGCATGGAGAAGCCGTATAGGTTGTTGACGCAGATGAATATTATGGGCAGTTTCCAAATGGATGCCAGGTTCATCGACTCATGCACTGTCCCATGGTTGCTACAGCCGTCGCCAAAAACGGAGAAGGCTACGCCGCCCGTCTCCTTGTACTGGCAGAACCAAGCCGCACCGACCGCTTGGGGAACGCTGGCGCCAACTATTCCGTTCGTGCCCATGAGACCGTGCTCAGCATCGGCGTAGTGAATTGAGCCGCCCATGCCTTTGCAGACACCTGTTTTTTTCCCGAACATCTCAGCTAGCATCTTGCGAGGTTCCACACCCCTTGCAAGGCATAGCCCGTGGCAACGGTGAGTGAAGGTCATATAGTCCCTGTCGCCCATGTTTACTGCGATACCAACATTGGTCGCCTCTTCACCCATGCACTGATGTATGGTCCCAGGTATGGCGCCGGTGGAGAAAGTGACAAAAACTTTTTCCTCAAATCTCCTGATTAACAGCATTTTCTTGTATAGATCGATGGCCAAAACCCTATCGAGCTGCATAATATCCCCTCCCGCCGGATGCTTTTATATTTTCTTTGCCAACTCCTCAAAGACGGCCTTCATAGCTTCGCTGTCCGTGGGGTGCGGGTACATGGCCCGTGCCGCACGATTAGCCGTATAGCCAGAATCGACCATGATTTCTGCTGCCAGAATGAACTCCGTGGCATAATCGCCAAAGGCGTGAACACCAAGAAGCCTTCCGCTGCCAACTTCGGCGACAGCCTTAATGATCCCCTTGCCCCTCTCGTTTTCTGCCATATATCTTCCGCTGGAGTTCATGGAAACCTTGGCGGATACGACGTCTAGCCCTCTGGATTTAGCCTTCTCTTCCGTAAGACCAACACAGGCGAGCTCAGGGCTGGTGAAAATCATTGACGGAATCAGGTCGTAATTCACCTTCGAGGGAATTTTTCTAATGTTGTCGACCGCAACCTCTGCCTCTGTATAGGCAGCGCCTGCAAGCATTGCCCTGCCGTTGCAGTCGCCAATGAAGTAGATGCCGGGTACTCCGGCAGAGAGATTGCTGATTGCGATGGAGGACGGGCTTAGGCCCAGCGACTCAATGCCAACACCGTCAAAATCCGGACGACGACCCACGCAAATCAACACCATCTCAGAGCTTGAGGTTTCCACTCTGCCATCAGCCGTCATCGAGTGCACCTCTCCATGCTTCAGCCTATACACTCTGCGACCGGTGGAGACGGAGATGCCCTCCTCTTCCAGGCGCGCTCTCAGGGCCACAGCGAGGTCGGAGTCGATGTCTCCGCCTATGTGGTCCGCGGCTTCAATAATGCTTACCCTGGTCCCGGCCGCGCTAAAGTAGGACGCAAATTCTATTCCAATCACACCGCCGCCGATTATTGTCAGACTCTCTGGCACACTGTTGGAATTCAACAGCTGATCGCTGGTCACTGCCCAGCCACCGGCCATGCTCTCCTGCAGCCCCGATATATTGGGCAATATGTTTTTAGAGCCGCAGGCGCAAATAACGTTTTTGGCAGAATACTCCAAGCCGCCGGCTTCAATAAGAAAGCCGCTGTTCCGCGCTCCGCAAAGCTTTGCAGCCGAAAACACAACGCTTACGCCGTACCGCTTCTCCATACTTAGAAGAGCGGAACCAAGGGCCTTGACTACCCTGTCTTTGCGGGCAATTACAGAAGCATGGTCTATGCCCGCGCTACCACTGACGCCGTAAACCTGGCCGGAATGCATATCACGGCAGAGCCTGGCGCTGTGCAGGAGCACCTTCGCGGGTATACAGCCTCTGTTCATGCAGGTGCCGCCAATGGCCTCCTTCTCAAAGAGCACGGTTTTCAAACCGCTTACTGCGGCCAGCTGAGCGGCGTGATAGCCCGCCGGGCCTCCTCCGATTACCGCAAGATCGAAAACCATATGACCCGCTCCTTTCAAAGCATCAAAGATCAGAAGAATTTTTGCTTTTGAGAACAGCCAGCACGCTTGAAGCTATGCCCTGCGCATCCAGACCATATTGCGTCATCATTACTGCGGAGTTGGATACCCGGCAAGGATAACTATCGGGAAAGCCGAGCCGGAGGAGTCGACACGGAAGGGCTCTGTCCGTAATGAACTCCGCCACAGCCGAGCCAAGGCCGCCAAGTCGGCTGTGCTCTTCGGCGGTGACAATAAGTCCACAATCAGAAAGTCCTGTTAAGCAGGTCTCATCGAGCGGTTTTACGATTCGTGCATCCACCGCGCCGGCGTCGATTCCAGCGTCCTTGAGCAAATTGCAGGCGTCCAGCACCTCGCTCAGGACAAAGCCGGCCGCGAGTATATTAACGTCTTTTCCTCGGCTTAGTACCTTCATTGGGGCACCCTGCAGGTCCGGCACGGAGTCATATATTGGCCGCGGTATCTTTCCACCGCTCAAGCGAATGTACACCGGGCCAGTCGTCGATAGCGCATAGTTGAGGCAGCCGAGCAGCTCTAGATTGTCGGCTGGCTGCATCACTGTCATCCCGGGCAGAACGCGCATAACAGCCATGTCCTCCCAGCCGTAGTGAGTTATTCCCTGGGTCCCGGCGGCGACGCCAGATTCTGCGCCGACAATGATAACATTTGACATCGCATAGGCAATGTCAACCCTGATCTGCTCAAAGCAGCGCTCGGACGCAAAGGGAGCAAAAGCAAAGTATATTGGGCGCTTTCCACGCTTGCTTAGGCCAGCGGCAACGCCGACTGCAGCCTGCTCACATATTCCGCATTCCACGACTCTGTCAGGGAACCGGGACCGCAGCCCGTCGTAGGAGCAGGCTCTGCCCGAGTCGGCTGACACGAAAAATATGCTCTCGTCTGAGGAGATGAGTTCCCCCAGCGCCAGACCGAAAAATGGTCTGGACTTGAGTTCTGCAGCCCGGGATAAGAGCTTAGCGCTGAACTTAAATGTTGACATTGTCTTCTTCCCCCAACTCTGCCATGGCAGCCAGATATTTTTCACGAGAGAGTGCGGAATGGTGCCAGGAGTTATCGTTTTCCATGAATGACACGCCCTTGCCTTTGACGGTGCGGGCAACTATACACTTTGGTCCGCTCTGAGCCGAGTCCAGCGCGGCCTTCACCGCATATACGTCGTGGCCGTCTACGGTAATAACGTCCCAGCCGAATGCACGCCACCTAGACTCGCAGTTATGAAGATGCGCAATCCCGTCAGTTGTGCCGCCGTACTGAAGACCGTTCCTATCGACGATGAAGGTAAGGTTGTCCAACCCCCTGCTAACGGCAATTTGAGCCGCTTCCCACACGCTGCCTTCCTCAGATTCCCCGTCACCAACGAGGATGAATATTCTGTTTTTTCCGCCATCTGCCTTGCAGGCAACGGCGATACCACACCCAAGGGCGGGACCATGCCCAAGCGAGCCTGCAGGCATTTCAAGCCCGGGCAGACTGCCTGCGCTGGGGTGGCACCCTATGCGAGTGTTGGTCTGCACAAAGGAGTCAAGCTCGCTCAGTTCAAAGTAGCCGCGTAGCGCCAGGGCCGCATATTGTGCCAAAGCACCGTGCCCTTTGCTTAGAATAAAATAATCTCTGTCAGCCATTTCGGGAGATTTCGGATCCACTTTCATCGTATCGAAGTAAAGAACGGATATGATATCGGCAATCGACAGCGCCGAGCCGATGTGGGCCCCCTCCGCTCCAGCCGTATACGACATATGTAATATAAGCTTTCTTATTTCGTTTGCTCGCAAAGCGAGGCTGGACGAGCTTCGCATTGTAACTTCCCTCCTGTTAACTACGCAAATAATAATATTAAATATGATGGATTATTTCTGACACAATTATAGCATCACTTCAAAATAAGTCAACAAAAACAAATATAAAAAAATATAATAGTCACAATTAATAAGATAATAGCGCATAAATAGGCTAAATTTGCAACTATAATGATCTATTATTCCGAATTTAAAAATATAAAATGCAAATTAATAACCGCACGCCCTGAAGATGACATTCATATTATCACATTAAAATTGACAATATTAAAAAAACAATTATAATAGAAGAAAGCAAAACCGGAGTACTAAAACGGAGGCTGAATGACATGCACATTGAAAGATATCTGATAGGCGTCGACATCGGAACATCAAGCACGAAGGCGGTTCTGACCGATGAAAGAGGCAGAATTCTGTCTTCGTCAACTGAGTTTTATTCCATACTTACGCCGCGGCCTGCGTGGGCGGAGTGCTGGCCTGACCCCTGGGTGAAGGCATCGAAGGATACGATAAGGAATGTTGTGAAGGAAAGCGGAGTTGATCCCAAGCGCGTCGAGGGTATGTGTATAAGCGGATTGAACGGAGGCAGTGGAATCCCCTTGGATAAGAACATGGAGCCCATTCGCCCCTGCATCATCTGGATGGATCGCAGAGCAGGCGACATTGCAGACAGGCTCGGGAAAAACATAGACCTCGATAAACTGTACCGCATTACCGAAAACGGCGTTGATTCATATTATGGTTTTACAAAGATGCTGTGGATCAAAGAGAATGAACCAGAAAACTGGGAGAGGACTGCGGTGCTGGTTCAGCCTAATCATTATGTCATTTATAAGCTTACCGGCGAGCTAGTGACCGACTACACAACGGCGGGCAACATCGGAGGCATATATGACTTCGAGGCTGCAGACTGGTCAGACGAGATGCTCGGCATTCTTGGTATCCCCAGAGAGAAGCAGCCTTCGCGCATTCTTTCGCCGACAGATATAGCCGGTGGGCTCACGGCAGAGGCTGCGAAGGAACTGGGCCTTCGGGAAGGGTTGCCGGTGGCCGCAGGCTGCGTAGATTGCCTGGCCTCGACACTGGCGGCTGGCGCCGTCCGGGAGGGGGACAGTGTTGTCATCCTTTCGACCAGCCTGAACTGGGGCCTGCTTCACAAGAGCAAGCCGAACAGCCCGCGGTGTATTTCAATGCCGTATGTGAAGGAACCGAAAAAGATGCGGCATACTCTCTCTGCAATATCCACGGCCGGAGCAATCACACGCTGGTATTCCGAAACGTTTGCCTGCGAGAGCCTCCTGGGCGGTGAAGGTAAGATACCTTTTGATGTGCTCGAAAAGGCGGCGGCCAACGTGCCTGCGGGCAGCAACGGCCTCATTATGCTCCCGTATTTTATGGGAGAACGCAGCCCTATCTGGGATACCAGGGCGCGCAGCGTGCTCATGGGACTTAGCCTCAGACATACCCAGGCAGACATCTACCATGCCGTTCTGGAATCCGTGGGCTACGCTCTCAGACACATCATGGAGGATTTTGACGGAGGCTTGGATTTGCCTGCCATGAAGATCGTAGGCGGCGGCAGCCGCTCGGTGCTCTGGACCCAAATCATATCCGACATAACCGGAGTGGGGCTCGACTGCATGGGGGCAAACGTAGAGGCGCCGTTCGGCGACGCGTTTCTTGCCGCCGTGGCGGTTGGCGTTGCCGGGGACTTTGAGGAAATCGAAAGCTGGAGCAATACAGTTCGACATGTCAGGCCCCAAACAGCACTTTACGAAACATATTCGATGTATTATAATATTTATAAATCTGTGTATATCTCGTTAAAAAATGACATGCACGCCCTTGCCGATCTCACTTCTGGCTTGGGCTGATTACGGAAATGAGGGATATTTAATGGATGATGGTTTGATAGTTAAGCTGAAGTTTCTGCTTCCCAATCTACCGAGGGCCGAAAAAGTAGTCGCCAAATATATGCTGGATAATTTTGATAAAGTCTCAGATATGACGCTGACCATGCTGGCAGAGGAGACGGGCGCCAGCGAGGCAACCGTCATCAGGCTGTGCAAAGATTTGGGGTTCAGCGGGTATATCAAACTGCGTCAAGCATTTGCAAGCGCATCTTTCTCTGAGGATTCAGAGAAGGCGCTCAGTATTGGTCATGCGGAGCCAATTGCAGAGATCTATGATAAGGTCTGCGCTAACATCACAAATTCGCTTACAAGCACGAAAGTGTTCATTAACGAGGGGTATGACGCGGCGCTTGCGGCCCTGCTGAAGGCAAGAGCCGTGTTCTTCTTCTGCACGGGTGACTCGGGGCCTGTCTGTGAATATGCCAAGATCAAATTCCAGCGCATATGTATCCCTGCGTTCTTCGAGGAGGATGTCATGCAGCAATATGAGTCCGCTATGCGTACAACTCCGGATGATGTGGCGATCTTTGTGTCGAACAGCGGACGCTCCTCAAATGTGGTCACCGCGGCCAAGTTGGCTAAGCAGAACGGCTGCACCACCATCTCAATTACTCAGTCGGCGAGGTCGCCTTTAGGCAAGTACATTGACATACCCATCTACATGTCTGCCTTGGACCACACAGTTGGCAGAGACAGCATCACGAGGAGAATAGTGGCAATGACTGTCCTGGAGACGTTGTATCAGGCGGTCGTTTCACACGGTTCAAGAAACTTTCCCGCGATGCTTGAGGCTACGATGAATTCCTTCGAAATAAATTCGGTGCTGCATAAATAGCACGCCTCCGGAACCTGAAAGCTTACAATTACAGTTAGAAAGGGCTGCCGCAACAATGTGGGACAGCCCTTTATCTTTTTGCGCACTGAGAAGCCAATGCGTCAAGTCTTTGCTTGCAGGATACGCTTCTCGGAGTTCTTCTTACGGATGACATCAAGCATGACAGCGGCAAGAATGACAAGACCCTTGGCCACGTTCTGCCAGAACGAAGTCACGTTAAGCATGTTCATACCGTTGTTTATTATGCCTATCATGAAGCAGCCCAGCAAGGTTCCGCCGAGTGTGCCCACGCCGCCGGAAAAGCTGGCTCCGCCGAGGACAACGGCCGCGATAGCATCACATTCATAGCCTTCGCCGGTGGAAGGGTTACCACAGCTAAGACGAGCTGCCAGGACGATGCCTGCAATTCCAGCGAGAAAGCTAGAGAGCGTGTATACCATTATTTCTTTCGATTTGACATTAATCCCAGCGAATCTTGCGGCGGTGCGGTTACCGCCAATAGCATAAATGCAGCGGCCAAACTTTGTTTTGTTTAGCAGGATACAGCACAGTATAAAGAAGACGCCGGCATAATAGACGGGCAGCGAAAAGTCGCCGAGTTTGGCAACACCGATGTTAATAAAGTCCTCATTAAGAATGTATATTGGCATACCAGTGCCTAGCAAGAGAGCAAACCCTCGGACTATTTGCTGAGTAGACAGCGTAACAATGAACGGCGCAATCTCTGTCTCGGCTATTACGATACCATTGAACAGGCCGACTAAGGAGCACAAAGAAATTGTGATTATTATGACAAACCAGATGGGTAATGTGGTGGTCTCCATAAGAAAAGCACTAAGCGCGCCTGCAAATGCCAATACTGGGCCAACACTGAGGTCTATACCACCGATCAATATGCAAAAGGTCATACCACACGCGATGAAGCAGTTCGTACTTATCTGGCGACATACGTTTGTAAAGTTCGACCAAGAGAAGAACTTTGGAGAAATAAGGCTGACAAACAAACACATAATCACCAGCCCAATTATCGTGGCTATATTACGCTTGAAATAAGAGTATACAGGCATGAAAAACTTGACTGCGAGCTGCTTGGCACTCATTTGGTTTTACCTCCCACGCTGTAGTTAAGGATGTTTTCTTGAGAAAATTCGTCCGGTTCAAGTGTGGCGACGATGCGCTTTTCTCTTACTACCATTATCCTGTCGCTGACGTTGATCACCTCAGGCAGCTCAGAAGATATGACAATAATCGACACGCCCTGGCTTGCCAGGTCGTTGATGATCGCATATATTTCGGCTTTAGCCCCTATGTCGATGCCTCTCGTAGGTTCATCGAGTATTAGAACATCAGGCTTTGCGACAATCCAGCGCGCGAGTATGGCCTTTTGCTGGTTGCCGCCGCTCAGACTGCCTATACATTGATTTTCCGATGTGGCTTTTATTCTGAGAGAACTCATATATTTCGAAATGATGGACTCCTCGGTCCGCCTATTGCAAAAGATAAAATGTATGAGCTGTTTTAATATACCGAGCGTGATATTATAGCCAACATCCATTTGCTGGATGATACCCTGCTCCTTGCGATTTTCAGGTACAAGAACAATGCCATTTGCTATGGCCTGCCGAGGGGACTTTAGTTTCAACTCTTTACCCTTGACTATGATCTTTCCATCGTAACCTGGGTGCAGGCCAAAGAGAACTTGTGCTATCTCAGTACGGCCGGAGCCGACCATACCCGTAACTCCAAGCACCTCTCCTTTGCGTAACTCGAAGCTAACATCCCTGACTAGCCCGACGGATTTTAGGTGATCTACCTTTAGCACAACCTCGTCGCTGCCCACGGTGTGCGTCTTCGTATAATAATTTGAGACCTCACGCCCAACCATATCACGCACCATCTGGTCGCGCGTATAATCGGCTGTGCGACCGGAGCTGATGAGCTTCCCGTCACGATAGATCGTTATTCGGTCGCAGATTCGCTCTATTTCCTCTAATTTGTGGGATACGAACAAGCTGGAGACTCCGCGCTTTTTGAGATTTTCCATGATGCTGAAAAGCTTATCAATCTCTTTTGTGGAAATGGAGCTCGTAGGTTCGTCCAGTATTATAAGCTTTGCGTTTCTTGAAAGAGCCTTTGCTATTTCGACCATCTGCTGCATCGCGATGTCCAGCTTGCACAGCATGGTGTCCAATGGCAGCTCCAGGCCAAGCTCCTCCAATATTTTCGCAGCCTTTTTTTTCGATTCATATGCACTGTAAAACCCGTGCCTGTATTCTTCCAGGCCGAGCACAATATTCTCATATACGGTCATATATGGCTCAAGGCAGAGCTCCTGATATATGACGCTGATGCCTCTGCCTATTGAGCCGCTTATCGTATCTCCGGCGTATTCCTCGCCGTCAAAGCTGAGCTTCCCGCTATCCGGACGATATATACCGGCCAGAATCTTTATTATGGTGCTTTTCCCTGCCCCGTTCTCTCCAATGAGACCGTGAATCTCTCCCTTGTTGACCTTGAGACTCACATTGTCCAAAGCAACCACGCCAGGGAAGGTCTTGGTAACGTTTTCAACGTTAAGTAGTAATTCGGACATGCTTTTCACCTCTCTGTGGGGCCAGGCTTTTTGCCTGCTTGTTGAGCAAAAGGAAGCGTTCCTCCGAAATATCGGCGAACGCTTCCTCCCAAGTGTGCTTTAAGGAATTAGAAGCCAGTGAACTCGCTATAATTTTCCGCAGTCACAAAGTTAACCGGCAGGAGGTTCTCGTACTCATAAGACTCGCCGTTGAAGTGCTTTATGAGAATTTCCGCCGCCTGATAGCCCATGGAGTAGGGGTCCTGCGCCGAGTTACCAGTTGCCCAACCGGAGGGCAGGTAATCCATGCAGGCCTGCTCGCCGTCGACGGAGTAAATGAGGGTGCCCTCAATGTCCGCGGACTGCAGGGCTGCTATTGCACCGAGAGCAGAACCATCGTTCACGGCAAAGACGCAGTCGAACTCATAGGCTTGGCAGATGTTCTCCATGACGCTGAGAGCGTTGTCCATGAGGGCCTCGGTGGACTGCTCAGCGACTATCTCGTACTTGTCACCAGCAGCCTTGACCTTATCAAAGAAACCGTTATACCTCTGGACGCAGCACTCAATTTCGGGCGCGGTCAGAGCGACTATCTTGGCTCCATCAGGCATACGGGCGAGGAAATCGTCGGCGGCGAGCGCTCCGGCTTCGTAGTTGTCGGACGCGACGTAGGCGATGGTCAGGTCCCCGCGGAGGCACTCGGAATCTATAGAGACGACGGGTATGTCGGCCTCGTCGGCTGCGAGCAGCGCAGGAGTGATGCCGGTGGTGTCGGCAGGCATGATTATAAGAGCGTCAACTTCCTGCTGGATGAGGTCATCGACTTGGTTTACCTGGGTCTCAATGTCGTTTTCGGCGTAGTAGTCGATCAGCTTGATGTTGTGCTCGCTGCAGGCGTCCTGCATGCCTTCAAAGAGCTTGTTCATGAATGCGCCGGTCTTCATAAAGGAGACGCCGATTGTGGTGAGTTCACCCGCGGCTTCTGCGGGGGACTCTTCAACGGGAGCGGAGCTGTCCTCGGCGGGGGGGTCTGATGCGTCGCCAGCGGACTCGCTCGAGCATGCAGCCAATGCAAAAAGCATGGCAATGCATACCAACATTGCTAATAGTTTCTTCTTCATTTTTTCTTTCCTCCTAATTTTATTATTTCGAATAATTTATTTTTTCTATATATTACTCGAAGAATAATTGACTGTCAAGCCTTTCTTAGAGCCCAAATAATCGCAATTTGACCATAAAATCGGTATTTTTAGTACTTAATTTCGCAATGATGTTTTTTTCTTTAATGTATATTTTTAATTTTTCCGACATTATTTGAAAATTAAATTGATTTATTTTTGAGCAATGTTATAATGCCATCAGGTGCCGATTCAGTCAGAGTCTGCCTTTGCAAGACGCATTGGAGACGGATACAATTATTGTTTACAGGGGGGTGGCGTTATAAGCTCGCCAAATATCATGTCCGCGGTGGAGGCTGCCGCGCTTATCAAGAGCGGTAGCACAGTATGTACTGCTGGGTTCCTCTCCTATTGCATGCCGGAGACGTTGTACAGAGCGGTTGAACGGAGATTCTTAAAAAATGGTACTCCAAAAGATCTTACGCTGGTGTGTTGCGCTGGCCAGAGCTTGAAAAACGGCTGTGGGGTAGACCATTTCGCACATGTTGGCTTGGTGCGCCGAGTCATAAGCGGGCATTGGAACCTGCAGCCTGCGCTTGCGGCCTTGGCTGCATCAGGGCAGATCGAGGCCTACAATCTCCCCCAGGGGATAATGGCTCGCCTCTTGAGAGAAATTGCGGCGCACGGGCCGGGTATCTTGAGCCAGACAGGGCTTCGAACGTTTGTCGATCCCAGAGTTGAGGGCGGCCGGGTCAATTCTCTCACGACCGAGGACTTGGTCGGGTGTGTGGTGCTTGACGGGCGTGAATGGCTGCTGTATAAGGCTTTCCCAATTGATATTGCGCTCATTCGTGGCTCTTATTGTGACGAGGCGGGCAATATATCTTTCGAACGCGAAGCGCTTTCCGTGGATGCCTGCGCAGCCGCTCAGGCCGCGCACAACTCCGGTGGCAAGGTTATTGTGCAGGTGGAAAAGATCGTGCCGAACGGCAGGCTCGATCCATGGAAGGTGAAGATTCCGGGCTGCATCGTCGACGCCATCGTGCTTGCAGAATCCGCACAGGAGCAGGCACAGTGTTATGGATACGAATACAACGGTGCGCTGACTGGAGATGGATTTGAAGCGCTGCGTGAAACCAAAAGATCTCCCTTGGATATCCGTAAGATAATAGGCAGAAGAGCCGCAATGGAGCTTCACAGGGCCGCCGTTGTAAATCTGGGAATCGGTATGCCGGAGCAGGTCGCTTCCGTCGCATCTGAGGAGGGGATATTTGAAAAAATCACTTTGACGGTTGAGTCTGGGGCAATTGGAGGACTACCCTGCGGAGGTGACCGCTTCGGAGGAAGTGTAAACGTGACAGCTATTCTTGATCAGGCCTCGCAGTTTGATTTTTATGACGGCGGTGGAGTGGACTTGGCTTTCCTGGGCATGGCACAGGCAGACTCGTTGGGGAATGTAAATGTCAGTCGTTTTGGTGGAAGAATCGCCGGCTGCGGAGGATTCATTGATATAACCCAAAATGCGGCCAAAGTTATATTTTGCGGCTCGTTTACCGCTGGCGGAATTGATGTAAAAGTGGAGGACGGAAGACTGAAAATTGCTTCAGAGGGACGGCGCAGGAAGTTCCTGCAGAGGGTTGAGCAGATAACCTATTGTGCCGCACAGGCCGAAGCGAATGGTCATGAGACCATGTATGTTACCGAGCGAGCGGTTTTCCGGTTGCACGAAGGAAAGCTGGTGCTCTGCGAAGTTGCCCCAGGGATCGATTTAGAGACGCAGGTCCTGCAGCTGATGGACTTTCGCCCGGAGATATCTGACTCGTTGAGGCTCATGGACGGACGCATTTTTTCCGACGCACCTATGGGGCTGAAACTGTGAAGGCTCCCGCGGTCACTACGAAGTACAGCGGCGAATATCAGATGTAGCGGTTAAATCTTGTCCAAGCTTTGAACATCCGATAAAGGCAAAGCCACGTCTGTCAGTAAATAGGGTTGAAGATGAAATGAGGATGTTTGCTATTAATTTTGAGTAATGAATCCATGATCGTGGGGCGAAATGATGAACAAAATTGTATTAATTCCGGACTCATTTAAGGGAACGATGTCGTCAAACGAAGTGTGCGAGATAATGAAGTCGTGCATTTTAAGCTGGCTGCCCAAATGTAATATAGTATCCATCCCCGTTGCAGACGGGGGAGAGGGCAGTGTGGATGCATTTTTAGCGGCAGTGGGGGGAGATAAGATCTGGCTGGAGGCCGTAGGACCACGATTCAAGCCGATGCGCACTTTTTACGGTATGCTGGGGGATAAGAAAACTGCCGTAATAGAGATGGCTGCTTGCGCAGGCCTCCCTCTAATGGCCGGATGTGGTAACCCGGGCCAGACTACGACATACGGTGTCGGGCAGCTTATACTGGCAGCGGCGAAGAAAGGGGCTGAGCGGCTGGTCGTTGGCCTGGGAGGCAGCGCGACAAATGACGGCGGCTGCGGAGCGGCTTGTGCCGTCGGCGTGAAGTTTTTTGATGAGAACGGCAGAGAGTTCATACCAGTGGGAGATACGCTTCAGAACATAGACCGGATAGACATGTCTGGAAAAAGCGAGTTGCTAAACGGAGTGGAGATCACGGCCATGTGTGACATAGATAACCCGATGTTTGGCAGAGCCGGTGCGGCGTATGTCTTCGGCCCACAAAAGGGTGCGGATTTTGAGATGGTTGAGAGACTTGACGACGGGCTGCGGCATTTAAACGATGTAGTGAAGCGTGACCTTGGGCGTGACCTCGCGTCTCTGCCGGGAGGGGGAGCGGCCGGAGCTATGGGTGTCGGCATGGCGGCCTTTTTCGCCGCAGAGCTCAAGATGGGTATTGAAACCGTACTGGATGTCGTGGCCTTCGACGACGTCATTGCAGACGCAGACCTTATTTTTACTGGAGAGGGTATGCTTGACAGCCAAAGCCTTCACGGAAAAGTAGTGGTTGGAGTGGCACATAGGGCGGCAAAGAGCGGCAAGCCAGTCATAGCGGTGGTCGGAGGCTCAGAGCTGGAATCCGATCGTTTCTACGAGGAGGGAATAAAGGCAATCTTTACGATAAACCGGCTTCCCCAGGACCTCTCAATTAGCAGAGAGCACTCAAAAGAGAATCTGGCCTTTACCATGCAAAATATTCTGAGGCTTCTCTAAACTCGGACAGAGTAAAAGCACTGCATATAGCAATACAGGCGACCTCCATGGCCGCCTGTATTTTAGACTTCAGTGTCGGAGCACAACTTTAGACCAGCCGCCAAAGTCAGCGGTAGGATGTGGAGTCATGCCGACCAGTACGATTTTAAACTAGAGATTAATAGCTTCGGATTAGGCCCCGGCGCGCTAACCAAGATGCTTAGAGTTTTGCCGTGATAGATGCTATTGTATGCTCATGTTCGGCCGTGGCGGGCAGGCTCAAACTTCGCAATTATATTATCCCAAACTAGCGTTGCATAAGTGGCGCAGGCGTCAGAAGTACGGTGTGCCATTTGGCATATGAGATATTTACAGAAACTCTATAGGTTACCTTATGTTAAAAACGCTAATGAGCCAGGCGAACCGTACAATGTTAGCCAATCCAATTATAAGTTGGCCCCAATTCTTATGGCTTAGACGCTTAAATCATCTGAAAGCCGCATGAGGGCGAAATTACCACCCAGCTCGTCTGGCGGTTCACCAAGATAATCTACGCCCAAGGCGGCCAAGTAGAAAATAGATGAGGTCGTTAGGCCTTGAGGGCGCAGATTGTGACTTGACGGAAAGCGCCGCCTAAATTAACTATCCCGGTGGCTTAAAACAAGCCGACGATATAGGCAGTCCAAAGCGGAGCCTCTGCACTGCTCCGCTTTTTACCCATTCAAGTCACGATACGGTTCAAGTGGAAGCCCTGCGTATGAAAGACCCAGGGATGCCGAGGGCCTCTCGATATTTTGCTGCTGTTCTCCAGGAAATATCCACGCCGCCTTTGGCCATGAGCCCACATATTTTCTGCTCTGAAGGGGATCGCGCTTGTCTTCGCTGCCCACGATCTTCAATATCATGGATCGGGCTAAGTCAGCAGAATCGCGTTCGCTGCTTTTCCTGCCAAATTTCTGTATGAAAAAGCTCTTAATCGGAAGTATGCCCATGTTGCACTGTATAAACTTACTGCGTATCATCCTGCTGGCTGTTGATTTGTGAACGCCCATACGCTCTGCAACATCCCCCAGAGTCATGGGAATGAGTACGGAACTGTTGCCGAGAATGTACTCGCACTGTATGTCCGCAATGGCCTTTATACATCCGGGCAGAGTATCCTCGCGCTGGGAGACGCACCTTATGAGCCACTGCGCGGAGCCCAGGTTTTTACTCAGATACTCCTTTATGCTTTCGTCGCCCGAGTCCCGAAAGAGCTGCTTATAATACTGGCTTATCCTCAAACGAGGAGTATGTGGCTGGAATAGATTGGCTTTAAGTTGGCTGCATTCGACGCTTATCTGTGCGTCCGGAACTGTAAAATAGATATTGTCATTGTCGTCAAAGCATGCGGAAATGGTTGGGGGAGAGGAGCTTTATCCTTTCCACGGCGGCACGCACCTCGGTAGTGGATGCGCCCAAAGCCTGGGCAATATGAGCTTAATGGACCCGCACCACGCTGCCGAGGTTGCGCTCAATAATTTGGGCCGCTATTTTGTCGCCGGGATGTAGTGCTATCTGTGCGGCGAGACACACCTTAAGCCCTGCGGCTCACACACTTGGGGGAGAAAAACCGCGCAGCAATTCCATACAGTGCAACACTGTTTCAGACTTGGTTTTGAAGGCCTCGGTCACGTCACCCTTGCTGTCCGTCATAACAGAGGCGTATTCGTGCCTTTCGCAGCTGCGCAGCCAGTCAATTTTGTCCTGAAATTCGGAGAAACTGATCGCATCTATGTCAATCACCGGGGTTTGCGTGGCCTGCTCGCAAATGTATTCCATGAGCTCCTGAGAGCTCATCTGAAGTATCTTGACAGTTTGTATGAGCTGCCGGGTTATAGTGCTTGTTTGTCTCTGTGACTGTTCAAATTTCAGCTACATTGCCGACTCCTCCTGACTTTTCCCGGCTGCGGCCGCACAGTCAGCAAAGCTGTCTGTGCGGCTCGCTTTTTACTTATTCAACGCTGTGAGCATAGCGCCGGAGACTTCGTCCATATCCGCAACTATGCCATAGTCACAACAGTTGAAGATTGGTGCAGTGGGGTCGGTGTTTGCCGCAACAAAAGTGCTGGAGACTATGCCGGAAACGTGATTTACGGCCCCTACAGTTTGGGCTTTATCATCACGCCGGACTGGTCTACCTGTAGCTTGTACGGGAGAAGTTCCCTGTCCACCACATGTTGCGTGCATGCCAGCTTTCCACCAAGCAGTTTGGCCACTCCAGGTATTACGGCAGACCTTCTTCCTTTAGGCCTGCTCTTACGCATACTATCGTCTCACAGCCGGAGATATCCAGCTTGGGGACAAATGCGTCCGCCGCAGCGCCTGACAGTTTACTGCATATCTCTGACTCGGGATAGGATATCTCCTCTGTTATTACCTTTATCTCTGTCTTGCACCCCCCCGGTGGGAGCGTGCTTGAATGTGCCCGGAAGTATTTTGTCTACCTGCGGCCTGAGTCCCGGAATTGTTATGACAGCCATGATATCTCCACCTGCAGCGGGTTCTACAAACTCTATGTCACCGCTGCCTTCGTATGCAAGCCTCCAGGACCATTTGACTTTACCAGCCTTCTTACGGATTCTCAGACCAATCATAAGATTTACTTATGGGCAGGAAGCGTGTGAAGACCGGTCAGACTCAAATCGCAGGTGCAATATTTGGCTCTTAGGAACATAGCAGGTCGCCGGAGCGGTTTTACACCGCTCCGGCGATTTGTCATTTCCATTGCCCACCCTCACGCAAGGGGCAGGTGCAGTTTGAAGGTGCTGCCTTTGCCGGGCTGGGACTCGGCTTCGGCGCGGCCGCCGTGTTCGAGGGCGAAGGTGCGGACGATGTAGAGGCCGAGGCCCTCGCCGCTGCCGTCGGGGCGGCGGGTGAAGCCGCGCTCGAAGACGTGGGGCAGGTCCTCGGGCGCGATGCCGCTGCCCGTGTCTGCCACGCATATGACCGCGCTGCCGCTCTCGCGCCGCAGCGAGAGAGTGATGCGCCCGCCCGGAGGCGTAAAGGAGAGCGCGTTGTAGCAGAGATTCTCCAGCGCCGCGCGCAGCTGGTTCTCCCCGGCGGAGACGTACAGCTCCTCCCTCGGGAGCTCCAGCGCAAAGCGCTGGCCGCCGAGCTCGATGTCCGGCCGGTTGCTCTCGTAAAAGCCGCGCAGGAAGGACGAGAGCGCCAGCTTTTCCTTTCCGGCGGCGCGCTCGGCGCGGGAAAAATCCTGCAGCAGGCCGAACCTGTTCTCCACGGCCCCCACGCGCTCCGAGAGCGCGTTGAGGCAGGCGGCGGTCTCGGCGTCGAGCTCCACGCTGCTGCTGCGCACGAGGTCGGCGTAGCTCCGGACGGCGGAGAGCGGGTTCTTGATGTCGTGCACCAGCGTCGCCAGCAGCTCGCGCCGTTCGCCGAGCAGGGTCTCCAGCGCGCGGGTCTTGCGCGCCACCTCCTCGCTCAGGTGTTCGTTCAGACGGCGGTTTTCCCTCACCAGCAGCACCCCTCGGTGCACCATCAGCGCCGCAAAGCCGGCGACCAGCGCAAAGGTCCCGTACTCCTCCGGCCAGGCCCCGAACTCGGGCTCCAGATAGCCCGCCGTCAGCGCAGAGACCGCGAGGGAAAAGCCGTAGAGCCCCGCCGAGCAGAGCAGATACCGCCCCAGCGACACCCGCTCCCGCAGCGCCCGGGCAGAGAGGAAGGTGAGATAAACGCCCGCTAATATTTTCCATGCAAAGAGCAGCAAACCATAGATATTGATAAGCAGCGGCGCATGTGGTAGGATAAAAACCGGAAAAATCACGCATACCGCGCACATCGCCGCCGCGGCCGGGACCGCGGACCGGCGCTGGAAGCCGAGACGCGCCGTGCCCGAGAGTTCGCCCGCGAGCAAAATCGCACAGAGAAGCACCGCCGCGGCGCAGAAGTCCTCCGCGGCATAGAGCGAGCGTATCGCCGGCACGCCCAGCGTGCGCAGGAATGGGTAGCTCATGCGCAGCGCATAGGCCGTGCAGAGCAGACCGAGGCGGCGCGTCAGCCTGTCTCGGCCCAGCGCCCAGAGCGAGAGGTTCAAAAGCGCCGCCGCCAGCGAGAAAAAGCACAGCAGCCCGTACACGGCAAGCCGCGCGGACGTCAGCCGGGCAATCGCGCCGGGCGTCCCCACCGCGGGAGGGTAGTACATGCCGGAGTAGTAGTGCGTATAGTTGGCGCATTGTATGATTATCTCCGTGCTGCCGGAGGCGGTGAAGGAGTAGACGCCGTCCATGACGCGGGGCTCATAGGGCTCTACGCTGCCCTGCTCGCCCGCGAGCTCGCCGCCTATGTAGACGCGCCCGGCGCAGAGCAGCTCGGGCAGGTAGAGGCTCAGCTCCACGCTCTCGCCGGGGTTCTCCAGCACGAGGCGGTAGGTCGCCTCGCCGTAGGGACTGCCGAGCTGTGCGCTGAAGTTCGGGTACTGCCCGGCGTAGGTGTACTCCTCCGCCTGCCGCCCGGCGGCAAAGTCCTCGGGCGAGAGCAGCTCGCCGGGGTAGAACTCCCAGCCGTCCACGAGCCACGCGGGCTGCTCCGGGTCGGACTGGAGCACGTTGAAGCCCCAGCCGCCGCTGAGCGCGGAGGTGTATTTGTTGTCCCAGCGATACTGGCCCAGCGCGGCCAGCAGCCCGACAAGGAGGAAGGCCGAGAGGATAAGAAGGCTCAACCGGGTATCTTTGCGCATCGGATCACCTCCGGGAAGGAAGTTCGTATGAAAAAACGACTGAGTATATTGCTGATATGCTGTACGCTGGCCCTCAGCCTCGGCGCTCCGGCGCTGGCCCTGGTGCTCGAGCCGCCCGCGGGGGGCGGGGAGACGTCCGGGAGCGAGGAGATACCCGAGCACAATGTCGAGCTGGGGGCGCTCACCATCGGCGAGGGCCAGACGGTGTCTTACACGGTCGTGGGCTCTCAGTTCAGCCCGGAGGAGGGCTCCGGGTTCTATGCCGGGCAGCTGAACCTCACCGTCACAGGGCCGGTCGTCATCGAGAGCGGCGGCAGCCTCTCCATCGGGCCGATATCCGTGGGCGGACCGGAGGAGCGCGCCGTCATAAAGGCTGTGCTGGGTGAGACGCCGCTCATCACCGTGAAAGCCGGCGGCCAGCTCATCATCCACTATGCCGACTTTGCCCTCACAGGCGAGGGCACGCTCATAGAGCAGGAGGCCGGAGCGGCGGTCTCCCTGACCGGCTCCACCGGGTACGAGAACGCCGTCGAGTGGTCCAGGCCGGTCGTGGACAACAGCAGCGCCGAGCCGGAGGACATACACCTCGAGGCGGGCACTCCGCTGACGGCTGAGCTGCTTCCAGAGACGCTGGAGGTCCCCGTCCTCGAGCAAGGGCAGGAGAGCTATGAGACGCTATCGCTCTCCTGGGAGCTGGGCGAACACAATGGCCAGAGCGAAGGCACGGCGGAGCTGACGGGCGCCTTTCTCGACGAAAACGGCGATGCTCTGCCCTCGCTGCTGCCGCTCACGCTGACGGTGTACTGGTACGAGACCGCCGAGCTCGCCGTGACGGACGCGCGCTGGACGGGCGGCGAGGCCGTGACGGCGTCGCTCCTCTTTGAAGAGCTGCCCGAGGGCCTCCAGACGTATGACGTCTGGGGTCAGGCCTCACCTGACGGTGAGGCCTGGATGGACTTTTACGACTTCGAGGCGACGGGCAGCTCCGAAGAGGGCTACGCCGGCGTCTTCTACCTTGCCGACGACAATGAGCCGAGGTATTTCCGCCTCGCGGCGGCTGACCCGGACGGGAGCAAATACTGGTATTCCCGGGGCTTCCTCCTGCCCGCGGAGGAGGACAGCGACGAGGACCAGGGCGGCAACCGCGGCGGCAGCACCACGCTGTTCCCGCCCGTGCGCGAGCCGGAGCCCAGCCCCACGCCGACGCCCGAGCCGACCCCGGAGCCCACGCCGACGCCTACACCGGAACCCACACCGGAGCCGACATATCAGCCGCCCATACTGGGCACGACGGCCTCAGAGCACACCATGCCCCCGACCCCTGAGCCTACCCCAGAGCCCACGCCTGAGCCGACTATCGAACCCACTCCCGAGCCGACGCCCGAACCGGCGCCGACCGCCTCGCCGTATGCGGAGCCGGCGGAGGACGTGGAGGTAGCAGCCCCGGACATGCCGGAGCAGAGCGGCCCTGACGGGGCGGACGCCGTGAAGACGGTCGTGCTGGCGGCCGCGGGAGTCGCGGTCTGCGGCGCGGTGGGAGCGGCCGCGGCGGGTGTATTCAAAAAGAAAAAATAAGCGCAGATCCCACGGCCCCGGGCATCACCGCCCGGGGCTTTTTCATGTCCCGGCGGAGCTGTTGAAGCGGTAGCCCTTGCGGCGCACCGTCTCTATCCAGTGCACTCCGGGGCTGAGGGCGTCCAGCTTCTGGCGGACGCGGGCCATGCAGACCTGTATGTTGTGCAGTCCATGGTTCATGGGCGCCTTCCAGACCCGGTCGTAGAGCTGCTCATAGGAGAACACCATGTCCGGATTCCGCGCGAGGAAGGCCAGCAGGTCGAACTCCAGCGCGGTCAGTGCCACGGCCTCGCCCTGAAAGCGCGCTTCGCGCAGGCCCAGATCCACCTCCAGCGCGCCGTAGCGGAGCACCTCGCCGGTCTCCACCTTGAGGTGCCTCTGTATCCGCAGCCGGAGCCTCAGCTCCAGCTCCACGAGGGAGTAGGGCTTGCCGATGTAGTCGTCGCCCCCGGCCATGAGCCCGCGTATGCGGTCGTCCGTCCGGGCGTAGGCGGAAAGGAAGATTATGGGTACGGCGCTCACCTCGCGCAGGCGGCTGCATACGGCGACGCCGTCCATGTCGGGCATGTCCACGTCCAGCACTATGGCGTCGAAAGCGGCGGAGGAGGCGAGCCGCAGGGCCCGTTCCCCGTCCTCCGCGCGGCTTATCTGGTAGCCCAGGCGGGCGAGATAGGTCTCGTTTGCGTTGAGGATGTGGACATCGTCGTCCACGAGCAGCACCTTGTACATGCGTCTCCCCCTCTCAAAGTGATTATAGCATACCATAGGCCGCGCACGCAAAAAATCACAGGCCGGTCACATTTACATATATGAGATGTACCCGTAAAGCCCGGGCCGAGGACGCAAAACGCCCCCTGATGCAAAAGTCTTGCACCAGGGGGCGTTTTTTAGTTATCGCGGCTATGCTTATTCCTTGGGCGGCATCACGGTGGCCTTGCCCTTTATGACGACGTCGCCGTTCTGGTTGGTGCAGACGGTGTCGAGAATGGCGCGGTTCTTCTCAGGGATGAGCTCGGCGACGGTGACGGTGGCGGTGATGGTGTCGCCGAAGAACACCGGCTTGGTGAAGCGGAGCTCCTGGCCCATGTATATGGTGCCGGGGCCGGGCAGCTGCGTGCCGAGAACGGTGGAGATGAAACCGGCGGAGAGCATGCCGTGGGCAATCCTCTTGCCGAACATGCCCTTCTGGGCCTCGACCTCGTTGACGTGGGCGGGGTTGAAGTCGCCGCTGACGCCGGCGTAGGTGTATACGTCGTGCTCGGAGACGGTCTTGGTAAAGGACGCGCTGTCTCCTACCTTCATTTCGGAAATCGTGATGCCTTTCATTGCTGTTTGCCTCCTATAAGAATGTTGGTGAACGCTGATTCATAATTCGTATGATAGCACAGCGCCTAGATTTTGTCAATGCCAAATATAAGACAAAATATTTGTGAAAATAGCGGATAAAAAACCTGTTAAAATGCGCATTAATTGTATTGACATACAAGCCGACGAATGATATATCTATGACAATGTGAATGAACGTTCACAAATAACTAAGATGGAGCGCGAAGAAATATGAACAACGTACCCGTGGGCATAGTTGGAATAGGAGTTTACCTTCCGGACAATTACATGACGGCCAAGGAGATATCCGAGGCTACCGGCGGCACCTGGTCCGAGGACGCCGTCATAAACAAACTGGGCATACGTCAAAAGCGCATTCCCTCCGACAAGCCCTGCGACGGCACGCAGGAGATGGGCGCGCTCGCGGCTCTGGACTGCCTGAAGAACACCGGCATCGACCCCATGGAGATAGACGCCATCCTCTGCTTCGGCGAGGAGTGGAAGGAGTACCCCCTCACCACCTCCGCCTGCTATATCCAGGACCGCATCGGCGCCCGCCGCGCCTGGGGCATCGACGTGCAGAACCGCTGCTGCACCACCGTGTCGGCCATGAAGCTGGCCAAGGACATCCTCCTCGCGGATGATGAGTGCAACACCATCCTGGTGGCCGGCGGCTATCGCAACTGCGACTTCATAGACTTCACCGACAGCGGCGTCTCCTTCATGTTCAACCTCGGCGCCGGCGGCGGCGCGCTCATACTCAAAAAGGGCTACGAGAAAAACCAGCTGCTCGGCACCCATATAATGAGCGACGGCTCCGTCGTGCACACCTGCGGCTCCAAGGTCGGCGGCATCGTCGAGCCCGTGACCGCGGAGAACGTGTCCGAGTTCGGCATGCTCCGGCTCATGGACTCCCCCAAGATGAAGGGCATGCTCAACTCCACCTCCATGCCCAACTGGTACCACTGCATAGACGAAGCGCTGCGCAAATCCGGCATGACCCGCAAGGACATCGGCTATCTCGACATCCTGCACATCAAGCGCTCCGGCCACAAGGCCATGCTCGCCGACCTCGGCCTCACCGAGGACCAGACCATCTACCTCGAGGACTACGGCCACATAGGCCAGGTCGACCAGATACTCTCCCTCAAGCTCGCGCTCGAGCAGGGCAAGGTCAAGGACGGCACCGTCATTTCCATGATAGCCGCCGGCATCGGTTACACCTGGGCGGCCAACGTCATCAAATGGGGTTGATAATTTGTTTGCGTCATTTCTCTCCACCATTTGCGGCTCGCTCCTGAGCGTATGCGTCACGGCGCTTGCCGCCTTTGCGGTCACGCTCATCTTCCGCACCTCTACGACCACGAACTTTGCGCAGGGCTCAATCGCCGCCTTCGGCTGCTATATCGTCGCGGACCTGCTTGAAGACCAGGGGCTGCCCGTCTGGATAGGCGTGTTTCCGGGCGTCGTCGTCGGCATCATCATAGGTCTCCTCATCGATCTCGTGATCTTCCGCAACGGCAGGCATGTGAACGCCATAGGCAAGCAGATAATCACGATGGGCATAGTCTCGCTGTTCTTCGGCGGCATACCGCTGATCTTCGGAACGCCGGAGAGGATACCCTTCGAGGCGTTTTACAACACCGTGGAGGCGGGAGTTTCTCCCAACATCTCCATCCCCGCGTTCGGCGGCAGCGTCATCATAACAAAGCACGCGCTCATCTGCCTGGCCATAAGCGTTGTGGTGCTCGGCGCGCTCTTCATCCTGCTCAAGTACAGCAAATGGGGCCTGGGCGTCCGGGTCACTGCCTCGAACGAGTTCACGGCGGAGCTGATGGGCGTGGACACGCGAAAGATTACGGCCGTCTCCTGGGCGCTCGCGGGAGCGCTCGGTGTCCTGGCCGCGGTGATGTACGCCGGCGGGGGCACGACGATCTCGGCCTCTTTCATGACCACCATACAGGTCAACGCGTTCCTGGCCGGCATCCTGGGCGGCTTCTCCACCTTTTACGGGCCGGTCATCGGCGCGATACTCATTCCGGTGGTCTCGAGCTGCGTGGGCTTCCTGGCGAATTACCAGGCCTTTTCCGGGATTTCACGCTGGCAGATGGTCGTCGTCTACGTGCTGATGCTGCTGGCCATCCTGCTGAAACCGGAAGGCCTCTTCGGCAAGAAGACCGTCAAGAAGGTGTGAGGTGTGACTGTGGATCTGAAGAAAGAATACATAGATGCCGTCGTCCCCGAGCGCAGGGCCGAAGCCGGCGCTGCCGGGCGGGCCTCGATTATGGGTCAGCCGGGCGTGAAGATAGTTGCCGCGGGCGTGATACTGGCCGCGCTGCAATTTGCCGCGATGAACGGGCTGCTGTCGTCCTCGTTCGTCTATGCCATGGGCAACACGCTAATATATGCAATAGTGGCGATAGGCTTCTGCCTGCTGCTCGGCTATTCGGGCCTGGCGTCGCTGGGCACGGCGGGCTTCATAGGCCTGGGCGCGTACACGGCGTTTTATCTGATCCAGGGCCTGGGGGCGCCGTACTACCTCACTCTGCTCGCAACACTGGCGATATCCATCGCCATCGGCGTCATAGTCGGCTTCATCTCGCTCAGGATAGAGGGTATCTACCTCGCCATTATGACGCTCGCGCTGGCCGAGGTCATCCGCAACGCGCTCATGGCGCTCAAGGCCACCATCAAGATAGACATCACCAACGTCTGCCTCTTCGGCGTGAACGTCAACGAAAACGCCGTCTATCTGCTCATCACCTTCACCTTCATCGTGCTGATGCTGCTGACCTCGAATCTCATACGCAGCCCCATCGGCCGCGCGATGATAGCCATGAAAAACAGCACCTCCGCGGCCCAGGCGATGGGCATCAGCCTGATGAAATACAGGCTCATGGCCTTCGTCATCTCCACGATAAACGCAGCGCTGGGCGGGCTGCTCTATATGCTCTACGTCCGCAATATGACCACGTCCACTTCCACGCTGCTGACGCTCACCACCTCCCTGAACATTCTGGGCGCCGTTATCATCGGCGGGGCCAAATCGCTCTGGGGCACGGCCTTCGGCACCTTCGCCATCTACGGGCTCCAGTCCATGTTCCTGAGCAAGATACAGTTCTTCACCGAGAACCCGGCGTTCATCACGATGGTGACGGGTCTGCTGATAATCGTTGTAGTAATGTTTTTCCCCGGCGGCTTTGCGCAGATGGTGCTGTCCCTGCGCGGCTGGATAAGAAAGCGGGGAGTGGAAAGGAGGCTGCGCAGCTATGTCAAGGATCAGCTTTAATGAGCGCAGGCTCCTGAACCGGGTGCGCAAGCTGGAAAACCGCATAGCGATAATCGGCGAGCTGAGCGAGCTCCGCGCCGGGCGGGAGGCCGAAAAGGTCGCCGGCAGATATCTGGCCCTGGAGCAGCCCGTGCTGCGCGAGCTGGCGGGCGCCGAATACGAGGGCCTGACGCAGCAGGAGCTGGAGCTTGCGCTCACGCAGCACCGGCAGCAGGCCGAGCGCGAAAAATTTCAGAAACTGCAGGCGGACGCGCTGCTCTCCGGCATCGCGATAAGCCAGGAGCGGCAGGCCGAACTGCTTGCGAGCCTCCAGCGCAGGCTGGACCGCATAGGCGAGGAGGTGCGCAAAGAGCTGGCCGCCTCGTCCAGAGCCGGCGGGCTGCGCGAGGACCTCAAGGCCGAGGCCGACCGTCGCATAGCCGACATCAGGGCCGAAGCCGAAACCGAGGCCCGGAAGAAAAAGGACGAGGTCCGGCAGAGCTTCCAGCCTAAGCTGGACAGGCTGCTCTCCAAAAAAGCGGCGGCCGAGGAAAAGCTCCGCGCCGTCGCGTCCAACGAAATGGACCGAGAGCTCGAGGAAGGCGTGGCGCTCGAGGCCGAGGAGCTCAAAATGCACTTCGGCGGCGTCAAGGCCGTGGACGGGCTGAGCTTCAAGGTGCACGAGGGCGAGATATTCGGCCTTATCGGCCCGAACGGCGCGGGCAAGACCACGGTGTTCAACTGCATCACGCAGTTTTACAAGCCCACCGCCGGCAAGCTGCTCTTCCGCGGACGCGGCGGAAAGGCCATCGACCTCACGAGGGAGCGCGTGCACGACGTCATATTGCACGGCATCGTGCGCACCTTCCAGAACGTCGAGGTCATACGCGAGCTCACGGTGCTGGAGAACCTGCTCATCGCGGGGCACAGGCAGTTCGGCTCGGGGCTGTTCTCCTGCGCGCTGCATCTGCCCCGCCTGAGGGCGGAGGAAGAGGTCGTGAGGGCCAGAGCCATGCGCGTGCTGGAGTTCATGGGACTCACGGAATACAGCAGCCACTACGCCTTCGGCCTGCCCTACGGCGTGCTCAAAAAGATTGAGATAGCGCGCACGCTGATGTGCTCGCCCCGGCTGATAATCCTCGACGAGCCCGCCGCGGGCCTGAACGACACGGAGACGGCGGAGCTCGCCGGACTCATCCGACGCATTCGGGACGAGTATAACTGCACGATCCTGCTGGTCGAGCATGACATGGGACTGGTCATGGATGTCTGTGACAACATCTGCGCCATAGCCTTCGGAAAGCTGCTGGCCTACGGCACCCCGGCCGTCATCCAGAAGGATGAGGGCGTGCAGCAGGCGTATCTAGGCGCCGACGACGAGGAGGTTATCTGATGGCACTGCTTGAAATTCGTGACCTCTGCGTGAATTACGGCCCCATCCAGGCTGTGCGCAACATCAACATGGACGTTGACGAGGGCAGCATAGTCGCGCTGCTCGGCGCAAACGGCGCGGGAAAGACCACTACGCTCAGGACGATAAGCGGCGTGATAAAGCCGGCGTCCGGCAGCGTGAAGTTCGACGGAAACGAGATAGGCGGCCGCAGGGCGAGCCGCGTGGCGCGGCTGGGCGTGAACATGTCGCCGGAGGGGCGGCTGATCTTTAACGAGCTGAGCGTTGAGGAGAACCTGCGCGCCGGTGCCTACTGCATCCGCAGCCGGGCCGAGACGGAGCGGAACATGAAGCGCGTGCTCACTCTGTTCCCGAGGCTCGAAGAGCGGCTCAAACAGCACGCGGGCACCCTCTCCGGCGGCGAACAGCAGATGCTCGCCATCTCGAGGGCGCTCATGGCCAGCCCGAAGCTCCTGCTGCTCGACGAACCCAGCCTCGGCCTGGCGCCGCTAATAATCCGGGACATCTTCCGCGCTCTGCAGGAGATACGCGCCGAGGGCACGACCATCCTCATCGTGGAGCAGAACGCCCTGGCCACCCTCAAGATAGCCGACCGCGCCTATGTGCTCGAGCTCGGGCGCATAAGTATGGAGGGACGCGCGGATGTGCTGATCCACGACGAAAAGCTCATAGAGGCATATCTGGGAAACAAGAAGGCATAAACCGCAGCCGCGGAACAAGATAAAAAAGGAGAAGTAAAAATGAAAAAGACACTGGCACTCATTCTGGCGCTGGCGCTCTGCCTGTCCCTTGCGGCGTGCTCCGGCCTGACGAACGAACCCGCATCCGATCCGAGCGCGGCCCCCTCCGGCGACGACGCCCCCGCCGCTGAGAACACCGACGCCCCCGAGGCCTCCAGCGACGAATACACCCCCTTCGTGGAGGTGCAGGGCGTGGACGACACCACCATCTACGTCGGCAACACCGCCGCGACCACCGGCAGCTACGCCACCGTCGGCGTGCCCTTCAACGCCGGCCTCGAGGCCGCGTTCAAGGCCTACAACGACAACGGCGGCTTCCAGGGCAAGAGCATAGAGCTCATCCACTATGACGACGGCTTCGACGCCGCCCAGGGCCTCATCTACACCAAGACCCTGGTGGAGACAGACCATGTCTTCGCGATAGTCGGCCACTTCGGCACCAACACCGTCGCCGCGACTCTCGACTACCTCAAGGAGATGGGCGTCCCCATGGTCTACGCCGCCACCGGCATCGCGGAGCTCTATCAGGAGGGCGCAACCGGCAACGACAGGGTCATCTACCCCGTGCAGCCCATCTATAACTCCGAGGGCCGCGTCCTGCTCGCCCGCGCCGTCGCCCCCGCTGAGAACGGCATAGGCCTCGGCGCCGCCAAGATCGGCGTCGTGGCCACCACCGACGACGCCGGCACCGGCCTCGTCTACGGCGTGAAGAAGCAGGCCGAGACGCTCGACGTCGAGATATTCTATCAGGATGTGGACGCTGCCGCCACCGACTACTCCGCCGCGGTCAACGTCCTCAAGAACAACGGCTGCGACGTGGTCATCGCCTGCATGAACCAGGTCCCGCTCGCCACGCTGATGGCCTCCATGCGCGACGCCGACTACAACGCCGACGTCATCACCTCCTACGTCAACGCCTCCGCCGAGACCCTCGGCGCCTTTGTCGAGAACGGCTCTGTCACCGCAGACCGCAGGGTCTACTCCACCGCCTGGCTCGACACCAGCACCGAGGAGGGCATGAACGACTACCTCACCTTCTACGCCGCGATAAGCGCCTGGGAGCTTGAAAACGGCGGCTCCGGCAACGACTACGCCCTCAACTCCTACGCCATGGCCGGCTACATAGCGGGCAGCATCTTTGTCCAGGCGCTGACCGCCCTTGACGAGAGCGGCCTCGAGCTCAACTGGGCCAACTTCAACGACATCATGGAGGCCACCGAGTTCCACCTGCCCATGGGCGGCTCCATCAACTTCGCCAACGGCGACCGCCTGGCCGTCACCTCGCTCGCGCTCAACACCATCTCTCTCGAGCCCGGCGAGAGCGGCTACTACGAGCTGCAGCTCGTCAGCCCCATCATGTCGCTCGACGACGTGCTTGCCGCCATCGGCTGACTGTGATTTAATCTGAGTACAGGCGGCCGCCCGCCGGCCGCCTGTATACCGACGGAGGAAAGGATTATGGACTACACTTCCAAAATTATCTCCCTGGAAAAGGCCCTCTCGCTAGTCAAGAGCGGCGACATCGTGGTCACCGGCCTCGGCGCAAGCGAGGCGGGGCTCTTCATGGAGAACATCCACACCCTGGCGGGCAGTGTCAAGGGCGTCAAGATAGTAAACTGCAACCCCACGCACTCCTGCGAGTTTTACAAGCCCGAATATGCGGACACATTCTCCGTGGACGGCTGGTTTTACGCGCCCGCCATGCGCCGCGCCCACGAGCAGGGCAACATGGCCTTCATCCCCAACCATCTCCACCTGGCCGCCACAAAGTGGCTCTACCGCAACAAGCCGAACATCTACGTCGGCGCCGCCTCGATGCCCGACAAGAACGGCTATATCTCCCTGTCCACCTCCAACACGTATGAGCGCCGCATGATGGAGGCCGCGGACATCACGATACTCGAGATAAACCCCAACTACCCCTTCGTCTACGGCGACCACGTCGTACACTGCTCCGAGGTGGACTACCTTGTAGAGGCGGGCTACCCCGTCCCCATCGTCCCCGACGCGCCCTCCAACGAGAAGGACATGAGCATAGGCCGCCTCATCGCCGGCTATGTGCCGGACGGGGCCTGCATCCAGCTCGGCATCGGCGGCATCCCCAACGCCGTTGCGGAGTTCCTCAAGGAGAAGAACGACCTCGGCGTGCACACGGAGCTCATAACCAGCGGCATGGCCGAGCTCGTCAAGATGGGCGTCATCACCAACAAGCGCAAGCAGATAAACCGCGGTCAGATGGTGGCGACCATGATACTCGGCACGCAGGAGCTCTACGACTTCGTGGACCACAACCAGGGCGTGGCACTCTACGACGGCGCCTGGGTGAACGACCCCTACGTCATCGCGCAGAACGACAACCAGATCTCCATCAACACCAGCCTCGAGGTGGACCTCACCGGCCAGTGCGCCTCGGAGTCCATAGGCTCGCGGCAGTTTTCCGGCACCGGCGGCCAGTCCGACACGGCGGTCGGCGCGCAGATGTCCAAGGGCGGACGCTCCATCATCGCGCTCTACTCCACCGCCATGGTGAAGGACAAGGCCACCGGCGAGAGACATGAGGTCTCCAAGATCGTCGCCCAGCTCCAGCGCGGAGCTGCGGTCAGCCTCTCGAGGAACGACGTGGACATCGTCATCACCGAGTACGGCGCGGCCGACCTGCGAGGCACCAACATCCGGCAGAGGGTGGAGGCGCTCATAAACATCGCCCATCCCAAGTTCAGGGACGAGCTCTGGGACCAGGCGCTCGCCTGCGGCATCATAGGTAAGCGCTGATGGCAGAGTTCACATTTGAGGGAAAGCAGATATATTACGAGCTGCACGGCGAGGGCCGCCCGCTGCTGCTGCTCAACGGCATCATGATGTCCTGCCGCAGCTGGGCAGAATTCGTGCAGCCGCTCTCGGCCCAGAACCAGCTCATTCTCCTCGACATGCTCGACCAGGGCCGCAGCGCCAAGATGACGGAGCCGTATGACCACTCCGTGCAGATACGCCTCGTCCACGCGCTGCTCGACCACCTGGGACTCGGGAAGGTCTGCATCGCCGGCATCTCCTACGGCAGCGAGGTGGGGCTGGAGTACGCCATAGAGCACCCGGAGCGTGTGGAGCGGCTCATGCTCTTCAACGCCACCGCCGCCACCGGCGCCTGGCTCAACGACGTCGGCAGGGCCTGGAACCTGGCCACCGGGGACGGCGAGAGCTATTACTACACCGCCATACCCGTCATATACTCCCCCAGCTTCTTCATAGAGCACAACGACTGGATGGAGCGCAGGCGCGAGCAGCTGATACCCGTTTTCAACAACCAAAGCTTCATCCAGTCCATGATCCGCCTCACGAACAGCTCGGTCAACTACGACGTCCGCGACAGGCTGGACAGAGTCACCTGCCCCGTGCTCATTGTCTCCTGCCAGCAGGACTACCTGACCCCGATAGAGGAGCAGCAGTTCCTCGCGCGGAACATCCGCGACAGCCACCATCTGATCATACAAAACAGCGGCCACGCTTCCATGTATGAACAGCCGCTGCTGTTCACAAGCCTGATCCTGGGCTTTGCGAATACTGTCAAGGACAAATACAGCATTGTTTGATCCGGCGATGTATTTTCAGCAAACAGTAATTGAAAGCGGCCCTCCCGAGGCGTATAATCAATACAAAAATGTTGTGTATCACCCGGAGGTAAGCATGACCGATTTACTGAAAGTACCAAGGACCAAAAAGGGCGTGGACACGCTCAACAGCATCCTCTCCGCCGCCACGCAGCTCATCTACGAGCGCGGTTATTACGGGGCAAATATTGCGGATATAACCCAGCTCGCGGGCGTGGCCGCGGGAACATTTTACGTCTACTTCGACAGCAAGCTCAGCCTCTACCGCTATCTGCTGCTCCAGTTCAGCCACAGGATAAGGAAGGAGCTCTCCATCAAGACCTCAAACTGCCCCGACCGCCGCAGCGCGGAGCGCGCGGGCATCAAGGCCTGGCTGGAGTTCATTGCGAAGAATCCCTATATGTACAACATAATCTGGGAATCGCTCTACGTGGACCGCAAGCTCTTCACCGAGTACTATGAGAACTTTTGCAAGTCCTACATGCGCAGCATAAACAGCGGCAAGAAAAAAGGCGAGGTGCGCGATATCGACAGCGAGGTCCTGGCATACATGCTCATGGGCATATCCAACTTCGTCGGCCTCAAATACGGCATGTTTGAAAAAAACAGCGTCGACTTTGAACGCATCACCGACGAGGTCATGAAGGTGCTAGACGGCGGCATGTTCACCGGCGACTCGCCCCAGCTGCGCGAAGTGGACAGGGAACAAAAGAAAAACATGGATTTCCGCGTGGAGGTCGACTTCGACTTTCTCGGAGAGGAGGACCCCAGCGCGGCAAAGGAGTAATTATGGAACTTAAAACTATAACTACCTCCCGGCTCACCACCGCCTACCGGGTCCATGGCACGCCCGGCGCGCGCAAGCTTCTGCTCATCCACGGCAACGCGTCTTCCTCCGCCTTCTATGAGCCGCTCATGGAGCGGCTGGCGGATGAGTTTTACATGGTCGCCCCCGACCTCCGCTGCTTCGGCGGCAGCGACGCGCTCCCCGTGGACGCCACCCGGGGCATGCGCGACTTCTCCGACGACATCCACGAGCTGGTCGAGGCCCTGGGCTGGGACAAGTTCTCCATCCTGGGCTGGTCCCTGGGCGGCGGCGTGGCCATGCAGTACGCCATAGACCACAGCGAGCGGCTGGAGGCCATCGTGCTCCAGGCCCCGCTCTCCCCATACGGCTTCGGCGGCACCTATGACGCGGACGGCAAAAAGCTCGAGCCCCTCGGCCTCGCCAGCGGCGCCGGCTGCGCAAACGCGCAGCTCGTCGCCGCGCTCCAGTCCGGCGACCGGGCCTTCATCGGCTCCGTCATAGACACCATCTATGTCACGCCGACCTACCAGATAGAGCCCGCACTGAGGGAGAAATTCATCGACAGCGTGCTCACCACCCGGGTGGGAGAGGGCTTCTATCCCGGCAATTCGACCACGTGCGGCAGCTGGCCCTTCGTCGTCGCCGGCGACAAGGGCATCTGCAACACCATGGCCCCCAACTGGTGCGACCTCAGCGGCCTGGCCGATATCCCCAACAAGCCGCCCATCCTCTGGATACGCGGTGAGCAGGACCTCATGGTCTCCGACACCAGTGCCTGCGACCTGGCCTTCCTCGGCAAGGCCGGCCTCGTGCCCGGCTACCCCGGCGAGGAAGTCTGCCCGCCACAGCCCATGCTCAGCCAGACCCGCTTCGTGCTCGACAGGTACAGCGCCAACGGCGGCAGCTATCACGAGGCGGTCATCCCCGGCGGCCACGGCTGCATGCTCGACCATGAGGATGAATTCATCTACGAGCTTCGCAATTTCTTCTGAAATACAGTAAAAACGGGCGCGTAACGGGCCCCTGCCCTCAGCGCGCCCAATTCTAAAAGCAAAAAACTGAACGACTATTCATATTAAGATGAGAAAGGACAGAAAAACCATGTTTAATCTCTCCGAGGAGCACATCCAGCTGCAGCAGACGTTCCGCGAATTTGCCGAGAACGAGGTAAAGCCCCTGGCCAAGGAGCTTGACGAGACCGAGCGCTTTCCGACCGAGACCGTCCGGAAGATGGCGGAGCTGGGCATGATGGGCCTGCCCATCCCTGAGGAGTACGGCGGCAGCGGCATTGACCAGATAGGCTACGTCCTGGCTGTGGAGGAGCTCTCCAAGGTCTGCGCCACCACCGGCATAATCCTCTCCGCCCACACCTCCCTCTGCTGCTGGCCGATAATGACCTTCGGCACCGAGGCGCAGAAGGAGAAGTATCTCAAGCCCCTCGCCAGCGGCCAGAAGCTCGGCGCCTTCGCCCTGACCGAGCCCAGCGCGGGCACCGACGCCTCCATGCAGAAGAGCACCGCCGTCCTCGAGGGCGACCACTACGTTCTCAACGGCAACAAGGTGTTCATCACCAACGCCGGCGCCGCGGACGTGTTCATCGTGTTCGCCATGACCGACAAGGAGCAGGGCACCAGGGGCATAACCGCCTTCATCCTCGAGCGCGACATGCCCGGCTTCACCATGGGCAAGCCCGAGAACAAGATGGGCCTGCGCGCCTCCTCCACCTGCGAGCTGGTGTTCGACAACGTCCACGTCCCCGTGGAGAACCGCCTCGGCGCCGAGGGCAAGGGCTTCAAGATAGCCATGGCCACGCTGGACGGCGGACGCATCGGCGTCGGCGCCCAGGCCGTAGGCATCTCTCAGGGCGCCATCGATGAGGCCGTCAAGTTCACGAAGGAGCGCATCCAGTTCGGCCGCAGGATCTCCCAGTTCCAGAACACCCAGTTCACTCTCGCAGACATGCAGACCCGCACGGACGCCGCGCGGCTGCTGGTCTGGCGCGCCGCCGCGGCCGAGCAGGCCGGACAGCCCTACACCCACCTCGCCGCCATGGCCAAGCTCTTCGCCTCCGAGACTGCGTCCTACGTCACCAACCGCGCCGTGCAGCTCTGCGGCGGCTACGGCTACACCAAGGACTACCCCGTCGAGCGCATGATGCGCGACGCCAAGGTCACTGAGATCTACGAGGGCACCAGCGAGGTCCAGCGCATGGTCATCTCCGGCTGGATGGGCGTGAAGTGAGCATGAAGATAATAGTATTCGTAAAGCAGGTCCCGGACACGGACGACGTCAAGCTCGACCCCAAGACCGGGAACCTCTGCCGCGAAGGCGTCAAGAGCATGCTCAATCCGCTCGACGCCAACGCCGTGGAGGCGGCGCTCCAGCTGCGCGAAGCGCACGGCGGCACCGTCACAGCTGTCACCATGGGCCCGCCGCAGGCCGAGGAGGCGCTCAAGAAGGCGCTGGCCATGGGCTGTGATGAGGCATATCTGCTCTCCGACCGCGCCTTCGGCGGCGCGGACACGCTGGCCACCTCCTACGTCCTAGCCAAGGCCGCGGAGAAGATAGGCGGCTTTGACCTGCTCATCTTCGGCCGCCACGCCGTCGACGGCGACACCGCCCAGACGGGCCCTGCGACCGCGGCCTTCCTGGGCGTGCCGCAGGTCACGCTGGTGTCCGGCATCAGCGTCGAGGACGGCTGGGCGCGCTGCGAAAGGGAGCTCGGCTCCATCCGCCAGACGGTGCGCGTGAAGCTGCCCGCGGCCGTGACGGTCTGCGGCAGCATCAACAAGCCCCGCTACGCCACGCCCATAAACATCATGCGCGCGCTGAAAAAGCCCCGCACCACCTGGAACGCCGCCGACCTCGGCTGCGATACCGCAAAGACCGGCGTCCCCGGCTCCCCCTCCTGCACCAAGAGGGTGTTCGAGCCCGAAAAGCTCAGCGCGGACACCGTGTATCTGTCTGGAAGCCCCGCCGACATGGCCAGGACCCTTGTCGCGGAGCTCAGGGACAGGCATCTGATCTGAGGAGGCGAGCGAATGGCAAAGGACGATCACAAGGGCATATGGGTTTTTGCCGAGCAGGAGCACGGCGTGCTGCACCCGACGGTGTTCGAGCTGCTGGCCAAGGCCGGAGAGCTGCAGGCGGTCTGCGGCGAGACGGTCACGGCCGTGCTGCTGGGCAGCGGCGTCCGCCCTCTGGCTCAGGAGCTCTTTGACCGCGGCGCCGACGAGGTGATCCTCGCCGAGAACGACGCCCTCGCGGAGTACAGCGCAAGGCCCTATCAGGCCGCGCTGACGCAGCTGGCTGAGAGATACCGTCCCTCCATCGTCCTCTTCGGAGCGACGCCGCTGGGCAGGGACCTGGCCCCGCGGGTCATGGTCTCGCTGGATACGGGCCTCACAGCCGACGCGATAGACCTCAGCTTTGACGAGGACGGCGTGTTCTGCCAGACCACGCCCGCCTACGGCGGCAAGATACTCGCGCACATCGCGATACCCGAGCGCCGGCCGCAGATGGTGACGGTGCACCCGCAGATCTGCAGGCCCAGGGAGCCCGTGCCGGGCTCGGCCGGAGTGCTGCATGAGGAGAGCGTCGAGGTCAGCCCCGACCCGGACTATGTCGTCGTCGAGACGGCGAGGGCGGAGGGCGCGGACGAGGCCATCGACGCCGCGCCGGCTATCGTCGCGGGCGGACGCGGGATAAAGAGCCAGGAGGACCTGGCCATGCTCCGGGAGCTGGCGGAACTGCTGGGCGGACAGCTGGCCTCGTCGCGCCCCCTGGTCGACTGCGGCTGGCTTGAGCACGACAAGCAGATCGGCCAGAGCGGCGTCACCGTGGCGCCGAAGGTCATTGTCAACGTCGCCATATCCGGCTCCGTGCAGTATCAGCTAGGCATGCGGAATGCAGAGTGCATAGTGGCCGTGAACAAGGCCGCAGACGCGCCGATCTTCGACATCGCCCACTTCGGCGTTGTCGACGACTACCGAAACTTTATCCCCGCACTGATAGAGGAGCTTAAATCCTGAAGTCATGCATAGCTAATAAAGAGCACAGCCAAACAGGCTGTGCTCTTTTTGCAGCTTTTCCCCTTGATCAAATCATTTTCAGGCACTTGTGCGTTATAATCAATGAGAGGACGCTCTCGGCAGGAGGTGGTATTTTGACGCGGGAGGATGAGCTGTTCGGGCGGCTGCGCGGGGGAGACGAGGCGGCGCTGGAGGAGCTTATACGGAGCCATTATCCCGGCATACTACGATATTGCCTCGGGCACACACCGGACAGGCAGACGGCGGAGGACGCGGCGCAGGAGACCTTTTTGAAGGCGGTGCGTCACATCGACGCCTATGCGCATCGCGGGAGGTTCAAAGCCTACCTTTACAAGATCGCGGCAAATACCTGCACCGACCTGTGGCGCCTCAGCGGACGGCGCGAGCCAACAGAGCCGGAGGAGTACATAGAGCCGGGTTTTGCGCGCGTTGAGGCCGAGCTCAGCCTGGCGCAGCTGCTCTCCACGCTGCCCGCCAAGCAGCGCGAGGTCGTCGAGCTCCGCTATGTGCACGACCTGAAGCTCAGGGAGATCGCCGAGATAGTCGACGAGCCGCTCCGGACGGTGCAGTCCCGTCTGCGCTCGGCGCTCAAGACGCTTGAAAGATCCCTGTGAAAGGAGCCGAAACATGGGAAAAATAGACCGAAGACTGAAAACAGAGCTTGGCTCCCTGCCTTCGCCGGAACCGCGCTCGGCGCATGTGGCCGTGACGGCGGCGCTCTGTCTCAAGGCATACCGCGCCCGCAGGCGGATGAGCCGCCTCAGCGTCCAGGAATTGATAGCGGGCCAGCTCCGCTTCGTCGCCGTGCCCATATGGGCGGCGCAGGCGGCAGCCGTGCTCTGCATGTGCCTGGTGCTGCGCCTCGCGATGCGCTCAGAGGACTTCGCCGCGGATGCCCCGGCGCTGCTCGGCATGTTTTCCGTATTTGTGGCCATGTGCGCGCTGCCGTTTTACGGGCGCTCGCGGAAATACAAAATGCGCGAGCTCGAGAGCTCGACAAGACTCTCCAGCAGGCGGCTGCTTCTGGCAAAGCTCTGCGCAGTCGGCGCCGGAGACGCCGCATGCCTTACGGCGCTGAGCCTGACCGGAGGCCTGGCGGGCGCAGCGAACGCAGCGCTGGGGCTCGTCGTGCTGCCCTTTCTGCTCGCCTGCACGGGAATGCTGCTGATACTTGAGCACAGCGGGGAGGAGCACGGGCTGCACGCGGCGCTGGGTTTCGGCTTCGGGCTCGCGGCGGCGCTCTGGATATTCCGGACGGAGCTCGGGGAGCTGTGCGCAGAGCTCGGCACGGCCCCGGCGGCGGCCGTCTGCGCGGCGCTGCTGGCCGCGCTGGCACTGGAGTGCCGTCGGCTGCTGAGGCAGCTGCCCGCGCGCGACATGCAGCAGGCGCTGAGTTATTAGGAGGTGCGGCATGGAACTGGAGATAAGAGACCTCAGCAAGCGCTACGGCAAAAAGACCGCCGTGCGCGACGCGAATCTCACGATAACCCCCGGCGTCTGGGGCCTGATAGGCGCAAACGGCGCCGGGAAGACCACGCTAATGAGGATGCTCACGGGCATCCTGACGCCCAGCTCGGGGAGGGTGCTCTGTGACGGCATAGACACCTCGGCCCTGGGCGAGGCCTACCGCGACGCGCTGGGCTATCTCCCACAGAGCTTCGGGTTTTACCCGGAGTTCAACGTTGTGGACTACCTCGAATATGTGGCCACGCTCAAGGGCCTCGGCAGGCGCGCATACCGCGGCAGGATAGACGAGCTGCTGGAGCTGCTCAACCTGACTGAGGTCAGAAAAAAGCCGATAAAAAAGCTCTCGGGCGGCATGCAGCGGCGCGTGGGGATAGCTCAGGCCCTGCTCAACGACCCGGACATCCTCATACTCGACGAGCCGACCAGCGGCCTCGACCCCGGGGAGAGGGTGCGTTTTCGGAACCTGCTGTCGGAATTTGCGCAGGACCGCATCGTGCTCATCTCCACGCACATCGTCTCGGACGTGGAGTACATCGCCGCGCAGAACATGATAATGAAGGACGGGCGGATAGTGGACGTCGGAGCGACGGAGCAGCTCCTGGAGGCCGTCGCCGGAAAGGTGTTCACGGCCGTCATAGGGCAAGATGAGCTGGCCCTATTCGAGCGCGCCGTGCGCATAGTGAGCATGAGGGGCGAGCCGGACGGCGCGGTCAGCGTCCGCTACATATCCGATGCGCCGGACATCCCCGGCTCGCGCCCGGCGGAGCCGCGCCTTGAGGACCTGTACCTGTGGCTGTTCAGGCAGGAGACGCCGGAAAGGGGGGAGGAGCGGTGCTGAGAGTCGAATTGAAGCGCATTTTGAAAACGCGCTCGACCTGGCGGCTCGCCGCCATCGCCCTGGCCATATGCCTGGCCTCGGCCTTCTCCACCGTCAGGCAGGTCGTCAAGTACATAGACCACGGCGACGAGCCCACCGAGATAGTCAGGGGCGTGGGCGTATACGAGGAAAACCGGGAGCGGTATTCCGTCATCCGCGGCGAGGTGACGCCGGAGCTCTTCGCCTCCGCCGTGGCGCTGCACCACGAGCTGCTGGCGCGGTACGGCACGGACTACGACATTCCGCCGGACATAAGCAACTCGGTGCTGGGGCCGTATTCGCCGGTGTTCACGTGGATATATTACGCGTTTTCCGACGACTTCGGCGCGGCGCTGACCTCGGCCGACATCTCGCCGGAGCGCGCGCAAAACTACTATCAGGAGCGGCTCGATACCCTGGAGCGGACGCTGAGCGAAAAATACGAGCAGACGCCCCAGGTCGTGGAATACGCCATGTCCCGCCTGAGCGCCGAAAGCGGGAACTTCCAATACAGCTACGGCATCAGCTCAACGAACGCCTTCAGCAGCCTCGGATTGTGCGCGCTGCTCGTGACGCTCATCTGCGTCGTCATCACCGCGCCCATCTTCTCCTCGGATTACGCGAGCGGGGCCGACGACATCCTGCACTGCACCCGGCACGGCCGCGGACGGCTGGCGGCGGCGAAGATGGGCTCGGCGCTCCTGATAGACCTCGGTGTTTTCGCCCTTTGCTTCGGCTCCTTCCTGGCGGTAATGTATTTCGCCTTCGGCTTTGACGACATCACCTCGGGGGAGCTGCTGCAGGTGGCGTTCAACCCTCAGGGACTCGACGCCATGGGCGTTTTGGGGTGGATAGTGCTGTCGAGCCTGCTCGCCTTCCTGGCCGTGAACGCCTTCACGCTCTTTGTCTCGTCGCGGCTGAGGAGCTCGCTCGGCGTTGTGGCCATATCCGCAGCCGTCGCGCTCATACCCACAATAATACGCATGTTCATGGCCGGCGGGAGCTTTGGCCACGGCTTTGCCGCGGCGGAGGGCAACCTCCTCAACTGGCTCCGCCTCTGCCTGCCCTCCGGCGGCGTGTCCCTGACCGGTGCGATGATGGACGAGCTGACGGGCCTGCGCTTCCTGTGGATAGGCGATTTCGTCACATGGTCACCCTACGTCATGCTCACCGCCACGGCCGTGCAGATACCTATATGGTTCGCCCTGACCGTGCGCGCCTACCGCCGCCACGGCAGCTGACGGGCTGCACTTTGAATTTAGGGGCTGTTTTTTCGCCCTGCTGGCGGGGGCGTTTTCGTTTTGTTGACAGCGGAGAGGGGCGCAGATATAATTTTGATGTCAAATTTGCTCAATTCGGTAGAGATGGAAGGGAATGGAATTGAAAAAAGCACTGGCTACTGTACTTGTGCTCACCCTGCTGCTGAGCCTTGCGCCGGCTGCCCTGGCCGCCGGAACCGAGGCGGAGGACGCGGCGGATGCGCTTTACGCCCTGGGCCTCTTCCAGGGCGCCGGAACGGACTCTGACGGGGCGCCCGTCTTCGAGCTGGGCCGCGCCATGACGCGCAGCGAAGCGGTGACAATGCTCGTGCGCCTGCTGGGCAGGGAAAACGAGGCCCTGAGCGGGAAATGGGAGACGCCCTTTACCGATGTGCCCGCCTGGGCAGAGCCCTATGTCGGCCTGGCGTATGAAAACGGCCTCACCACCGGCACGGGGGACACCACCTTCAGCAGCGGCGAGCGCGTGACCTCGGCGCAGTACCTCACGTTCATCCTGCGCGCGCTCGGCTATGACGATGCCGCGGGTGATTTCGACTGGGAGCGCGCGTGGGAGCTGACGGACGAACTCGGCGTCACGTCCGGGGAATACGGAGCAGCCAACAACGGCGCCTTCGTGCGCGGGGACGCGGCAATCGTGTCCCTCTCGGCGCTCTCGCAGGAGCTGAAGGGCTCGGACAGCACCTTGCTCGAGAAGATCAGCGCCCAGGACCCGCCGAGCGCGGACTTTGACGCCGTCATGGATGCCGCCTCGGCGGAGCACAAGCAGCTCTTTGAGAGCGGCGAGGTTTTCGACGGCTTTACGGACTACATAGTCAATGACCCGGAGACGACGGATCTGCTCAGCGCAGAGGAGATCGCCGCGCTGGTGGACACCGGGCGCAGCGGCAGCGGAAGCATGAGCCGCGAACAGGCCGCGGCCGACGTTGACCTGTTCTTCCGCGCGGTCGAGGCCGCCTACGGGGCGTATTACTACTTCGGCGCGGAGAACTTCGACGCGGCCAGGGCGGAGGTAATGGCCTGGCTGGATGGGCGCAGCGCCGTGCGCAGCTCCGAACTTGAGCAGAAGCTCTCCGGGACGCTTGACTTCGTGCGCGACGCGCATTTCCAAGCCGGGGACGTCAGGACCCGGGAGGAGCTCTTCCGCTATGAATATTTCTACTGCCCCGACCAGAGCTGGGCGCAGGATGATGCGGGCTATTACAAGTATATTGGCGGCGAAAAGTGGTATTTCACCAGCTTTTCAGACAGCAGAGTGCGCATGGAGCCTTCGCTGACGCGCGCGGGCGAGCTGTGCTGGGCGCCGGTGCTCTTCTGCCGGCCAGCCGACATGACAGAGTCCACCGTCACACTCAAAAACGCCGCCGGCGAGACCAGGAGCGAGCGCCTGACCTGGACCGAGAGCGAGCCGTATTCCGAGTCCATGCGCGTGCCGGACTACAATCTGCTGCGCGAGAACGGGGTCGTCTATATCTCGGAGCGCAACTTTGACCTCTCCTACAAGGAGCTGCTGGACGGCTTTGCAGCCGATGCGGCCAAGGTGCGCGACGCAAAACTGATAATATTCGATATCCGCGCAAACGGAGGGGGCGCCGATGAGTTCGGCAGGAGCTGGGTCGAAAATTTCTGCGGTCAGCAGCCGGAGACCACCGCGGCCTGGAGCACCCGCGTGAGCGCGCTGCGAAACGCCGCCGGCGTCAGGGACGGCTTCGCGCCCGAGGAGGGCACGTCGGGTTTCTATTACCACGTGGCAAACCTGGAGGGACGGCAGCTGCCCAACGACATACCGATGATCGTCCTGGTGGATGACATGTGCGGCTCCTCCGGAGAGAGCATGCTCAACTTCCTGCGCGAGCTGGACAACGTGCTGGTGGTGGGCAGCAACTCCAGCGGCTATCAGATCTGCGGGAACGTTATGAGCTTCCGCCTGCCCCGCTCGGGCATATACTTCAGCTTCGGCGCCTCGTTCGGGCTCAGCTTCACAACTGAAAATGTGGACTTCAAGGGCTACGAACCGGACGTGTGGTGCGACCCGGCCCATGCCCTGGATGCGGCGCTGAATCTGATACTGCGCTACGGCCTCGCAGACCTGGACACCTGGCAGGCATTCAGGAGCGCGGTCTATGCGGTGACATGACGGAGCTGTCAGCGGCCCGGAACCATAATATAAGTTGACAAAAGCGCCATAGGGTGCAGCTCAAAGCTGTGCCCTATGGCGCTTGGAGTTTTTCGCAGACTTCCGCCCGGGTATTCGCGCTTCGCCGGGAGCTTTCCCGTGCGCTTCGTGAAACGGGAGCTGGTCTAGTCTTCTTTTTCCTCTTCCTTGCAATGCCCCAGCCAGAGCCGGACGGCCGAGACTGCAATGGCTATCTCGGCTATGCCCATGACGGCCATCAAGGCGATGAACAGCGCCAGAGACACTCCGGCCTCGCCTGAGGTGTAATTCCTATACATCGAAAACATCAGGTACGGCAGGTACAGTATCGCCAGCAGGCGGATCAGCATGCCGCTGCGGACTGAGCGCTTTCCCCTTTTCATACGCCGTCGAGCTCCGCGGCGGAGGGGATGGACGGGGCTGCGCCGGGCCTGGACACGGCTATGGAGGACGCCCGCGCCGCGCGCAGCAGCGACTCCTCTATGCTCCTGCCGGTCATCCAGCCCTCGAGGAAGAAGCCCGTGAACGTGTCGCCGGCCGCCGTGGTGTCCACCGCCTTGGTCGGCACGGCGCTCTGATAGCGCCGGACGGCGGCGTCCGAATACCAGGCGCCGTCCGCGCCCAGGGTAAGTATCACGGCCGACTTCGGGTGCGCCGAGGCGAACCAGTCGAGTATCGCCTCCGGCTCCGTGGCCGGCAGCCCGCTTATCTGCGAGCCCTCTATCTCGTTGACCAGGAACAGGTCCACCTTGTCGAGGTCGCACTCGAGCACCGCGGAGTCGAAGGGCGAGGGATTGAGCACGACGCGCATCCCGCGCGCGTGGGCGGCGTCGATTATCTCGCCCAGGCGGTTCACCTCGTTTTGCAGCAGCACCATGTCGCCCTCGCCGAAGCCGGAGAGCGCCTCCGCTATGTACTCCGGCGTGATGCGGCGGTTCGTGCCGCCGTAGACGATGATGCAGTTCTGGCCCTTGGCGTCCACCTGAATGATGGTGTGGCCCGTCGGGGTGTCCTCGTGCCTTATTAGCGAGGTGTTCACCCCGCTGCTCTCCAGCGTTTCGACGAGCAGCTCGCCGCCCGCGCCGCAGATGCCCGCGTGCCAGACCGGCAGCCCGGCCTTGGCCATGGCGACGGACTGGTTGAGCCCCTTGCCGCCCGCGAAGATCTCGCGCCCCGTGGAGAATATCGTCTCCCCCGGCCCGACGATGTGGTCCAGGGAATAGACGTAGTCGATGTTCATGGAACCAAAGCACAGAGCCTTCATGCCCGCTCCCTTCTCCGGCCTCAGAAGATGCAGCCGGCGGTCAGAATAACGTTGGGATACGGCGTGAACTCGCCCGTGCGGATGGCAAATTTGATGCCCGCGGAGCGCCGTTTTAGCTCCGTGTGCGGTATCTTCTCGCAGGGCAGCCCGGCCAGTTTTTCCTGCATATAGTTTAGCAGCTCCGGGTTGTAGTCGTCAATCTCCTCCGCGAGCGTATAGCTCTCGACACAGGTCTCCGCGAGCACTGCGTCCATGACCTGCCTGAAGCTGGGCACGCCGCCGACGAGGACGAGGTCGACTATCTCGACCCCCTTGGGGATGGGCATGCCGGCGTCGGCTATCATGAACTGGTCCTTGTGGCCGAGGGCGGTGATGAGGCCCATGAGCTGGGCGTTGAGTATTCCGGTCTTTTTCATGTCACTTCGCCTCGTTCTTGACGCGCAGGGCCATCTTGGCCTGCAGGTTGCGCTGATACTGGTCGATGACGACGGCGAAGATGATGACGGCGCCCTTGATGACGTTCTGCCAGAACTCGGTGACGCCGCACATGGCCATGCCGTCGTTGAGCACGCCGATGACGAAGGCGCCGACGAAGGTGCCGCCTATGGTGCCGATGCCGCCGGCCATGGAGGTGCCGCCGAGGACGGAGGCCGCGATGGCGTTCATCTCCCAGCCGTCGCCGCCGGCGGGGTGGGCCGCCATGAGCTGGGCGGTGTTGATGATGCCGACGAGGGCGGCGCAGGCGCCGGAGAGCATGTAGACGTAGATCTTGATGCGGTCGGGCTTGATGCCGCTCATCCTGGCCGCGCGCTCGTTGCCGCCGACGGCGTAGACGTGCCAGCCGAAGGTGGTCTTGCGCAGGATTATGGCCGTTATCACGGAGAGGATGACCAGCAGTATCGCGCCCACGGGTATGCCCATGACGGAGGAGCCCATGAACTTGAAGCCGGTGTTGCCCAGGCCCTCATAGCCGGCCAGCGAGGAGAAGGTCCTGCCGCTGGAGATGATGTTTGCAAAGCCGCGGCAGATGTACATGGTGCCCAGCGTGGCTATGAAGGGCGCGACGCGCAGCTTGGTTATGACAGCGCCGTTTATCCAGCCTATGACGCAGCCCAGCAAGATGACGATGAGGATGACCATGGGTACGCTGAAGTACAGCGTATAGCCGCCGACCGTCAGGCCGTTCTGGATGAGATAGCCGCCTATCATGCCGGCGAGGCCGACCACGCTGCCCACGGAGAGGTCGATGCCGCCCGTTATGATGACATAGGTCATGCCTATGGCCAGGATGCCGTAGAGCGCAACGTGCTTTGCGACCATCAGCAGGGTGGAAGTCGAGAAGAAGTTCTCGCTCAGCACGCTGAAAAGCACCACGAGGATGATGAGGACGATGAAGGTGCGGCCCTTCAGGAGTGTCATTATAAAGTCGTTTTTATCGTACTGTTTCTTGGTTTTCATCTCGTCGCTCCCCTTTTCGTTCAGGCTGTGGCCTCTGCTTCGGAGTCGGTGTGGTGGCCGGCATAGGAGGCGAGGACGAGGTCGTCCTCGGTGAGACCGTCGCCCGCTATAAATTCCGCCGTTTTAACGCCATTCGACAGGACCATTATCCTGTCTGCGATGTTCATTATCTCCTTGAGCTCCGAGGAGACGACGAGTATCGTCAGGCCCTGATCGGCGAACTGGTGGATGATATCGAAGACCTCGGTCTTGGCGCCGATGTCTATGCCGCGGGAGGGCTCGTCCATGAGCAGGATCTTGGGCCCGGTGAGCAGGCCCTTGCCGATGACGACCTTCTGCTGGTTGCCGCCGGAGAGCGAGAGTATCGGCAGCTTTTTGTCCGCGACCTTGATGTGTATCTCTTCTATGACCTTGTCCACGTCCTCATCCTCCGCTTTCTGGCTGAGGAAGAGGTGCTTTGCATATTTTTTTAGGTTGGAGAGGGAGGTGTTCTTCTCGATGTCCATCGTCTGCACGAGGCCGGCGCCCTGCCGGTCCTCGGGGACGATGGCGAGGCCGCGCTTTATCTGCTCCGCCGTCTGGCCGATGCGCAGCTTTTTGCCCTCCAGATATACCTCGCCCGTGTGCTCCGGGCGCAGGCCCATGATGCACTCCATGAGCTCGCTCCGGCCCGCGCCGAGCAGGCCGTAGATGCCGAATATCTCGCCCTTCTTCACCTCGAAGGAGACGTTGTGCAGCAGCCAGCCGCCGCCCTTCTTGGGCAGACAGAGATTCTCGACCTTCAGCTCCACGGGCTGTTTCTTGAGGTCGATGCTCCTGGGAGTGCGGGTGTAGCTCTTGTTCTCGCCGACCATGTTGGTGACTATCCAGCTGAGCTGGATGTCCTTCACATCCGCGTCGGCGACGTAATGCCCGTCGCGCAGTATCGTGACGTGGTCGCCGATCTCCATGATCTCCTCAAGCCTGTGGGAGATGTAGACGATGGAGATGCCGGCCTCGGTCAGCTCGCGCATGATGCCGAAAAGGACCTTGACCTCCTGGTTCGAGAGCGAGGAGGTGGGCTCGTCCATGATGAGGATCTTGAGGTCCTCCTCCACGAGGTTGCGGGCTATCTCGACCATCTGCTGCTGGCCGACGCGCAGGTCGCCCACCTGGGTGTTGGGCGGCATCTGGTGCTGCAGCCGCGCCAGGACCTTTTTGGTGCCCTCGATATGGGCGGCGTTGTCCACGAAGGGGCCCTTTTTCTTCTCGTGGTTCATGTAGATGTTCTGCGCTATGGTGAGGTTCGGGAAGAGGCTCAGCTCCTGGTGGATGATGCCTATGCCCTTCGCCCGGGCGGCGGAGGTGTCCTTGAACGAGACTTCCTGGCCCTCCATATAGAGCTTGCCGCCGGAGGGCTGCTCGATGCCCGCGATTATCTTCATCAGCGTGCTCTTGCCGGCGCCGTTTTCGCCGATGAGCACGTTCACCTTGCCCCGCAGCACGTCGAAGGAGACGTGGTCGAGCGCCTTGGTGCCGGGATATATCTTTTCGATCTGCTCGCAGTGCAGGACAACATTCGGATCGTCAAACATCGTCCTCACCTCACTGGACGGTTATCGCCACGGGGGTCACCGTGATGGTGGTCGCCTCCGGAGTGAAGCAGCCGACTATCTCAACGGTCTTGCCCACGAGGGCGTTCAGGTCGCCCAGGGGCTCTATGACGTTTGTCAGGACCTCATCGTTGACGGTCTTGGCGTACTGGGACCACTCGGTCTGGTTGGTGAAGTCCTCATAGGCCTTGCCGGTCTGGCAGTCACGCACGGTGGTGCCGCTGAACACGCTGCCGACCTGGATGCGGACCTCCTTGTCGTCCACGCCCTCGACTGTCACGAGAAGATAACCCTTGGGGCTGTCGGTGTTGTATTCCTCCACGGTGCCGGTGAAGCTGACGCAGTAGGCGGTGCCGTTGGCGGCGGAGGCGAGCGTGTCGGCAAGCGGCTGGGCCGTGCCGGTGAGCTCAGTCGCGATGAGCTCCCAGTCGTCGGCGGCCTCTGCGCTGGCGTCGAACTCCACAACTCCGGTATAGTCGCCCTCGGTACCAACGGGGATGACCTTCACTATGCCGCAGCCGGACAGCGACAGCATGAGCAGCGCGGCGGCAAGCATTATGGCGGCGACGAGGCTAAACCTTTTCATTCTATCCTCTCCTTGCTTAATTTGGCGGTGCTCTGCGAAAAGGGCATATTCCGCGCGCCTCCGGTATCGGCGCGGCCGGGAGAACCCGGAATGTGCCCTTCCGCTTTTGGGACGCCGCCCCCCCCGAAGGGGCGGCGGCACGCTGGTTTCTCAGGTTGCGGCTCAGCCCTCGGTGTACACGAAGGCGGAGAGATTGTCGACGTTCTCAGCGGTGATGGCGACGCAGGGGACGAGCTGCTTCTCGCCGACGCCGTCGAGGGTGGCGCCGTTGTTGTTGATGTAGTAGTCGGCCTGCTCAACGGCCATCTCGGCGATGAGGGCGCACTGCTGCAGGGCGGTGCCGACCATCTGGCCGGACTTGATGAGGGCGGCGGCATCGTCGGAGCCGTCAACGCCGATGATCTTGATGTCGGTGCGGCCGGCGTCGGCGCAGGCGGCGGCAGCGCCGCAGGCCATGGTGTCGTTGCCGCAGATTATGCCGGTGATCTCCGGGTTGGCCTCGAGGATGGCCTCGGTCTTCTCATAGGCCTCGGTCTGGTCCCAGTTGGCGGACTGCTGAGCCACCATCTCGAGATCGGGGTACTGGTCGATGACGGAGTGGAAGTTGTCGCTGCGGACCTGGGCGTTGGTGTCGCTCTCGAGGCCGAGCAGCTCGGCATACTTGCCCTCGTAGTTCATGGCCTCGACCCACTTCTCGGCGATGGCGGCGGCGCCCTGGGCGTTGTCGGCGACTATCTGGGCAACGGCGATGCCGGTGGTGTTGATCTCACGGTCGATGAGGAAGCAGGGGATGCCAGCATCGTAAGCGGCCTGGACGGCCTCGATGGTGGCGTCGGCGCCGGCGTTATCGAGGATGATGAACGCGGCCTTGTCGGCGATGGCGGCCTCTATGGCCTCGAGCTGACGGGAAGCGTCGTCGTCGTGGGAGACGGTCTTGACCTCGTAGCCGAGCTCCTCGGCCTTGGCGCGGGCGACCTCGGCCTCGGTGGCGAAGAACACGTTGGAGGTGGCCGGGGTGATCACGTAGACGATGTTGCTGCCGCCGCCGGGCAGGAAGGTGGCCTCTTCGCCGCCGTCCTCGGGGGCCTCAGACGCGGGGGCTTCGCTGACGGTGGAGTCATCCGGGGTGTCGGTCGGGGTGGTCTCGGTTCCGCCGCAGGCGGCGAGCGCGAACACCATCACGAGCGCTAGGAGCAGTGCAAGGAACTTTTTCATTTGTTTGACCTCCTGAAATTTTTATAATACGGGCACTCACACCCGCAGTATACCTTTTAGTCGTGCGTCAGCGCCTGACGCACCGCGGCCTGCCAGCCCTTGTAGAGCTCCTCCCGGCGCCCCTCGTCCATCGCGGGGGAATACACCCGGCGCCGGACGTGCTCGTAGACCCTGTCGGGGTCATAGAGCCCGGCGGAGATGCCGGCCGCATAGGCTGCGCCCATGCCGGAGAGCTCCTGCAGGTTCGGCACCTCCACCGAGGTGCGGGCCATGTCGCTCTGGAACTGCATGAGATATTCGCTGGCCGTCGGGCCCCCGTCCACGCGCAGGGAGGCGAGCTCCACGCCCGCGTCCCGACGCATCAGCTCCGTGAGGTCCGTTATCTGATACGCTATGCACTCGAGGCAGGCCTTTGCGATCTCGGCCCGGCCCGTTGTGCGGCTCACGCCCGTGAGCAGGCCGGAGGCCTTGCTGTCCCAATAGGGCGCGCCGAGGCCCGAGAAAGCGGGGACAAAGTAGCACCTGTCGTTCGGGTTCGCCGCCTTTGCCAGCTCCGTGGCCTCCACGTCGTTTTCGATGAGGCCCACGTCCTTGCGCAGCCAGGTCATGACCGCGCCGGTGTAGTTGAGGTTGCCCTCAAAGACGTACTCCACCTTCCCGTTCATGCCCCAGGCGAGGCTGGTGACCAGGCCGCCCGAGGAAAATCTCGGCTCGTCGCCGATGTTCATCATCACCGAGGAGCCGGTGCCGTAGGTGGCCTTCACCTGGCCGGGCCTCCGGCAGTCCTGGCCGAAGAGCGCGCCGTGGCTGTCGCCGAGGACGCCGCAGATGGGGATGGGCTTATCGAGGTAGCCGTCCAGATCGGTCGTGCCGAACACGGAGTCGCTCATCCTGACCTCCGGCAGCGCCTCGACGGGCACGCCGAAGGCGCGGCAGAGCTCCTCGTCCCAGCGGAGGGCGATTATGTCGAAAAGCTGCGTCCGGCTGGCGTTGGAGTAGTCCGTGGCGTGCACCTTTTCCTTAGTGAGGAAGGAGAGCAGCCAGCTGTCCACGGTGCCGAGGCAGAGCCGGCCCTCGTCCGCGAGCTTTTTGGCCTCCGGGACGTTCTCCATTATCCAGCCCATCTTGGCGGCGGGGAAATATGGCGAGAGGTTCAGGCCCGTGCGCGCGCGCACAGTGTCGGCCATGTCCGAGAGCCGCTCGCAGACCGCCTCCGCCCTGGCGCACTGCCAGACGATGGCGTCGCAGATGCTCTTCCCCGTCTCGCGGTCCCAGGCGACGGTGGTCTCGCGCTGGTTCGAGATGCCGAAGGCGGCGATGCTGCCCTTGTCTATCCCGGCCTTTTCCACTGTGTCGCGGCAGACGGCGAGGGTGTTCCGCCTTATCTCCTCCGGGTCGTGGCTGACCCAGCCGAGGGGGCTTATTATCTGTCTGTGCGGCCGGTCCGCGCGGCAGACGAGCTCGCCGTCCTCATTGAACAGCAGACCCTTCGTGCCCTGCGTGGACTGGTCCACGGCAAGTATGTACCGGCTCATTTGAGCATTTCCAGCGCGGTCTTTTCGATGCCCGCGGCGTCAAGGCCGTAGTGGGCGAAGACCTGCTTGGAGTTGCCGGTGACGACCGGGCTGTCCGGCAGCGTGAGGTTCACGACCCGGCAGGGGGCCTCCGCCGCGGTGACCTGCGCCACCATGGAGCCCATGCCGCCGATGGCGACGTGTTCCTCGACGGTTATTATCTTCCCCGTCGCCGCGGCCTTGAGCACGGCCTCGCGGTCTAGGGGCTTTATGCAGTACATGTCGATGACCATGGCCTCTATGCCCTTTTCGGCCAGGGCCTCGGCGGCCTTCTTGGCGTGCCAGACCATCTCGCCGCAGGCGATGATGGCGATGTCCTTGCCCTCGCGCACCACGGTGGCCTTGTCCATCTCGAAGGGGACCTTGCCCTCCTCATACACGTCCTCGACGGCGTTGCGGCCGACGCGGATGTAGGCGGGGTCGGTGTCGGCCATGAGCGCCCTCGTGAGCTTCTCGGTCTGGAGGCGGTCGGAGGGGAAATACACCCTCATGCCGGGGATGGAGCCTATGGTGGCTATGTCGGTAGTGGAGTGGTGGGTCATGCCCAGCGCGCCGTAGCTGACGCCGCCGGAGATGCCCAGGAGCTTCACGTTCATGTGCGAGTACGCGCAGTCGACCTTGACCTGCTCCATGGAGCGCGTGGAGAGGAAGGACGCGGGCGAGACCGCCACGGGCTTTTTGCCCGCGTTGGCGAGGCCCGCCGCTATCGAGACGAGCGACTGCTCCGCTATGCCGACCTCTATGAACTGCTCCGGCAGAGCATCAGCGAAGGGGGTCATCGAGCCGGAGCCGCGGGAATCCGAGCAGAGGACGACGATGTCCTTGTCCTCTTTGGCCAGCTCCATGAGCACGTTGCAGATCACCTGCTTGTTTGCCGTTGCCATTACAGACTCGCCTTCCTTTCCGCTATCTCGGCCATGGCCGTCTCATACTGGGCGTCGTCCATGACCTTGTGGTGCCAGACGGCGAGGTTCTCCATGAAGGAGACGCCGCAGCCCTTGGTGGTGTTGAGGATGATGACCGTCGGCTTGCCCTTCGTCTCCTTGGCGAGGGTGAGGGCGGAGTCGACAGCGGCCATGTCGTTGCCGGGGATGGAGATGACGTTCCAGCCGAAGGCGGCCCAGCGGGTCTCCTGGCTGTCCTGGCGCATGACGTCCTCGGTGGAGCCGGAGATCTGCAGGCGGTTGCGGTCCACGAGGGCGGTGAGGTTGTCGAGCTTGAAGTGCCCGCCGGCCATGACGCCTTCCCAGACGCTGCCCTCGGCGAGCTCGCCGTCGCCCAGCACGGCGTAGACGTGGTAGTCCCGGCCGTCCATCTTGCCGGCCTTGGCCATGCCGACCGCGACCGAGAGGCCGTGGCCCAGGGAGCCGGAGTTCATCTCAATGCCGGGTATCTTGTTGTTCGGGTGACCGATGAAGCGCGAGCCGTAGGCGCTGTAGGTGTCCATGAGCTCGGCCTTGTCGAAGTAGCCGCGGTCGGCGAGGATGCAGTAGAGCGTCTCCACCGAGTGGCCCTTCGAGAGCACGAAGCGGTCCCTGTCAGGGTCGGCCTCGTTTTCCGGGGAGCAGTTCAAGTGTTTGTAGTAGAGCGCGACAAGCGCCTCGACCTCGCTCATGTCGCCGCCGATGTGGCCGCAGCCGGCCTTGTGTATGAGGGTCACGACGTCCGCGCGGATATCGCAGGCCTTCTTCTCAAGCTCAGTAAGCGTCATGCTCATTCTCCTCTCAGATAGGCCTTTACGTCCTCCTCGATGGGGTCGTAGAGGTCGGGCTTCACGCCGATGTATTTGCAGGCCTCGTAGAGTACGGGGACGATGTCCTTGTGTATGCCGACGCAGTGGTGGATGTACGGGCCCTCAACGATCTTGGCCTCGAGGCGCTTGATGTTGTCGACCTCTACCCAGAGGTAGGTGCCCATGCCCGTCGGGCCGTCCACACCCTTGGCGTTGCCGAGCAGGAGCGAATACTCGCCGTTGTCGCCGTCGAAGCGGGCCAGGGTGAGGTCGCCGTGCTTGGCCTCGGCGGTGATGGCGCCGGGGTAGTCGAAGGCGAGAGGATAGGTGATGCAGGGCCTGCAGCCCGCGACCGACAGCGGCCAGGGCCCGCAGTGCTGCAGAAGCTCGCCGTTGGCGAGGTCGGGGTGGCGGATGGTCCAGTCGGCAAAGAAGCTGCGCGTGCCGTCATTGGCAGCCGCCTCGACCAGCAGCGCCGTGACGGCGCCGTGAATGTCGGTCTCGCAGACGACGGGGATGCCCTTGTCGTTGAGGAGCGCGTTCGCCGCGCAGGGCATGATGCCGAGCTCGCCCTGCAGGGCGTTCCAGCACTGGATGGCCGCCGCGTTGCAGTGGTACTGCTTCACCAGCCGCTCCATGGCCACCGCGAGGCCCGCGATGTTCGTGAGCTGCTCGTCCGAGACCTTGATGTCCATGTTCTCACGGCAGTAGGCGATGGTCTTCTGCACCTCGCCGCCCTCGGCGATGGCTTTTTTGACCTCCGTCGTCAGCTCCGGCAGGGGGATGGGAGCGAGCTGGATGTTGAACTTCTCCAGCAGCTCACCCTCGTTGCACATCGTGCTCCAGAAGTCGAAGGGCCTGGGGCCTATCTGGAGAATGCGGATGTTGCGGAAGGTCTTTACCACGTTGCAGACCGCGAGGAAATCACGCACGCCGCGCTCAAACACGGGGTCGGAAAGGCGGCAGTTAGTCAGGTATGTAAAGGGTACGCCGAAGCGCCTGAGCACCTTGCCGGTGGCGAAGAGGCCGCACTGCGTGTCGCGCAGGCGCGTGCCGTCGGGCTCCGGACGCTCGTCCAGAGGTCCCCAGAGCAGCACGGGGACGTTCAAATCCTTGGCCAGCCTCGCGCAGAGGTACTCGGTGCCGAAGTTGCAGTGGGCAAGCAGCAGCCCGTCCACGCCCGCGGCGCGGAATTTTTCCACGATCTTCAGCCTGTCGTCCTCGTTGTAGAGCAGGCCCTCCTCGTTGATGTCGTCTATGTCCACAAAGTCGACGCCCAGCTCCCTGAGCCGCTGCGCCGTCAGCCCGCGGTACTTTATCGCGTCGGGCGCACTGAAAATGCTCCGTCTGGTGGGTGCAAACCCCAATTTTATCTGAGCCATGCTCTTGCCCCTCTTTTTAACAGTTTTGATTTTTGCGGTTTCCCGATGTAAATTTCAACTAAATTATAAATATTTACATAAATATTGTCAAGACGATTTTGGTAATCCGCAAGATTCGTTTAGATACACAATCCGATCCTGCCGGTTTTATGCAATTTGGCAGTCATTTACCTTCTCCCGACCGATTATTGAGCGAATTCTCAGGCTTTAAGCCAGAAAAAGGCGAATTACTCGCCCGCACAGACCAAATATTCGGCTCCCCGGCAGGGAGCAAAAAAAGCCGCCCGCATGACGCGGACGGCGTGTAAACGAATATGTAAATGTTTTAGTTTAGTTTATTCCTCGGCTTCATACGACCTGACGCTGTCGCGTTCGACAAATTCGGTGCAGCTTTCGATCTTGAAAATACCGGTATTTGGGTCGTCCATCATCGTGAGCAGGCGGCGGACGGCCTCCCAGCCCATGGAGCGCTTGTTGACGTGGATGGTGGTGAGCGCCGGAGAGGAGACGGTGCAGTAGGCGACGTCGTCAAAGCCGACGATGGAGACGTCGTCCGGAACGCGGTAGCCGCGGTCCTTGAGGGCGCGCATGACGCCGAAGGCGATGAGGTCGTTGTCCACAAAAAAGGCGGTGGGCAGCTCCGGCTTCGTGTCGAGGTAGGCGAGCATGCCCTCGTAGGCGCTGTCGGTCTTGGTGCCGACGGTGACGACCCAGCGGGGCTCCAGCTCGAGGCCGTGGTCCAGCAGCGCCTGGCGGTAGCCGTACTCGCGGGCCTGGAAGGCCTTGATGCGGAAGGAGCCGCGGACATAGCCTATCTTCCGGTGCCCGCGGGCGATGAGGTGGCCTACGGCGTTCTGTGCGGAGTCTATGTTGTTGATGAGCACCCCGTTGAAGGGCTGGCGCTCACACCAGCCGTCGAGCAGTATTATCGGGCACTTGCAGTTCATGAAGGGGTCAAAGTCCTCCTCCAGCATCTCGGTTGCGAGGAGGATGACGCCGCCGTTGGAGTCCGAGGTCAACTGGCTGACCTGCTCGAGATAATCCGGCGCGGTGTAGTTCAGACGTATATATATTGTGGCAAGGCCGTTTTCGCGCGCGGCCTCCTCCACGCCCTCGATGACCGCGGGGTGGAAGGGGCTGTCGTCGATTATCCCGCCGTTGCGGCGGAATTGGACGAATTTTATGCTCTTGAGGCTCTTGGAGCCGGTGAAATAGCCCAGCTCACCCGCGACCTGAAAGATGCGCTCCGCCGTGTCCTTGTTGACGCCGCGCTTCATGTTCAGCGCATTGGAGACTGTGGCCGGCGAAAACCCAGTGATCTCGCTTATCCGTTTTACGCTTGGCTTGTTGCCGGTCTTCATAAACTCACCTAAATCGTTTTGATTTCCTTATATAAATTTATTATAATCACTTGTAAATTGATTTGCAACTATTTTATATGTTTTTTCTCCACTCTGGGACATGCCTGAACGAGCCCGGCGAATAGACGATAGTTTAGCGGCTGTTTGCTGCTTTTGCCCCCCAAAAGTAAACCATGGAGCGCCAAATAATGGTCAACGCATAGGTTCAGAGCAACTGCGGATACTAATTCCTGCAAAAAGAAATAAAGGCAGGAGGAAAAGTAAATGAAAGCGACCGGCATAGTCAGGCGCATAGACGACCTGGGCCGCGTAGTCATCCCCAAAGAGATCCGCCGCACCATGCGCATCCGCGAGGGCGACCCGCTGGAGATTTTTACGGACAAGGACGGGGAGGTCATTTTTAAGAAGTACTCGCCCATTGGGGAGCT
>UQYT01000014.1 GCA_900545405.1 uncultured Eubacteriales bacterium | reverse complement strand
AGCGTGCCGTCGTCGGCTATGGCGGTGACCTCGGCTATCTCGAGCGCGTCGTCCTCGGCGGGCTCTTCGGCGGGGTCGGTCTCATCGGGCGTCTCGCTCCCGGCGGCGTCGTCAGTGACGGCAGGCTCCTCGCTCTCAGCGGGGTCGGTGGCGGCAGAGTCCTCGCCGCCCGTGGAGCAGGCGCTCAGCAGGCCCAGGCAGAGTATCAGCGCCAGGGCAAGGGCTGTAAACTTCATGTGCTTTTTCATGTTGTGTCCTCCTTGAGTCTATGCGAAGGGTTTGTGCGTACACGGGGCCTCCGCCCCGTTGTGGAGATACTAGCACCCGTTTATGAACTTTTCACAAACAAAGTGTTAAAAAACGTCCGCGCTCATTTCAGGTTCATTTAAGGTACGCGGTGTATCTTGTCCTCAGGTGATGCGAATGAAAATACTTATCATAGAGGACGAGGCCCTGCTGGCGGAGTCGCTCAGGACGCTGCTGGAGCTGCGCGGGTTCGAGGTCGAGGTCGTGAGCGACGGGGAGATCGGCGCGGAGTATGCCGAGACGGGCATATACGACCTGCTGCTGCTCGACGTCATGATGCCGCAGCTGGACGGTTACAGCCTGGCGCGGCGCGTCCGGGCCCGGCGCGTGACCACGCCCATACTCATGCTCACGGCGCGCGCCGACGTGCAAGACCGCATCGAGGGCCTCAACGCCGGGGCGGACTACTACCTCACCAAGCCTTTTGACAACCGGGAGCTGCTGGCCTGCATAAACGCCCTGCTCCGCCGCCAGGGCACGCAGTTCGACGTGCTCGCCTACGGGAACACCAGTCTGGACCTCACGGGCTGCACTCTGAGCACGGCGGGCGGCAGCGTCCGGCTCTCGTCCAAGGAGTTCGACGTCATGCGCCTTCTGATGCAGGCCGAGGGCCTCAGCGTGCGCAAGGAGACCATCCTCACCCGCGTCTGGGGCTTCGACTCCAACGCCGGGGACAACAACGTGGAGGTCTACATCGGCTTTCTGCGCAAGAAGCTGCGCGCCATAGGCTCGAATCTCACCATAGAGGTCATCCGCCTGCTGGGCTATCATCTGGAGGTGCACGGGGCTTGATACGGCGGCTGCGGCTCAAATTCGTGTGCATAAACATGGCAATCGTCACGCTGATGCTCTGCGCCATCTTCGCCATGGTGTTTTTCTTCACGCGCGCGAACCTCGAGCGGGAGAGCATAGGCATGATGCAGGCCCTGGCGCAGGAGCCGATGCGCCCCGGGGGTCCGGACGAGCGGCCGGAGGGCGTGCGCCTGCCCTTTTTCACGCTGGAGCTGGACGAGGACGGCGGCATAGCCGACGCCTGGGGCGGCTACTACGACCTCACGGACGGCGAGCTGCTGGAAAAACTGCTCGCCCTGGCCGAGGCCGGGGACGGGAACACCGGCGTGCTGGAGGACTACGGCCTGCGCTATTGCCGGGTCTGGGCGCGAGGGACGCAGTACATCGTCTTTGCGGACATGTCCAGCGAGCGGAGCGTCATCGCTAACCTCGTGAAAAACAGCCTGCTCATCGGCGCGCTGAGCTTTGCGGTCTTTCTGGTCGTAAGCCTGCTGCTGGCGCGCTGGGCGGTGCGGCCGGTGGAGCTCGCCTGGGAGCGGCAGAGGCAGTTCGTGGCCGACGCCTCTCACGAGCTCAAGACCCCGCTGACGGTGATACTCAGCAACGCCCAGCTGCTGGGCGAGGCGGAGGGCGACCCGGCGCTCCGCTCCCGGCTGAGGGAGAACATCCTCTCCATGTCGGCGCGGATGCGCTCCCTGGTGGAGAGCCTGCTCGACCTCGCGCGGGTGGATTCAGGCCTTGCGGGGCAGACGCTCTCGCGCGTGGACCTCAGCCGCGTGGTCTCCGAGGCGATACTGCCCTTCGAGCCGCTCTTTTACGAGCGCGGGCTCGTCCTCTCGAGCTCTGTTGAGCCGGGCATCGCCGTCAAGGGCAGCGCGGAGCGGCTATCCCAGGCCGTGGGCGTGCTGCTCGACAACGCGCAGAAATACGCCTCGCCGGGCGGCAGCGTGAGCGTGACTCTCTCCCGTCAGGGCGGCAGGCACTGTCTCATAGCGGTGGAAAACAGCGGCGAGCCCTTCTCCCCTGCCGAGCGGCGCGACATCTTCAAGCGCTTTTACCGCGCCGACGCCGCGCGCAGCTCAGGCGGGAGCTACGGCCTCGGTCTCTCCATCGCCCGAGGCATAGTCGAGGCCCACCGCGGCCGCATCTGGGCCGAGGCCCTCCCCGGCGGCAACCGATTCTGCATACGGCTCAGAGTTCAAAAATCAAAATGAGAGCGCAGCGGCTCACCCCGCGGCGCTCTCATTCTTCATAAATCGTTTACGATTTACCCCCCGCGCTTTTCAGCTGTGTTTCAGTCAGCCGTGCTACATTGGCACAGTAAGGGGGTATCGCCTTGATTGAAGTAAGCCATCTAACAAAGCGCTACGGCGCGCATCTCGCCGTTTCGGACCTCTCGTTCAACATTGAGGACGGGCAGATCTACGGCTTCCTCGGCCCGAACGGGGCCGGAAAATCCACGACCATGAACATCATGACCGGCTGCCTCGCCGCCAGCTCAGGCGAGGTGAAGATCGACGGGCACGACATCTTTGAGGAGTCGGGCGCGGCGAAGCGGCTGTTGGGCTATCTGCCGGAGCAGCCGCCGCTCTACATGGACCGGACGCCGAGGGAATATCTCACCTTTGTCGGCCGGGCGAAGGGCCTGAGCAGGGCCCAGCTCGCAGAGCAGATGGAGCGCGTTATGTCCGTCACGCAGATAGGCGACGTCGCGGACAGGCTCATAAAGAACCTCTCCAAGGGCTACCGCCAGCGCGTGGGCATCGCCCAGGCCCTGCTGGGCGACCCGAAGATCATCATCCTAGACGAGCCCACCGTGGGCCTCGACCCCAGACAGATAATCGAGATCCGCGACCTCATAAAGGACCTCGGGCGCGAGCACACGGTCATACTCAGCAGCCACATCCTCTCCGAGGTCCAGGCCGTGTGCCAGACGATACTCATCATCTCCAAGGGCCGCCTCGTGGCCTGCGACACGCCGGAGAACCTGGAGCGGCTCTTCGCCGGCTCCACCACCGTGGAGCTCACCGCCGAGGCCCCGGCGGACGAGGCCACTCGCCTGCTCTCGCCCCTCGCGCACATCACCGGACTGCGCTCCGAGCCGCTCGAGGGCGGGCGCTGCCGCGTGACGCTCGACACCGACAGCCCCGACGGCGACGAGGTCTGCCGCGAGGCCTTCTTCGCCTTCAGCCGCGCCGGCGAGCCCATCCTGCGCATGAGCACCGCCCGGGCCAGCCTTGAGGACATCTTCATCGAGCTCACGAGCTCCGACGCGCCCGCTGCGGCGGACGGAGAGGAGGCGCAGGCATGAGGGCCGTATTCAGGCACGAGGTCTCCTCGTATTTTACCAACGTCACGGGCTATGTGTTCGGCGCGTTTCTGCTGCTCTTTGCGGGCATATACACCATGGCCTACAACCTCCGCTCGGGCTACACGAACTTCGAGTACGTCCTAGGGAGCATGTCCTTTGTCTTTCTCGTCATCGTGCCCATCCTCACGATGAAGGTCATCGCCGAGGAAAAGCGGCAGAAGACCGACCAGCTGCTCTATTCCCTGCCGCTGAGCATGACCCGCGTGGTGCTCGGCAAATATCTCGCGCTGCTCGTGGTCTTTGCCGTGCCGATGCTCATCGTCTGCATCTACCCCATCGTGCTCGGCGCCTTCGGCAGCGTCTATCTGCCCGCGGCGTATTCGGCGGTGTTCGGCTTCTATCTGCTGGGCGCGGCGCTTATCGCCATCGGCATGTTCATCTCCTCGATAACGGAGAGCCAGGCCGTCGCGGCGGGGCTCTGCTTCGTCGTCATGCTGCTCAACTATTTCATAACCAGCCTCGCCTCCTACGCCTCCACCACGGCGGCGAGCTCGCTGCTGGCCTTCACGGTGCTGGTGCTCGTCATCGGCGGCGTGTTCCGGCTCATGACCCGCAGCGGCTTTGCCTCCGTCGTGCTCATGCTCATACTCGAGGGGCTGCTGCTCGTCGGCTTCCTGCTCGACAGCTCCGCCTATGAGGGGCTCTTCCCCGAGATAATGGAGCAGCTCTCGCTCTTTGACCGCTTCTACGACTTTGTCTACGGCATCTTCGACCTCGGCTCCGTCGTCTACTTCCTCACGGTCATAGGCGTGTTCCTCTTCCTGAGCGTGCAGTCCCTTGAAAAGAGGAGGTGGAGCGAATGAAAAAGCCCAAAATAAAGCTGCCGCAGTCCGGCGAGATGATAGTCCGCCTCAAGACCCGCAGCTTCCGCGTCGGCGGCTACAGCGTGCTCGCGACGGTCATCGTCGTGGCCATCGCGGTGTTCGCGAACGTCCTTGTGAACGCCCTGCCCGCCAAGTACACGCAGTTCGACACGACCTCCACCCAGCTCTACTCCGTCTCCGAGCAGACCGAGCTGGTGCTCTCCGGGCTCGAGGACGAGGTCACGGTCTACTGGATAGTCCAGGACGGCCGCGAGGACGAGACGCTCGGCACCCTGCTCGACCGCTACGCCGCCCTCTCGGGCGAGCTCACCGTCACCAAGGTCGACCCCGACGTGCAGCCCACCTTCGTGCAGCAGTACACAGAGGGCACCATCTACAACAACAGCCTCGTCGTCGAGTGCGGCGACCGGAACACCTACATCAGCTACACCGACATCTACGAGTGCGACTACAGCGACTACTACACCACCGGCTCCTACTCCGAGAGCTTCGCGGGCGAGAGCGCGCTCACCAGCGCCATCGACTACGTCACGAACGAGGACCTGCCCAAGCTCTACACCCTCACCGGCCACGGCGAGAGCGAGCTCTCCAGCTCCTTTGAGAGCGCCGTTGCCAAGCAGAATGTCGAGCTTGAGAGCCTCTCCCTGCTCACGAGCGACGGCGTGCCCGAGGACGCGGACTGCCTGTTCATAAACGCCCCCATGAGCGACATCTCTGAGGCCGAGCGCGACACCATACTCGAGTACCTCCAGGCCGGAGGCAAGCTCATCCTCATCACCGGCCCGCTCCAGGACGGCACGGAGCTCACGAACCTCGAGGCCGTCATGGAGTATTACGGCGTCACCGCCGCGGACGGCATCGTCGTCGAGGGCAGCGACAGCCACTACCTCTTCCCCGCGCCCATCAACCTTCTGCCCGAGTACGGCAGTCACGAGATAACCTCGCCCCTCTCCGAGGGCGGCTATTACATGTGCCTGCCCCTGGCCCAGGGCCTCGTCGTGGGCGAAGCGCCGCGCGACACGGTCAGCGTGACCGAGCTGCTCACGACCTCGGACTCCGCCTATTCCAAGCTCAGCGGCTACTCCATGAGCACCTACGAAAAGGAGGACGGCGACATCGACGGCCCCTTCGCCCTCGCCGTCGCGATTACCGAGACACTCTCTGACGGCGGCGAGACCGGCGTCATCTGGGTCTCCTCGGCCTATCTGCTGGACGACTCCACCAACGCCAGCATCTCCGGCGGCAACGAGGACTTCTTCCTCAACTGCGTGAACTGGCTCTGCGGCTCCGAGAGCGGTATCTCCATCCACGCCAAGAGCCTTGACGCCGAATATCTCACCATCAGCAGCGGCACGTCCTCCCTGCTCACCATGCTCATGGTCGGCGTCATCCCTGTCTGCTTCCTGGCCGCCGGCATCGTCATCTGGGTAAGGAGGAAAAAGAGATGAAACGCGGAAAGAAACTGCTCATACTGGCCGCCGTGCTCGTCGTCGTGGCCGGAGGCGCCTTCGCCGCGCTGGAGTTCATCCCCGACGAGGAGGCCGAGGTAACGGAAAGCGAGGTCATCTACTCCCTCGACGCCGCGACGCTCACCAAACTCAGCTGGACCTACGACGGCGAGACCGTGAGCTTCGACTACAACGGCGAGGACTGGACCTATGCCGACGACGCGGACTTCCCGCTCGACCCCACGCGGCTGAACACCATGCTCTCCACGCTTGAGGAGGTCACTGCCTCCAAGACCATCGAGGCCGCGGACGACCTCTCGCAGTACGGTCTCGAGGAGCCGGAGTGCACCATAACCGTCACGGCGGACACCGAGACCGTCATCAGCGTCGGCAGCGAGACCAGCCTGGACGGCCTGCGCTTCGTCTCCATAGGCGACGGCAGCGTCTATCTCGTGGACTCCGGGATATACAGCAGCTTCAGCTATGGGCTCTACGACCTCGTTTCCAAGGAGGCCATCCCCGACATGTCCGACCTCGTGAGCTTCACCGCCGAGCGCGCCTCCGGCACTCTGGTCATCGACTACCTCGAGGACAGCGGCCTCGCGTACAGCGACCGATACACCTATTTTGCAGACGACGGCGGCGAGTACACGGCGCTCGACTCCACGCTCGCGGGCGACTTCATCTCGCAGATAACCGGCCTCACCTGGGGCGAGTGCGTGGACTACAAGGCCGAGCTCAAGGACCTCGCTGACTACGGCCTGGACGACCCCGCCGTCACCGTCACGGTGGACTACATCGAGACCACCGAGGTCGAGACCAACGAGACGGACGAGGACGGCAACCCCGTCTACAAGACGCGCGAGGAGGAAAAGAGCTTCACGCTCGAGCTCGGCGACTACGCCGAGGACGGCGTCTACGCGCGCATCGCGGGCTCGGAGATGGTGTATCTCATCGACTCCGCCATCTGCGACAGCCTGCTCTACACCGAGGTCTCCGAGCTGCTGCCCGACGACGTGATACTGCTCGACTGGGACCGCACCGAGGGCTTTGACATCACGCTCGACGGCGAGACCTATGCCGTCACCATGGCGCTCGAGGAGAGCACCGACGACGAGGGCTCCACGAGCTACGACTACGTCTACACCCTGAACGGCGAGGACGTGGACTTCACCGACGTGCTCAGCTCGCTCGAGGCGCTCGAGTCCGAGGGCAGCGCCGAGGGCGTGAGCACCGAGCTGGGCGAGGCCATCAGCTTTGTGTTCCACCGCAGCACCGAGACCTTCACCGAGGTCACGCTGACCATATACAACTACGACAGCACCACCTGCATAGCTTCCCTCTCCGAGGGCCGTCCGCAGTTCGTCTCCCGCGACGCCGTTGAGGACATCGTGGAGGCCGTGACCGCGCTCGTCGCCCCGGCGGAAGAATAGATACCAGGCAAAAGGAAAAGCCGCCCCGGTATGGGGCGGCTTTTTCTGCTTTGTATTGAGTTTTACGCTTCAAGGTAGCGCATGATGAGGGCCGCAGCCTGGGCGCGGGTAGCGGTGGCGGTCGGCGTGACCGCGCCGTTCTCGTCGCCCTCGACGAGGCCGATGTTCATCGCCCAGGTCATGGCGTCGGTTGCCCAAGTGCTCACGCTCGCCGCGTCGGGCGCGGTGATCGTTCCGCTCACCGCGGGCTCACCGGCCAGACGGTACAGCATCGTCACCAGCTCCTGACGGGTGATGGCCGCAGTCGGGTTCTCACCGTCGGAGATGCCCTTCGCCGTGACCCACTCCTGGGCCTTGGCGTACCAGGTCGCGCCGCCGGTGGTGTCCACGCCCTCGGCGCGGGCGATGATCGTCCACACCATCGCGCGGGTCAGCGTGTCGTTCGGCGCGAAGACGCCCACGTCAACGCCGTCCATGAGGCCCTTCTCGTATACATACTTGACCGCGCTGTAATACCAATCGCGGGCAGACACGTCATAGAACGGGAACACCGGCGTCTCCGGCTCGGAAGGCTCGGAGGGCTTCACATCCGGCAGGTTGCCCCACACGGCCACAAAGGTGGTGTCGGCGGTGATGGGAACAACATCGCCAGCCTTGTGCGTGACATTGTTGTTATCGCGCCAGCCGAGGAATATGTACCCGCTGTTGGTGGGGGTGGGGAGGGTGATGGTGCCGCCGTCCTGGACCAAAGTGGTCACATCATTTTGTCCGTTGCCATATGCAAGAGTGACCGTGTAGACCTCCATTGCGGGAGTATCGGCGCCGACTTCAGTTATCGTGTCGCCCGGCTCGGCATTTTTCAGAGCCTCATCCATGCTCTTGTGGTAGGTGTACATATTGTCGCTGTACAGCTCAAAGTTGAGGCCGTCCGCAAGGTACTCAGTGTCGACAGGCCTGTCAAACTCTCCGCCGGAAACGATGACTATCGCCTCGTTCTCAGCGCCGCCGGTCGGCTCCAATTCCTCAATCTCTCCTACAAATTTACCTGCTTTAATGCTAAGGTGACCGGCAGTCCCCCCTGGCGTTGTTTCATCGCCATTGTGCGTTACAGCCAAGGCAAAACTGTCCGAAGTAATTATAGTCTCTTCACCTGTAATCTCTGCATTTGTGTACTGCACCAGGACAGCGATATCGGTGCCAATGATAGAGCTGTTTTCGATATTCAGCGTATCGTAATCATTAGTTTCTTTGTTCCAGAGGGCAATAGCATATCCGTCAGTGCTTCTAACTTCACTATTGATAATACTGATTTTCGAGCCGCCGTAATCATAATTGTGGTAAATCACTTCATCTTTAGACTCTATTTTTGCATTTTCGATATTAATGATATTATTTTGCCCCTGGCACCAAATTGCTTTATATCCGCTTCTTATCTCGCCATAAACGTTGATCGTGGTACGGCCTGAAGTGTCACTGTTGTCTCCAGTAACATAGGCGGTGTTAGCAGCTTCTATTACTGCATTTTTCTCAATCGTAATGCTGCCGCCAGCAAACCCCCAAAGTGCCGTACCCTGAGAATTGGTATTCTTATAAACACCGTTTTTTATGGTCAAATGAGACCCTTCTGTCTCATAACCATTAAGTCCGATGGTGATACCGCCAACTGCAGTTGATGTCAGCGTATTATTTCCTAAGTCCAGCGTAAGAGTGATTTGATTTTCAAGAAAAAGATTATCACCAACTGTGGTGTCCTTCAGCAGCGTGATTGTACCGCCTCCGCCGGCGTTGGCCGCGCTTATGGCTTCGCCGACGGTGTCGAAATAGGTGGTGCCCCCGTCGGCATTTTCATATTTTGCCACCGAGCTTTCTTTCTGGGTGACGTCACCATCCGCCATTGCGCCTACGGTCAGAAGCGATACTGCCATCAGGACAGCCAACGCTATGGCCAAAACTGATTTTTTCATAGGTGTTCCTCTCCTTTTGACATTTGTGCTGCCAAAGGACCTTGAGGCGGGTAGAATACCCGCCTCGGGAAAGGGCCATGGCCCTTTTGGCGATTTACAATTTATACTATCATGCTTTCTGCCTCAGCGCAAGTGCAATCTGGTAAAAAATACGCCCGGCGGGTGGCCGGGCGTTTTTTTATTCCTTTATATCCCCTCGCGCTCTCAGGTCGGCGACTATGTCCTTGTACATCTTCTCGTCTATCTTATACTTCGTGCGGTAGATGAAATAGCCCGCGATGATCATGATGAGCGGGATGACTAGCATGGAGACCTTGAGGGTCATCTGGCCTGCGGCGTCGATGGCTTCCGCCGCCGTGTCGCCGGTCTTGATGCCGCAGAGGACGAGGGTTATGCTTATTATACCAGTCGAGAGCGCGCCGCCTATCTTGTTGATGAGCGGCTGGATGGAAAATGTTATGCTGTCGTTGCGCTTGCCGAGCTTCCACTGGCCGTACTCGATGGTGTCCGCGAGGAACATGAGCATCAGCAGCTGGATGAAGGCCTGGCCGATGAACACGATGACGCCCGCGGCGGCGATGACGTAGATGCTCACCTCCGCGAAGAAGAACACGACGTAGCCTGCCGCCAGCAGCGCCGTTGCAAAGGTATAGAGCTGCCTGCGGCTGTGCTTCTTGGAAAAGGCCGGGAATACCGCAAGCGCCGCGAGCTGCGAAACGCCCACGACCGCGGCGAGGATGGCGTACATGTCCTTGTTGCCGAACACGTACTGCATGTAGTACATCGCAAAGCCCGTGGTAGTGCAGTAGCCCACCATGAAGAGCGCCATGGAGAGCGTGGTCCACATGAGCTGGTCGTTCTTGAAGAGGACGGAGAACATCTGCCTGAGGCTGGTGCCCTCCTCGGTCTTGAAGCGGCTGCGGTCCTCCTTCACGCCGAGGAGCGTGAAGCACTGGAAGCCCAGCATGGCGACCGTCACGGCCACGGCCACGATGAACCAGCCGTGCGGCGTATTGCCCATGGCCGAGGTCACGGGCTCCCAGGCGACCATGATGGCGAACATGCCGACGTTGGCGCAGATGCGGGCGAAGGCGCCCATGTTCTCGCGCTTTTTCTGGTCCATGGTCAGCGAGGGCAGCATCGACCAGTAGGCGATGTCGTTCACGCCGTAGGTGATGTCCCAGAGTATGTACGCGAGGCCGAACACGACGACGAACCAGTAATTCGTGAGCCCGAAGTCCGCGAACAGTATGAGGAAGAACGCGCTGCTCGTCACCGCGCCGATGAGCATGGGCGGCTTGTACTTGCCCCAGGGGCTGTGGATGTTGTCGATGATGAGGCCGGTGATGGGGTCGTTGAGCGCGTCGAGGATGCGCAGCACGGTGAGCACCATGCTCGCCGCCGCGAACACTCCGACGGGCAGGGAGAGGACGTTGGAGAGATAGTACAGCAGGGCGTTGGCCTCGAAGGCGTAGAACATATCCCGGCCCACGGTGCCGAGGCCGAAGAAGTATTTATTGCGCTTTTCCAGCTTAGTCACGCTCTCTCCTCCCCTCTCAGGCGTATATCTCGGTTATGCCGCGGATGATGTCGACGCACTTGTCCATGCCCTCGGCGGTGATGTGCTCGTAGGGGCCGTGGAAGGCGTAGCCGCCGGTGCCGAGATTCGGGCAGGGCAGGCCCTCCCAGGAGAGCTGCGCGCCGTCCGTGCCGCCGCGGATGGGCTGGCGGAGCGGCTTTACGCCCGCCGCCTCAGTGGCCTTGACGGCATTCTCGACGAGGTGCATGTAGTCCGGGCGTATCTTCTCGGCCATGTTGCGGTACTGCTCCCGGAAGGAGAGGTTCACCGTGCCCGCGCCGTAGCGCTCGTTGAGTATCTTCATGATGTGCGCCATGGTCTCGCGGCGCATCTCCAGCTTCTTTGCGTCGTGGTCGCGCAGGATATAGCGCAGCTCTGCGCGCTCCGCCGTGCCCGCGATGGCGGTGAGGTGGTAAAAGCCCTCGTAGCCCTCGGTGTACCTCGGCGTCTCGCAGCTGGGCAGTGCGGCGTTGAACTCCGTCGCCACCAGCGCGGCGTTCACCATGACGTTCTTGGCGCTGCCCGGGTGGACGTTCACGCCCGTGATGTTCACGACCGCGGAGCAGGCGTTGAAGTTCTCATATACGACCTCGCCCTCGGCGCCGCCGTCTAGCGTATAGGCAAAGTCCGCGCCGAGCTTGGGGATGTCGAAGTTCGCCGTGCCGCAGCCGACCTCCTCGTCCGGCGTGAAGCACACGGCTATGCGCCCGTGCGCGATCTCGCCGCCTTGCAGCTGCTCTATGAGCGTCATTATCTCCGCGATGCCCGCCTTGTCGTCCGCGCCGAGGAGGGTGTCCCCGCTCGCGGTGATGAGCGTCCGGCCCTTGAGCGAGGGCAGGTGCGGGAACTGCCTGACTGTGAGCGTCCGGCCCGCGCCGAGCTCCAGGTCTCCGCCGTCGTAGTTTTCGATGACGCGGGGCTTGACGTTTTCCCCGGAAAAGTCCGGCGACGTGTCCATGTGCGCGATGAAGCCCAGGCAGGGCGCGCCCTCGTGCCCCGGCGTCGCGGGCAGGTGGCCGTAGACATAGCAGGTGTCCGTCACCTCGGCGTCCGCCACGCCCAGCTCGCGCAGCTCATCCACGAGCAGCCGCGCGAGGTCGAACTGCCTCGCCGTCGAGGGCGAGACGCCTATGCCCTCCTCGCTGGCGGTGCTGACCTTTGCGTACTTTATGAGTCTCTCGTATGCTCTCATTTTGCTTTACCTACCCTTGTTATGAGATATATTTCAGAGCCGAAGTCCCCCGGGAGGCGCAGGGCCTTGTTGTATCCAGTGCCGGAGAACAGGTTTTGAAGCCGGATCCCGTCCATGAGCGCCGCGCCGGAGGCGGTATAGCGCTCGGTGTCCTGCCTGAGCCCCGTGAGCGAGTCCGCCGCGCGGAGTATCGCCCCGCCGGGGCGGAGCTTCACGGGCAGGGCGTGTTTGATGAGGCCGCCGAAGTCCGAGATGCGCAGCAGCGCCGGGAGGCTCTCCACCTCGTAGAGCGCTGCGGCGTCCAGGCCGTCCGCGGGCAGCTTTTCAAACGCCGGGGCCGCGTGGACCAGCCGCCGGAAATGCCCCGTCACGGCCTCCGCCCCGTCGCGCGCGACGCACTCGAACGCCTCCCGCCCGTCGGGCAGGTCAAAGCGGTAGAGCCGCCCGTATTGCAGCGTCATGCGGTGCTTTTTGTAGAACTCTATCTGCCGCCGCGCCTCGCGCATCTCCACAGGCGAGAGCTCGCGCAGATCAAGCTCATAGCCCAGGCAGCCGAAGCAGGAGACGGCAAAACGCGTGCCCAGCGGCGTGTGCCGCAGCGTCTGCGCGTGCGGCGAGGCCGAGACGTGCGCCCCCATCGTGGAGAGCGGGTACAAATAGGAGAGCCCGCGCTGGATGTCCAGCCGCTCTATGGGGTCGGTGTCATCCGAGGCCCAGATCTGCGGCGAGAAGCAGAGCATGCCGAGGTCGAAGCGGTTCCCGCCGGAGGAGCAGCTCTCGAAGAGGATGTCCGGCCGCGCGTCGAACACGCGGTGCAGCACCTCGTAGAGGCCGAGGATATAGCGGTGCGAATACGCCCCGCCCACGCCGGCCATCTGGCGGTTCATGTCCCACTTGACATAGCTTATCTCCGCGCTGTCGAGCAGGCGCGTGACCGAGTCGACGATGTAGTCGCGCACCTCGCCCCTCGTGAGGTCGAGCAGCAGCTCGTTGCGGCCGTAGACCGGCTCGCGGCCCGGTTCCGTGATCGCCCAGTCCGGGTGCGCGGCGTAGAGGCGGCTCTTGGGGCTGACCGCCTCGGGCTCTACCCAGATGCCGAAGCCGAGGCCCAGCTTCTTCACCTCGCGCGCGAGGCCGGAGACGCCCTCGGGCAGCTTTTTCTCGTCAGGCTCGTAGTCGCCGAGGCCGCCCGTGTCGTCGTCTCGGCCGATGAACCAGCCGTCGTCCATGACGAAGAGCTCCGCGCCCATGGCCTTGGCGCGCCTGGCCACGGAGAGCAGGCGCCTGGCGTCGAAGTCGAACATGAAGCCCTCCCAGGCGTTCACGAGCACGGGTCTCCCCCGCCCCGCCCAGGGGCCGCGGACGATATGGCGGTTCACAAAGTCGTGCATCGCGCGGCTCATGCCGCCGAGGCCCTCCGCCGAGAAGCACATGACCGCCTCCGGCGTCTCAAAGCTCTCGCCGGTGCCGAGCCGCCACTCGAACCTGTCCGGGCTGATGCCGCTCATGACGCGCACCGTCCCGCGCGGGTCGGCGGAGACGCAGCTCATGTGGTTTCCGCTGTACACGAGGTTGAAACCCCAGACCCGGCCGCGCCGCTCGTCCGCCGCGCGCTCGCTGAGGATGAAGCCGGGGTTCGCCCGGTTCGAGGAAAAGCCCGTGCGGCTCTCGTTTATCAGCGTGCCCTCGACGGCGGCGTCGTGCCGGTGCGCCTCGCGTATCCAGCCGCCGGTGAAGGTGGTCATTTTCAGATCCCGCTCCGCGAGGTCGAGGCTCAGGCTCATGAGCTTGCGTATGCTCAAGCCCGCGCCGGTGCAGACGAGCTCCGCGCGGCGGGTGATGACGTCCTCCGCCGGGTAGGTCGTGTAGTAGAGCCGGAGCTCCGCGCCCGCGACCTCGTCCCGGAGCAGGACGGCGAGCGTCATGTCGCCGCCGTATGCCGTTGGCAGGCCGCACCTCGTCTCGGTCGAGCCGGGCGTTATCGTGTGGCCGACGTACTCGAAGTCCGCCGTCCAGCTCCCCGAGTCCGTGACGAACTCGACGGGCGAGGGGCGGTAGTCCCCCCTGCCCGCGCCCGACCACTCGAGGGGCAGCACGTCCAGGCAGTACGCCGCGCCGCCGCCGGGATAGAGCACCGAGTCGCCGTAGGGCATCGTGCGCTTGAGCGCGAGCGCCTCCGCGTCCGCGTCGCGCACGGGCGCGCCGTAGTGCAGGTGCTCCAGCTGGCCCTGCGGCGTCACCCTGAACATATATGAGCTGTGCTCCGTCCGGAGGTGGAACAGCCCCTTATCGTACGTTATAGACCTGCGGTGCGACATATTCATCGTACATCTCCTGCGTAACTCCGCCGTTTTGTATCATCTTCGCGTAAAATTCCCCGCTGCGCTTGACCGCGCGCTCCTGCGTGGCAAAGTCCACATGCACTAGCCCGAAGCGCGCCGAATTGCCCTCTATCCACTCAAAGTTGTCGCAGAAGCACCAGTGGTAATACCGCTCCACCGGCGCGGGGCACTCCACGGCGGCCTTGACGTGCTCGTAGATGTAGCGGCAGCGGAAGGCGTCGGTCAGGTCGCAGGTGCCGTTTTCAGTTATGTAAACCGGCGCATGGTATTCCCTCCACATTGATACGCAGAGCTCGGCAAGACCGGCGGGGTAGATCTCCCAGCCGAGGTCGTTGCGCGGGGAGTTTGCCCGCACGCCGTCGGCGAGGCCGGAGCAGGTGGAGCGGGTGTAGTAGTTTATCGCGATGTAGTCGTAGTAGCGCCCGCGGCCGGAGGGGCCGCGCATCATGGCGCGGGTCATGGCTGTCTGGAAGAGGAACTCCGAGGTCCGGGCCGCCGCGACGTGCGCGGGGTTTTTGGGGTCCTCGGGGGCAAAGACGCGCAGGTGGTTTGCAAAGCTGACGCGCGCGTCGGGGACGAGGCGGTGTATGAGCTTGTAGGCCTCGATGTGGCAGGGCGTGAGCGCGGCCATGACGCGCAGGGCCGTGGGCACGGAGCGCACTCCCGGCGGCCAGTCGCCGCTCATGTAGCTGTTGACGGCGTAGACGTTGGGCTCGTTGAGGGTTATCCAGCAGTCCACATACGGCGCGAGCCTGGGCACGATGAACTCGACGTATTCGAGGAAGGCGAGCTTCGCCCCGCGGGCGAGGAAGCCGCCCGAGCGCTCGAACCAGAGGGGGTTCGAGAAGTGCCAGAGGGTGACCATGGGCTTTATGCCGCGCTCGTTGAGGGCGCGGAGCTCCTCGACGTAGTGGGCGACGGCGCCCTCGTCAAAGACGCCGCGTTCGGGCTCGATGCGGCTCCACTCGAGGCCGAGGCGGCAGCATTGCAGGCCCATGCCTGCCATGAGCTCGGTGTCCTCGCGCCAGCGCTGCCAGTGCATGGTGGCGACCGAGGGGTCGGAGCCGTCCTTGATGTTGCCGCGGCGGAACCAGTCGTACCAGTTGTTGTTTTTGTCGCCGCCCTCGACCTGCGTCGCCGCGCTGGACGCGCCGAGCAGCAAGCCGCCGAGCGAAAAAGTGTCTCCCATAGCGCACCTCCCGTTTTGCTTATCATAGCACATATGCGGCGATGTCAAAAGAAAAATTTACCGCGCCGCGCGCGAATGAAAGTTTCGCCCGCCTTTTCAAAGGTGGCGGGGTGCAGGGGCGGAGCCCCTGCCCGCGCTCCGCAGAGCGCGGAACTCTCCTGTGCTCATAAAAGATCAGGAAGGGGGTCTAAGGGGGAAACCCTATCAAGGGGTTTCCCCCTTTTTCTTTACGCTTCTGCGTGTGCGCCGTTTTATTGGGAGGTGGTCGCTACCCCCTGCTGCCATTCGACCCCATTTCTTTGGTGCTTGCCCAAAGAAACGGTGTCGAGCCGCCAAAGAAAAGCGCTTTTGAAGCCTCCACGTCACATTGGTGGGCCCACCCGCCTCTCCCATTAGGGCATAAGCCCCAACGGGACAAATTGGTGCGTCAAGTTGGTTTGTACACGGTGGGTCGACCGGGCGCTCAAGTCAGCTTGACGCAGTCGGCTGTGATGTTGGGGCTTCGAGTCCGTGGGAGAGGTGGGCGAGACCGAACAGCTGCCGTGGCGGCACCCAAAAGCGCGTTTCTTTGGGGCTCCACCCCGTTTCTTTGCGCAAGAGCAAAGAAATGGGGTGGAATGGGCAGTAGGGGGAGGGGATTCTGCCCAAGAAAACGGCGCACACGTGCCCGGCTCCCCGGCGCTCCATTTTCTCGCACCATCCCTCGACTCAGCGCTGTTCACCCTCGCCGGTCACAGCGCTGGTGCGTCTCCGGCCCTCCGGCGTCAACAGCTTATTGACAGTTTGCAGGCTCAAATGTATCATTATTCTCATGATTTGTGTGCTGGAGGAGGCTTTTGAATGAACTGGGCGGCGTTTTGTTCATACGTGCTGCTCACGGCGATAACGCCGGGGCCGAACACGATAATGTCGATGTCGAACGCGGCGAAATACGGCTTTAAGAGGGCCTTTCCCTTCAATGTGGGCGTGCTGCTGGGTTTTCTGGTGGTCATGGGGCTGTGCGCGGCGTTTTCCTCGCTGCTCTATGAGTTCATCCCCTCGGTGAAGCCCTACATGCTGGTGCTGGGCGCGGCGTACATACTCTATCTGGCCTGGGGCATCTGGCGCGACAAGCCGCACGCCGAGAAAAAGAGCCGCTTTTCCCGCACGAACACCGTCGCGGCGGGCGCGGCGCTGCAATTTGTGAACGTCAAGGTCATCCTCTACGGCATAACCTCCCTGAGCTCCTTCGTGCTGCCGCACTATGACTCCCTGCCCGTGCTGGCGCTCTTCTGCGTCATACTCTCCGTGACGGGCTTTCTCTGCACGCTGCTCTGGGCCGTCTTCGGCGCGGTGTTCGAGCGCTTCTTCAAGCGCTGGTCCAAGGTAGTCAACGCCGTCATGGCCCTGCTTCTTGTCTACTGCGCCGCGACCATGCTGGCCGAGCTCTGGGCGTAGGTGAAGAGCTGAAAATATGTGAAAAAGCCGCCCAAATGGGCGGCTTTTTTACGTTTACAGCTGCTTTCTGAGGATGACGCTGCCGTGGAGGTCGCAGACGGGCGTGGGGAGTATGCCCCGCGCGGCGCAAAACTCGGAGACGGCCTTGCCCGCGCCGCGGTACTGCGTGCCGTTCACGTCGTGGATGAGCAGCGCGCCGCCGGGGCTCAGGCGGTCCCAGAAGAGGGGCAGGGCCGCGGCGGTGGGGGCGTAGAGGTCGGCGTCTATCGAGACGAAGGCGAAGCTCAGCCCATCACAGCCGGCGAAGGTGTCCGGGAACCAGCCCTTGTGTAATGTCGTCCGCTCCGGGTAGGGCATGCGCCTGCGGACCGTGTCCGCGTCCGTGCCTGAAAAGTCGCCCTGCTTTGCGCGGGATAGTCCCTCGCGGCTCTCGAGCGCCACGTCCTTTTCGGCAAAGCCCTCGAAGGTGTCGAATAGGTGCAGCAGCCGGTCCGGGAAGGCGGCGTTTATGTGCACGGCGAAGTCGCCGCGGTAGACGCCGAGCTCCGCCGCGTCGCCGGGTATCTCCAGCTCGTGTATCTGTTCGGCGAGCAGGCGCATAGTGGCCACGCGCGCGTCGAAGAGCGAGAGCTGCTCCGGCCTCACGATGGGCCCGGCGTAGCCCAGCTCGCGCAGCTGCGCCTCCATCTGCGCGGCGCGCTCGGCGTCGAGCACGCAGAGGCAGACGCAGTCCGGGCCCAGGGCGAGGCTCTCACGCGGGGAGACTATGGGCAGTCCCGCAAGGCTGCCGCCCCACTTCGCCTCCGAGTTGTCCGCAAAGCATACGGCCCGGTGAGCCACGCCCAGCAGCCGGGCGACCATGGCCCCGGCCTGGCCCGCTCCGAAAAGTACGGTATTTATCATCTCGGCACCCCCCTGACCCAACCATTTTAGCCCGCGCGCAGGAAAAAAGCAAACATTCCTTCAGGCGCTTTTCATTTCGGCGCGGCTGGGGTATAATGGCGGCGAATTCTTGACCGGGAGGTTTTTCATATGAGCAAGATAAGCGTTTTCATGGCCGACGGCTCCGAGGAGGTCGAGTGCCTCGCCGTTGTGGACGTGGCCCGGAGGGCGGGCATAGAGGTGCAGACCGTGTCCGTCACGGGCAGGCCCGAGATAACCAGCTCCCACGGCGTGTGCATCGCGGCGGATGTGCTCTTTGAGGACGCCGAGTTCGAGAGCAGCGACATCCTCTATCTCCCCGGCGGCATGCCCGGTACCGAGAACCTCTATGCGCACCAGGGGCTCTGCGAGCTCGTGCGCCGCTTCGCTGCCGAGGGCAAGCGCGTCGCCGCGCTATGCGCCGCGCCCAGCGTGCTCGGCCGCCTCGGCCTGCTGGAGGGCCGCACGGCCACCTGCCACCCCGGCTGGGAGGACAAGCTCCTCGGCGCCGAGTACACCCGCCAGGGCGTGGTGACCGACGGCAACATCACCACCGGCCGCGGCGTCGGCTTCGCCATAGACATGGGCCTCGAGCTGGTACGGCTTTTGAAGGGCGACGACTTCGCCGCCGACCTGCGCCGCCGCGTCCAGTACCCCGGCTGCTGAGGACGGGCCATGTTCGACCTCATCATCCGCGGCGCGAGCATAATAGACGGCACGGGCCGCGCGGCTTACACGGGCGACGCCGCCGTATCGGACGGGCGCATCGCCGCCGTGGGCGAGCTCGGCGCTGCGGAGGCCGCGCGCGTGATAGAGGCGCGGGGCCGCTGCCTGACGCCCGGGTTCATCGACATCCACCGCCACGCGGACGCCGCCGTCTTTCGCCCCGGCTGGGGCCGCGCGGAGCTGGCCCAGGGCCTGACCACCGTCATAAACGGCAACTGCGGCCTCTCCCTCGCGCCCGTGCACGGGCCCCTTGCCGGGGAAATATTGAGCTACCTCTCCCCCATCGTCGGAGCGCTGCCGGAGGGCCGGGACTTCCCCGACATGGCCGGATATCTCCGCGCCGCCGCCGGGACCGAGCTGCCGCTCAACACGGCCATGCTGGCCGGGATGGGCACCATCCGCGCCTGCGCCGCGGGCTTTTCGGACGCTCCGCTCACGGACGGGCAGTACCGCGGGATTCACGCCCTGCTCGAGCGCTGCCTCGCGGACGGGGCCGTCGGCGTCTCGCTGGGGCTCGGCTACGCGCCGGAGTGCTTTTACGACACGGCGGGCCTCATCCGCGCGCTTGAGCCGCTCCGGAACAGCGGCACCGTGGTCACCGTGCACATGCGCCAGGAGGGCGACGGCGTGGTGGACGCCCTGCGCGAGATGCTCGCCGTCGCGCGCGAGCTGAGGATGCCGCTGGAGATAAGCCACCTCAAGGCCATAGGCCGCCGCAACTGGCGCTCCGCCGTGCCGGAGATGCTGCAGCTCATCGACTCGGCGCGTCAGGAGGGCCTCGACGTCATGTGCGACGTCTACCCCTACCCCGCGGGCTCGACCCAGCTCATCCACGTCCTGCCGCCGGAATTCCAGGCGGGCGGCACCGAGGCGCTGACCGCGGCGCTCTCCGATACGGAGCAGCGCGCAAGGATGCGCCGGAGGATGGAGACGGGCTCGGACTTTGAGAACATCTCCCTGCTCGTCGGCTTTGAGAACATACGCGCCACGAGCCTGCACCGGCCGGAGAACCTGGCCTTCGAGGGCCGCTCGATAGCCGAGATAGCCGCCGCGCGCGGCTGCGGGCCCTTCGACGCGCTCTTCGACCTGCTCGCCTCGGAGCACTGCGCGGTCTCGATGATAGACTTCATCGCGGACGAGGAGGACATCCGCGAGATACTGCGCGCGCCCTTCTCGGGCGTCATCTCGGACGCGACCTACCCCGTGAGCGGGCTGCTGCATCCGAGGGTGTACGGCACCTTCGCGCGCCTTATCGAGCGCTATGTGCGCGGCGAGGGCACGCTGAGCCTGACCGAGGCGGTGCACAAGGTCACGGGCCAGCCGGCGGAGCGCTTCCGCCTCGCGGGAAAGGGCGTCATAGCCCCCGGCGCGGACGCGGACCTCTGCCTCTTCGACGCCGCGAACATCCGCGAGCGCGACAGCTACGAGCACCCGGACAGCCTCGCCGCGGGGATGGACTACGTGTTCGTCCGCGGCGTGCCCGCCATAGCGGAGGGCGAGTTCACCGGCAGTGCGAACGGGCGGGCGATAATCGCATAGGCGGGGCGCCGGTGTTGCGCCGGGCCGGGCGATATGGTATGATATGTGTGTGAGGTCGAACCCCGGACATTTCTTAGGAGGTGCCTAAATGGTCAACGTCTTCAACCGCAAGCTCATCTACTCCGGCAGCGACGCCGAGGATGCGGCCCGCGTCTGGTCCACGCTGAAGGCCGCGGGCGTGCCGTATTCCATGCAGACCAAGGGCGTCCAGAGCCGCCTTGTCGGCGGCGTGCACGCGCGCATGGGCATGAACCTGACGGCCGGGAACGCGCGCTACTCCGACTTTGCCGACGGTGCCTGCTTCACCTACCACATCTACGTCAGAAAAAGCGACTTTTCCCGCGCCGTTGGGCTGATCACCTGACGCTGAAAAATGACCGCCCGTGAGGGCGGTCATTTTTTGCGCTCGGTCAGCGCGCAGCTGGGTCTCCCCTTTCGGCCGCAGGGAAAATGCCGCCCGTCATTGCATACTGTTCAGCCGCGCGCGGGCAAGGTATAATAAAACCGTCCCGCGGGCGCAAAGTTGCGCGATAATTGGTGGAGCAACCGCCGGATATGCGGTATCCTCAGCGCAGAAAGGAGGACGGGACATGGCAAGCACATTCATATCCGCCGTCACGGCCGTGGCAACATCTGCGCAGACGGGAGGACAGGGCATGGTCAGATTGCTCGTATTTGCCGTTATGGCCATCGTGCCGTATTCGATCATCGCCTATCTCATATACCTGCTGATAAAGGCGCTGCGCAAGTATCTGCGCTCTGAGCCGGTGCGGAAGGAGCGGGCCGAGAAGGCCCGGACGCTGGGCGAGGTGATAAAGCGGCGGCGGACCGAGTGCAAGATGACGCAGGAGTTCGTGGCCGAGGCGCTGGGCGTGAGCCGTCAGGCGGTCAGCAAGTGGGGGAGCGGCGCGTCCGACCCGAGCACGACGAACCTAATCGCCCTAGCCAAGCTCTTCGGCGTCGCCCCGGAGGACCTGCTGCGCGAGGTGGAATAAAAGAAAAAGAGCCCGGAGCGTTCCGGGCTCTTTTCTCGTATATGTGGGTCTTCAGGCGACGGTCTCGACGCTGATGAACTGGAAGTTCGCACCCTCGACGGCGGCCTTGAGGGCCTCGTCGGTGACGCTCGCGTCGCAGACGACGGAGGCGGTGCCGTCCTCGTGGCTGGCCTCGGCGCTCTCTACGCCGGGCATGGCCTCGAGGGTCCTCTTGAGACGGCCGGAGCAACCGCCGCAGTGCATGCCTTCAACCTTCATGAGCTTCTTCATGGTGAAATATCCTCCTTAAAAAACTAGCTTTTATATCCGGGCCCGGGTGGGATCACTCGATGCCGAGGAAAACGTATCCGGCCTTGGCAACGGCGGCCTTGAGGGCCTCTTCATCCGTGCCGGGCTTCATGGTGACGGCGGCGGTGCCAGCCTTGGCGTCGGCCTTGACGCTCTCCACGCCGTCCACGGCGCTGAGCGCGTCGGTCACCGCCTTTTCGCAGTGCTCGCACATCATGCCGTCGATCTTCAGGGTCCTGGCGACCGTCTCGCCCGCGGGGCAGGCGCAGGCGGCGTCCTCCCCGGCAAAGCCGAGCGGCACGTAGCCGGCCTTCTTCACGGCCTCGCTCAGGGCCTCCTCGCTGGTGCCGGGCTGCAGGCGGATGACCGCGGTGCCGGCCTTGGCATCGGCGGTGACGGCCTCCACGCCCTCGACCGCCTCGAGCGCGGTCTTGACGGCGCGCTCGCAGTGCTCGCACATCATTCCCTCTATCTTCATGGTCTTTTCCACCGTGCCGGTGATGGGGCAGGCGGTGACGTTCTCGCCGAAGCCGACGAAGATGTAGCCGGCCTTGGTGACGGCGTCCTTGAGGGCCTGCTCGCTGGTGTCGGGGCTGATCTTGAACTTGGCGATGCCCTTTTCGGCGCTGGCGGTGACGTCCTGCACGCCCTCGACGGCCTCCAGGGCCTCGGTTACGGTCTTTTCGCAGTGTGAGCACATCATGCCGTCGATGCGCATGGTGACGTCGATGAGCTCCTCGTCGTCCTCGACAGGGGCGGGGGCGGCCTTGTGGCGGCGCGGCTTATCCTTGCTCGCGTTGTACATCTTGAAGAGGTTGAGCCTGAGCGCGTTGGACACGACGCAGAAGGAGCTGAGGCTCATCGCGGCGGCGCCGAGCATCGGGTTGAGCGTGAGGCCCGCCCAGACGAAGCAGCCCGCGGCGATGGGGATGCCGATGGTGTTGTAGAAGAAGGCCCAGAACAGGTTCTCGTGGATGTTCCGCAGCGTGGCGCGGGACATGCGGATGGCGGCGGGGACGTCCGAGAGCTGGCTCTTCATGAGCACTACGTCGGCGGCGTCGATGGCGACATCGGTGCCGGCGCCGATGGCGATGCCGATGTCGGCGCGGGTCAGGGCCGGCGCGTCGTTTATGCCGTCGCCGACCATGGCGACCTTGCCCTGGCGCATGAGCTTGCGGATGACGCTCTCCTTGCCGTCGGGCAGGACGCCGGCGATGACCTCGTCCACGCCCGCCTGGGCGCCGATGGCCTTTGCGGTGCGCTCGTTGTCGCCGGTGAGCATGACGACGCGGATGCCCATGTTGCGCAGCTCCTGGACGGCGCGCGGGCTGTCCTCCTTGATGACGTCGGCCACGGCGATGATGCCGGCCAGCTTGCCGCCCTCGGCGAAGTACAGCGGGGTCTTGCCCTGCTCGGCGAGGGCCTCGGCCTTCTCGCGCATGTCGTCGGTGACGGTGGCCTTGGTGACGATGAACTTGTGGTTGCCGGTGGCGAGCTCCTTGCCGTTCATGCTGGCGATGACGCCGTTGCCGGGCAGGGCCTCGAAGGAGCCGACCTCGGCCGGCTTCATGCCGAGCTCCTCGCCGCGCTGCATGATGGCGCGGGCGAGCGGGTGCTCGCTCTTCTGCTCGAGCGCGAGGGCGAGGTCCATGAGCTGCTCCTCGCTGACGCCCTCGGCGGGGATGACGTCGGTGACCTTCGGCTCGCCGGAGGTGATGGTGCCGGTCTTGTCGAGGGCGACGATGTCCATCTTGCCCGCCTCCTCGAGGGAAGCGGCGGTCTTGAAGAGTATGCCGTTCTTGGCGCCCATGCCGTTGCCGACCATGATGGCGACGGGCGTCGCGAGGCCGAGCGCGCAGGGGCAGCTGATGACCAGCACGGAGATGCCGCGGGCCAGCGAATAGCCGAAGCTCTGGCCTATGAGCAGCCACACGACGGTGGTGATGACCGCGATGGTGATGACGGTGGGCACGAAGATGCCGGAGACCTTGTCCGCGACCTTGGCGATGGGCGCCTTGGTGGCGGCGGCGTCGGAGACCATCTGGATGATCTGGCTGAGGGTGGTGTCCTCGCCGACGCGGGTGGCCTGGCACTTTATAAAGCCGCTCTGGTTGAGCGTGGCTGCGGAGACGGTGTCGCCCTCTGCCTTGTCTACCGGGATGCTCTCGCCGGTGAGGGCGCTCTCGTTCACGGCGCTGTGGCCCTCGAGCACGATGCCGTCTACCGGGATGTTCTCGCCCGGGCGGACGACGAAGATGTCGCCCTTTTCGACCTCGTCCACGCCGACGGTGACCTCCTGGTCGTTGCGCACGACGGTGGCGGTCTTGGGCGCGAGCTTCATGAGGCTCTTGAGGGCGTCCGTGGTCTTGCCCTTGCTGCGGGCCTCGAGCATCTTGCCTACGGTGATGAGGGTAAGTATCATGGCCGCGGCCTCGAAGTAGAACTCAGTGTGCATGACGTGCATCTGGTCCATCGGGTCGCTGTAAGTAGTCATCTCAAAGAGCGCGTAGGAGCTCCAGACGAAGGCGGCGCTGGAGCCGAGGGCGACGAGGGTGTCCATGTTCGGCGCCCGGTGCGCGAGGCTCTTGAAGCCGGAGATGAAGAACTTTTTGTTGATTATCATGACTATAACAGTCAAATAGAGCTGGATGAGCGCCTGGGCCATGTAGTTCGAGGCCAGGAAATCCGGCAGCGGCCAGCCCCACATCATGGCGCCCATGGAGAAATACATGAGCACTATGAGGAAGCCGACGGACGAGATCAGGCGGCGCTTGAGCACCGGGGTCTCGTGGTCCTCAAGGGCGGCTTCGGCCTCGGCCATGGAGCTCGAGGCGCTCTTTTTCTCGGCGCCCGCGCCCTTTTCGCTCGCGCCGTAGCCCGCGTCCACGACGGCCTTGATTATGTCCGCGCTGGAGGCCGTGCCCTCAACGCCCATGGAGTTCGTCAGCAGGCTGACCGAGCAGCTCGTGACGCCCGGGACGGCGTTCACGGCCTTCTCGACTCTGGCACTGCATGCCGCGCAGCTCATACCTGTTACAGTATACTGCTTCATACGATACCTTTCCCTCCCTAAAGCGATTACCTCATCAACTTCTGCAGGGTCTTGAGCAGTTCGTCGATGGTCTCGTCGTTGCCGCCGCGGATGTCGTCGACGACGCAGGTACGGATGTGGTCGCTCAGAAGCTCGCGGTTGAAGGCGTTCATCGCCGCCGTCACCGCCGCGGACTGCACCAGGATGTCGGGGCAGTAGACCCCCTTCTCCACCATTCCGCGTATGCCGCGCACCTGGCCCTCGATGCGGTTGAGCCGGTGTATGAGCTTCTTGTACTCCTCAGGAGTACGCTGCTTGGTCCGCTGGCAACAACATTTTTTTGTTTCTCCCATGATAAGCTCCTTCCATGCAGATACCCATCAGGGGTAGTTATAGTATACCCCTGATGGGTATGATGTCAATACCCATTTTGGCAATTTAGCGTATTGCAATATCAGCGCTTTAGTCAGGCGTCCGCCGTTGAGCAAAGTGCTCCATTGTCCGTATAATACACCGAAATGCCAGCTATTTCAAGCGTTTCCAGCTCGTCAATATCCAGGGTATCCGCAATGAACAGCGGCGCGAGGCTGAGCGCCAGCCCGGCACAGCCGGTGGAGCTGGAATAGCCGCAGAGCTCGGGCACGCAGCAGCGGTCGAGGCCGTCGGCCGGGTCCAGAAAGCCCGAGCGCAGCCGGCCGTCCGCGTACCGGTAATACCCCCCGGCGGCCGAGCCCTCCGCGGGGTAGTCGCGCAGGCAGGCTATGCTGACGCCGCCCGAAAAGTGCAGCGCGGCTATATTCGTGACGGTGCCGCCGGCCCTGTGGGAGAAGTTGAAGGAGTACTCCGTCCCGGTCTCGGTGTCGAGGCAGCGCATGAAGCCGTCGACGCTTATGAGCGCGCCGCGCGTGTATCCGGCGTCCGTGAGCGCCGCGGCTATGTAGTCGGCGATGAAGGCGTTGCGCATCCAGCCGAGGCCGACGAAGTCGGTGACGCCGTTCTCCGCCGCGAAGGCGAGGTACTCCTCAGAGACGTTCAGCCGCACCTCCCCGCCGCCGAGCAGCTCGATGTCCACGGCCCCGGGGTCGGAGGCGTATGCGGCGACGGCGGAGAAGAACCCGGCCTGGCCCGCGTCGAGCCGCGGGTCGTACTGCGCGGCCTCCTCGTCGCTCGCAGAGCCGGTGAGCGCGGCGTACTGCGCGTAGAGCGGGGCGAGGTAGTGGTACCGCGTGCCGCTCTCCTCCAGCTGCTCCAGCGCGGAATAGAGCGCCGCGTCCACGGCGACGGGCTCGTTGACGTGGCGGTTCAGGTAATAGAGGCCGTTCACGTCTCCGGCATCGATGCCGGAGTCGAAGAGCCCCAGCGCGGCCGTCGCGGCCTCGGTGTAGACGCTGCGCACGGCGCGCCGCTCGTCGGAGGCGTCCGCACCGTCCCAGCCGAGGTAGTAGTAGAAGGTGAAGCTGCTCCCGGCGTTCATCTCGCCGCTGAGCGCGCTTATCTCCGTGAGCCCCGGCTCGGTGCCGATAAGCGAATTTATGCCCAGGCCAAAGGCCGCCACGGCCAGGACGATGAGGGCTATCACCAGCGCCAGGCGGAGCTTGAGCCTGCCGGAGGGGAGCTCTATGTTGATGGTCTTTTCGACCGCGGGCTTGTCATTGGGGAGCGAATCTCTCTTCATGGCTACAAGATGGCGATGATGATGAACAGCAGCAGCACGGCGGCGCAGGCGGCCAGGGTCACGGCGAAGGCGACGACGCCCTTGCGGCAGGCCTTGTAGTTGCGGATGTAGTTGTGCCGCCGGAAGACGAAGGCCGCGATGAGCCCGAGTATGGGCAGGAAGAAGGACAGTATCGCGTACCAGGGGCTGCCCGTGTCGTGCACGGGCCGGTCGAGGATGACCTCGCCGGAGGTCGGCTCCGTCTCGACGCTCTCGGGCGCGGCCTCGGTGTTCACGCCGACGATGGAGAGGGTCTTGAGCGGCTCTCCCCGCTCGCGCAGGGCGCGGTACTCGGCTATCTCCTCGGGACTGCCGTAGACGAGGTGCCCGTGGCCGATGTCCACCAGCTCGGGCCGGGAGGCGTCGGTATAGTGGTGCATGCCGGGGTCGTAGGTGTAGAGCACCTTGTGCTTTTCAAGCTGCGGGTCAGGCAGGGGTATGGCGGAGATGAGCGAGCGGGTGTAGGGGTGCAGCGGATAGTTGAAGAGCTCCTCGGAGGTGGCTATCTCCACTATCCTGCCCTTGTAGATGACGCCTATGCGGTCGGAGATGTATCTGACGATGGAGAGGTCGTGGGCGATGAACAGATAGGTCGTGCCCTGCTCGGCCTGGAACTTGTTCATGAGGTTGAGTATCTGCGCCCGGATGGAGACGTCGAGCGCGGAGATGGGCTCGTCCGCGACGACGAACTCCGGCTCCATGACCATGGCGCGGGCGAGGCCCACGCGCTGGCGCTGGCCGCCCGAGAACTCGTGCGGATAGCGCGTCAGGTGCTCGGGCAGGAGGCCGACGGCCTCTATCATGTTCTCCACCTTGCGGACGCGGTCGGCCTCGCTGTCGTAGAGGTGGAAGTTGTACAGCCCCTCGGAGATGATGTAGTCCACCGTCGCGCGCTCGTTGAGCGAGGCGGCGGGGTCCTGGAACACCATCTGGATGTTGCGGATTATCTCGCGGTCGAGGCTGTGGGGTATCTTGCCCGAGATGCGGACGCCCTTGTAGAGTATCTCGCCGCCCGAGCAGGTGTTGGCGCGGATGACGGCGCGGCCTATCGTGGTCTTGCCGGAGCCGGACTCGCCGACGAGGGAGAAGGTCTCGCCCTTGTAGACGTCGAAGCTGACGTCCTGCACGGCGCGGACTATATTCTCGCCCTTGCCGAAGTTGATGTCCACGTGCCGGAGCGAGAGGAGCACTTCCCTGCCGCTCTCGTCCGTCGGGCCGTGTTCGGGAAAGTGGTCCGCGCTGGCGTCCAGGGGCGCTGTGTTTTTCTCTTTGGCCATGCGTTCCGCCTCCTAAATGTTGAACACTTTCATGAGCGTGCCGTGGATGTCGCGTATCATCTCCGGCTTTTCCACCTTCGGCGCGCGCGGGTCGAGCAGCCAGGTCTTGGCGTAGTGCGTGTCCGAGACCTTGAACATAGGCGGCTCGCGCAGGGTGTCCACGCGCAGGCAGTAGGGGTTGCGCGGGGCAAAGGCGTCGCCGACGATGTCGTTATAGAGGCTCGGCGGGGTGCCCGCGATGGAATAGAGCTTCATGCCGCGGTCCATGAGCTGCGGCAGCGAGCTCAAGAGCGCCCAGGTGTAGGGGTGGCGCGGGTCGTAAAAGACCTCCTCCACCGTGCCGAGCTCGACTATCTGCCCGGCGTAGAGCACCGCGACGCGGTCGGCCACGTTGGCCACGACGCCGAGGTCGTGGGTGATGAACACGATGGTGTAGCCGAACTCCTTTTGCAGGTCCTTGATGAGCTTGATTATCTGCGCCTGGATGGTGACGTCCAGCGCCGTCGTCGGCTCGTCGCAGATGAGTATCCTGGGCTGGCAGGAGAGCGCGATGGCGATGACTATGCGCTGCCTCATGCCGCCGGAGTACTGGAAGGGGTAGTCGTCGAAGCGGTTTTCCGCGTTCGGGATGCCGACCTTCTTCATGAGCACGATGGCGCGCTTGCGGGCCTCGATCTCGGAGACGTTCTGGTGCTTCATTATGACCGAGGTTATCTGCTTGCCTATGGTCATGATGGGGTTCAGGCTCGTCATCGGGTCCTGGAATATGGTGGCTATCCTCTGGCCGCGTATCCTGGTCCAGTCCACTACGCAGTCCGTCCGCGCGAGGTCGAGCACCAGGGAGCCGCGCAGCTTGTTGCCCTCCTGGCCGAGGTATTTTACGCGGAACACGGCGTTTTCAAAGATGCCGTTCAGCTGCGCCTCGTCGGAGAGGTCGGCGCCTATGGTCATGGCCTCCTTTATGGCCCGGTAGAGCTTGTCCTCCAGCTTTCTGCGGCCCTTGAGCGGATAGCGTCCCAGGGAGAGGCAGATCTCCCTTGCTAGGATGCTGTTGCGATCGCGCTGCCCGGGGCTCAGCTCCCCTGCGCACTCGCGCGAGTAGCGCTCCCTGAGCGCGGCCATGCGGCGCGAATACTCGGCGTTGTAGGCGGCGTCGCCCTTCGTGCTGGCGGTGTGCTCGCGCACGGTGGCCCTGCGGCGGCGCTCCAGCTCCTTGAGCTCGGCGTCGAGCTCGGCGATCCGGCGCGAGGCCTCCTTTATCTTGGCCTTCTCCTTTGAGCGGTCCAGCGTCTGGCGGTCGTTGTGCAGCTGGGCGCGCCGGAACCTGAGCTCGCGGCGCTGCTTTTCAAAGCGCTCGGCGTCCTCGCCGCTGAGCGTGAGGCGCTCCTCGCGGTCGCGCTCGAGCGCGCGCATCTCCAGATAGGTCTGCGCGCCGAGCTCGAGCTTTGAATACTCGTTGAGCTTCGCCTCAGCCTTGGCTATGGCGCCCGCGCCGACGTTGAAGCTCACCTCCGTGAGCGTCTCGTCGTTGAACACGATGCTGCCGCCGTCGATGAAGCCGTTGTTGTCCAGCATCCCGGCGAAGGTCTTGGTGAGCACGCTCTTGCCGCAGCCGGATTCGCCGACGATGGCGATGGATTCGTTCTCGTAGATGTCGAGGGACACGTTCCGTATGGCCGTCAGCACCCGGCCGCGGACGCGGAACTTGACCCAGAGGTCCTTTATCGAGAGCAGTACCTTTTTCTCTTCCATGGTCCCCACCCCCGTCACATGTGCGTCCTCGGGTCGGCGGCGTCGCCGAGGTTCTGGCCGATGAGGAAGAGGACGACGGAGATGAACGCGCTGAGCATGACCGGGCACCAGAACTCCCACTCCCAGCCGGGAGTGACCATGGCGCTCTGGGAGTTGAAGAGTATCTTGCCGAGCGTCGTGTCCGAGATGCCGAGGCCGATGTAGCTCAAAAACGCCTCGCTGGCTATGTAGGCCGGTATCTGCTGGGCCATGACGGTGACGATGAAGCTTATCATAAAGGGCAGGATGTTCTTCACCGCGATGCGCGCCGTGGAGGAGCCGAGGCAGCGGGAGGCGAGGTTGTACTCGCGGTCGCGTATGATTATGACCTGCGTGCGCAGCGCGTAGGCGATGCCTATCCAGCCGGTGACGCACATGGCGAAGAGCAGCGTCCCGAAGCTCGGCGAGAACACCAGCACCCAGACGGAGATTATGAGCGTGCCGGGCACGTTGCTGACCACGTTGCGCACCTCGTTCATGACGAGGTCGACCCTCTTGGAAAAGCCCCAGATGGCGCCGACGACGATGCCGATGGAGAAGTTTATTATGGTGCAGAGGAAGGCCAGCGATAGGCTTATCCTCGCGCCGTACCACATCGAGTCGAAGGTGGACTGCCCCGAGGCGCCCGTGCCGAATATCCAGCGTATGGAGAAGCCGAACTTGTCTATGGCCTCCAGCGGGGAGAGGTGCTTGGCCGCGGAGTCCATGATGTTGCCGTAGCGGTCGTAGCCCATGACCGCGGGGTAGACATAGGTGAAGACTATGATGACGGCAAAGAGCACGAGGATGACGATGTTGGTCTTTTTGCGGAAGAACACGCGGAACACGCTGTGCCAGTAGGAATAGCGCGGCGCGGTTATCTTCTCCACCGCGGCCTCGTCCTGGGGCACGCGCTCGAAGAGCTCCTCGTCCGTGAAGCCGGTGTCGTCCAGGCGTATGAAGTCCTCTTGTGTTGCAACAGCCATCTCAAATCACCTCGCTTTGGATGTGTAGGAGATACGCGGGTCCATGACCGCCATGAGTATGTCGCCCATGATGGCGGAGATGATGAACAGTATCCCGTAGAACAGCGCCACGCCGACGATGACGGCGTTGTCGTAGGCGCCTATGGCCTGCACCAGCAGCCCGCCGACGCCGGGGATGAGGTAGACCTGCTCCATGATTATCGCGCCGGAGAGCGCTCCGGTTATCGCGCCGGGGATGCCGTGGACTATCGGTATGGCCGCGTTCTTGAAGATGTGCTTGGTGAAGATCTCCTGCTCGCTCAGGCCCTCGCTGCGGGCGAACTTGACGTAGTCGGAGTTCATCTGGTCCACCATGTAGCGCCGCATCCAGCGCATCTCGCCCGCTATGGCGCTTATGGCCGAGGCCGCGATGGGCATTATGTACATGAGCCAGGTCGGGTTGTCCAGCGAGAAGGTCGTCGGCAGGCCCAGCTTGTTGCCCACGGCCTTGAGCATCAGCATATAGGCGAGGCCCGGCACGGCCATTATCAGCACGACGTAGGCGTTGCCGAGGCTGTCGACCCAGGTGTCCTTGCGCTTCGCCATCAGGATGCCCAGCGGCAGGCCTATCATATAGGCCAGGGCCGAGGCGATGATGCTGACGATGAAGGAGTAGTACATGCGCGAGCCGCTGTCCTTGACGAGCGAGACGTTGGTGTAGTCGTCGTTGTAGAGGTCGGCGTAGACCAGGTTGAGCTCCCGCGAGCCGGCGAGGTAGGTGGCCGAGTGCAGGTCGTCCGCGCTCTCCTGCACGGCGCCGGTGGGGTAATACGTCGTGGAGCGCACGTAGTTGCCCTGGGGCTGGACCATGGTCTCAAAGGCGTCCACGCCCTTGTTGACGCTGTAGCTCGTGCCGAGGTGGATGGTCAGGAAGTTCTGATGTATGAATGGAAAACGGTTGTCGAAGTAGAGCAGGTACTTGTGGTAGGTGCCGCTGCCGAGTATGGCCGGGGAGAACTTCTCCCCGCCGTAGGCCGGGTCGTGGAGCGTGAAGGTCAGGCCGCGGTCGGCTATATCCTCTTCGACGTAGTTTACGTTGTCAAATTCAAAGATGCCCGTGAAGAAGTTCCACAGGCGAATAATGAGCGGGGTGTTCTGGTAGGCGAACAGGCTGGCTGTGCCGCCGGTGGCGACGCGGTTCGGCGTGGCCATTACCGCGTCAAGGCGGACCACCGTGTAGCCCTTGGCCTCGTACTCGGCGGTGAAGCGCTCGATGTACCCGGCCGCCTCTTCGCTGTCGCGCTCGGGCGTGCGCCCGATCGTGGCCGCCTCGGAGCGCTCCTCCTCGCTCAGCTCCCCCGCCGAGACAAGCTGGTTGAGCCAGTCGGTGTAGGGGACGTAGTCGAGGTAGTCGTACTCCTCCCATTTCTGATACATATAGAGCGTTCTCTGGTTGTTGCTCAGCTTTACGTACTGCTCGTCCTCAGCGAAGATGAGCGTGGCGTCCAGCCATGAGAACACCATCATCATAATAAGCGCGATGGCTATGATGACCGAGATGCAGCCCCGGAAAAACCGTTTGAAAAAATACTTTACCATAAGCGCGCTCCCTTTATGGGGAGAGGCGGATGGCGTTTGCCATCCGCCCCGCCTGGAATTGCTGTGCCGGGTCTTGCGGTATTACCAGATGCCCATCTTGCGGATGGCGAAGCCGTCGCCGTAGGGCAGCAGGCCGTCGAGGTAGGTCTCGGGGTCGCCGAAATCGGCGCCGATGCCGCCCAGGCCGCCGAGGTCGTAGTTGTACTCGGCGCCGGAGTTGGTGTTGTACCAGGCGTTCAGGTTCTCGGTGGAATCCTGGCACTCGATGAGGGAGAGCTCCACCATGCCGCCGAGGGCCTGCTCGATGCAGGTCTTGAGCACGACCGCCTGGTTGGTCGGGGTCTCGGCATAGGCGCTGTAGGGGTAGTCGAGGACCACGGGGTTCTCGGCGCTTATCTCGTAGCCCATGGCCTGGAGCTCCTCGATGGCGAGCATCAGCTCGTCCATGGCGTTCGCGGCGTTGTACCAGCCGTCGAAGCCGTCGCTGCTGTGGGTCTCCTCGTCCCAGACCTTGAAGGGATAGCCGTCGGCCGTGACCTGGGCCTGGACTATCTCGCCGTAGAAGGTGCCGGCCTCGAAGGTGACGGGCGTGCCGTTGATGTCGACGGTGACGTCCTCCTCAAGGCTCACGAAGTCGCCGGGAACGTAGCCGTTGCGCAGGCAGACGTACTTGAGGTCCTCGCCCAGGTTCTGGGCGATGTAGCTGGCGCGGTCGATGGAGTAGGCCAGGGCCAGGCGGAAGTGCTGGTTCTGCAGCGCCGCGCGGCTGACCTCCTTCTGCTCCTCGGTCTTGAGCGAGACGCAGGCGCCGTCCGGGACGTTGGCGTAGACCTGGCGGTTCTCGTTGAACCACATCAGGAAGATGTTCGTGACGTTGGGCGCGATGTGGACGTACTTTTCAAAGTTGCCGTCGTCCTTGGCTATCTCGAGCTGGGCGGTGTCGAGCACGATGGTGGTGCCCACGCCGTTTACGGTGAAGTCGTTGTACTCGCGCGTGACGTCGCTGCCGTCGTCGTAGATGAAGTTGACGGCCTTGATCTGCACGTTATCGGCGTTCCAGTAGCTCTCGTTGGCTATGTAGTTGATGGAGTTCTTGTCCGTGACGTTGGTGCACAGATACGGGCCGCAGTAGGCGATGTGGTCCTGATCGGTGCCGTAGGTGTAGGTGTTGGAGGACATGGCGTTGGTGTACTCGTCCTTGCCGAACACGCCGCCCTGGCTGAGGTAGTAGCTGCGGCTCATGGGAGTGAAGCAGGGGTCCGCTATCATGGTCATGAAGTACGGGCACTCCTCGGTTAGGGTGTACTGCAGGGTGTAGTCGTCCACCGCCTTGATGCCGACGGTGGAGAAGTCGGTGGTCTCGCCGTAGACGTAGGCGTCCAGGCCGTCGAGCACGCCGAGGAGGATGTTCACGGCGCTGCCGCCCGCGTCGGCCACGTGCTGCAGTCCGGCGACCCAGTCGTCGGCGGTCAGGTCCGCGACCTTGCGCCCCTGGCTGTCCACCCAGACCACGCCCTCGCGGATGTGGAAGGTGTAGGTCAGGCCGTCCTCGCTGACCTCATAGCCGGTGGCAAGGTGCGGCTGGAGCACGCCCTCGCTGTCGTACTGGTAGAGGTAGTCGATGAAGCTCGCGTCGTCGTGGTAGTCGCCGTCGCTCAGGAAGTCCCAGGTGGTGCCGACGCGGTCGAAGGTGGTGGTGGCCGTGTCGGTGAAGGTGTAGCCCTTCTCGGTCAGGTATTCGACCACGCTGTCGGTGTAGGTGCCGGTGCCGGTGAGCTCGTACCACATGTCCACGAGGTGCTCATAGTCCTCGGTGGTGATTATCTCGTTGGTGAGCACCATCTGGTCGTAGTAGACGCGGTCGCCCAGCCAGGAGGCGTAGCCGCCCGCGCGGAAAGGCATGCGGCTCATCGCGTAGCAGCCGCCCGCGGTGTACATCGGGGTGGCCACGCCGCTCTCGAGGAACTTGGCCTCGGCTATGGCCATCTGCGCCCAGCGCTCGCTGAGCGAGCCGGTCTCGAAAGCCGCCATGTAGGCGTCGTAGAAGTCGCCCATCGCGGCCATATAGATGTCCTCGTCGCCGGTGAGTATGCCGCTCTCGGCGCTCGGCTCGGCACTTGCATCGGCGCTCGGCTCATCCGACGTGACCGCGGGCGTATCCACACCGCCGCACGCGGCCAGCGACAGCACCATCGCAAGACACAGTGCCGCCGACAGTGTTCTCTTTATCCAGTCTGTCATCATTTTCTCCCCCTTCAGATATATATCCAAATGCCGCCCATATCGGCGGCATTCAGGGCGAAATAACCTATACCCCTGTACCCTATATATATTATGGACAAAATGCTACAACAATTTATATTCATTGTCAATGATGACATACTACAATTTCCGACGAAATTCTTTCGTTATTTTTGTCGGCGTGTTGCTAAATAGTTAAAGTGAGGCCCGCTGCGGCGCGGGTTTGGCAGTTTTCTTCCTGCCTTGCGCCCCACGGGCCAGCCACGGCGCGGCGGGGCGGCTGCGGCGCCGCCAAGGCGGGGATTTTCCCTCATATACCAAATACGGGTATAAAAATGCCCTCCCCCGGCAGGCGGGGGAGGGCTGATTTTTGTGACTTTTTACAGCGTGGATATCTCGTCGAGGGCGCAGCGCCCGAGCTCGGCCCTGGGCGCGAGCACGCACACTCCCGGGCGGGCAAAGATGCTCTCGAGCTCCTCCGCCACGGCGGCGAGGTCGGCGTTCGTGCCGGCGAGCATCTGCGCGCGGCGTTCCCGGCGCATCTCGTGGGTGATGCCGCGGAAGTAGAGGTCGTCTGCCTCCTCGCCCTTGGCGCGCGCGGTGAGCAGCGGCTCTCCGGCGGAGATGGCGCCGGTGATGAGGCCGGCGATGTCCGCGCCACTCGCGGCGAAGGCGCGCAGGAACTCCGGGACCTTTTCGTAGATCCCCAGCGTCTTGGCCGCGCTCGGGTCGCGGTAGGAGTAGCAGCCGTCAAAGCCGTTCACGCGCGTCACCATGCCGGTGCCGTAGGCCCCGCCCTGCACGCGGACGGCGTTCCAGAGGTACTCGAGTGAGACTACGCGCCCGGCGAGCTGCCAGCGGCCGTCGAACTCGCCGCCGAGCGCGCCCATGGCGGCATAGCCCACGTCGGAGGGTATCTCTATGCCCTCCCGGCGCACGCCGCGGGCCGCGATGCCCGGGCCGGACACGCTCTCGCCCTCAGGCAGGGCCGCGAGCAGCGCGGCGACGGCCTCGTCCACCGCCGGGCAGGGCATGCCCGTCACGCTCACCGTCAAGCCGCGGCGGCCGATGACGCGCTTTGCCAGCGCCGCGAGCTCCCCTGAGAGCGCGGCGAAGTCCGGCGCGGCGTTTTGGCGCTTTAGCCAGCAGTAGTAGTCGTAGCCGTTGGCCCACTCGTTGGCGGCGGGGCCGGCGGCGAGCTGGGAGCCCGCGCGGCCTATGGCCGAGACGTGGCCGTTGTTCATCAGCTGCTGCATCATGCCGGTGCGCTTCTGGCGGAGGATGTCCGTGACCTCCTTCTCAGAGTCGAGGCGGCTGCTCCTGAGCACCTCGGCCAGCAGGCCGAGCGCCTCACCTATGCCGCTCTCAAGCGCGCTGACCCGGGCGGTCAGCTTGGCGCGGTAGCTCTCCGCGCTGTTGTCGTATACGTCCACGGAGAAGCTCATGTTCCCGCAGTGGAGCTGGGTGAGGCGGCTGAGCTCCTGCGCCGGGTGTTCGGCGGTGTCCACCTTGCCGAGCAGCTCGCTGAGGAAGCTCACGGCGGCGGTCTCCTCCCCGCCGAGGCCGGTGATGTCGAAGTAGAGCGAGACGTAGCTTATGCCCGAGGCGGGCAGCTCGTGGCGCAGCAGCGTGACGCCGCCGAGCTCGTCCACGCGCGTCGGATACTCCTCCGGCTCCGGGCTGATGTCGGAGAGCTCCAGCCGCGGCAGCGCGGCAAGGGCCTCGGGGCTGTCGCTGCTCCCCTGCCAGGCGTCGAGCGCCGCCTGCTGCGACCTCACGCGCCCGCGCTCGGCCTCGCTCCAGGAGGCGGCGAGGCGCTCGAGCTCCTTCGCGTCGCGCTCGCGGCGCTCCTCCCCCGCGGTGTGCGAGGGGACCATGACCACCTCGCAGGCGTGCGGGTTCTCCAGCAGCACGGAGCGGATGAGCTCCTCGAGATAGCCCTCCTCCATCCTGGCGCGCAGGGTGTCGAACAGCGTGCCGACCTCGACGAGCGCCTCCGGCTCACCGCCGTGCAGCCAGCTGTCGAGCACGCCGAAGCTGATGCCAAGGCCCTGCGGGTAGTAGCCGAAGTCGCGCTCGCGCATCTGGAACTCGAGGTTCGCCATCGCGGCCTCCAGCTCGCGGCGGTCCAGGCCGTTATCCGCGAGGCCCCCGAGCACGGCGCGCAGCTTCTCCCCCGCCTGGGCCAGCTTGTCCTCGCTGATGTTGCGGACCTCGAGCTTGATGAAGGGCTGGGCGCAGCCGTCCCAGAGCATCATGCTGACGGCCTCGCCGAGCCCGGCGGCCAGCATCTCGCGCGTGAGCACGGACTGGTTGTTCCCGCAGAGCACGTTGCAGAGCAGCTGCATCGCCGTCATGCGCACGCGGTCGGTTATCTCACCGGCCACGCGGCCCCAGGCGAGGCGATAGCGCTCGCGCGGGTCCTCCTCGGCGGGCAGCTCGTACACCACGCGCTGCTCGCCCGCGCGGACGGGCCTTTGCAGCTCAGGCACCGGGATGCGCTCGCCCGCGGCAAAGCCGCTGAGGTATTCGCCGTCGAGTATGCCGAGCACCTCGTCGATGTCCACGTCGCCGTCGAGGTAGACGTAGGCGTTCGATGGGGAGTAAAAGCGCCGGTGGAAGTCCAGGAAGCGCTCATACGTGAGCTCGGGGATGTGCTCCGGGTCGCCGCCGGAGACGAAGCGGTAGGGCGTGTCCGGATAGAGCGCGCGCATGATGGCGTCCTCCTCCAGCTCGTCGGCGTCGGCGAAGGCGCCGCGCATCTCGTTGTAGACCACGCCCTTGCGGCTGAGCGTGCCGTCCTCCGCGAGCTCGTAGTGCCAGCCCTCCTGGCGGAAGATCTCGCTCTTTTCATATATCAGCGGGCGGAACACGGCGTCGAGATAGACGCGCATGAGGTTGATAAAGTCCTTGCTGTTGCGGCTGGAGATGGGGTAATAGGTCTTGTCCGGGAAGGTCATGGCGTTGAGGAAGGTGTTCATGGAGGTCTTCATGAGCTCCACGAAGGGCTCCTTGACCCGGTACAGCTCCGAGCCGCAGAGGACGGAGTGCTCGAGTATGTGAAAGACGCCCGTGTCGTCCTCGGGCAGCGTCGGGAAGGCGATGCCAAAGGTGCGGTTCGCCTCGGCGCGCTCTATCCAGACGAGCCCGAGCCCGGTGCGCTCGTGGCGCATGTAGTGCATGACCGCCTCCAGCTCGGGCAGCGGGCTGGAGCGGAGAACGGCAAAGCCGTGTTTGTCAGTTCCTGAGAGCATGTTTCCCCTCCTTGTTTTTCTGCCCGACATTATAGCCCAAATCCGCCGCGTTTACTATATATTTTTTCACCCGCCCCAAACGGCGTCCGGGGCGGGTGTGGATGCCGCGGAGCGGCGGGCCGCGCTCATCAAGGCCGCGCTTTGCCTTGACACCGGGCACGGGCCGGGTTAAATCTTTGTGAGTACTTCCAGATATTATCGTTTCTCAAGCCGCCTTTTGTTCTGAGATATTGCCATTGCTGCGGATTTCTTTAACTTCTCTTGAGCTGAAAGGAGACTGACCATGCTTAAAAAACACCTTGCGCCGGCGCTGCTGCTCTGTGCGGGGCTGCTGCTCTCGGCCTGCGGAGCTGCGGAGGCGCCGAGCAGCACGCAGAGCCTGTCGGCCGACCTGGACGGCGACGGGCAGGAGGAGACGGTCGAGTACAGCGTGCTCTCCCCCGAGGGCGCGCCCGGCAGCCGGTGCAGCCTGAGCATCGACGGCGTTTCCGTGGACGAGAGCCTTGCGGAGCAGGGCTTCAACGCCGTCAACGTCCACGCCGAGTGCGCCGTCGTGGACCTCGACTCCGCCGACGGCTATGTCGAGCTCGCCGTGCTCGAGGACGGGCAGAGCGCGGACTATTACACGAATTTCATCCGCTTCGACGGCGAAGGAGCCGTCTACCTCGGCCGGGTGCCGGGCCTCATCGGGGACACGGGCTATTTTCCCGTGACGATAAACGGCGACGGCAGCGTCACTGCCTCGATTTTGAGCGGCGTGCTGCAAAACTGGGCCTTCGCGGCGGACTACGTCCTCACGGACAGCGGGCTTGAGCTCGTGGAGCAGGACTTCTACACCGACGAGCGGTACAAGACCGCGGACAAGGAGGCCCTCATGGACCTCAGCGCCTACGACGCGCCCGATGACGGCGCCGAGCGGCACGTAATCAAGGCGGGCACGGCGTTCTCCCTCTACGGCGAGGGCGGCAGCTGGGACGCCGGCGAGGGCGCGCACGGCGCCTGGGCCCTGGCGGAGGACGCCTCCGGCGCGCAGTATTATCTCAAGGTGCGCGAGCTCTCCTGGATAGAGGACGCCACCGGCGCCTGGGTCGAGGCCTCCGACGCCATAAGCGGCCTCAGCCTCTACGGCTGACGGGCGCGGCAGAATGCAAAAGGAGCGCGGGGTTCTCCCCGCGCTCCTCGTATTTTTCCGGCTCCTAGCCCTAGGCATCTCCCGCCCGCGGCTTTCCTCAGTTCAGCATAAAGCTCAAGCCGCCAGCTCGGCGGACAGCGCGCTGAGGGCCTCGGAGATCTCAGCGTATGTTATCGGGTCGTCGGGGCGGAGCTGCCCGTTTTCGACCGTCAGCCAGCCGTCCTGACAGGCGCGGTTGAGCTCGTTATACGCCCAGTGGCTTTCGTCCAGGTCAGAGGCCTCCACCGGGTCGCCGTACCAGGTCGGATACGGCGTGAGCTGGAAGCGCGCCAGCTGCATCCGCTGCAAAAGCTGCACAAATTCCGCGCGGGTGATCGGTTCGTCCGGGCGAAAGCTCTCCGCGTCGCGGCCGTAAAAGAGCCCGTAGCTGTCGAGATATGCGATGGCGCGGGCCTCTTCCGTGCCCGGTTCGACGTCGGTGAACAGCGGGTATTCTTTCGCCTTGTTGTCCGCCGTGAGCAGGTCGAAAGCCCAGACGGCGGCCTCGGCCCGGGTCATCGTACCGCTGCCGAGCGCCTCAAGCTCCTCCGCAGCGCCGGAAACGGCGTCGGCTTGCAGCTCCGGGAGGCCGTCGGCGTCTGTCACGGTCAGGTTTTCCCGGAAAAAGTCGCCGTCCAGCTCTTGAGCGATCGCGGAATAGTATTCGTAGTCCTCGGTTTTGATCGCGACGCCGCCTATCGGGCCCACCTGAACATATATGCTCTCTGCGCTGGCCGCCACGGCCTGGAACGAGGCGATGTTCTTCCGGTAGAACTGCTCGGGGCTGAAAAACTCGCGCCTCGGCACCTTGACCAGGGTGGTGAGCACGGTGTCGAGCTCGTCCGAATCGGGCATGATCAGGCAGATCGAGAGGCTGTCTCCGCCCTCGTCGAAGAAATCCACGCCTTGCTTTATTGCGATCTTCGGCGCGAGCTTCTCGGAGACGGGGAAGGACAAAGCCAGCTCGGGGCTTGTGAAGGTATAGCCCTCCTCCTGCGGCCCGGTGACCGGAGCAGCCGATTCCTACGGCGTCTCTACCGGCTCCGCCGCAGGCGCACCGCATGCGCTCAGCAGCAAAAGCGCCAGGATGAACAAAAATGCTTTTTTCATAGCGTACCTCCAATTTCGTGTCGGTAATGGGGGCGTTTTCGTCTCTCGCTTTGTCCTCAGCCTAAGCGGCGGCGCAGATTACATTATTATACAGCATATCATCCGGAGATCCACCGGTCAACTTCGGCGAGCGGATTTGTGAAGCAGGGACAAAAAAGCGGAATGGCTCATGGCAAACTTGCCCAGCCGAGGCAAAAAGCGCCCGCGGGGCCCGGGCCGGAGATAAAACAAGAAGCCGCCTGCCGGATATCCGGCAGGCGGCTTTGCTTATGTGCCGCGTGAGGTCATATGACGCCCTCGATGAAGCGCATGAGCATCGCGGCGCACTGCGCGCGGGTGGCGGTGCCCTGAGGGACGAGGGTGGATTCGGTGACGCCGGTGACGATGCCGGAGCCGCAGGCCCACTGCATGGCCGGGACGGCGTACTCGCTGATGGACGCGAAGTCGGCGTAGCTGAGGATGTTCGTGCTCTCGCCGATGCTGACGTCATAGCCCTTCGCGGCCGCGTAGCGGTAGAGCATCGTGGCAAACTGCTCGCGGGTCACGGGGCCGTTCGGGTCGGTGCCGTCGGAGACGCCGCTGGCCATCGCCCAGGTGCGGGCGGTATCTGCCCAGTCAGCGCCGGTGACGGTCTCGCCGTCGATGCGGGCGAGGATGGCCCAGACCATCGCGCGGGTCATGTTCGCGTTCGGCTCGAAGGTCGTCGCCGACGTGCCGTCCATGAGGCCGTTTGCGTAGACGTAGGCGACAGCGTCGTAGAACCAGTCGCCGCTCTTGACGTCCGTGAACGGGAAGCTCACGGGGACGAACAAGGCGGAGACGGTGACGGTCTTGTCGGGCATACGGAACGTGCTGCCGGTGATGCGCTCGCCGTCGACGGTGATGTACGCGAGCTCGTAGCCCTCATCCGGCGTTGCGGTTACGGTGATGAGCGTCCCCTCGCTGCCGTTCGCCGGGTTGACCTTGACAGTGCCGTTCGACGGGTCGGCAACGGTGATTGCGTTCGTGCCGGGGATGTTTATCGCCAGCCACATGGCCGTAAAGGTCATGTCGGCGGTGACGGTAACGCTCTCGCCCGCCTCATACGTCTTGCTGCCGTCGCTCCAGCCGACAAAGCTGTAGCCGGACCTGCTCGGCGCGTCGGGGAGCTTGAAGACGGGTTCGTTGGGGTCAACGTAGCTCACCACGCCGTCCACGGTGACGACGTAGAGGGTCTTGGTGGTGAGACCCGTGTCCGCTTCCACGGTGTAGGGCAGCTCGACCATTTCGCCGTCCAGGTAGTAGCCTACGCCTTCCACTCCCGTGAAGCTGTCGCCTTTGTTGAGGTAGCTGACAGTGCCGTCTACGGTGAGCTTTACGACCTCTTCGTGCGTGCTGTCGAGGACGGGGGAAGTGTCCTTCTCGCTGATCAAATTCTGCCGCCACGGGCCGTTGGTCTGTCCCTGATTCAGCAGCCAGGCCACCGCGCCGGAGGCGAATTCCCCGGTGGTTTTGGCAGATGTATCTCCACTGGCTGTGTCACTGAGCCAGTAGCAGTTCGTTATCGTGCCGCCGTTTCTCCCGCACACGCCGCCGACTTCGCCGGTGCCGGTTATGGTACCTGTGTTGTAGCAGTTTGTTATCGTGCTGTAGTTCCGACCGCACACGCCGCCGACTACGCTGATGCCGGTCACGTCGCCGGTGTTGCAGCAGTTCGTTATCGTGCCGACGTTGTTCCCGCACACGCCGCCGGTGTCAAGCGAGCCTTTTACGGTGCCGGTGTTGCAGCAATTCGTTATCGTGCCGTTGCTCTCCCCGCACACGCCGCCGGTGTAGGTGCCGGTCACACTGCCGGTGTTGTAGCAGTTCGTTATCGTGCCGCCATTGTTTATCCCGCACACGCCGCCGACGTTGCCGTATCTGTAGCTGTTGCTTATATAGCTGTCAGCGACGTTGACCTTCTGCACCCGGCCGTCGCTGTCGACGCGGCCGAACAGGCCGACATAGTAGCCGCTGCCGTTGTAGTAAAGTCCGCTGATGGTGTGACCCCGGCCGTCAAAGGTGCCGGTGTAGGCTTTTTCACCATATGTACCATATTCGCCGATGGGCGTCCATTCGCGGAAGCTGCTGTTGGTGTTGAGGCTGCCGTCGTTGAGCACGTTCTCGTTAATGGTGATGTTATCCGTCAGCACGGCATTGGCGTCATAGTCGCCTTCGTTCACCGTCTTCGCGAACCAGTAGAGTTCTGCCGCGCTGCCTATCTGGTATGGGTTTTCCGCCGTGCCGTCGCCATCGGGCTTTTCCGGCGTTCCGCCATCAGCCGCCGATGCGCCAAGGCACAATACGCCCAGGCACAGGGCTATCGCAAATACCAACACTAACAGTTTTTTCATACGCTCTCCCTCCTGTCGAGTGGGCCAAAGGGTCATTCGCATTGCAGCGCAAGGCGAAAACGGTGTACATTGTCAGTATTTCTATTTTACACCATCCCCGGCGGCAGTGCAAGAGAGCATGTCAAAAGCAAAAGCGTATTGAATGAGCAAACGGCTGCCTAAACGCACTGAACACGCTTGGCGAGCTGCGGTATGCCGCCATTTTGGTCACGCTGAGTGACTTCTTCGATATGCCAGCGGCGTTTCCCCCACCTCTTTTTTGAAAACATTCTGAAAGTAGCTTTGGGACGAGAATCCCAGCGCCTCAGCGATGGAGCCAAGTGATTTGCCGCTTACCGTCAGCAATCGCTTGGCTTCGTCGATACGCAGCCTTGTAATGTAGGCGCCGGGGCCCATTCCTGTGTATTCTCTGAACACGGCGATCAGATAGCTCCGATTCCGTCCCACGAAATCCGCCAGCTCCTGTACGGTGATCTTCCGGCTCAGGCGCTGCAGGCAGTATCCACGGATCTCCCGAATGATGCGATGGGACTGGTCGCCCATTGTGGCGCTCTCTACCCGCTTTGTGAAATCCAATGTCATTTTCAGCATGAGCTGCGCCACCGCAGAGGGGTGGGCCAGGAGCTCGGACTGCTGGATATACACATCCGAAAGTGAGAACGCGGTTTCGCGGTCCAGTCCCCCGCGGATGGCTGCGCGGGACACCAATGTGGCGGAACAGACCATCAGATTCTTCTGCTGTCGGAGACTGTCCTGTGCAATTGCGCCGGGTCTTCCTGTGGACGGCTGGGCAAAAAACTGCCTCAGCTCCTCAGTCCTGCCGTGCTCCACCAGAGAAAGCATCTGCTGTTCGTAGTCGTAAGTGTTGTGGGGGAACTCCTCCTCCGCCACCTCCTCGGCCAGCGGCGTCAGAGCGCCGGCGTCAAAGGAAAGGTGCCTTTCAGATGTTATCAGCTCCTCGACGTTCCGCTTATGGCCGTTGAGGAAAAAGTCAAAGGAACACAGTATCTGCAGAAAGTTTTGCAGAGGATATGCCGGGATCGACTGAAAGTAATCCCGAAGTTCCTTTTCCCGGGATATGGGCTCGCCTATGGATACGAGGATATTCCTTGCCAGTTCCCTGTTCACAGACACAGAGGAAACGGGGCCGATAACAAACTGCACGTTGTCCTTTTCCACCCTGAACAAGCCGAAAAACAGGAAGGTATCCGTCATGTAGTAGCTGACGGTATCCTGATTTTGAAAGATGTTCGGCTCCTCCAGAATGGCAAGGTCCGGCTTGAACTTGCTGTGATGGAACAAGCCCTGAAATACGCTGTCCCTGTAAAGCCGCACCGGCAGACCCGACAGAGATGCCAGCATCTGCGCCATGTATGCGTAATCCATAGTCCTGCCTCCATTTTTTCTGCTTATTTTACAATAAATGCGATTATTTTGCAATACGCGAAGACCGGGGCTTGCTATAATGAAACTATAAAAAAAGCAGTGGGGGCGTATGGTCATGGAAAAAATCAATCAACTTCTGGAAAGCGGCCGATTAGACACTAAGATCCATTCGGAAAATGTAACCGGAAAAGAGAAGTGGCTGGGGTATCTGCTCGGCCCGTCGGGTGCGCTGCTGCTGAATGCAGTGCTGGCCACTTACCTCAACGTGTATTACACGGATGTTCTCGGGCTGACCACAGTCTGGGGCGGTGCGTTTCTGGTAGTTTTCCCCATTGTCTCCAAGATCATCGACGCAGTGACCAATGTGGTCATGGGCTATGTGATCGACCGTACCCACACGAGGCAGGGAAAGGCGCGCCCCTGGCTGCTGCTGAGCGCTCCGCTGCTGGCTGTAACAGGCATATTGCTCTTCACCGTGCCCAGAGGCTCTGAGGCTGTTCAGGTCGGCTGGGTCATTGTGAGCTACAACCTTTTCTACTCTTTCGCCTACACCATCTTCAACATGAGTCACGGCCTGATGGTGCCCCTGTCCACCCGCGACACCACCCAGCGAGGCAGCCTGTCCGTATTCAACCAGATCTCCAACATCATGATGACCGGCATCCTGGTGGCTCTTGTCTTCCCCATGGTCATCATGCCGATTCTCGGCGTAGACCAGGGCAAGTGGATAGCGCTCATGAGCTTTCTCTCCATTCTGGCCCTGCCGCTCACCCTGCTGGAGTACTACTTCACCAAAGAGCGGGTCACTCTCGAGACGCAGGAAGATGAGAAGGCCGCCGTTCCTCTCAGGCAGCAGCTGAAGGCCATTTTTTCGGACAGATACATGCTGCTCATTTACGCCTACTTCCTTATCTACATCCTTGGCACCAGCGTGAAGAACCTGAGCCTGGTGTACTACTGCAACTACGTCCTGGGCAGCTACAACGACGGCATCACGCAGACGCTGATCTCAGTCATTGGCGGCATCCCGATGGGCATCGGCATCTTTGCCGTGTGGCCGCTGGCGAAAAAATTCGGCAAGCGGAACCTGACGATAGCCGGTTTTGTGCTCTACTCCATTGGCAGCGCTGTCTGCTGGGCCTTCCCCACCCGGATGGTCCCGGTGCTCGCGGGCCAGTTTATCAAGAACATCGGCGGGCTGCCCTGCTCCTATGTGTTCATGGCCATGTTCGCGGACGTTCTGGACCACATGGAGTGGAAATGCCGCTTCCGCTGCGACGGCATTGCCATGTCCATCTACAACATCATTTCCGTTGCCATGGTGGGCGTCTGCACCGGCATCTTCAACGGCCTGCTGGCTAAGACCGGATATATTGCCCCGGAAATCGTGGACGGCATCACCGTAGCAGCGGAACAGACGGACGCCGTGAAAAGTGCCATCACCTTCGGCTTTGTGGGGCTCGAGGTGTTCACCGGCATAATTCTCGTGGTATTGCTGATTCTCCTGAACGTAGAGAAGTTCATTCACAAGAAGCAGGCGGAGATCAAGTCACGCCGGGAGGTCAAATGATGCAGGCAGTGAGGCTGAAAACAGAACATCTTTTTGAACCCATCGGCGTGGACTTCACCGCGCCCCGGCTCTTCTGGAATTGCGAAGGCGGTGCGCGTCAGACCGCCTGGCAGATCGTGGCGTCGGACGATACCGGCACTCCTCTCTGGGACAGCGGCAGAGTGGAGAGTTCCTCCATGCACGCGCGCTGGGGCGGTGCGCCTGTTCCGGCAAAGACACGCGTCATCTGGAAAATACGCCTGTGGGATGAGACGGGCACCGCCGGTGACTGGGCCGCAGCCAGCTTTGAAACCGGCATGGATACCTGGCAGGCAAAATGGATATGCGGCGACTATCGTGTGAACAAAAAGCGCCGCTACCCGGTGGACTGCTTCCGAAAGGCCTTTACGGCGTCTCATGTCAAAAAGGCCCGGCTCTACATAACCGCCTGCGGCCTCTATGAGGCCCGGCTCAACGGGGAAAAGGCGGGGAACTTTGTCCTCGCCCCCGGCATCACAGACTACCGCAAACGGGTGCAGTACCAGACCTATGACGTGACGGAGCTTCTGCGGGAGGGCGAAAATGTCCTGACCGTCCAGCTGGCCGACGGCTGGTACCGCGGCAGCACCGGTGCATGGGGCATCCGCAACCAGTACGGGACCGTGACCAAGTTTCTGGCCCAGTTGGAGCTCACCCACGCAGACGGCAGCGTTCAGACTGTTGCCGCCGACGAGAGTTGGGACTGGTCAAATGACGGCCCCATACGCTTTGCCGACAACAAGGACGGCGAGATAGTCGACGCCCGGGCCCTGCCTTCCTACGGCGGCAAGGCGCGGATCACCACGCATCCCGTGCCCCCCACCGCTTCCGATAACGTGCCGGTGACGGAGCACGAGCGCTTAAAGCCCGTCCTCATCACCACGCCGTCCGGCGGACGGGTGCTGGACTTCGGCCAGAACATCGCAGGCTATGTTTCCTTCTGCCTGAAAGCCCATGCCGGGCAGCAGGTGAAGCTGCGATTCGGGGAGCTGCTGGACCGCGGCGGGGAGTTTACCCAGAAGAACATCCAGCTTTCCCGGAAGGGCTTCGTGACCCCCCGGCAGGAGGTCCTTTATACCTGCCGGGACGGGGAGAACCGCTACAAGACCACCTTCGCCATCTTTGGCTTCCAGTATGTACTGGTGGAAACCGATGTGCCCTTCTCCCCTGATGACTTCACCGCCGTTGCCGTCTATTCCGACCTTGAGCGCACCGGCTGGTTTGAAAGCTCCAATCCGCTCCTGGACAAATTCGTGCAGAACACGGTATGGAGCGCCAAAAACAACCACGCCGACCTCCCTACCGACTGCCCCACCCGGGAGCGCCACGGCTGGAGCGGGGACGCACAGATCTTCTGCCCCACCGCCTGCTTCCTCTTCGACTATCTGCCCTTTGGGGAAAAGTATCTCAACGACCTCTACGACTGGCAGAAGAAAAACGGCTGCCTGCCCCAGATCGCCCCGGAGGGCGGCACGGACTTTTACATGGCCGGCATGAACGGCTCCGTGGGCTGGGCGGATGCCGGGGTGCTGATGCCCTACGCGCTGTGGAAGCAGTACGGCGACACCGAGGTCCTCCGGAAGTACCTGCCCGGTATGCGCCGATACGCCGCCTTCATGCAGCGGCGCTGCGGAAAATGGTACATAACCGCCAAGAGCACCGGGCTGCGCGGCGAGGATAAGAAGTACCTCTCCAACTGCGGTCAGGCCTACGGCGAGTGGGCCGAGCCGGATGACGTGCACCACATGACCTGGAAGGACTGTGCCGTCCCCCACCCGGAGGTGGCCACCGCCTACACGGTCCATGTCATGGACTGCATGGCGGAGATCGAAGCCGCTCTGGGCCGCTATCATGAGGCGAAGGCCTATGAAGACTTCGCCGCCCGCTGCCGGAAGAGCTACCGGGCCCTGCGTAAAACCCCCGCCTATACCCTGGACACCGACCGTCAGGCTCAGCTTGTTCGCCCCCTGGCCTTTGGGCTGCTCAATGGGGAGCAGACGGCCTTTGCCCGGAAGCGGCTGCTCACCGCTCTGGATAGGTACGGCTGGAGGGTCGGCACGGGATTTTTGTCCACCCCCCTTATCCTGGACGTGCTGGCAGACATCGATATGGAGGCCGCCTATCGCCTGCTGGAAAACGAAGAGATGCCCGGCTGGCTCTTCATGCCCAAAAACGGCGCCACGACCGTATGGGAAGCCTGGGAAGGCAGCGCCACAGAAAACGGGGGCATAGGCTCCCTGAACCACTACTCCAAGGGCGCCGTGTGCCGCTGGCTCTTCGACACCATGTGCGGCATCCGCGTGGACGGCGAGAATCACTTCACCATCTCCCCCCACCCCGGCGGCCGTTTCACCCGCGCCCACGCCGTCTATCTGAGCGTTTACGGCAGGGTTGAGAGCGGCTGGGAAAAAACTGAGCGTGGCTTCCGATATACGGTCACCGTCCCGGCAAACTGCACGGCCGATGTGCTCATCCCGGGGCGGGGACCCGTCGCGGTAAGCGCCGGTACGAACACATTCTGAGGAGGCTGCCGTGATGGATATTGAGAAGATCCTGCAGGAAATGACGCTGGAGGACAAGATCGCCCTGTGCTCCGGCGCGGACTTCTGGCAGACCAAGAAGTTTGAGAAATACGGCATCCCCTCCCTTTTCATGTGCGACGGACCCCACGGCCTGCGCAAGCAGGAGGACGCCGCCGACATGCTGGGCGTCAACAACTCCCGGAAGGCCACCTGCTTTCCCGCGGCGGTGACCACCGCCGGAAGCTGGGACCCGGAGCTGCTCACAGCCGTCGGCTCTGCCATCGGCGAGGAGGCGCGGGATCAGGGCGTCGGCCTGGTGCTCGGGCCGGGGGCAAACTTGAAGCGCAATCCCCTGTGCGGCCGGAACTTTGAGTATTTCAGCGAGGACCCCTATCTCGCGGGCAAGCTCGCGGCGGCCTTTATACGCGGCGTGGAGGCGCAAGGCGTGGGCACGAGCCTCAAGCACTTTGCCGCCAACTCTCAGGAGCATCGGCGCTTCACCTCCGACAGCGTGATGGACGCGCGCACGCTGCGCGAGCTCTACCTCACCGCCTTTGAGATCGCGGTAAAAGAGGGCCGGCCCTCCACCGTTATGTGTGCCTACCCGAAGCTCAACGGCATCCATTGCAGCGACCACAAGGAGCTGCTGACGGACATTCTCCGCACGGAGTGGGGCTTTGACGGCATGGTGGTCACGGACTGGGGCGCCATGAACGACCGGATAAGAGGCTTCCAGGCCGGGTGCGACCTCAACATGCCCGGCGGCAGCGGCTTTATGGAAAAGGAGGCGGCTCAGGCCGTCCGGGAGGGCAGGCTGTCTGTGGAGCAGATAGACGAGTCCGCCCGGCGAGTACTGCGCCTCGTGTTCCGGTCGGCGGAAAACCGCGAGGCCGATGCGAGCTGCGACTATGAGGCTCACCACGACCTGGCGAGACGGGCCGCGGCGGAAGGTGCGGTGCTTTTGAAAAACGAGGGTGACCTTCTGCCTCTCAAAAAGGGCGCGAAGCTCGCCGTGATCGGCTCCATGGCCAGGACCATGCGCTATCAGGGAGCCGGCTCCAGCCATATAAATCCCACACGGCTCTCCGAGCCCATATACTTCTTCCCGGACGCCGTCTACGCTCCGGGCTGCGACGACCGCGGCGACACCACGGAGCTCCTGCTCGGCGAGGCCGCAGCGGCGGCAAAGAGCGCCGGCGCGGCCATAATATTTGCCGGGCTTCCTCCCCGGTATGAGTCCGAGGGCTTTGACCGGGAGAACATGAAAATGCCCGACGGCCAACTTCGCATGATCGAGACCGTGGCCCGGGCCAATCCCAATACCGTGGTGGTGCTCCTGTGCGGCTGCGCCGTGGAGTGCCCGTGGGCGGATGATGTACGCGCCATCCTCTATATGGGCCTGCCCGGTCAGGCGGGAGGCGGCGCGGCGGCCGACCTGCTCTTCGGCGAGGTGAATCCCGGCGGCAAGCTGGCGGAGAGCTGGCCGGTGCGGTATGAGGACGTGCCGTCCTCCGATATCTACGACAACAGCGCCGACGCTCTCTACATGGAAGGGCTGTATGTGGGCTGCCGGTACTACGACAAGGCCGGCGCAGCCGTCCGCTGGCCCTTCGGCTTCGGCCTGAGCTACACGAGCTTCGCCTACTCGGAGCTGAAAGCGGACGGCAATACGGCCTTCGTCACGGTGAAGAACACGGGAGACATGGCAGGCTCAGAGGTGGTGCAGCTCTATGTGGAAGCGCAGCAAGGCGCTCTCCACCGCCCCATCCGGGAACTGCGCGGCTTCAAGAAGGTATTTTTAAAGCCCGGGGAGAGCCGTACGGTCTGCTTTCCCCTCTCCGAACGCAGCTTTGCCCTCTGGCAGGACGGCTGGAAGGTGCCCGCCGGGCGCTATGTCATACACGTCGGCGGCCTTTCCGCCGCGGTTGAAAAGGGCGGAGAAGCGTTGCCTGCTCCCTCCTGGCAGGCGGGGAGCTTCTATGAGAGCTGCCGGGGAAAACCCGCAAGGGGCGAGTGGGAAAGGCTTTTGGGGCATCCCTATACGCCGCCGGTGCTGAAAAAGGGCTATTTCACCATGGACAACACGGTGGAGGAGATGAAAGATTTCAGCCTCGTGATGAAGATCATGTACAGGGCCACGGAGTCCGTGATCGCCAAAGGCTTCGGCGGAAAAAAGGACTATGACGACCCGGATTTCCGCATGATGATGGCGGCCTCAGCGGGAAGCCCCCTTCGGAGCATGCAGATCTCCGGCGGCCTGAAGGATGGGCTCATGCAGGGCCTTCTGGACATGGCGAATGGGCACTGCCTCCGCGGGATACTTAAATTGATAAGGGCAAAATGAATAATATCAACAAGAATAAATACGCTCTTGCCATCGACATCGGCGCCTCCTCCGGGCGGCATATCGTGGGCTGGCAGGAGGACGGTGAGATACGCACAAAAGAGGTTTACCGCTTTCCCAACGGCGTCACCGAACAGGACGGACATTTGACATGGGATATAAGGGCGCTGCTTTCCCATGTCAGGGCAGGGATCTCCGAAGCACAAAGGCATTTCGCCATTTCATCCCTGTCCGTCGACACCTGGGGCGTGGATTACGTTCTGCTGAGAGAGAATGAGGAGGTCCTGCCCGTCTACGCCTACCGGGACAGCCGCACGGATGCAGTCATACCCAGGGTTCATGAGCTAGTGCCCTTTTCAGAGCTGTACCGTCATACAGGCTGCCAGTTTCAGCCCTTCAACTCCATCTATCAACTCTACGCGGACAAGCTGTCGGGCCGGCTGGACGGCGTCACGGACATGCTCATGATGCCCGAGTATCTGATGTACAAGCTCTGCGGAAGCAAGGCCCGGGAGTTTACCAACGCCACCACCACGGGACTGGTGTGTGCCGATACGCTGGAATTTGACCGGGATATCATCTCCCGGCTGGGGCTGCCGGCGCATTTGTTCCCCAAATTGCAGCAGCCGGGGACCGTTATCGGTGAATACGAAGGCATCAAGGTTGTGCTCTGCGCCACCCACGACACCGGCTCTGCGGTGGAGGGTATACCCATGGACGGCGAGGCGCTTTACCTCTCCTCCGGCACGTGGTCGCTGCTCGGCGTCAAGACCCCCAGGCCCATTACGGATGCAGGCAGCATGAAAGCCAACTGCTCCAACGAGGGCGGCGTGGGCTATAACCGCTATCAGAAGAACATCATGGGGATGTGGCTCATAAACGAGCTGCGCCGTGAGCTGTGTCCCGGCAAGAGCTTTTCCCGCATCGTACAGGAAGCGGAAAAAAGCGCCTTTGACCGAACCGTGGATGCCGATTCCCAGGCGTTCCTCGCGCCGCGGAGCATGAAGGCAGCCTTTGACAGCGTACTGGGCGTGCCGATGGCAGAGGCGGATTATTTCCGCTGTGCCTACCGCTCTCTGGCCCTGAGTTACGCCAAGGCCATTGCGGAGCTGGAAAGCAACACCGGGCGTTCCTGCAAAAAGCTCTATATCGTGGGCGGCGGTGCCAAGAACGCATTTTTGAACCGGCTCACCGGGGAAGCCACCGGGAAGCAGGTAATCGCCCTGCCTGTGGAGGCCACCGCTCTGGGCAATCTGAAAATACAATTGGAGGCACGCTTATGAGCTATATGGAAGCAAAAGAAAAGTACGCGGGTCTGGGCATTGATACGGATGCCGCCATCGCGAAGCTGAAAACAGTCCCTATTTCCCTGCACTGCTGGCAGGGCGACGACGTCCGGGGCTTTGACACCGACCCCTCGAAGCCCCTGACCGGAGGCATCCAGACCACCGGAAATTACCCCGGGCGGGCGAGAAACCATGAAGAACTGATGGCGGATATCGACGAGGTCCTGAAGCTCTGCCCAGGCGCAAAAAAGCTGAATCTCCATGCCAGCTATGCCATCTTCGAGGACGGCCGGTGGGCGGATCGAGACAAGCTGGAGCCGAAGCATTTTCAAAAATGGGTGGACTTCTGCAAAGAGCGCGGGCTTGGCTGCGACTTCAACCCCACCTTCTTCTCCCATCCCAAATGCGACCCGCAGACCCTGTCGAGCACCAGCGAGGAGACCCGCCGGTTCTGGATAGATCACGGAAAGGCCTGTATCCGTATCTCTCAGTATCTGGCGCAGGAGCTGGGGCAGCCCTGTATCATGAACATATGGACAGGCGACGGCTTCAAGGACATCCCTGCCGACCGCATCGGCCCGAGGATGCGCTATAAGGAGGCCATCGACGAGATACTCTCCGAGCCCTACGATTTCGACCTTGTGAAGCCCTGCGTAGAGAGCAAGGTGTTCGGCATCGGCGTGGAGGCCTACACGGTGGGCAGCTCAGAGTTCAGCCTGAGCTACGCCGCCATGAACCGGGAAAAGTGCATCCCCCTCATGGATAACGGCCACTATCATCCGACGGAGGTGGTCAGTGACAAGATCCCCGCCCTGCTGACCTTCTTCCCGGAAATCGCTCTGCACGTCACCCGCCCCATCCGCTGGGACTCAGATCACGTGGTGCTGTTTGACGATGAGACCAGGGAGATCGCCGCGGAGATCGTCCGCTGCGGCGGGCTCGAGGGCCGGGTGAAGCTCGCCCTGGACTACTTCGACGCCTCCATAAACCGCATCGCCGCCTGGACGGTCGGCTTCCGGAATTTTCAGAAAGCCCTGCTCTTTGCCCTCGTGACCCCGGATATGAAGTCCCTGCAGGACGGCGGCCGCTTCACTGAGCTGATGGTGCGCAGGGAGGAAATAAAGACTATGCCCTTCGGCGAGGTCTGGGACGAATACTGCCGCCGATGCGGAGCGCCGGTCGAGGGTGAATGGTTCCCGGAAGTCGAAAGGTATGAAGCCGAAGTGCTGAGCAAGCGCATTTAGCCGTAGCCTTTCAATTCAGAGGCAGCTCCTCATCGCTTCGGGCGTTTTATGCTCACGACAGCGCCGGAAAAGCCTCTTTGCAGACAGAGCTGCAAACTGATATGGAAAAATGGGGGGCGGTGTCTGCCGCCCCCATCTGCGAGGTATTTACATGAAAGATATTTTTACAGCTCCCTTTGTGGAGAAAATGAAGGAGACCACCGCCAATATGTACCAGCTCGGCTGGGACGAGCGCAACGGCGGCAATATCAGTTATCTGCTGGACGAGGATGAGGTCGCCGAATATCTGGACATCAGCAAGGTCATCCGCACTATCCCCACCGGCTTTGATGCAAAGCCCCTGATCGGGAGGATCTTCATCGTCACCGGGACCGGCAAGTATTTTAAGAACGTGGAAAAGGATCCGGAGGACAACCTGGGTGTTGTCCGCATTGCATCTGACGGCACGACCGCCGAGCTGCTGTGGGGCTTTCGGGACGGAGGAAGATTCACCAGCGAGTTCCCTGCCCACATGATGAGCCACATGGCCAGGCTGTCGGCAGACCCGGAAAACCGGGTAGTGATGCACTGCCACCCCACCAACACCCTGGCCATGAATTTTGTCCACGAGCTGGACGAAAAGAAGCTCACGCATACGCTTTGGGAGATGTGCACCGAGTGCATCGTGGTGTTCCCGGACGGCGTCGGGGTGCTGCCCTGGATGCTCTGCGGCACCAACTCCATCGGCGAGGCCACCGCGGAAAAAATGAAGGAGTTCCGCCTGGTGGTCTGGGGGATGCACGGGATCTACGGTGCCGGAAAGACGTTGGATGAGGCGTTTGGATTGATTGAAACCGTGGAAAAGGCAGCGCAGATCTACATGCTCACCGCCCACCTGCCCCGGATCAACACCATCCGGGACGACCAGATGAAGGAGCTGGCCGACTATTTCGGTGTCAAGTATCGCAGCGATTTTCTTGACGTCTGATGACGGCACACGTCGCCAAACTGCTCAGCCGCATCCGTCGCCGGCAGCCCTCCGTCCGGAAGCGTGGATCATTTCCTGTCACCGGCGCAAGCGAGCCTGCGAGCCGGCCGGTATTGACGCCGTGCCCGCAATAACGGCGATGCCGCCGCCATAATACATTACATTGAAATGAGGCCCCGGGTCTTTGAAATGATCAGTTTCTGTTTGCTCTCAATTGACAAACTAATGCCATTAGTTTATATTGTAACTAATGGCGTTAGTAAGGAGGGCGATCGTGTGCCGAAGCAGGGATTATCAAAGGAAAGTGTGGTTCAAGCGGCGATCCGGTTGATTGAAGAAAAGGGAATTGACCAGTTTTCCATGGCGAAACTGGCGCAGCGCCTGGATCTTAAAACGGCGTCTCTTTATAATCATATCGATAGTTTGAATCAGCTGTTGGAGTGTGTCGGTGAAGATGCCGTCCGCCGCATTGTAGTTCAGGAAACTCTGGCAATAGCGGGCAAAAAGTGTGATGATGCGCTTTTCGCCCTGGCTGAGGCGTACCGTACCTTTGTCAGGGAGCACTATGAGCTTTACCGGGTCATCATGGCCTTCCCCAAATTGGACGACCCCACGCTGGAACAGGAAGCCGGCAAGATCATTTCGCCAATATTCGAAGTTTTGTCCGGATATGGGTTGACAGAAGAACAACAGTACCACTGGCAGCGGGTGCTGCGAGCTGTAATGGGCGGATTTGCTTTCCATGAGCAATCAGGTGGTTTTTCTCAGCTCCCAGTTGACCAAGACGAAAGCTTCCGTATCGCGATCCAATGTGTGGCAGACGGACTGCGCAAAGCGGGAGGCGATAAGCATTGAAAACGAAAGAGGAAGTTTTGTTTGAAGATGCGCCCGTAGGCCGTGCGGTGCTTTCATTGGTTATCCCAACGGTGATCAGCCAGTTGATCACCGTTATTTACAACCTGGCTGATACTTTTTTTATTGGGCAGGTTGGTGACCCAAATCAGGTGGCAACCGTTTCGCTGTGTATGCCTATGTTCGTATTTCTCACGGGGCTTGCAAACCTGTTCGGCATTGGGGGCTCCAGCCTCATGTCCCGTAGTTTAGGTATGAACAACCATCAAAAGGCGAAACAAGCGGCATCTTTCAGCATTTGGACTGCCATTGCAGTATCGCTGATTTATGGAATTGCTCTTTTTAAGGTTCGGTCAATGATCCTTCCCATCGTTGGAGCAAATGAGGAGACCTACGACTTCTGCTGCCAGTATATTTTCTGGACGATTACGATTGGAGCGATGCCCACCGTATTGAATCAGGAACTGGCCCATTTAGTCCGGGCGGAGGGACATTCGGCGCAGGCCAGTTTTGGCGTGGCATTAGGCGGCGTGCTGAACATCATTTTGGATCCAATTTTCATTTTTCCACTGGGATTAGAGGTCGCCGGCGCCGCCATCGCTACGATGATTTCCAATGTGGCTGCTGCACTCTATTTTATTCTTCTTCTCGTCCGGAAACGAAATACAACAGATATTTCGTTTAATCCTAAACGCTACACATGGAGGGAACGGATCCCCAGAGAGGTGTTGTTAGTCGGGTTCCCCAGCTGCCTGATGAATTTGATGGGGGTGTTGTCCAACGTCACCATCAACAAGCTGATGTCTGGCTACTCTAATGCCGCGGTGGCCGGCATTGGAGTCGCGAAGAAAGTTGACATGCTGTCATATGCCATTGCCACCGGAATGTCCCAGGGAGTACTGCCGCTGATCGGCTACAACTATTCTGCACATGATTACAAGCGCATGAAAGCGGCGCTCAAAGTAGACTTTCTGTTCAGTTTCGCGGTGGCCTTAATTGGAACGGTGTTCCTGTTTACCTGTGCGGGGCCGATCGTGCGGGCCTTTATTGACGACACGGAAACTGTACGTTATGGTCAGATGTTCCAGCGTATCATTTGTATCACCGGCCCGTGCATTTCAGTGACAATGCTTGCGATCACCACATTTCAATCGGTCGGGAAAAAAGTCCAGCCCACGATTCTATCGCTAATGCGTAAAGGCGGGTTTGATATTCCGTTTATGTTCCTGCTGAACAGCTTAGTGGGGGTGAATGGCATCGCGTGGGCAACGCCAATCGCTGATTTGTGCGCAATGTTCGTGGCGGTTATCTTATTCGTGCCATTTTGGAAACGGCTGTCATCTCAGGCATAGGCAGAGTAATATTGACTCATGACAGCCCTGCCCGAGTTTGAAGCCTGTCAGGAGTGCATCCGGCTCAGGCACAACGCCGAGAGGCCAGCGAAAGCCGGCCTCTTTCCAGAAGGAAAAGACGAATCCGAGCGCAACGCCCGCGCTGCGGCTGCAACGTGGTGACGGGCAAGCACGACACCTGCTGCCCCGCCGACCTCATCCTCAGGGACGACGGCGAGAGGGCGATCTACTGGCTGGGTTTCGGGAAGAAGGAAAAGTAAAACTTAGCTCACTTTAACTAGGATAAACCACATCAACATAGAAAGGAGGCGGGCGCGATGCCTGCTAAGGTGGATACTTACCTGGACTTGGACCGCGAGACTGCGCTTGGGCTGTCGGGCAGTGTCGGCGCTTGGACGGCGTTTTTGGACACCGCATCGCGGCTGTACAAGTAACCGTTCGCCGACCAGCTCATGATCCACGCCCAGTGGCCGGGGGGTACGGCCTGCGCGAGCTACGAGGTGCGGAACGACACCATGTGCCGCTATGTCCGGCGCGGCGCACAGCCGCGGGAGTTGACGGACTGCGCCCTGTGTAAGCTCCGGGCTATGAGCGCGCCGGGTTTACCGGGCTGGAATTGTACCCGGATGTTGACGAATAACGAATTTACGATTTCTCTATTTCAAGAAGGGTGAATTATAGTATAATAAATTGGGATTTGCGTGAAGGTGAATTATGTGTTTGCGTATATTTTTAACTTGGAACGAGGATTTTCCTCCGTTGAAAGTTGTCGCTTTCAGCATGCGAATCTGAAGCATATCAAGCAGGAATAGAGGGATAAGGAAAAAGCTGATGGAGATCATAAAACTTGATGATGGCGATAAAAGAAAGTATATCGACCTATTATTGATGGCCGACGAACAGGAAAGCATGATTGACAAGTACCTTGAGCGCGGTGAAATGTTTGTTCTTAACGACAATGGGGTAAAGGCCGAATGTGTAGTTACGAATGAGACTGGCGGCATTTATGAGCTTAAGAATATTGCGGTTATGCCTGAAAGTCAGCGAAAGGGCTATGGCAAAAGGCTGATTGATCATCTGTTTTCCCATTATGCTGACTGTGATACGTTACTTGTCGGAACTGGTGACGTTCCCTCAACACTTTGCTTCTACCACAAATGCGGCTTTACGGAATCACATCGCATAAAGAATTTTTTCACGGACAACTATGACCATCTGATATTTGAAGATGGGAAGCAGCTTGTTGATATGGTCTACTTGAAACGGGAACGCTGACATCTCGTTTGCTGTGCTGGTTTTTTTAGTGATCGGCATATGTCCAAATGCACTGAGGGCTGTTTGAGAAGGTTGTGTTTGCCGCTGTTAACGCCATCCAAAGCTGAATTTTACCGTGAGGCGGCCGAACAGGCAGGACATCCTGATGCACGCGGAGTCCGTGGATCTGTCTCCCGGGCAGCTCGAAAAGCTGCTGTATTTGCCCTCCGCGATGAGCAGCGTGAGCTGCTGATCCACCGGCAAAACCGCCGCACCCGCGGCGAGAGATAAGCGCCTGTATGGGCGCGCCGCTGCGAAGCATCCGGGGTTTGGATCAGCCGCCCCACAAGCAAAAGGAGCGCGGGGACTCCCCCGCGCTCCGCTTTATTTACTTTGCCTCTTGGAACTCCATGTCCGTTTCCGCATCTTCCAGCAGCTCGTCGAGCGTCAGCTGCTGGGAGAGCCAGTCGGGCTCCTTTTCCTTCGGCACGATGACCGGCATGCGGTCGTGGATGAAGCTGATGCC
>UQYT01000013.1 GCA_900545405.1 uncultured Eubacteriales bacterium | reverse complement strand
TTTCTTTGGGGCTCCACCCCGTTTCTTTGCGCAAGAGCAAAGAAATGGGGTGGAACGGGCAGCAGGGGGGAGAGACTTCTGCCCAAGAAAACGGCGCACACGTACGTGCCTGGTGGACGGCGAAACAAAAAAAGACGCCCCGTTGGGGGCGTCTTTTTTATTTACATGGCGTATTTCTTTATCTCGGGGCTGACGGTCTCGGGGTCGGCCGTCATGGTGATGGTGAACTTGATGCCCTCGCTCTCGGCGAAGCTCGAGAGCCAGTCAAGGAAATCCAGGACCTGCGCCTCCGTGCCGGCATTGAACATCTTGTGGAAGTTGTCTATGAAGATGTGGGAAATGTCGTAGTTGCCCGCTCTGAGTCCGCTGATGAAGCCTTTCATGAACTCAAAGGTGCCGATCTGGTAGTCGCTGGCGTGGATGAGGCGGGCCTGATACGGTATGTCGTAAGTGAGATTTTTGTCCTTCTCAATGCATATGACGTCGCCGTGTTCCTCATTGACGGCGGTGCGGACGAGCTCCACAAGGCGCTTGGTCTTGCCGGAACCTTTCAGGCCCACGAGTACCTTGACCATATTTGAATCACGCTCCTTAAACGTTTTTTCAGTGCAGTAAAAATGGCAAGCTGTATCTTGTACATACAGCTTACCATTTTTTCAGCCCGAGTTCAACGGGTAAAATCAAAGTTAATATAATGTTTTATTTTGCCGCCTCAGGCGCCGGGCTTGCCGAGCATCTTGAACATATTCTTCTTGTACGCCTCGACGCCGGGCTGGTCGAAGGGGTTGACGCCGGACATGTAGCCGGAGATGGCGCAGGCGAGCTCGAAGAAGCAGACGAGCTCGGCATAGCCGGCCTCGTCGCGGCGCTCCACGCTCACGCCGATGTTGGGCACGCCGCCGGAGATGTGCGCGGCCTTGACGGCGTCGCGCGCGGTGCGGCAGATGTCGTGCAGGTCGCGGCCGGCGAGGTAGTTGAGGCCGTCCGGGTCGCCCATGCCGAAGGGCACGGGGAAGCTGGTGAGCGACTTTTCAAAGGAGACGACCGTCTCGTAGAGCTTGCGCGGGCCGTCCTGGACGTACTGGCCCATGGAGTGGAGGTCCGCGGTGTACTCGAGGGAGGCGGGGAAGATGCCTATGCCGTTTTTGCCCTCGCTCTCGCCGTAGAGCTGCTTCCACCACTCGCCCATGAAGCGGAAGGAGGGCTCGTAGCTGGCGAGGAGCTCGATGCCGTAGCCGCGGCCGTAGAGGTGCTGCCTCGCGGCGGCGTACTGCCAGACGGGGTTGTCCGGGCTGCGGCGGTAGAGCGCGCCGAAGGTCTCGATGGCGTGGTCCACTATGGCGGCGACGTCTATGCCGGCGACGGCCATGGGCAGCAGGCCCACGGCGGAGAGGACGCTGTAACGGCCGCCCACGTCGCCGGGGACGGTGAAGCACTCCCAGCCCTCGGCGTTGGCCATGGAGCGCAGGACGCCGCGGGAGACGTCCGTCGTGGCGAAGATGTGGCGCTTGGCGGCGGAGCCGTATTTCTTCTCGAGCATGGCGCGGAAGACGCGGAAGGAGACCGCGGGCTCGAGCGTGGTGCCGGACTTGGAGATGACGTTCACGTCAAAGTCGTCGTCACCGAGCTGCTCGATGACTCCGTTGAGGTAGTCCGGGCTCAGGCCGTTGCCGACGAAGAAGATCCTGGGGTCGTCCTTGCCGGGCAGGGGCCGCAGGAGCTCAATGGCGCCGCGCGCGCCGAGGTAGGAGCCGCCGATGCCGACGACTACCAGGGCCTTGGAGCGGGAGCGGATCTTGGCCGCGGCGGCGAGTATGGGCTTTAGCTCGCCCTTTTTCATGCGCATGGGCAGCTCGATCCAGCCGGTGAACTCGGCGCCCGGACCGCTCTTCTCCTCGAGCATGCGGTGGGCCGAGGCCGCGGAGGCATAATCGGGGCCGGCGGCGTCAAAAAACGGGGCGGCTCCGGTGAGATCGACTTTAATCATGTTTCTCATCCTTTTACGTAAAAGTATCGGGCTAAGGAAGATTATACTACTTTTTTCGCAGATTACAAGTATCAAAACACGGCGCGCTTTTTTGGCAAAGTGGGGCGCAAACGCCGGAAAAACGTCGAAATCACCGGAGAAGTGGAGGATCACTCCGCGCAAAAGAGCAGGGAGACCAGCCTTATGAAGATCCCGGGCGCGGAGAGGCGCTCCGAGGTCCCGCCCGCGAGTATGGGCACCTCGGCCACGGGGCCGGAGCTGTTCGAGAGCGTGAGCGTGCCGAGGCGCTCGCCCGCGCGGACGGGCGCGGCCACGCTCTCCGGCAGGTCGAGGCTCCAGCTGAGGCCCTGGGCGTCCCTCGTGCGCAGGAGCACGGCGCCGCCGCCGTCGTACACCGGCGTCACGCTCGCCTCGGTGCCGAGCTCCACCGCCACGTCCGGCAGCTCCTCGCCGGAGGTCAGCGGGCAGAGGCGGAAGTTCGCAAAGCCGTAGTCGAGCAGGGCGGAGGCGTCCTTGTTGCGGCTCTCGATGCTCTCGGCGTGCATGATGACCGCGATGTACTCCGTGCCGTCCCGCTCCGCCGAGGCCGAGAGGCAGTACATCGCCGTGGAGGTGTAGCCCGTCTTGAGGCCGGTGCAGCCCTCGTAATAGCGCACCAGTTTGTTGGTGTTCGTGAGTTCGGAGGCGCCGTCGCGCACGGAGTCCATCCAGATGGTCGTGTAGTCCTTTATCCACTCGTGGCCCAGCAGCTCGCGGCTCATGACGGCGATGTCCAGCGCGCATGTGTAGTGCGCCGTGTCGTCAAAGAGGCCGGTGCAGTTCGTGAACTGAGTGTTCTCCAGGCCGAGCTCCTCCGCGCGCCGGTTCATCCGCTCCACGAAGGCGGCCTCGGAGCCGCAGAGGTGCTCCGCGAGGGCCACGGCGCAGTCGTTGGCAGAGACCACGGCCACGCACTTTATCATGTCCGAGACGGAGAGCTGCTCGCCGACCTCCAGCCAGATCTGGCTGCCGCCCATGGAGGCCGCGCGCTCCGAGGCCGTGACCATGTCGTCGAGCGCGAGCTCGCCGGAGTCCACCGCCTCGGCTATGAGCAGCAGCGTCATGACCTTGGTCACGGAGGCCGGGGGCCGGCGCTCCGTCTCGTCCTTGGCGTAGAGCACGGTGCCGGTCTCGCGCTCGATGAGCACGGCCGAGGGCGCGGCGACCTCCGGCGCGGCGGGGTCCCGGGCGTCCAGCGCCGCGGCGGGGTCCCGGGCGTCCAGCGCCGCGGCGGGCGCGGCCAGCAGGAAGCAGAGCAAAAGCGCGGTCAGGATGCTTGCTGTCTTTTTCATTTTGAGCGACCTCCGATAGCCGGTTTTTGTAAAACCCTATGCTGCCTCGTCCCATAAAATGCCTCGCGGCGATGTGGTAGACGTAAATTATGCGTTATGCACTGCAAATGTGTATTTTCTGTGAACGGCCCGAGGGCGGAAAATGCCCGACGCGGCGGGGCTTTTGCACATTTTCAACAGGGTTTTCAACCGCGGCTGGTGTCGAAAAAAGTCGGCGAATATTCATTAAACAGTTGACATAAGGATTATAAAGCCCGTCCGGCCGCGTTTTTGCGGTTGACGGGCGGGAGGGCTGCGGTTACAATAGAAACGGCGCGCAGCCGGTTGAAAAAAGGGAGGTCGGCATGAAAAGATTCGGCGGAGACAAAAAATACCTCTACTGGGGCCTGACGGCCTTTGCCGTCATCGCGTGCAGCATTGCCTTCTACATGCTGATAGCGCGCTGGGGCGACGTGGTGAAGGGCTTTTCGACCCTCGTGCACATCATCGCGCCCTTCATCTGGGGCTTTGCGATAACCTATCTGCTCAGGCCCGCGATGGTGTTCTTCGAGCGGACGCTGACGAATCCGCTGGGCGACAGGCTCTTCAAGAACGACCACCGGCGCAGCTTCGGCTTCGGCCGCGCGGCGGCCATCATCATCGCGGAGCTGCTGATGCTGCTCATAATCGGCGCGCTGCTCTGGCTCATCCTGCCGCAGATATACTCGAGCGTGAACAGCATAGTCCAGAACAGCCAGAGCTACTACGAGACCATCGTCAACTGGGTCACGCGCACCTTTGAGGACTACCCAGAGCTCAAGGACGGCGCGGTCAGCCTGCTGAACAGCGCCTCCGACCAGATGACCCGCTGGGCGACGGACACGCTCCTGCCGCAGATGACCAACCTCATAGGCAGCATCACCTCCGGCATCGTCACCTTCGTGCGCGGCATCTACTACATAGCCGTGGGCATCATCGTCTCGTTCTACCTGCTCTTCAACAAGGAGGCCGTGGCCACGGGCGCAAAGCGCGTGCTCTACTGCATCTTCACGGTGGAGGCCGCGGAGAAGGTCCTCGGCGCCGTGCGCTTCACGGACAAGACCTTCATGGACTTCATCTCCGGCAAGCTGCTCGACAGCGCCATAATCGGCATACTCTGCTACATCTGCTGCCGGCTGATGAACATGCCGTACACGCTGCTGGTGTCCGTCATCGTGGGCGTGACTAACGTCATACCCTTCTTCGGCCCCTTCATCGGCGCCATACCCTCGGCCTTCATCATACTGCTGGTGGACCCGATGAAGTGCCTCATCTTCCTCGTGTTCATCCTCATATTGCAGCAGTTCGACGGCAACATCCTGGGCCCGAAGATCCTGGGCAGCTCCACGGGCGTGAACGGCTTCTGGATAATGTTCGCCATCATCATCGGCGGCGGCTTCTTCGGCTTCATGGGCATGCTGCTGGGCGTGCCGGTGTTCGTGGTCATATACACGCTCATCAAGAACCTCACGCGCCGCAAGCTGCGCCGCAGCGGGCTGCCGGAGGACTATGTGAGCTACGAGAACCTGCACCACATCGACCCAAAGACGGGCGAGCACATAGAGATGCCGCCCCAGCCCACGCCCGAGGAGCGGCGCGAAAAGCGCGCCCAGGCCCGCGAGGCCTCCAAGGCCGCGGGCGCGGCGAGGGCGGAGCGGCTCCGCCGGCTCATAATAAAAAACGCCCGGGGGAAGAGGCCCCCGGACGACAAGGACAGGAAGGAAAAATGACCGCGCTCAGGCGTGCGAGAGCGTCTCGCGCGCCTCGCGCAGGCAGCGGCAGAACTCGTCGAGCTCCTCCGCCGTGTTGAAGCGGGAGAGCCCGAGGCGCAGCGCGCCGTCGATGACCGGGGCAGGCAGCCCCATGGCCTCCAGCACATGGCTCCGCCCGCCCTTCTTGCAGGCGGAGCTTTTCGATACGCTGATGCCCCTGGCCTCGAGATAGTTCATCAGCACCTCGCTCCTGTACCCGGGCAGGGAGATGCAGAGGATGTGCGGCGCGCCGCCGCCTATCACGAGGAGGCCGGGATTTTCGGCGCGCAGTCGCTCCACCGTGCGCCCGCGCAGCGCGGCCATGCGCGCCGTGGACTCCGCCATCAGCTCGCGGCCTATGCGCGCGGCCTCGCCGAAGGCGCAGATGTTCGGCATGGCCTCTGTGCCCGCGCGGCGGCCGCCCTCCTGCGAGCCGCCGACGATGAGCGGCCGCAGGTGCAGCCCGGAGCGGATGTAGAGCGCGCCGATGCCCTTCGGCGCGTGTATCTTGTGGCCGGAGATGGTCACCATGTCCGCGCCGAGGCTCTTCACCGTGAAGGGCAGCTTGAGAAAGCCCTGCACCGCGTCGCAGTGCAGCAGCGCCTTGGAGTTCGCCTTCTTGAGCGCGCGGGCCACGCCGGGGAGGTCGTTCACCGCGCCGGTCTCGTTGTTCACGAGCATGAGCGAGACGAGCACCGTGTCCGGCCTGAGCGCGTCGGCGACGGCCTGCACGGGTATCGCGCCGCTCTCGTCCGGGGCGAGGCGCGTGACCTCATAGCCGCGGCGCTCGAGCTCGTCGAGCGACTTGCGTATGGCGTCGTGCTCCGTGAGGGAGCTGATGACGTGGCCGCCCTTCGCGCTCGCGGCAAAGGCGCCGGAGAGCACCGCCCAGTTGTCGGCCTCCGAGCCGCAGGAGGTGAACACCAGCTCCTTCGGCTGGCAGCCGAGGCAGAGGGAGAGCTCGCGCCGCGCGGCGTCGAGCAGCTTTTTGGCCTCGCGCCCGCGCGCGTGCGTGGAGCTGGGGTTGCCGTAGACCTCCGTCATTACCTTATAGGCCATGTCCGCGGCCTCGGGACAGACCCGCGTCGTGGCCGAATTGTCCAGATAGATGTCCAAAAATATCACCTTCGAGGTATCAAGTCATGAAATACATTATAAACACACTCGGCTGCAAGGTCAACCAGTACGAGACCCAGGCCATGGAGACGCTGCTGCGCGAGCGCGGACACGAACCCGCAGGAGATGACGCCGGGGCCGACGTCGTCATCGTAAACTCCTGCGCCGTCACGGCGGAGAGCGGGCGCAAGTCCCGCCAGGCGCTCCGACACCTCATGGAGCGCTACCCCAACGCCAAGAGCGCCGTCTGCGGCTGCTGGGCGCAGACGGACCCGGACGCCGCCGCGGCCATAGGCGCGGACGTGGTCTGGGGCAGCGGCGACCGCCGCGGCTTTGTGGAGGCAGTGGAGCGCGCGGTGAGCGAGAGCGCGCACGAGCGGAGCATAGACAAGCCCTTTGAGCGCAGGATAATAGAGGACCTGCCCGCGGGCGCCTTCTCCGGCCACGCCCGGGCCTATCTCAAGCTCGAGGACGGCTGCCAGAACTTCTGCACCTACTGCATCATACCATACGCAAGGGGGCGCGTGCGCTCCCTGCCGCCGGAGCGCGCCGCGCAGGAGGCCGGAGAGCTGGCCGCCAAGGGCTACCGCGAGCTGGTGCTCACGGGCATCGAGATCGCCTCCTACGGCGAGGACCTGCCGGGCGGCCCGAATCTCGCGGACGCCGTCTGCGCCATAGCCGAGGCCGCGCCGGAGCTGAGGCTGCGCCTCGGCTCGCTCGAGCCCACGGTGGTGACGGAGGACTTCTGCCGCCGCCTCGCCGAGACGGGGCGGGTCTGCGACCACTTCCACCTCTCGCTGCAGTCCGGCTGCGACGCCACGCTCGCGCGGATGCGCCGCAAGTACGACACGGCGGCCTTCTTCGCCGTGACGGAGCGGCTGCGCCGGTATTTCCCGCACTGCGGCCTGACCGCCGACCTCATAACCGGCTTCCCCGGCGAGACGGAGGCCGACCACGCCGCGACGCTGGCCTTCATCGAAAGGTGCGCCTTCTCGGCCATGCACGTCTTCCCCTACTCCCGCCGCCCGGGCACCCCGGCGGACAAGATGCCGGACCAGCTCACCGCCGCGGTCAAGTCCCGCCGCGCCGCCGAGGCCCACGCCCTGGCCGAGCGCATGAGAGGGGAGTATCTCGCCTCCTGCGTGGGCAGGACGCTCGAGGTGCTCTTCGAGACCGAGGAGAACGGCGTGTCCACGGGGCACGCATCAAACTACGCGGAAGTTTCCGTGCCGGGGACAGGCCTGCGCGGCCTTGTTAAAAATGTTGAAATCAGCTCGGTTTCAGGCACAATGCTTGTTGGAGCTGCTATTTGACGCGCCGGGCGAAAAGAGACTATACTATTAAAATAGGCTGAGCCTATCAAGACGAAACGAGTTCTCACAGGAAAAGGATGTGTCCAAAATGGAGGATAGGGCTTATAATTTCGCGGCGGGTCCGGCGCAGATGCCGGAGTCCGTTCTGAAGAAGGCGCAAGCTGAGCTGCTCAACTGGCACGGCTGCGGCATGTCGGTGATGGAGATGAGTCACCGCGGCAGTCAGTTCAAGGAGATATATCTCGAGGCCCGGGAGAGGCTCAAGCACCTGCTGGGCGTGCCCGAGACGCACGAGGTGCTGTTCCTCCAGGGCGGCGCCACCACGCAGTTTGCCGCCATCCCGCTCAACCTCATGGGCAAGCTGGGGGCGTCCTACGCCGTGACCGGCAACTTCTCCGGCATCGCCGCGAAGGAGGCCGAGAAATACGGCCCCGTCTCCATCGCCTGGGACGGCACTGAGGAGGGCTTCACGCGCATACCCCGCCAGGAGGAGCTGAACATAGAGCCCAACTCGGCGTATTTCCACTACTGCGCCAACAACACCATCTTCGGCACGGCCTGGGACTATGTGCCCGAGACGGGCGGCGTGCCCCTGGTCTGCGACATGTCCTCGGAAATAATGTCCCGCCCCGTGGACGTGGCGCGCTACGCGCTCATCTACGCCGGCGCGCAGAAGAACATGGCCCCCGCGGGCGTTACGGTCGTCATAGTGGACCGCTTTTACGCCGGGCACGAGCGGCCCGAGACGCCGCAGATAATGAGCTATCAGAAGGAGATAAACAAGGAGTCCATGCTCAACACCCCGCCCTGCTGGTGCATCTACATGCTCGGGCTGGTGCTCGAGTGGGTGGAGGCCGAGGGCGGCATCAAGGTCATGGATGAGCGCCGCCGCGAGCGCAGCCGCCTCATCTACGACGTGCTGGACAACTCCAGGCTCTACAAGCCGCACGCGGCCGCGGACAGCCGCTCCTGCATGAACGTGACCTTCCGCACCGGCTCCGAGGAGCTCGACGCCGAGTTCGTCAAGGGCGCGGCGGAGCGCGGGCTGCTGAACGTCAAGGGCCACAGGCTCACCGGCGGCATGCGCGCCTCGCTCTACAACGCCATGCCCATTGAGGGCGCCAGGGCGCTGGCCCAATACATGAAGGATTTCGAGGTGGCACACCATGTATAAGATACGCACGATGAACGCCATATCCCCGCTCGGCATCTCGATACTCGAAAAGCACGGCTGCGCCGTGAAGCCGGACATCGAGAACCCCGAGGCCCTGCTCATCCGCTCGGCGGACCTGCACTCCACGGAGTTCTGGCCGGAGCTGCTGTGCATAGGCCGCGCGGGCGCGGGCGTCAACAATATCCCGCTCGACACCTGCTCCGAGAAGGGCATAGTCGTGTTCAACGCCCCCGGCGCGAACGCGGACGCCACCAAGGAGATGGTCATCTTCGAGATGCTCCTCGCCTCGCGCGACATCCTCGGCAGCATAGAGTGGGTCAAGTCCATCGCCGACAGGGGCGACGAGATACCCGTCCTGGTCGAGAAGGGCAAGAGCGCCTTCGCGGGCCCCGAGCTCTGCGGCAAGAACCTCGGCGTCATCGGCCTCGGCGCCATCGGCGCGCTGGTGGCGAACCTCGCGCTCGAGTTCGGCATGACCGTCCGCGGCTACGACCCCTACATGTCCGTTGAGAGCGCCTGGCGCCTCTCGCGCGACGTCATCCACGTGGACTATCTCGACGAGATATTCCGCACCAGCGACTACATCAGCCTCAACGTCCCCTACACCGAGAGCACTCACCACATGATAGACGCCGACGCCATCGCGGCCATGCGCCCCGGCGTGCGCATCATGAACGAGTCCCGCGCCGAGATAGTCGACGACGACGCCATGCTGGCCGGCCTCGAGAGCGGCAAGGTGGGCAAGTACGTCACGGACTTCCCGAACAAGAAGCTCATCGGCGCGCGCAACTGCATCACCACCCCGCACCTCGGCGCCTGCACGCCCGAGAGCGAGGAGAAGTGCTCCGTCATGGCCGCGCAGGAGATTTACGACTACCTCGCCAACGGCAACATCCGCAACAGCGTGAACATGCCCAACGCCTCCCTCGAGCGCATGGGCGCGTGCCGCCTCTGCGTCATCCACCGCAACGTGCCGAACATGATAAACAGCATCCTCGACCTCATCAGCGCGAGGAACATCAACATCGAGCACATGATAAACAAGCCCCGCGGCGGCTACGCCTACACGATGATAGACCTCGCGGAGAAGGTAAACGGCGAGATAACCGGCCAGATACAGAAAAACCCGGACGTCCTGAGAGTCCGCGTCATATGAAAAAGAGCCCCCGCCCATACGGCGGGGGCTTAATGTTCCCTTAAATGTCCGGGCCTAATATTAACAATAAATTAACTACAACTTTCTACAGGGATATGCTACAATAGCCGTTATGAGAAAGACAGGCAAAAAACACAAGATGGAAGAGCCGCTGCGCCGCCCGGTGCCGGTGCTGGAGACGAACCCGGAGACGGGCCTCTCCTCCGCGCAGGCGCAGGACCGCATGGACGCGGGCTGGGGCAACCTGCCCATCGACCCCCCGGGCAAGACCGTGGGGCAGATCATAAAGACCAACATCTTCACATACTTCAACATGCTCTTCTTCGTGCTGGCCGCCTTCGTGCTGGTGTTCGGCACCTGGCAGAACGCCATGTTCCTGGGCGTCGTGTTCGCGAACATCGCCATAGGCATAGTGCAGGAGCTGCGCTCAAAGCGCACGCTCGACAAGCTCACGCTGCTCACGGCCCCGCACGGCTTCGTCATACGCGACGGCAGGCAGAGGAAGATACCCACCAGCGAGATGGTGCGCGACGACATCGTCGTCTTCTCCGCGGGCAGCCAGATATACGCCGACGCCGTGGTCGTCTCCGGCGAGTGCAGCGCCAACGAGGCGCTGATAACCGGCGAGGCGGACGAGATAAAAAAGACCCCGGGCTCCGAGCTGCTCTCGGGCAGCTTCGTCGTGTCCGGGGAGTGCCGCGCGCGCCTCACGCAGGTGGGCGCGGATTCCTACGCCAACCGCCTGACGCTGGAGGCCAAGGAGGCCAAGCCGCCCCAGCAGTCGGAGATGATGCGCTCGCTCACCCGCCTGGTGCAGGTGATAGGCATCGCCATAATCCCGCTCGGCGTGCTCATGGCCGTAAAGGAGATAGTCTGGCTGGGCCGCAGCGTGTCGGACGGCGTGGTCGCCACCGTCGCCTCGCTCATAGGCATGATACCCGAGGGGCTCTACCTCCTCACCAGCATGGCCCTCGCCGCAGGCGTGGTGCGCCTCGCGCAGAAAAAGACCCTCGTGCACGACATGGGCTGCATCGAGACCCTCGCGCGCGTGGACGTGCTCTGCGTGGACAAGACCGGCACCGTCACGGAGAACAAGATGACCGTAGAGGACGTCGTGCCGCTCTGCCCGGACCGCTTTGAGGAGGGCGACATCCGCCTCATCATGGCCGACTACGTCGGCGCCATGCGCGCGGACAACGACACCATGGCCGCCCTGCGCAGATACTTCACCGGCGAGGTCAAGCAGCCCGCTGTAAAGGCCGTGCCCTTCACCTCAGCCAAAAAATTCGGCGGCGTCAGCTTCCACGAGGACGAGACCTACCTCCTCGGCGCGCCGGACGTGCTCCTCGGCGAGAGATACGGCAAGTACGCCGCGCAGATTGACGCCTACTCGGCCAAGGGCTGCCGCGTGCTGCTGCTCGCGCTCTACGACGGGCAGCCGGACGACGACTCGCTCGACGCCGAGATGCTGCCCATCTCGCTCATACTGCTCTCGAACAAGATCCGCGCCGAGGCGCCGGACACCTTCAAATACTTCGCCGAGCAGGGCGTGGCCATCAAGGTCATCTCCGGCGACAACGCAATGGCCGTCTCCGAAGTCGCCAAGCGCGCCGGGATAAAGGGCGCGGAGAGCTATGTGGACGCCCGCACGCTCGAGACCGACGAGGACATCGCCGCCGCCGTCGAGAAATACACCGTGTTCGGCCGCGTGACGCCGGACCAGAAGCGCAGGTTCGTCCGCGCGCTCAAGGCCGCGGGCCACACCGTCGCCATGACGGGCGACGGCGTAAACGACGTGCTCGCGCTCAAGGAGGCCGACTGCTCCATCGCCATGGCCTCCGGCTCCGACGCCGCCAGCCAGGTCTCGCACATCGTGCTGCTCGAGTCGAACTTCGCCGCCATGCCGTCGGTCGTCGCCGAGGGCAGGCGCGTCATAAACAACATAGAGCGCTCCGCGGCGCTCTTCCTCGTGAAAAATATCTTCTCCTTCTCCCTCGCGGTCATCTCGCTCATCTTCACGCTGCCCTACCCGGTCACCAGCGCCCAGATGAGCCTCGTCTCCGCCCTCACCATCGGCGCGCCGGGCTTCGTGCTCGCCATGGAGCCGAACACCGCGAGGATAAAGGGCAAATTCCTGCCCAACGTCATCTACCGGGCCCTGCCCGGCGGCCTGACCGACCTCATCCTCGTCCTCGGCGTCATCCTCTTCTGCATGGTGTTCAAGGTCGGGGAGAACATGATGAGCACCGTCTGCGCCATCATCCTCAACATCGTCGGCCTCATGGTCGTGCACTACACCTGCAAGCCCTACAACCTGCTGCGCAAGGCCATGATGATCGGCCTGACCGTGGCCTTCGTGTTCTGCGTGCTGCTGCTGCCGCAGCTCTTCACGCTCACCTCCCTGGACCTGCCGGGGGCGATGATACTCGTCGTGTTCGCGCTGCTCTCGGCGCCCGCGCTCATGGTCATACGCCGGGCCCAGGACAAGCTCAAGTCCGGCATAGACTCCCTGCGCAGCCCCGGCCGCCACGCCGGGGAGCGGAAGGTCAGAAGGCCTCGGGCAAAATGACGTCCTCCCGGGACACCTTGTCCCAGGAAAAATGCGGCACCAGCTCCGCGGGCGTGACGGGCTCCGGCCTGTCTATGAGCCCGCACATGTGGGCGAGGCGGCCGGTCAGCTCCTCGGGCGTGAAGCGCCGCCGGAGCTCGGCCATGTTCAGGTCGCCCTCGCGCTTTGAGAGCTTGCGCCCGCCGGGGGCCGTGAGCAGGGGGGCGTGGCAGTAGTCCGGCGCCTCGCCGCCCAGCGTCTCGATGAGCCACTTCTGCCTCGGCGCGGAGGGCAGCAGGTCGCGCGCCCTCACCACGCGCGTGACGCCCATCTCCATGTCGTCCACCGAGACGGCCAGCTGATAGGCAAAGACCCCGTCGGAGCGGCGGATGATGAAGTCCCCGCCCTCGCGCGCGAGGTTCTCGCGGTACGGCCCGTAGTGGCCGTCGGCGATGAGGATGTCCTCGTCCGGGACGATGACCTTCGCCGCCGGGGCGCGGCGCTGCGCGGCCCGCTCGGCCTCGGTGTAATAGCGGCACTTGCAGCCCGAGGGGCGCTCCTCGCCCGGGTGCGGCGCGCTCGCGGCCAGCCGCTCCGCGCGGGAGCACCAGCAGGGGTAGACCAGCCCGAGGCTCTGCAGCCGCTCAAAGGCGGCCTCGTAGCGCTCCGTGCGCAGGCCCTGACGGCAGGAGGGGTCCTCCGGCCAGCCGAGGTCCCAGTCGAGGCCCAGCCAGCGCAGGTCCTCGGCCATGAGGCGCGCATATTCGTCCCAGCTCCGCTCCGGGTCCAGGTCCTCGAGCCGGAAGAGCAGCTCCCCGCCCAGGGAGCGCACGTCCAGCCAGGCGAGCAGGGAAGAGAGCATGTTTCCAAGGTGCAGCCGCCCGCTGGGACTGGGCGCGAAGCGGCCGCGTGGCTTTGTGTTCATATCGGCCTCCGAGTCGATGGTTTTCAGATAGTTCGAGGATAGCATATTTTTGCCCGTATGGGAACAGGAAAAGAATTTGGGGGAATCAGCCATTATACGTAAGCTGCTCGGCGAGGTATGGAGCTTTATAAGGACGCACAGGTACTGCCTCCTCGCGCTGTATTTTGTGGTGTACATAGTCACGTTCTTCATCATTGAGGAGCACACGCCCACGGAGGGCTACTGGGTCACGGACACGGTCGTGGACGACTACATCCCGTTCGTGCCCGGCTTTGCGATATTCTATATCATCTGGTACCCGCTCTTCGCGGCGGTGGGCATACCCACCATGCTCAAGGACGAGGGCGCGTTCCGCCGCTGGATGTACTACAACATGTTCACCCTCTCGGCGACGCTCATACTCGACGTGCTGGTGCCGAACGGCCAGCACCTGCGCCCGGAGGACGTGGAGGTGACGAACCTCGGCACGTGGATAATGTCCATCATCTGGGCCGCGGACACGCCGACGAACGTGTTCCCGAGCATGCACGTGCTCGGCTGCCTGGGCGACATCCTCTGCGCCTTCGACAGCAGGATATTCACCAAACCCTGGCGCGCGGTGATAACCGCCGCCTGCGTGCTGTGCATGGCCTCCACGGTGCTGGTGAAGCAGCACGCCTTCATAGACACCGTCGGCGCCCTCATCTTCGCCGTGCCCGCGTTTTTCCTCTTCTACCGAAAACGCTTCCTGGGCAAAAACAAACAGCTCCGCGAGGCCTAACGCCCCGGAGCTGTTTTTTGTGTTGGACACGCCGGCGGAAAGACGCCGGATCACGGCCCCGGGCGGGTTTTGCTGTTGAAATGGGCTTGCTTTTGGGGTATAATATCATAGTTTAAGCTCACACATAAGAGGCGGAATATGAGAGACAGCATTTATATAAAAGGCGCGAGGGAGAACAACCTCAAGAACATCGACCTCGAGATACCGCGCGAGAAGCTTGTGGTGTTCACGGGCCTCTCCGGCAGCGGCAAGTCCTCGCTGGCGTTCGAGACCATCTACGCCGAGGGGCAGCGGCGCTATGTCGAGAGCCTCTCGAGCTACGCGCGCATGTTCCTCGGCCAGATGGACAAGCCCGACGTGGACTACATCGAGGGCCTTTCCCCCGCCATATCCATAGACCAGAAGACCACGAGCCGCAACCCGCGCTCCACGGTCGGCACCGTCACGGAGATATACGACTACCTCCGCCTGCTCTGGGCGCGCATCGGCGTCCCGCACTGCCCAAAGTGCGGCAAGGAGATACGCCAGCAGACCATAGACCAGATAGTCGACCAGGTGCTCGCCTGGCCGGAGGGCTCCCGCATCCAGGTCATGGCCCCCGTCGTGCGCTCGCGCAAGGGCGAGCACGCCAAGGTGCTCGAGGACGCGCGCAAGGGCGGCTACGTCCGCGTGCGCGTGGACGGCTCGGTGTACGATCTCTCCGAGGAGATAAAGCTCGACAAGAACAAAAAGCACAACATCGAGGTCGTGGTGGACCGCCTCGTCGTCCGCCCCGACTCGGCGCGCAGGCTCACGGACTCGGTGGAGACGGCGGCCTCGCTCGCGGGGGGCCTAGTGCTCGTGGACTGCCCCGCGGACGGGCGCGAGCAGCTCTTTTCCCAGAACTACGCCTGCGAGGACTGCGGCATCTCCATCGAGGAGCTGACGCCGCGCATGTTCTCCTTCAACAGCCCCTACGGCGCCTGCCCCACCTGCGCGGGCCTCGGCAGCCAGCTGCGGGCCGACCCCAGCCTGCTTATCAAGGACCCGGAGCTCTCCATCCTCCAGGGCGGCCTCCAGGTCCCCGGCTGGTCCAACATCAAGGGCGACAGCATAGCCAAGATGTACTACGACGCCCTCGCGAAGAAATACCACTTCAAGCTCACGACGCCCATAAAGGACCTCTCCAAGGAGGTCATGGACGTCCTCATGTACGGCACCGGCGGCGAGCCGCTGGAGCTGCAATACGAGACCGCGCGCGGCACGGGCACGCTCCGCCAGCCCTTCGAGGGCCTGGTGAACAGCCTGGAGCGGCGCTACCGCGAGACGCAGAGCCAGTCCATGCGCGAGGAGTATGAGGAATACCTCGGCGAGTACCCCTGCCCGGACTGCGGCGGCAAGCGGCTCAAAAAGGAGGCCCTCGCCGTCACCGTGGGCGGCATGTCCATCATCGACTTCTGCGACATGCCGGTCACAAAGGAGCTGGCCTTCATCGAGGCGCTGCCCCCGACCCTCGGCGCGCGGGACATGATGATAGCCGACCGCATCCTCAAGGAGATACGCTCCCGCCTCGGCTTCCTCGCGAGCGTGGGGCTGCAGTACCTGACGCTCTCGCGCGCGGCGGCGACGCTCTCGGGCGGCGAGAGCCAGCGCATCCGGCTGGCGACGCAGATAGGCTCCTCGCTCATGGGCGTGCTCTACATCCTCGACGAGCCGAGCATCGGACTGCACCAGCGCGACAACGACAAGCTCATAAACACGCTAAAGGAGCTGCGCGACCTCGGCAACACGCTCATCGTCGTCGAGCACGACGAGGAGACGATGCGCGCGGCGGACTGGATAGTGGACATCGGCCCCGGCGCGGGCGTCCACGGCGGCGAGGTCGTCGCCAAGGGCACGGTGGAGGACATCTGCGCCGAGCCCCGGAGCATCACGGGCCAGTACCTCTCCGGCGCGAGGAAGATACCCGTGCCCTCGAAGCGCCGCAAGGGAAACGGAAAAAGCCTCCTCATCCGCGGCGCGAGCGAGAACAATTTGAAGAATATTGACGTCGAAATACCGCTCGGCGTGCTCACGGCCGTCACCGGCGTCTCCGGCAGCGGCAAGTCCAGCCTGATAAACGAGGTGCTCTACAAGACCCTCGCCGCGGTGAAGAACCGCGCCCACGTCCGCCCCGGCCGCTGCCTCGGCATAGACGGGCTCGAGAACGTGGACAAGGTCATCTGCATCGACCAGTCGCCCATAGGGCGCACCCCGCGCTCGAACCCCGCGACCTACACGGGCGTGTTCAACGACATCCGCGAGCTCTTTTCCACCACGCAGGACGCGAAGCTGCGCGGCTACGGCCCGGGGCGCTTCTCCTTCAACACCAAGGGCGGCCGCTGCGAGGCCTGCTCCGGCGACGGCCTCATCAAGATAGAGATGCACTTCCTGCCCGACATCTACGTACCCTGCGACGTCTGCAAGGGCAAGCGCTACAACCGCGAGACGCTGGAGGTCCGCTACAAGGGCAAGAACATCGCTGACGTGCTGGACATGACCGTGGAGGAGGCCCTGGACTTCTTCCAGAACCTGCCCAGGATCCGCGACAAGATACAGACCCTCTACGACGTCGGCCTCGGCTACGTCAAGCTCGGCCAGTCGTCCACGACGCTCTCGGGCGGCGAGGCGCAGCGCGTCAAGCTCGCGACGGAGCTCGCGCGGCGCTCCACCGGCGCGACGGTGTACGTCCTCGACGAGCCGACCACGGGCCTGCACACGGCGGACGTGCAGCGGCTCATCAGCATCCTCGACCGGCTGACCGACGCGGGCAACACCGTCGTCGTCATCGAGCACAACCTCGACGTCATCAAGGTCGCGGACCACATCATCGACCTCGGCCCCGAGGGCGGCGACGGCGGCGGCACCGTGGTCTTTGCCGGCACCCCCGAGGGCTGCGCGGAGTGCAAAGAGAGCGCGACGGGCGAATATCTGAAAAAGGTGCTTGAGAAATGACAGATTTCATCGTTGAGGCCATAACAGGCGCGGACGTCGGCAAATACCTCGCCACCTTCATCATCTCCATGATCCCGGTCATAGAGCTGCGCGGCGCGATACCCATAGGCGTCAGCCTGGGCCTCTCGCACGCGGAGGCCATGGGCATAAGCATAATCGGCAACATGCTGCCCGTGCCCTTCATCATATTGTTCATCCGGCCGATCTTCCGGTGGATGACGAGAAAGAGCGGCAAGCTGGCCCGCCTCGCCGAGAAGCTGGAGGCCAAGGCCGAGGGCAAGTGGGACAAGATACACCGCTATCAGTTCTTCGCCCTGACGATATTCGTGGCCATACCCCTGCCGGGGACGGGGGCCTGGTCGGGCGCGCTCATCGCCGCGGTGATGAACATGCGCCTGCGCAACGCCCTGCCCTCGATACTGCTCGGCGTGCTCATCGCGGGCATACTGGTCAGCGGCATCACCTACGGCTTCACCTCTATCTTCAACTGACACAAAAGCGTCCGCCGCCCCATAGACTGTGGCATAGGGGGTGACGGCGTGTTCTGGAAAATACTGCTCTGCGCCGTGGCGGCGGGGCTGGTCGTTGTGTTCCTCTGGTCGCTGAAGGGGACGCTGCTGCTGCCCGTGCGCTGCGGGCGGAGGACGGCCCTGGAGATCAGGCTGGCCGTGTCCGGCGCCGAGCCCAGGCTGGAGGAGACGCTCAGCGCCCTCGTCTGGCTGAGGGAAAACGGCACGCTCAGGGGCCGGATAATCATCGACGACTGCGGAATGGACGGTGACACGCGCGAGACCGCCCGGCTGCTCGCAAAGCGCTGGGACTGCGTGGACATCGGATGGGATGGGGAAGAATGGACGAACACGAAGAATTGAACGAGCTCTCGGGCCGGGTGCTCCACGTCATCTACGCCAACGAGGAAAACGGCTACGCCGTGCTCCGGCTCGACACGCTCGACGGCGGGGTCACGACCGTGGTCGGCACCCTGCCCGCGGTCTGCCCCGGCGAGGAGCTGCACGCCTTCGGCGAGTGGATGACCCATCCCAACCACGGCCGCCAGTTCAAGGCCGAGTACGCGGAGCGGAGCCTGCCCCGGACGTCGGAGGCCATCTACTCCTACCTCGCGGGCCGCGCCGTCAAGGGCATAGGCCCCGCCACCGCCACGCTGATAGTGGACCGCTTCGGCGAAAAGACGCTGGACGTGCTCGAAAACCACCCGGAGCAGCTCGCCGAGATACGCGGCATAACCCGCGAGAAGGCCCTGCGCATGTCCGCGGAGTTCCGCCGCCAGGCGGGGATGCGGCGGCTGATGGAGTTCCTCTGCGGCCACGGGCTGCGCCCGCTGCTGGCCGTCCGGCTCTACAGGTTCTACGGCGAAGACGCCATGGACGTCATCGGCGGCGACCCCTACATAATCTCCGCGCCGCACATCGGCGGCTCCTTTGCGGAGGCCGACCACCTGGCCTTCGACCTCGGCTGCGAGTCCGACGACCCGAACCGCGTCCGCGCCGCCGTGGTCTTTGAGCTCCGGCACAACGCCGGGAACGGCCACTGCTTCATCCCGGCGGACAAGCTCACCGCCGCCACGGCCCAGTTCATAAACACCGAGCCGGAGCGCGTCACCGCCGCCCTCGACGAGCTCGCCGGGCGCGGCACCATCACCCGCACCGCCCTCGCGGGCCGGGACGCCTGCTACCTCACCGAGCTCTACGAGGCCGAGACCTACGTCGCGGAAAAGCTCAAGCGCCTCGCCGGGGCCCCGAAGCCCGAGGACGAGGCCACGCGGGCGCTCGTCGCGCGCACCGAGGCCGAGAGCGGCATGACCTACGCCCCCCTGCAGCGTGAGGCGCTGAGCCTAGCGGCGCGATGCCGGGTCATGGCCCTCACCGGCGGCCCCGGCACCGGCAAGACCACCTCCCTCCGCGGCATACTCGCGATGTACGACGCCATGGGCATAGAGACGCTGCTCACCGCGCCGACCGGCCGCGCCGCAAAGCGCATGAGCGAGCTCACCGGCCGCGAGGCCGCCACCATCCACCGCCTGCTCGGCGCCGCCTTCGCCCCCGAGGGCGAGGACGTGGTGTTCGCCAAGGACGAGGACGAGCCCCTCGACTGCGGCGCCGTCGTGCTCGACGAGTGCTCAATGGTTGACATAACGCTTATGCGCGCCCTGCTGGCCGCGCTGCCGGAGGACTGCCGGCTGATACTCGTGGGCGACGCCGACCAGCTCCCGAGCGTGGGGCCGGGGCGGGTGTTCTCGGACATACTGCGCTCGGGCGCGATCCCGGCGGTCAGGCTGACGGAGATCTTCCGCCAGGCCGAGGGCAGCCGCATAGTCCGCTGCGCGCACGAGATAAACCGGGGCGAGCACCCGGACTTCCGCAAGAATTCGGGCGACCTCTTCCTTTTGAACCGCACGGACACGGCCCGCGCGGCGGAGACGATAGTCGAGCTCTGCGCCGAGCGCCTGCCCAAGCGCATGGGCATCGCGCCGGAGGAGATACAGGTCCTCACGCCGACGCGGAAGGGCGAGCTCGGCTCCGCAGCGCTCAACCGCCGGCTCCAGGCGGCGCTCAATCCGCCCGCGAAGGGCAAAAACGAGAAAATTTTTGGCGAAGTCACCTTCCGCGAGGGCGACAGGGTGATGCAAATCCGGAACAACTATGATATAATCTGGCACAGGAGCCGCGAGGGCGCTCCGGCGGAGGCCGGCAGCGGCATCTACAACGGCGACATAGGCTATATAATCGGCATCGACGGCGAGAACGAGACGCTGACCGTGGACTTCGACGGCCGCGTCGCGGCGCTGAGCTTCGAGCAGCTCATGCAGCTCGAGCACGCCTGGGCGATGACCGTGCACAAGTCGCAGGGCAGCGAGTACAGGGCCGTCGTGCTCGCGCTGGCCCAGGCCGCTCCGAGGCTGCTCACGCGCGGCGTGCTCTACACCGCGGTGACGCGCTCGCGCGAGCTGCTCATAGCCGTCGGGGAAGAGGAGACGGCGTACAGGATGATAGACAACCACGTTCAATCCAGGAGGTACAGCGGCCTGAGGATAAGGCTGAGCTCTGAGATATAGAAAAGGGGACGTGATCGCCGTGGCCAAGTCTAAAAGCGGGATCCTTGACATCATCTTTCCGCCGCGCTGCGCGTTCTGCCGCCGGCTGCTCCGGCGGGGCGAGAGCGGCATGTGCGCCGCGTGCGAGAGGGACCTGCCCTACACGCGGCCCTCGGAGCGCGCGGGCACGGACTTCGTCGCGGCCTGCGTGGCGCCATTGCGGTACGAGGGCGCGGTGCGCGACGCGCTGCACAGGTACAAGTTCCAGGGCGTCACGGCCTACGCGGGCGTGTTCGGCCGCCTGGTGGCGCGCTGCATAGACGAGCGTCTGCGCGGGGAGTACGACCTCATCTCCTGGGTGCCGCTCTCCAGCCAGCGGCTGAGCGAGCGCGGCTACGACCAGGCCATGCTCATCGCCATGGCCGCGGCCCTCGAGCTCGGCGACGTGGCGGTGGAGACTCTGCGCAAGCGCAGGGACGCGGCCCCGCAGTCGGTCACCGGCAGCATCGAAAAGCGCCGCGCGAACATCTCCGGCGCGTACGAGGTCATCGACCCTGAGCTGGTCGAGGGCCGCAGGATACTCCTCATCGACGACATCGTCACGACCGGCGCTACGGCAGCCGAGTGCGCCCGGACCCTGGGCGGGGCCGGGGCCGCAAAGGTCGTGTGCGCGGCCCTTGCAAAGGCCGAATAAACCGGCCCGAAGTGGTCTATGATTACGGTAAGACTGGAAAGGTGCGTAAGCTATGCTGATATTTGAACGGGATATAGCCCTAGACATGGGGACCACAGGCGTGCTGCTCTACTCAAGGGGCAAGGGCGTGCAGATACGCGAACCGACCATCGTGGCCGTGGACAAGTTCACGGGCCGCCTGCTGAAGGTCGGCCACGACGCGCAGAAGATGCTGGGCCGCACCCCCGCGAGCATAGTGCCCATCCAGCCCATCACCGACGGCGTCATCTCCGACTACGACATGACCGTCGCCATGCTCAAGGAGCTCATCGGCCGCGTCACGAGCTTCAGCCTCTTCAAGCCGAGGGTGCTCGTCTGCGTGCCGGGCAGCATCACGGGCGTGGAGGAGCGCGCGGTCATAGACGCGGTGGTCGAGGCCGGCGCGCGCAAGGTGTACCTCGTCGAGAGCGCGGTCGCCACGGCCTACGGCGCGGGCATCGACGTCTCCAAGCCGGACGGCCACCTCATAATCGACATCGGCGGCGGTACGACGGAGACGGCGGTAGTCTCCCTCGGCGGCGTGGCCGAGTGCGAGTCCATAAAGGTCGCGGGTGGCAGCTTTGACGACGCGATAATCCGCTACGTACGGCGGCGCTACAACGTCCTCATCGGCGCCAAGACGGCCGAGGAGGTCAAGATAAACATAGGCTGCGTCGTGCCGAAGCCCGAGGTCGGCATCGAGGAGGTCAAGGGCCGCGACCTGGTCACGGGCCTGCCCAAGATGGTCAAGCTCAGCTCCACGGAGCTGGCCGAGGTGCTGCTCGAGCCCGCGCGCGAGATACTCGAGAGCATCCACTACGTGCTCGAGCGCACGCCGCCCGAGCTGGTGGCGGACATCTCGCAAAACGGCATAGTCATGTCCGGCGGCGGCAGCCTCATCTACGGCATCGACATGCTCGTGGAGCACGACACCAAGCTGCGCACCGTGGTCGTGGACGACCCCATCTCCTGCGCCGCCTACGGCGCGGGCAAGATGCTCCTGAGGCTCAACGAGCTGCCCGAGGGCATGGTGAACTTCGCCCGCAAGCGCCAGCTGCAAAACTGAAAAACAAAAAAGCGGGGACCCGCAAAGGGTCCCCGCCTTATTTTTTGCGCGCTATTCCACGGTGACGGTGCCGTCGGGGGAGACGGTGATGCGCATGCCGTCGTGGACGTAGCTGAGGAACTCGTCGCCGAGCCGGTCGACGACGGGCATGTTCGCGTCCGTCCAGTTGGCGGCGAGGATGGCGCCCGAGGCGGCGAGGCTGTCTATCGTCATCGAGAACAGCATGCACGCGGGCTGGTTGTCCGTGGCGCAGGCGGTGTAGAGCACCATGCCGCCGGTGGTGGAGCCTATGGTCTGGGGCAGGCAGAGCGCCTTGCCCTTCATGGGCTTTTTGTAGAGGTCGGGGTTGTTCTGGTCGCCGCACTTGACCTTCTTGTCCCCGAACATCATGGCCATCTGGAAGCTCGCCAGGGTGTTGAAGCCGCCGTGGGACACCAGCGCGGGCGCGGTACAGCTCCCGGCGACTATCGCGCGGCCCTTGAATACCTTGCTCATTTTCCCGCACCTCCCGTGATCTTGCTGAGGATCTCATCCTCGGTGTAGTACCTCGCGGTGGTGTAGGTCCTCAGCTTGTTGGAGCAGGTGATGACCGGCATCTTGCCCGAGAGGGGGTTGTTCATGTACATCAGCGGGCAGATGTAGGAGAGGATGACGCCCGTGCGCTCCAGCCGCCTGGCGTAGGGGGTCTTCTGGAACTCCTTGATGGTGGCCGGGGCGGCGGTGAACACGGTGGGGACGGTGACCTTGCGCTTTCCGTTTTCACGCAGCGACTTTTCGATGCGCTCCGTCCAGCTCTGGAGCTGGCCGAGCGTCAGGTGCGGGCAGCCCACGAAGCAGAGCTTGGGCGCGGCGTTCAGGTCCTTCCACACGCAGGGGTAGCCCGCCTTCACGCGCTCGAGCTCGGCGTCGTCTATGACGTACACCTTCGCGCCCTCGCGGATGAGGCCCTCGCCCTGTTCCTTCGCCTCCGGCGTGAGGTTTTCCACGTGGTAGAGGCCCACCGCGCCGTTCGAGGCCGTGGCCGCGCCGAAGTCCTTCAGATACGCCGAGACCTCGGGCGTTATCTCGGTGCCGAGCCACTTATCGAGGCCCCTTATGTACGGCACCTGCTCCATGACCTTCATGCCTATGGCCGAGCCGAGGAGCTGCGCCTCCGGCTTCTTCTCCGTTTTGACCTCGACTATCCAGTCGGCCCTTCGCCCGTCGTCCGTGAGCAGGCCGAAGTACGGCACGCAGCCGGCGATGGAGCCCATCAGCTCCAGCATGCCGGAGTTGCGGTTGCACCGCGCGCCGAGCACGCTGTTGGCGTACACCACGGCGCTGGACTCCGCCCAGGAGAGCACCTCGCCCTTGCCCGGCTTGTTGCCCACCTCGTCGAGGTAGCAGGCGCAGGTGAAGGCGTCGCGGCTGAGCAGCCCGAACTTCTCCAGCTGGGCCTCATAGCGCCCTTGCTCCGAGTACATGATGCGCTTGAAGATGATGTCCTGGAGGAGGTTCGAGGGGACCTTGCGGTCGAGCGGCAGGGGGTCGGCGGAAAAGCGCTGCTTCGAGACCGCGCCGGCCTCCAGCAGCTTGTCGTAGAGCTCGTACACCGGCTTCATTACGCCGATGCCGAAGCTGATGACCGTGTGTCCGTACTTGCTCGTGACAGGGACCATCTTTTCGGCCCCGAAGGTCTCGCCGTACATGACCAGCGAGCGCATGACCTTGGCCATGACCTCGCCCTCGGCGCCGTCCAGCATGGCCTGCTGTTCGGGCGTGAGAAGCATGACTATCAACTCCTTGTCAATTTCGTAGCAATATTTTACCATGCGCCCGCTGCAAAGTCAACGCGCAGACGCGTGAGGGCCGCCCTGTCCGGAGAACGGGGCGGCCCTGGGTATTCAGCTGTTGTCTGCCGGCTTCGGCGGCTTGGGCTTGCCGCCCTGGGGACGGCGGCGGCGGTTGTTCGGGCGTCGGGACTGGCCCTCGCGGCCCTCTCTGCCCTCGCGGGATTCACGGCCCTCGCGGGGCTGGGCGGGCTCCTTCGGCTGCTGGGCGCGGCCGGAGTCGCGCTCGCGGCGGGGCTTGGACTGGGCCTGCGGCTCCGCGGACTTGCCCTCCGGGCGCTTGCCGCCGCGGCCGCGGCCGCCCTGGCGCTTGCGCACGGGCACCTCGGAGCTCGCCTTGCGCGCCGCCGGGGCCTCCGCGGGGGAGAAGCGCGGCTTCGGCTCCTCGGCGGGCTCCGCCTCGTCCTCGCTGCGCTCCGGCGCGGGGCGGTTCTTGAGCAGCTGGGGCAGCGGCTCGCCCGGCTTCGGGCGCCCGCCGGGTATGGCGGCGACCTCGTCGGCGGAATAGGTCTTGAACACGTCCTCGCCCTCTCCGTCGAGCTTGACCTTCACCGTGCGGCGCAGGAGGTTCACCTGCGTGACGTTGCCGTAGCCCGCCGGGGTCTCCACGAAGGCGCCGTTCTTCGGCACGGTCTTGACCAGGTTCTCATAGGCCTCCTCCTCGTACCTCAGGCAGCACATGAGCCTGCCGCAGGTGCCGGAGATCTTGCTCGGGTTGAGGGACATGGACTGTATCTTGGCCATCTTGGTGGAGACGGGCTGGAACTCGTCCAGGAACTGGCTGCAGCAGAAGGGCCGCCCGCAGATGCCGATGCCGCCGAGCATCTTGGCCTCGTCGCGCACGCCTATCTGGCGCAGCTCTATGCGGTTGCGGAACACGGAGGCCAGGTCCTTGACGAGCTCGCGGAAGTCCACGCGCCCGTCCGAGGTGAAGAAGAAGGTTATCTTGTTCCCCTCGAAGCTGCACTCCACGTCCACGAGCTTCATGTCGAGGCCGTGGTCCTCGATCTTCTTCTTGCAGATGTCAAAGGCCTCGCGCTCGCGCTTTTTGTTGATCTCGGCGACGCGCAGGTCGTTCTCCGTGGCGACGCGCACCACGGGGCGGATGGGCGGGATGACCTTCTCGTCCGGGACGAAGTGGTTGCCCATGACGCACTGGGCGAACTCGAGGCCCTTGGAGGTCTCGACGATGACGTTCTGCCCTATCTCGACGGTGTTCCCTGCGGCGGCGAAGTAGTAGGTCTTGCCGCGGTTTTTGAATTTCACGCTGACGACTTCTGTCAATTTATCTTCCTCATTTCCTGACCCCGCCGACGGCTATCAGGCCGAAGACGTGTCTCACGCTCACGTTGAGCCTGAGCATGGCGGAGCATTTGGCGAAGAGCGCGTCGAGCCCCACGCAGCGCGGGGCGGGTATGCTCACCCGGCCCTCGCCGCGGAGTATGTCCGCGAGCTCCTCTCTGGCGGCGTTTATCATGGCGGCGGCGCGCCGGGGGTCCATGTCCTCGCTGCCGAACTCCCACCTGAGCAGGGAGACGCGGTCGCCCGCGGCCAGGGCCGAGAGCAGCGCGAGCGCGTCGGCGGCCGACTGCTCGTCCTCGGCGGCGTCCTCGTTGCGGCGGATGAGCACGCAGCGGGAGCGCACGGTGGGCAGCAGCAGCGCCGGGTTCGCCGCGCAGAGCACGAAGGCCGCGCTCGCGGGCGGCTCCTCCAGCAGCTTCAGCAGGGCGTTCTGCGCCGCGGCGTTCATGCGGTCCGCGTCGTGCACGACGTAGACCTTGACGCGGGCCTCGTTCGGCATGACCTGCGCGTCCGCGGAGATGAAGCGCACCTGGTCTACGAGGATCTCCCGCCGCTTGCGGCCCTTGTCGTCCACGCCGGGGGCGACGGAGATGACGTCCGGGTGGATGCCGGCAAACACCTTGCGGCAGTGCCGGCACTCGCCGCAGGGGCGCTCGCCCCCGGACTCGCAGAGCATGGCCGCCGCGAGGCGCTGCGCCGTCTCCCGCCGCGCTTCCTCGGACGCGGAGGCAACGATATAGGCATGTGACACCCGTTCGCCGGGCTTTATCACGAGTTTATCCATACCCCTCATTTTACAATTTTAAGCCGCCAACGTCAACAGATATTATGCCCCGCGCAAAAGGGCCGCCCGAATGAGGGCGGCCCGGTGCGGGGATTTACGCGCGCAAAACGGCGATGGAGTAAGCGGGAAGGCTGAGCGTCCCGCCCTTTAGGGCGACCTCGCCGCCCGAGGCGGTCAGCTCGCCGGTGAGCCAGAGCTCCCCGAGCCCAAGGGGCCCGAGCGCGAGCTCGTGCGCGTTTTTGGAGGGGTTTATCACGAGGACGCAGCTCCCGCCATTCCAGCTGCGCCTTATCGCGCAGACGTCGCCCTCGCCGGTGTCGAGTATCTCGCTCGTCCCGCGGGCGATCTCCGGGTTCTCGTTTCGCAGCCGCATCGCCGCGGCGTAGTAGTTGAGCAGCGAATCCGGGTCCGCGAGCTGCTCCGTCACGGAGGGCTGGGGGTAGTTCGCCTCGGTAGTGCCGGGCGGGCAGTGCGTCGTCTCCGAGAGCGTGGTCCAGAGCATGCCGAGCCGCTTGTCGGGGTCGGTTTTGGAGCCGGTCATGCCTATCTCGTCGCCGTAGTAGACGAAGGTCCCGCCGCGCATCATGGCCAGCAGCCCGGCGGCCATCTTCTGCTTTGCCGTGTCGGGGCCGAGCACGCTCGCGGCGCGGGGCGTATCGTGGTTGCCGAGGAAGGGGGCCGGGATGGTGTCCTCCGGCAGCCGCTGCTCGAGCAGGGCCGTGACGTTGGCGTAGCTCCTGCCCGGCTCCTTCACGTCGGGGCCGAGTATCTCCTCGATGTAGCCGCCGCTCTGCGCGACGGGGAAGAGGAAGAAGCTGTCGATGTCCGCTGCGCAGTAGTCGGCGATCTCGTAGAGGTCGGTCCAGGCCTCGCCCACGATGTAGCAGTCGGGGCTGATGGACCGCGCCGTCTCGCCGAGCCAGGAGAGGAAGTCGATGTTCCGCTCGCGCTCGCCCGTGTAGTAGCTCGTCACGGCGTCGAGGCGGAAGCCGTCCACGCCCACGTCCTCGAGCCAGAAGCGCAGGATGCGCTCTATCTCGGCCCGCACCGCCTCGCTGTCGAGGTTGAGGTCCGGCATGGTGTTCACAAAGCGGCACTCATAATAGCTCCCGCCCGCCTTGGCATAGCCGTCGAGCGGCTCATCCGACCAGTTGTAGTATTCGCGGTACTCGGAGTTCACGTCCGCCTTCGCGCTCAGGAACCAGGGGTGCTCGCTGGAGGTGTGGTTCACGACGAGGTCTATTATGACGTCGATGCCCAGGCTGTGCGCCTTTTCGAGCAGGGCGGAGAAGTCCTCCAGCGTGCCGTACTGCGGGTCGATGCCGTAGTAGTCCGTGACGTCGTACTTGTGATAGCTCGGCGAGGGCATTATGGGCATGAGCCAGATGCCGTTCATGCCGAGGGAGGCGATGTAGTCGAGCTTTTCCGCAAGGCCGGCGAGGTCGCCTATCCGGTCGCCGTCGCTGTCGTAATAGGAGTAGACGAAGACCTCGTACCAGTTGCGGTATTTGTCGTCGATGACGTTCTCCTCCGCCTCGCGCCGCCGCTCCCCGCAGGCGGAGAGCAGCAGCAGGCAGAGTGCCAGGAGCAGCGCCAGGCCGCGTTGAGTCCTTCTCATGCTCTCAGCCCTTCACGGCGCCGGCGGTGAGGCCGTTGACGATGTTCTTCACGAGGCAGAAGTAGAGTATGACGATGGGCACGGCGATGAACACGCTGCCCGCGGCAAAGCGCGCGAACTGGGTGTCCGGCATCGAGTAGAGCCCCACGGCGACGGTCCACATCTCGCGCTCCTTGAGCAGCAGCTTGGGCAGCAGGCAGTCGCTCCAGGGCCAGGCGAACTGCGTGAGCGCCGTGTACACCAGCATCGGCTTCGAGAGCGGGAGGGTTATCTTCGTGAATATCTGCATCTGGCTCGCGCCGTCTATGGTCGCGGCCTCGTGGATGGTGTAGGGGATGGAGTCGAAATAGCCCTTCTGCACCAGATAGCCGAGCGGCGCGGTGCAGGAGTAGTAGAAGATGAGCGACTCCAGGGAGTTGAGCAGACCGAGCTGGCCCATAATTATGTAAACCGCGGTCATGCCCATGAAGCCGGGGAACATGCCGAGCAGCAGCGTGGTCTTGCGTATGGTGTCGCGGCCCTTGAAGCGGAAGCGGCTCATGACATAGCCCGTCAGGATGACGAGCAGCGTGCCGATGACGCAGGTGCAGCTCGCGACGTAGAGCGTGTTCAAAAACCAGCGCTTGTAGGGGTAGAGCCCGTTGACGTCGTCGGTGAAGAGCTCGACGAAGGTCCGGGCGGAGAACTCCCTGGGGAAGAAGCCGGAGAAAGAGTGCAGGTCGCCGCTCCTGGAGAAGGAGGCGGCGATGAGCCACACGCAGGGGAAGAGGAAGATGACGGACACGACGGCGAGCAGGACGTAGGTCATGACGTTGTCCGCCAGCCTCGCGCCGGAGATGCCGCCCTTTTTCACTGGAACGTCTCCTCCTTCCTGTAAGCGGCCGAGCGCATGTACACGATGAGCGACAGCGTGCCGGTTATGACGAAGATGACGAGGCTTATCGCCGCGCCGATGGAGTAGTAGTTGTTGTCCACGGAGAGGTTGTAGAGCCAGTTTATGAGGAGGTCCGTGTCGCTCGCGAGGAAGTAGCCGCCGTAGTTGCTCTGCAAGCCCCCGCGCAGGAAGAAGTAGATGCCGAAGTTATTGAAGTTGCCGACGAACTGCCCTATGAGCACGGGCGTTATCGAGAACACCACGAAGGGCAGCGTTATCTTGCGAAACTGCGTGAACCGGCTGGCCCCGTCTATGGAGGCGGCCTCGTAGAGCTGGGTGTCTATGTTCGAGAGTATGCCCGTGGTCATGAGCATTATGGAGGGTATGGAGATCCAGGCGTTCACGAAGAAGCCTATGCCCCGCGCCCACCACTTGGCGCTCTCCACGTTGGCGAGGAAGAAGATAGCGTCGTGTCCGGAGGCGGTGAGCAGCTGGTTGATGGGCCCGCTCTGGGAGAACATGAACTTGAAGCCCAGCATGCTGATGAAGCCCGGTATGGCGTAGGCGAGTATGGGGAAGGCGCGCCATATCTTCGAGCCGCGGACGTTCCGCTTGCCGAGCAGCAGCGCTATGCCGAGCCCGCCGAAGAAGTTTATGGCGGTGGAGACCACGGCCCAGAGGACGTTCCAGACCAGTATCTTGCCGAAGGTGCCGCCCACCTCGCCGACGCCGAGTATCTTCTGCCAGGCCGAGAGGCTCCAGCTGGCGAGCACGGGGTGCACCACCTCGCCGCCGAAGTCCGTGAAGGCCATGAGTATCATGAACACTATGGGCAGCACGGAGAACATCGCGACGCCCACGATGGGCAGCACGAGCGCGGAGACATAGAACTTCCCGTCCGCCGCCGCGGCGAGGGACTGGCGGAAGCTGTGGGGCCTGCGGCCCTTCGCCGCCTCCCGCGAGGTGTACAGCACATCCCGCACGTTGGAGACGTAGAGGGCGAGGGCGAAGACGAGCACCATGACGGCGAAGAGGCCCATGATGAGCATCTGCATGGAGTTGTCGCCCTCTATGCCGAGCCAGAGGTTCTCCTGCTTTGTGCCCAGCGTGAAGATGCCCGCGAGGTCCTCCGCGCCGCGCGCGGCGAAGTACACCACCAGCCCCGCGAGGCTGAGTATGTAGAGCAGGCCCTTTGTTATCTGCCCGTAGCAGAGCTGGCCGAGGCCCATTATGACGAGCGAGAGCTTCACGCGCCAGGGCGCTTTGGCTAGCTGCGCGGCCTTTGACATATCCCCATCCCCCCTTTGTCGGTCTTGCCGCGCCGCGTCACGACAGCGTGAAGATGCCGTCGTAGATCTGACTGCACAGCTCCTCGAGCCCGGCCTGGATCTTCTCCACGGTGTCGTAGTTCGTGGGCTCGCCGCGGTTTTCGCTCAGCGCGTCGGTGGCGAGGTCCACGAAGAAGCTCTCGGACGGCGTCCAGAGCTGGCTCACCGCGTTGATGGCGGGCATGATGTCTATGTAGCCGCCGTCGAGCCGGTCGAAGATGGTCTGCACGGTCGGGTCGCTCTCGCCGACGAAGGCGGCGGCGTCCGCGCGGGCCGGGGTGATGCCCAGCATCTCGTTGCGGCGCACGACCTGCTCATAGTCCGCGGCGAACTGCACGAAGGCGAGCGAGGCGTTCGGGCACTTGGTGTAGGCCGAGATGCCGTAGCCGTTTATGCCGCCCATCATCTTGGTCTCGAGCGTGAGGTTCTCCATGTCGGTTATGGTGTCCTGCCAGGCGTCGGCGGTGAGGTCGCCGGAGGCGGGCAGGCGCGGGACGGCTATCATCTTGAGGTCGGCCTCGGCCTCCTCCTCGGTCCAGCCGGCGCTGACCATCTCCTTGATGAACATGCTGCGCACGTCCGGCGTCGTGATGGTGCAGAGCATCCGGCCCTGCGCGAGGAAGGCGTAGGCGGAGGAGGCGAAGGTCTTGTCTATGACCTCGGTGTTGTTCATCAGCTTGGCCCACTGGCGTATCATCCAGGCGCCCTGCGCCGCGTCGCCCGCCGCGAGGCCGATGTCCTCGGCGTTGGTGTTGTTCTCGCCGAACACGTAGGCGCCGAAGGTGAAGAGATAGCCGGTCATGAAGTAGGTGTCCACCAGCTCGTCGAGATAGCCGTACTCGGTCTTGCCGCCGTTCTCCTGCACGTCACGGCTGAAGGCGTAGAGCGCGGTGTAGGTCTCGAAGAAGTCGGGCGTGCCGTTGGCGTTGACGTCCCAGTTTTCCTCCCAGTCGTCGGGGAGCATGGACTCGATATAGTAGAGCATGCCGGTCTGGACGTTCACGGGCACGCCGCAGTAATAGGTGGTGCCGTCCATGTCGAGGGCGTAGGCGTTCCAGGCGCTCTCGGGTATCTGGTCGGCATAGCCGAGGCTCTCCGTGGGCAGGGGGAGGATGTGCTGGTTCTCGGCGTACTGCATGATGATGTCGTTGGCCTGATACCAGACGTCCGGGCCGTAGCCGTAGGGGCCGTCGGAGGCGAGGTCGGAGTACTGGTCGGTGTTCATCCGCTCGGCCGAGATGCCCTGGTCGGCGTAGGCGGCGTTGAAGGCGTTTATGAGCTCCTCCACGTAGCCGAGCTCGACGGCGGTGTCGTTTTCGAGCACCTTGACCACCGCGCCCTCCTCGAGCTCGCCGTTGAAGCGGGCCATGACCTGGTCGTAGGTCGTGCCGCCCTGCTCCTCGCGGGCTTCACCGCAGGCGGCGAGGGCGAATATGAGTGCCGCGGCCATGACGAGCGCCGCGATGCGTTTCATCCTTTTCATCTTACATCTCCTTTTCCAAAATGACGGTGCCCCAGGGCTCTATCTCCGTCCCGTCCGGCGCGGCGAGGGCCGTGTCGGAGGGGTTCATGTGCAGTATCATGCGCCGCGCGCCGTGTGCGCGCTCTATCGTGACCACGCCGCCGGACTCGGAGACCCGGCAGCCGCCGCGCGCGAGGCAGGGGTCGCGCCGGAGCGCCGCAAGGTGCTGCACCAGCGTGTAGAGCTCCATGTCCCAGCTCTCGCGCTCCCAGCGGAAGCAGCGGCGGCAGTCCGGGTCGTAGCCGCCCTCGGTGCCTATCTCGTCCCCGGCGAAGAGCATGGGCATGCCGGGGAAGAAGAACATCACCGAAAGCGCCATCGCCTCCCGCCGCCTGTCCCCGCCCACGCGGGTGAGGAAGCGCTCCGTGTCGTGGCTGTCGAGCAGGTTGAACATCATCTCGCAGGCCGGGCCTGTGCTCCGCCAGAGCAGCAGGCAGAGCCGCGAGGCAAAGCCCGCGGCGTCCGTCGCGCCGAAGGCCATCAGGTCGAGGCAGGCCTTGGTGAGGCCGTAGTTCATCACGCCGTCGTACATGTCCCCGCCGAGGAACTCCGCCGCGCCGTGCCAGACCTCGCCTATTATTATCGCGTCCGGGTCCTCGGCCTTGACCGCCTCGCGGAAGCGGCGCAGAAAGCGCATGGATATCTCGTCCGAGACGTCCAGCCTCCAGCCGTCCGCGCCGAACTCGCGTATCCAGTAGCGCCCCACGCCGCAGAAGTAGTCGATGACGGCGTCGTTGTCCGTGTTGAGCTTCGGCATGTAGGGCACGTCGGCGAAGGTCTTGTAGTTGCGCTCGGCAAAGCTGGAGCGCTCGCCCTCGATGAAGAACCAGTCCCAGTAGGGCGACTCGCGCCCGCGCACGGAGGTGTCCAGGAAGATGGGGTTCGTGCACGAGCAGTGGTTGAACACGCCGTCGAGCACCACGCGCATGCCCCGCCCGTGGGCGGCGGCGATGAGCGAGCGGAGCGCCTCGTCCCCGCCGAAGCGCGGGTCCACGCGGTAGTAGTCCTCCACGTCGTACTTGTGGTTGCTCGGCGAGAGGAACACGGGCGTCATGTAGATGCAGCTCACGCCCGTCTCGGCGAGGTGGTCGAGCCCCTCCTCGATGCCGCGCAGGTCGCCGCCGGCGAAGCTCGTCGGCTCCGGGCGCCCGCCCCAGGCGAGGTTTATATAGCCGCGGTCCTTCCCGCCCGAGCCTATGCGGAAGCGGTCCGGGAAGATCTGATAGCACACCGCCCCGCGCGTCCACTCCGGCACGCGCATTACGTCGCTCGAGTGTATGTAGGGGTACTGGAAGTAGTTGAAGTAGCCGAGGTCCCAGGCGAAGTCGGGCCCTAACCCCTCCTCGCAGAGATAGCTCACCTCGCCGCCGGAGCGGAGCCGGAACACATAGGCGAGGCGCGTGTCCTCCAGCGCGAGCTCGGCGCCGAAGTAGTCGTAGAGCTCATCCGAGCGCAGCAGCTCCATGCGCCGCTCCAGCCTCGGCTTCGTGGTCCACTCGAACTTGTTGTCGGAATAGACCACCACGGCCTCGTCCAGGTCGCCCCTGGCGGCGCGCAGCCGGATGTACATGCCGCTCTCCGAGGTTGGGAAGCAGTCCAGCGGCCTGCCGCGGTGCAAAATGGCTCTCGTTTCCATGGGTACCTCCAAAATCCCCGCGCGCGGTTGACAATACCGCAGCGCAGTTGTTATTATTCAGGTATGGCTGAGATGAACGGAAAAAAGAAAAAGGTGACAATAAAGGACATCGCGGACGCCTGCGGCGTATCCACCGCGACGGTCTCCTACGTCGTGAACGGGCGCGAGGACCAGCGCATAAGCCCCGAGACGCGCAAGCGCGTGCTGCACGAGGTGCACCTCATGGGCTACGAGTCCTCGGCGGTGGCCAAGGCGCTCGCCACGGGCAACAGCTGCGCCGTGGGCCTCTTCGCGCCGCGCGCGGCGGAGAGCGCCGACAGCGCCCACGCCTTTGCGGCCTTCGTCTCCGCCCTCTCTCCGGCGCTGGAGCGCCGGGGCTACACCCTGCGCATCATAACCGACGCCTGCGTCACCCAGACCATAAAGACCATAGACGCCATCGTCGCCATGGACGTGGACAGGGAGACCTTTTTGAAGATAGGCTTCAACTGCTTCTACCCGCTCATCTGCGTGGACGGCGTCATAGACGACCCCGACCTCTTCTACCAGGTGAACTGCGACTACGCCGCGGCGGCCCGCCGCGCCTCGGAGGGCGGGGGAGAGGCCTGCGCCCTGCTGCGGCCCTTCGCCGAGCCGAAGCTCAACCGCCGCATAGAGCGCTGCTTCGATGCCGTGTGCTTCGACACCTCGGACGAGGCCGTTTCGGCCTTCCTGCAAAGCCGGCCGGAGGGCTCCGTCTGCGTGGCCTTCGGCGAGGCTCTCGCGGAGCGGGCCCGGCGCTTTGCCCGGGGCCGGGTGCTCTCGCTGAGCCCCGGCGGGGACATAGAGCTGCCCTCCGCCGCGATGGCCGACACCGTCGCCGCCCTGGTGTACGACACGATACGCAAGAGCGCCGCGCCGGAGCACGACATCATAATAGCATGATCGCAGCCAGCGCCGTACAGCTTATTCCGCGGCGGAAGGGGACACGCGCCCCTTCCGCCGCTTTTTTCATGCTCAGTAGGTTATGCCGCCCGTGGCGGGGTCGAAGACGATGGTGTAGGTGCCGGGGTCTACGGTGATGTTGTCGCCGGAGGCGGTGCCGTACCAGTACTCGTTGGCGACGGTGCCGTTAGCGCCGTAGGCTATCTTGAAGGCGACCTTGTTGTCCGCCCAGTCGACTATCTCGGCGTCCGTGAAGGTGACGTCCAGCTTGTAGGTGCCGTCGTCCTGGGGCTGCATCATGTAGGCGGTGTTCTCCGCGTTGGCGTCCGCTGCCCAGCCGGCGCTGCCGCAGGTGCCCACGACGTAGTAGGCGGGCTCGGCGGCGTAGAGCGTCGTGACCACGGGCTGGTTATCCTGGATGTCCAGCGCCAGCCAGACTATGTAGGTGCCAGCGGTGAGCGAGATGTTCGGCGTAGCGGCGGGGTCGAGATTGCGCATGTCGTACCAGTCGCCGTTGACGAGGTTCTTGATGCCGAACATGGCGAAGTCGTTGCCGTTGGCGGTGTCGTAATCGGCCTCGGTGATGGTGAGCAGGTAGTACCAGATGTTGTCCGAGCCGTTTTGCAGCATCTTGAAGCTCTCCGGGTCCTCGCCCCAGTTGTTGAAGTTGCCCTGGATCTGGAAGTCGAAGGCCGGGGCGGTCAGCTCGGCGGCCTCGCCTATCTTCTCGCAGCTGAGCTTGCAGAGCGAGAGCGTCTCGGCGTCGGTCTTGAGCGTGAGCTTGTAGAGGCCGTTTTCGAGCACCTTGATGTTCGCGCCGGAGGCGAAGGCGTCCTCGCCGCCGGAGAGGTAGGTGTCGTCCGCGAGGCCGGAGGCGTCTATGGAGTCGCCCCAGTTGTAGTCCTGGTCGATGACGGCGATCTTGAACTCGTCGCCCTCGTAGAGGTTCAGCTCTATGGTGAAGGTGTTGAACTCACCCTCCACGGGCTGCATGATAAAGTCGTCCTGCGGCCAGGCGTGGCCCCAGTTGTTCTCGGGGTAGCCCGCGAGCGAGCCCGCGAACATCCAGGCGCGCTCGTCCACGACGGAGGACTGCCAGGCCACAAAGACCGAGGTGTCCGCCGTGACGGGGGCCGACATGTCGTAGGGGATGAGCAGGGCGGGGGTGGAGTAGTAGCCCTGGATGACGTAGCCCTCCTTGGTGAGGCCCGGGTCGGCGACGGGCTGGCCCTCCTCGGCGGTGGTCTCGGCCAGCACGGTCACGCCGTCGCTGTCGTAGAAGGTGACCTTGTACCCGCCCGAGGGCTCCTCGGCGGTCTCCCCGCAGGCGGCGAGGCCCAGGCAGAGCACCGCGGCCAGAGCCAGGCAGAGCAGTATGCGCAGCTTTTTCATTTCATGTCCTCCTTATTGAATAATTTGTCCATCAGCCCAAACGCTGCAAAAACCATGCTTAAACGTTTAAGCAACTCCTGAGCACATGATAATATACGTACAAGACCGCTGTCAACGCCCGGAGCACCGCGGCGGATATTTTTGTATATTCCTCCATTTACGGGCGGCAAACTTTAAGCATTCAGACGATAAAAGAGCCCGGTCAAAAGAAAATGCCGCCCGAATAGGGGCGGCGGAGAAAAGGAAAGGGTCCCGGACACGTATGTCCGGGACCCTTGGTGCGAGAGATGGGACTTGAACCCACACGCCTGTAAATGAGACACAGGCACCTCAAGCCTGCCTGTCTGCCAGTTCCAGCACTCTCGCATATCGGCTGGGGAAAGGCGCATTTGGTATTATAGCAGAATATCGCGGTTTGTCAACAAAAATTTTTCAAGAGTATTTGCGCCTCTGCATGGGGTGGAGCTGGGCGGCGGTGAACACGGCGGCGATGACTATGACGATGGCCAGCGCGCCCGCGCCGTAGTGCATCTGCAGCAGGTAGCGCATCTTGAGATAGGCGTGGTAGCCGAGCAGGGAGGCGAACTCGCACAGCAGCGGCAGGAAGAAGTACACCGGCGCCGCGACGGCAAAGACGAGCGAGAGGATGTCCGCGCAGAAGAAGTACCTGTCGTGCATGTGCGGCAGCAGGAAGGGGATGCCCACGACGAGGAGCAGCGCCCCGCCGAGCAGGGCCCAGTTGGTGATGGAGCCGCGCCGCCACCAGAACCAGCCGAACACGGCCAGCATCAGCGCAAAGGCCGCCGCGATGCCGAGCCTGGAGGCCAGGGCCTCGTCGGCCACATTGCGCGCGAAGGCGTAGACGGAGGGGGAGTTGTAGTTGAGCGCGCTGCCCACGGTGCCCATCTGGTCGAAGTAGAGCGTTATGGTGTCCAGCACCGGCCGCCCGGCGAGGACGGCGGGCAGCATCAGCAGCATATACACCGCGGGGAACACGAGGAAGTGCCGGAGCTTCACGCGCCGCGCTATGAGCAGCAGCACGAACACCGGCATGATGAACACGGCCTGCAGCTTGAAGGCGAAGGACGCCGCCATGGCCGCCATGCCGAGCACCGGCCGCCCGTCCATGGCCCAGTACACGGCCAGCAGCCCGAGCGCGACATATATGCTGTCGCACTGGCCCCAGACCGCGCTGTTGAGCACCACCGTGGGCCAGAAGAGCACGGCGAAGTAGACGAAGAGCAGCCTCGCGCGGCTGCGCGTGAAGAGCCCCGTGAGCCGCATCGCCCCGAAGGCCAGCAGCACGTCGAAGAACGTGGAGAGCAGCTTTATGAGATAGAGGTCGTAGATGTCCACATAGGAGAAGAGCGCGAGGAAATAGAGGTAGGGGACATTGTAGTTGCCGACCGAGTCTTTGAGCGCCGCAAAGCCGCCGTTATCGCGGAAATACTGCACCCAGCGGGCGAGGAAGTCCTGGTAGTCGAGCGTCTCGTAGCTGAAAAACAGCGCGCGCAGCACAAAGGCCGCGGCCACGAGCCCCGCGCAGGTCAGCACCTGCACGGGCTTTTTCAAGAGCCCGTCGAAGTAGAGCAGCAGCAGGGCCATGACGGCCTCGACCATGAGCAGAATAACAGCAGCAGCGTCCATTTGCACCTCCGCAGCCAATAAAAAAAGGCGGAGAACACATCCCCGCACCAAAAATCGTAATTCTTAACAAAACGGCACTTGACATTAAGTGCACTATGATGATACAATAACTTGCTATGTCTCCTGAGGACGGATATTAACCCATTTTCAGCTATGGCTTTATTCTATCAGATTTTCGCTCAATTGCAACAGAGCGCCGCAAACAACTGACAACCCAGCCGGGTGTACACAAGATTCCAACACAAGGAGTGTGCATTGATGCCAAAGGATGTTTACTACGGTAAGACGCTGAGGAAGAGCTTCGCAAGGAGCACCGAGATCCAGGACATGCCGAACCTCCTGGAGATCCAGAAGAAGTCCTACAAGTGGTTCCTCGACACGGGCCTGCGCGAGGTGTTCCGCGACGTGGACGCGGTCACGGACTACTCGGGCAACCTGGAGCTGAGCTTCGTGGACTACTCCATGGACGAGAAGCCCAAGTATTCCGAGGAGGAGTGCAAGGCGCGCGACGCCACGTATGCCGCTCCTCTCAAGGTGAGCGTGCGTCTCCGCAACAAGGAGACGGAGGAGATCAAGGAGCAGGAGATCTTCATGGGCGACTTCCCGCTCATGACCGCGGGCGGCACCTTCGTGATAAACGGCGCCGAGCGCGTCATCGTCTCGCAGATCGTCCGCTCCCCCGGCGTGTACTACGACAAGAAGACGGACAAGGCCCAGATCTCCACCTACGGCACCACCGTCATCCCCTACCACGGCGCCTGGCTGGAGTATGAGACGGACGCGAACGACATCTTCTACGTCCGCATAGACAAAAACCGCAAGCTGCCCGTCACCCTCTTCCTGAAGGCCATGGGCCGCTACGACGCGGATAAGCCCTACACCTGGCTGACCTGCCTGAGCGACCCCGTCGCCGGCTGCGTGACCAGCGAGCAGCTCAAGGAGGTCTTTGCCAACGACGAGCGCATCGTCACCACGCTGGACAAGGACAGCTTCGTCACGCGCGAGGACGCCCTGCTCGAGATCTACCGCAAGCTGCGCCCGGGCGATCCCCCGACGGTGGAGAGCTCCGAGACGCTGCTCGACGGCCTCTTCTTCGACCGCCGCCGCTACGACCTCTTCTCCGTGGGCCGCTACAAGTTCAACAAGAAGCTCGGCCTGGCCGGCAGGCTCATCGGCCACCAGCTGGCCGCCCCCGTCGCCGACCCCGTCACCGGCGAGCTCATCGCCGAGCCGGGCGAGGTCTTCACCCGCGAGCGGGCCGAGTATCTCGACTCCTGCGGCGTCACGGACGTCACGCTCCGCGCCGACGGCAGGGACGTGCGCGTCTTCACCAACGGCATGGTCGACATGGCCCACTTCGTGGACTTCGACCCCGCCGAGGTCGGCGTGCACGAGAAGGTCAGGCTCATCATCCTGCGCCAGCTCCTGGAGCAGTACCAGGGCGACGAGCTCAAAGAGGCCATAAAGGACAACATCGACATCCTCATCCCCAAGCACATAATCGTGGACGACATGTTCGCCTCGGTGAACTATCTCTGCTGCCTTGCTCACGGCATCGGCACGGCGGACGACATAGACCACCTCGGCAACCGCCGCGTCCGCAGCGTGGGCGAGCTGCTGCAAAACCAGTTCCGCATAGGCTTCTCCCGCATGGAGCGCGTCATCCGCGAGCGCATGACCCTGCAGGACCTCGACATCGTCACCCCGCAGAGCCTCATCAACATCCGGCCCGTGACCGCGGCCATCAAGGAGTTCTTCGGCTCCTCGCCGCTCTCCCAGTTCATGGACCAGACCAACCCCCTGGCCGAGCTCACGCACAAGCGCCGTATGTCGGCCCTCGGCCCCGGCGGTCTGAGCCGCGAGAGGGCGAACTTCGACGTCCGCGACGTCCATTACAGCCACTACGGCCGCCTCTGCCCCATAGAGACCCCCGAAGGCCCGAACATCGGCCTCATCAGCTACCTCGCGAGCTACGCCCGCGTCAATGAATACGGCTTCCTCGTCACGCCCTTCCGCAAGGTCCGCAAGCCGGACTGCTTCGTGACCGACGAGGTCGAGTATATGACCGCCGACGTCGAGGACCGCTACATCGTCGCCCAGGCCACCGAGCCGCTCGACGAGAACGGCTGCCTCAAGAACAAGCGCGTCACCTGCCGCCACCGCGACGAGATCATCGAGGTCGACCGCGAGCGCGTGGACTATGTCGACATCTCCCCGCGCATGATGGTCTCCATCGCCACCGCGATGATACCCTTCCTCGAGAACGACGACGCGAACCGTGCCCTGATGGGCGCGAACATGCAGCGCCAGGCCGTGCCTCTGATGACCACCGAGGCCCCCATCGTCGCCACCGGCATCGAGCACAAGTGCGCCGTGGACTCCGGCGTCACCATCCTCGCCGAGGAGGACGGCTATGTCGAGAGCGTCTCGGCCACGAACATCGTCGTGCGCTACGACTCCGGCGAGGTCAAGAACTACAAGCTCATAAAGTTCTCCCGCTCCAACCAGGGCACCTGCATCAACCAGCGCCCGGTCGTCGGCGCGGGCGAGCGCGTCGCCAAGGGCGACGTCATAGCCGACGGCCCCTCCACCAGCCACGGCGAGATCAGCCTCGGCAAGAACATCCTCGTCGGCTACATGAACTGGGAGGGCTACAACTACGAGGACGCCATCCTCCTCAACGAGCGCCTCGTCATGGAGGACGTGTTCACCTCCATCCACGTGGAGGAGTACGAGTGCGACGCGCGCGACACCAAGCTCGGGCCCGAGGAGATCACCCGCGACATCCCCGGCGTGGGCGACGACGCGCTCAAGTTCCTCGACGAGCGCGGCATAATCAGCGTCGGCGCCGAGGTCCGCAGCGGCGACATCCTCGTCGGCAAGGTCACGCCCAAGGGCGAGACCGACCTCACCGCCGAGGAGCGCCTGCTGCGCGCCATCTTCGGCGAGAAGGCCCGCGAGGTGCGCGACACCTCGCTGAAGGTCCCCCACGGCGAGAGCGGCATCATAGTCGACGTCAAGGTCTTCACCCGCGAGGCGGGCGACGAGATGAGCCCCGGCGTCAACCAGGTCGTCAGGGTCTATATCGCGCAGAAGCGCAAGATCTCCGTCGGCGACAAGATGGCCGGCCGCCACGGCAACAAGGGCGTCGTCTCCCGCATACTCCCGCGCGAGGATATGCCCTACATGCCCGACGGCACGCCGCTGGACATCGTGCTCAACCCCCTGGGCGTCCCCTCCCGTATGAATATAGGACAGGTGCTGGAGGTCCACCTGGGCTACGCCGCCCAGGCCCTGGGCTGGAAGGTGGCGACGCCCATCTTCAACGGCGCCAACGAGTCCACCATCCGCGACACCCTCAGGCTCGCGGGCCTGCGCGAGGACGGCAAGAGCTACCTCTACGACGGCCGCACCGGCGAGCGCTTCGACAACGCCGTCACCGTCGGCTACGTCTACTTCCTCAAGCTGCACCACCTCGTGGACGACAAGATCCACGCCCGCTCCACCGGCCCGTACAGCCTCGTCACGCAGCAGCCCCTGGGCGGCAAGGCCCAGTTCGGCGGCCAGCGCTTCGGCGAGATGGAGGTCTGGGCCCTCGAGGCCTACGGCGCGGCGTACACCCTGCAGGAGATACTCACCGTCAAGTCCGACGACGTCACCGGCCGTGTCAAGACCTACGAGAGCATCGTCAAGGGCCACAACATCCCGCAGCCGGGCGTGCCCGAGAGCTTCAAGGTCCTGGTCAAGGAGCTGCAGAGCCTCTGCCTCGACGTCCGCATCCTCGACAAGAACGGCGACGAGATAGAGCTCAAGGACGACGATGACGACGACTACATCCCCGGCATGAAGGACGAATACCGCGCCGACGACAGCGAGATAGAGGACGCCGGCTTCAGCATCGAGAACGTCCCCGAGGACGACCTGGAGCTGGGCACCCTGGACGATGGCGACGACGACGGCGACGACGACAGTTTCCCGGGCTTTTCCGGAGACGAACTTGGAATGGAGGAGGAATAAGCCATGAGCTACACACCGTTTGACGCCATCAAAATAGGCATTGCCTCCCCTGAGCAGATACGCGCCTGGTCCTACGGCGAGGTCAAGAAGCCGGAGACCATCAACTACCGCACCCTCAAGCCCGAGCGCGACGGCCTGTTCTGCGAGCGCATCTTCGGGCCCACGAAGGACTGGGAGTGCCACTGCGGCAAGTACAAGAAGATCCGCTACAAGGGCAAGATCTGCGACCGCTGCGGCGTCGAGGTCACCAAGGCCAAGGTCCGCCGCGAGCGCATGGGCCACATAGAGCTGGCCGCGCCCGTCAGCCACATCTGGTACTTCAAGGGCATCCCCTCCCGCATGGGCCTGCTGCTGGACATCACCCCGAGGATACTCGAGAAGGTGCTCTACTTCGGCGCCTATATCGTCACCGACCCCGGCGACACGCCGCTGGAGCGCTGCCAGATCCTCTCCGAGCGCGAGTACCGCGACATGCGCGAGAAGTATGAAAACGACTTCGACGCCGGCATGGGCGCCGAGGCCATCAAGAAGCTGCTCTCCCAGATAGACTGCGAGGAGCTCTCCGTCAAGCTGCGCGAGGAGCTCGCCACCGCCGGCGGCCAGAAGAAGGCCAAGCTGGTCAAGCGCCTGGAGGTCGTGGAGGCCTTCCGCCTGAGCCACAACAAGCCCGAGTGGATGATAATCGACGTCCTGCCGGTCATCCCGCCCGAGCTGCGCCCCATGGTCCAGCTCGACGGCGGCCGCTTCGCCACCAGCGACCTGAACGACCTCTACCGCCGCGTCATAAACCGCAACAACCGCCTCAAGCGCCTCATGCAGCTCAACGCGCCGGACATCATCGTCCGCAACGAGAAGCGCATGCTGCAGGAGGCCGTGGACGCCCTCATCGACAACGGCCGCCGCGGCCGCGCCGTCACCGGCGCCAACTCCCGCGCGCTCAAGAGCCTCTCCGACAAGCTCAAGGGCAAGCAGGGCCGCTTCCGCCAGAACCTGCTCGGCAAGCGCGTCGACTACTCCGGCCGAAGCGTCATCGTCGTCGGCCCCGACCTGAAGATATATCAGTGCGGCGTGCCCAAGGAGATGGCCATAGAGCTCTTCCGCCCCTTCGTCATGAAGAAGCTGGTCGAGGACGGCGTCGCCAACAACATCAAGTCCGCCAAGAAGATGGTAGACAAGCAGCGCACCGAGGTCTGGGACGCGCTGGACGTGGTCATCAAGGAGCACCCCGTGCTGCTCAACCGCGCGCCCACGCTGCACCGCCTGGGCATCCAGGCCTTCGAGCCCATCCTGGTCGAGGGCCGCGCCCTCAGGCTGCACCCCCTGGTCTGCACCGCCTACAACGCCGACTTCGACGGCGACCAGATGGCCATCCACCTGCCCCTGTCCGCCGAGGCCCAGGCCGAGGCCCGCATACTCATGCTCTCGGCCAACAACCTCCTGCGCCCGCAGGACGGCCACCCCGTCACCGTCCCGACCCAGGACATGATCCTCGGCTCCTACTACCTCACCTACGTCCGCCTCGGCAAGGCCGAGAAGGGCGCCGAGCAGGTGTTCGTCACCGACGCCGGCGAGACCGGCCTGACCGCCGGTGAGGTCGTGGACGCCGACGACTTCGTCGCCGCCAACAAGGCCGCGAAGAAGGAGGGCAAGAAGGAGGCCGAGTACAAGCCTCTCAAGGCCTACGCCACCCCCGCCGAGGCCATCATGGCCTACAACTACGGCGACATCGGCATCCACGCCCCCATCCTCGTGCGCGTGGAGAAGACCATAGACGGCGTGCCCGCCCACAGGGTCATCCAGACCACCGTCGGCCGCATCATCTTCAACGAGCCCATCCCCCAGGACCTCGGCTACGTCGACCGCAGCGACCCGGCGCACGCCTTCGACCACGAGATAGGCTTCCAGGTCGGCAAAAAGCAGCTGGGCGACATCATCGACCGCTGCATCCAGAAGTACGGCTTCACCATCTCCGCCGAGGTGCTCGACAACATCAAGGCTCTCGGCTTCAAGTACTCCACCAAGGGCGCCATCACGATATCCATCGCGGACATGACCGTCCCCGACGCGAAAAAGACCCTCATCGCGGCCACCGAGAACAAGGTCCTCGACATCGAAAAGCAGTACCGCCGCGGCTTCATCACCAACGACGAGCGCTACCGCCTGGTCGTCGACGAGTGGGAGCAGACGACGAAGGACGTCACCGGCGCGCTGCAGAACTGCCTCGACGAGTACAACCCCATCTACATGATGGCGAACTCCGGCGCCCGAGGCTCCATGAACCAGATCCGCCAGCTGGCCGGCATGCGCGGCCTGATGGCCAACACCGCGGGCAAGACCATCGAGATCCCCATCAAGGCGAACTTCCGCGAGGGCCTGTCCGTCCTGGAGTACTTCATCTCCAGCCGAGGCGCCCGCAAGGGCCTGGCCGATACCGCCCTGCGTACCGCGGACTCCGGCTACCTGACCCGCCGCCTGGTCGACGTCTCCCAGGACGTCATCATCCGCGAGGACGACTGCGGCACCACCGAGGGCGTCTGGGCCACCGCCATCTATGAGAAGGGCCAGGAGGTCCAGTCCCTGGCCGTCAGCATCCACGGCCGCTACCCCGCCGTGCCCGTCACCGACCCCGCCACCGGCGAGATCCTCTTCGACACCGACCACATGCTCATGCCCGCCGACGCCGAGGTGCTCAAGGCCCGCGGCATCGAGAGGGTCCTCATCCGCAGCGTCCTGGCCTGCAAGGCCAAGAGCGGCGTCTGCGCCAGGTGCTACGGCATCAACCTGGCCGTCGGCCAGCCGGTCAACCCGGGCGAGGCCGTCGGCGTCATCGCGGCCCAGTCCATCGGCGAGCCCGGCACCCAGCTCACCATGCGTACCTTCCACACCGGCGGCATCGCGGGCGACGACATCACCCAGGGCCTGCCCCGTGTCGAGGAGCTGTTCGAGGCCCGCAAGCCCAAGAAGATGGCCGTCCTCAGCGAGATCTCCGGCACCGTCTCCATCGAGGAGACGCGCAAGAACTCCATCTTCGCCATCACGGTCACCAACGAGGCCGACGGCGACACCCGCGTCTACACCGTGCCCTATTCCGCGGGCATCCTCGTCACCGCGGGCGCGCACGTGGACAAGGGCCAGGAGCTCACCGCCGGCGCGCTCAACCCGCACGACGTGCTGCGCATCCGCGGCATAGACGACGACGAGTTCGGCCGCCCCGGCGTCCGCAACTACCTCGTCCAGGAGGTCCAGAAGGTCTACCGCCAGCAGGGCGTCGACATCAACGACAAGCACATCGAGGTCATCGTGCGCCAGATGATGCGCAAGGTGCGCATAGAGGACGCGGGCGACACCAAGCTCCTCTCCGGCGCCACCGTGGACATCTCCGAGCTGCGCACCGCCAACGAGGAGGTCGCCGCCCGTACCCAGGCCGGCGAGCTCTCCGAGAGCGGTGAGCCGCTGCGCGAGGCCACCTACACCCAGCTGCTCATGGGCATCACCAAGGCCTCCCTCGCGACCGAGAGCTTCCTCTCCGCCGCCTCCTTCCAGGAGACGACCAAGGTCCTCACCGAGGCCGCCATCAAGGGCAAGGTCGACCACCTCGTCGGCCTCAAGGAGAACGTCATCATCGGCAAGCTCATCCCCGCCGGCTCCGGCCTCTCCGTTTACCGGAACTTCGTCTCCGAGACGGACGAGGAGAAGGAGTCCGCGCCCGAGGAGTACGTCGACCTCTCCGTCCTCGTGAACCGCTCCAACGCACTGTAAAATTTATCCGCAGCGGGCCCGGAAGGCATATTACGGGCCCGCTTTTGATAAACTTAATATTTGTGTAACAAGACTGCGAATGTTTAGGGAACATTTATCCGCGATTATATGTCCAGCAAGCAAGGGTTTCTTCTTTTTAATTTGATGATCCTCTTTTTTGGCCGCGCGGATACCTCCGCGCGGCCATCCTTTTGCGGAGAAAAAATGCTTGCATTGAAAGCGGGTATATGGTAATATACTAATGTTAGTTATGTAGTTTTCGTTTGAGTGGGTCCCGCCCACTCTTTTTGTTGGAATAAAATAAACTGTCAGAATGTGGCAAAGGAGCGCGCGATGAGCAAGATCACGGATACCGTCCTGACTCTGGCGCAGCCGGTCGTGGAGGCCGAGGGCTGCGAGATCTGGGACGTCGAATATGTCAAGGAGGCCGGGGCCTGGTACCTGAGGGTGTATATAGACAAGGCCGGCGGCGTCTCGATAGACGACTGCGAGGCGGTGTCCCGCGCGCTGGACCCGGTGCTGGACGAGGCGGACCCCATCCCGACGAGCTACATCTTCGAGGTCTCGTCGGCGGGCGTGGAGCGGGAGCTCAAGCGGCCGCGGGACTTTGAAAAGTTCCTGGGCTCGCAGGTCGAGGTCCGGCACTATCAGCCCGTGGAGGGCGCAAAGGCGCACACGGGCACGCTCCGCGGCTATGCGGACGGCGCCGTCACCATAGAGATAAACGGCGCGGAAAAGACTTACCAAAAAGCGCAGGTCGCCCAGGTGCGGCTGAGCGTGACGATATGACAGAAGGGGCGCTTTAAAGATGAACGCAGAATTCTTCGCCGCGGTGGAGGACATTGAAAAGGAAAAAGGCATTCCCCGCGAGTACATGTACGAAAAGATCCAGCAGGCCATGCTTGCCGCCTTCCGCAAGGACAACCCGGAGTACGGCGAGAACGTGGAGGTCATACTCGACGAGGACAAAAAGCGCATAGAGCTGGTCATCAACAAGACCGTCGTCGCCGAGGTGGAGGAGCCCACCGAGGAGATCGACCTCGAGAACGCGCACAAGTTCTCCAGGAAGGCGAAGATAGGCGACGTCATCGCCATCCCCGTGGAGACGAAGAAATTCGGCCGCATCGCCGCCCAGGCCGCAAAGCAGGTCATCATCCAGGGCATCCGCGAGGCCGAGCGCAGCATCATCTACGACGAGTTCACGTCCAAGGAGCACGAGATACTCACCGGCGTGGTCTCCCGCATAGAGCCGCGCACGGGCGGGGTGTCCATCAAGATAAGCTCCAACTCCGAGTTCACGGAGGCCATGCTCTCCGCCAGCGAGCGGATAAAGGGCGAGGAGCTGCACGAGGGCGACCGCATCAAGGTCTACGTCGTGGAGGTCCGCAAGTCCACCCGCGGCCCGCAGGTGCTCATCTCGAGGACGCACCCCGGCCTGGTGAAGCGCCTCTTCGAGCTCGAGGTGCCCGAGATCTTCGACGGCACCGTGGAGATAAAGTCCATCGCCCGCGAGGCGGGCAGCCGCACGAAGATGGCCGTCTGGAGCGACGACCCGGCGGTGGACCCCATCGGCGCCTGCGTCGGCCCGCGCGGCGGCCGCGTCGCCAGCATCGTCGAGGAGCTCGGCGGCGAGAAGATAGACATAGTCAAGTACAGCGAGTCTCCCGAGGAGTACGTCGCCGCGGCCCTGGCCCCGGCCGAGGTCCTGAGCGTGACGCTGCTCGACGAGGGCAAGAGCTGCCGCGTCGTGGTCCCGGAGAGCCAGCTCTCGCTGGCCATAGGCAAGGAGGGCCAGAACGCCCGCCTCGCCGCCAAGCTGACGGGCTACAAGATAGACATCAAGTCCGACGCCGAGGCCTGAGCCCGGCGGTTTGAAGGAGGCGCGGCGCCGTGCAGAAGAAAATACCCATGCGGCAGTGCCTTGGCTGCCGCGAGATGAAGCCGAAGCGGGAGCTGCTGCGCGTGGTGCGCTCGCCGGAGGGCGAGGTCGCCTTCGACGCGCGCGGCAAGCTGCCGGGCCGGGGCGCCTACGTGTGCCCGAACCCGGACTGCTTCAAAAAGGCGGTAAAGACCCGCGCGCTCGACAGGGCGCTCGAGGTCAAAATACCGGACGAAGTTATGGAGAGGCTCGCGGGCCTTCTGGAGGAGACGCAAGACGGACAGAGCTCTTAATTATCTCGGCCTGATGCGAAGGGCCGGCAAAATAGACCTGGGCGAGACGGCCACGGGCGCCGCGGTGAGAGCCGGGCGGGCGCGGCTGCTGCTCCTGGCGGCGGACGCCTCCGAGAACGCGCGAAAGCGCGCGGAGGGCTATCTCTACGGGCACCGGACGCTGCTGGTGCCGCTGCCGTACGACAAGGCGCAGCTCTCGCAGCTGCTGGGCAAGACCGGCTGCAGCATGGCGGCGTGCACGGACTTCGGGCTCTCGTCCGCATTCCTCGCGGCGCTGGCCGAGGCCGCGCCGGACGAATACGGGCAGCTTGCCGAGGAGATGGAGCGCCGCGCCGACAAGGCCGCGAGACGCAAGGCCGCAGGGCCAAAAAGGAAACCGGGGAGGGAACACCATGAGTAGTTTTGATAAGTACAGGGTGCATGAGCTGGCAAAGGACTTCGGCATGACCTCAAAGGCCATAGCGGAGATCCTCACCAAATACGCCACCGCGCCCAAGAACCATATGCAGGTGCTGGAGGATTCGGAGCTCTCCCTTGTTTTCGAGTATCTGACGCAGCACAACCAGTGCGCGACGATGGAGGACCTCTTCAAGGTCCCGGAGGCGAAGCCGGCGGCGAAGAAGCCGGAGCCGCAGCCGCAGCCCCAGGCCCAGAGCCAGGCAAAGCCCCAGCAGCCGCAGGCCCAGCAGAGCGCCCAGCCGCAGCAGAGCGCCAAGCAGAGCGCGCCGGCCAAGGAGGCAAAGCCCCACGTCCCGCGCCAGGTGCCCGAGAAGCGCGTCATAGACACGCGCGGCGGCGGCAATGTGAACCTCGGCAAGTATGACGAGCGCTTCGACCGCCTCGCCGGCGCGCACGCGGGCGACAACGTCAAGCGCGGCAAGGAGAAGTTCCAGAACAAGCAGAAGCAGCGCCAGCAGCAGGCCGCCGCCAGCGCCAAGCGCCGCGCCGAGGAGCGCGAGCGCATGCAGAAGCTCCAGTTCGAGATAGCCAAGAAGGCCCAGCTCAAGGTCCAGATCCCCGACACCATCGGCGTGGGCGAGCTGGCCTCCAGAATGAAAAAGACGGGCGCCGAGGTCGTCCGCGCCCTCATCAAGAACGGCGTAATGGCCTCGCTCTCGGACATAATAGACTACGACACCGCGGCCCTCGTCGCCATGGAGCTCGGCTGCAAGGTCGAGCACGAGGTCGTCGTCACCGTCGAGGAGAAGCTCATAGACGACAGCGAGGATAAGCCGGAGGACCTCGTCCCCCGCGCGCCGGTCGTCGTCGTCATGGGCCACGTCGACCACGGCAAGACCAGCCTGCTGGACTATATCCGCAACGCGCACGTCGCGGCGGGTGAGGCCGGCGGCATCACCCAGCACATCGGCGCCTACACCGTTAACGTCAAGGGCAGCCCGATAACCTTCCTGGACACCCCGGGCCACGAGGCCTTCACCTCCATGCGCGCCCGCGGCGCCTCCGTCACGGACATCGCCATCCTCGTCGTAGCGGCCAACGACGGCATCATGCCGCAGACCATAGAGTCCATCAACCACGCCAAGGCCGCGAACATCCCCATCGTCGTGGCCATAAACAAGATGGATATGCCCGGCGCGAACCCGGAGCGCGTAAAGCAGCAGCTCACGGAGTACGACCTCGTCAGCGAGGAGTGGGGCGGCGACACCATCGTCTGCCCGATCTCCGCCAAGACCGGCGAGGGCATAGACAACCTGCTGGAGAACCTGGTCGTCCTGGCCGAGGTGCTCGAGCTCAAGGCGAACCCGAACCGCGCGGCCAAGGGCGCGGTCATCGAGGCGAGGCTCGACAAGGGCCGCGGCCCGATCATGACCGTCCTCGTCCAGAACGGCACGCTGCACCAGGGCGACATCATCATCGCGGGCACGGCCGTGGGCCGCGTGCGCACCATGGTGAACGACAAGGGCCAGCGCGTCACCGAGGCCGGGCCCTCCACCCCCGTGGAGATCGCCGGCATGAACGAGGTCCCCGGCGCGGGCGACACCTTCAACGCCGTCGCCGACGAGCGCATGGCCCGCGAGCTGGTCGAGGAGCGCAAGCAGCAGGCCAAGGACAAGACCCTCGGCGTCGCCAAGAAGGTCACGCTCGACGACCTGTTCGCGCGCATCCAGCAGGGCGAGATAAAGGACTTCAACATCATCGTCAAGGCGGACGTCCAGGGCAGCGCCGAGGCCGTCAAGACCTCGCTGGAGAAGCTCTCCAACGACGAGGTCCGCGTGCGCGTCATCCACTCCGGCGTCGGCGCGATCTCGGAGTCGGACGTCATGCTGGCCGCCACCTCCGGCGCCATCATCGTCGGCTTCAACGTGCGCCCTGACAACGCCGCGCGCGACTACGCCGCGAGGGCGAACGTCGAGATGCGCATGTACCGCGTCATCTACGACTGCATAAACGAGATCGAGGCCGCCATGAAGGGCATGCTGGCCCCGAAGTTCGAAGAGCAGGTCATCGCCCACGTCGAGATCCGCCAGCTCTACAAGGTCAGCAAGGTCGGCACCGTCTGCGGCTGCTACGTGCTCGACGGCAAGGTCCAGCGCGGCTGCTCCGTCCGCGTCGTGCGCGACGGCATAGTCATTTTCGAGGGCGAGATGGCCTCCCTGCGCCGCTTCAAGGACGACGTAAAGGAAGTCGCCGCCGGCTACGAGTGCGGTATCCAGATAGAAAAGTTCAACGACGAGCGCGAGGGCGACATCATCGAAGCCTACGTCATGAAACAGATAGAGGGTTAATATGTCAACATCTAACCGCATAGGCAGGACGAACGACGACATACAGCGCGTCCTGTCGAGCCTGCTGCGCCAGGTCAAGGACCCGCGGGTGCAGCAGGGGATGATAAGCGTCACGAGGGTGGAGACCACGGGCGACCTCAGGTACGCCAAGGTCTGGCTCTCCGTCCTCGGCGAGCTGGACGAGCGCGAGTTCAGGCGCGGGCTCAAGAGCTGCGGCCCCTGGCTGCGGCGCGAGCTGGGCGCGGCGCTCTCGCTGCGCTACACGCCGGAGCTCGTCTTCGAGCTCGACCACTCCATAGAGTACGGCGCCCACATCAGCAAGCTCATAGAGGAGCTGGACACGGGCAGGGAGGACAGCGATGGACCTGAGGGCGAATGAATGCGCGGCCTACCTGGCCGGACACGACGGCTATCTGCTCATCAGCCACCGCCGCCCGGACGGGGACACGCTGGGCTCCGGCGCCGCCCTCTGCTCGGCCCTCCGCCGCGCGGGCAAGACCGCGTACTGCATCGAAAATCCCGAGATAACCGAAAACTACCGCCCCTTCATCGCGCCCTATTTCGCGCCGGAGGGGTTCCGGCCGTCATGCGTCGTGACGGTCGACGTCGCCGGCGAGGGCCTGTTTCCCGAGGGAACGCCCGCGCCGGTGAACCTTGCTCTGGACCACCACCCCTCCAACTCCCACTTCGCGGAGAACACCTGCCTCGCGGCGGAGAAGTCCTCCTGCGGCGAGCTGGTGCTGGAGGTGATAAAGGCCCTGTGCGGCTCCGTCAGCCGCGAGGAGGCGGCGCTGCTCTACATCGCCGTCAGCACGGACACCGGCTGCTTCCAGTACTCGAACACCAATGCCGCCACGCTCAGGGCGGCGGCGGAGCTCATCGACCTCGGCGCGGACAACTCCGCGCTGAACATCCGCTTTTTCCGCACCCAGAGCCGCGCGAGGATGGCCCTCGAGGGCCGGATGCTCAGCGGCATGCAGTTTTTCCGCGGCGGCAAGATCTCCGTCGTCACGGTCACGCTGCAGATGCTGGCCGACTGCGGCGCGGTGGAGAACGACTGCGAGGACCTCGCCGGCCTCGCGGGCAAGGCGGAGGGCTCGCTCTTGAGCATGACCATCCGCGAGACGAAGCCGGGGGAGAGCAAGATCTCGCTCCGCTCCAGGCCGGGCGTGAACGTCTCGGAGATCTGCGCGGTGTACGGCGGCGGCGGCCACGCCATGGCGGCGGGCTGCACGCTCCAGGCCGGGCCTGAGGAGGCGCTGCGGCTGATGCTGCGCGCGATAGACGAAAAATGGCCGGAGGAATGAGCGGCATACTGCTCGTGGACAAGCCCGCGGGCTGGACGAGCCACGACGTGGTCGGGAGGCTCCGGCGCATGACGGGGCAGCGGCGCATAGGCCACTCCGGCACGCTGGACCCGATGGCGACGGGGCTGCTGGTGGTGTTCCTGGGCCGCGCGACGCGGGCCGTGGAGTTCGCGGAGGGGCACGACAAGGCCTACACCGCGCTGCTGCGCCCCGGTGTCGTGACGGACACGCTGGACACCACGGGCGCCGTGCTCGCGACCTCGCCGGAGCGCCCGACGCTATCGGAGCTCGAGACCGCGCTCGGGGCCTTCCGCGGGGATATAGAGCAGCTCCCGCCCATGTATTCGGCCCTGAAATACAATGGCAAGAAGCTCTACGAGATCGCCCGCGCGGGCGGCGAGGTGGAGCGAAAGCCGCGCCCGGTGACGATATACCGCCTGGAGTGCACGGGCGAGCGCGGCGGGGACTTCGTGCTCGAGGTGGAGTGCTCCAAGGGCACCTACATACGCACGCTCTGCGACGACATAGGCCGCGCGCTGGGCTGCGGGGCCTGCATGTCGGGCCTGCGCCGGACGCGCGCGGGCGGCTTTGACGTGCGCGACGCCCTGACGATAGAGGAGATAGAGCGCCGCGGCGCGGAAAACTGCCTGCTGCCGGTGGACGCGCTCTTTGCGGGCCGCCCGGTGGTGCTCCTGAAGGACGCGCGGGCGGAAAAGGCCCTGCGCAACGGCATGGACGTGAGGTTCGACGCGGACTTTGCCGGAGAGTGCCGGGTCTACGCCGAGAGCGGCGAATTTCTGGCCCTCTGCCGCGCGGAAGGCGGCGCATTAAAGACGATAAAGAGCTTTTTCGAGGTATGAGCTTATGCCTGATAAAAAGAGAGTTATAGCCCTCGGCTTTTTCGACGGGGTGCACGCGGGCCACGCCGCGCTCATGGAGATGACCAAGCGCCGCGCCGCGGAGAGGGACGCCATCCCCACCGTCATAACCTTCGACACGCACCCGGACACGCTGGTAAAGGGCGTGGAGGTGCCGCTCATCAACTCGCCCGAGGAGCGCGCGGAGATAATCCGCCGTGTCTACGGCATAGACAGCGTAATCTTCATCCACTTTGGCGAAAAGACCATGCGCATGCCCTGGCGGGAGTTCATAGACTCCGTCACGGAGGAGATGCGCGCCTGCCACTACGTCGTGGGCTACGACTTCTCCTTCGGCTGGAAGGGGGAGGGCCGCCCGGCGCGGCTCGCGGCCTACTGCACGGAGCACGGCCTGGGCTGCGACATCATCTCCGCCGTGCGGATAGACGGCGAGGTGGTGAGCTCCACGCGCATCCGCGCGCTGCTGACGGAGGGGCGCATAGAGGAGGCGAACCGCCTGCTGGGCCACCCGCACTCGCTGGTGGACACGGTGCGCAGCGGCTTCCGGCTCGGCCACAAGCTGGGCTCGCCGACCATCAACATGGGCTTCGCCCCGGGGGTGCTGGTGCCGCGCCACGGCGTCTACGCCGCTAAGGTGTTCCTGGACGACGGCACGGAGCGCATGGCGGTCACCAACGTCGGCGTCCGCCCGACCGTCTCCGGCGGCGACCACGTCTCGGTGGAGAGCTACATCCTGGACTACGACGGCGACCTCTACGACCACCGCGTGAGGGTGGAGTTCCACCACTTCATCCGCGACGAGCGCCGCTTCCCCGACACCACCGCCCTGCGCGACCAGATCCAGCACGACGCCCAAACCACGCGCGACTACTTCAAAGGAAATGAATAAAAAAAGGGGACCCCCTTAGGGGTCCTTTTTTTCGCGCCGGGTCATTCGACGCCCAGGTTGTAGTCGGAGAAGCCGATGATCGCGCGGGTGCCGCGGCCGAGTTCGGACTCGAAGCGCAGGCTGTGGCCGAGTTTGTTGCAGATGCGGCGGCAGAGGTAGAGGCCGAGGCCGGTGGAGCCCTTTTCCGCGCGGCCGTTGTAGCCGGTGAAGCCCCGCTCGCCGAGGCGGGGGAGGTCCTCCGGCGCTATGCCGGTGCCCGTGTCCTCTATGATTAGGCTCCGGCCCTCGGCAAAGATGTGTATGCGCCCCTCGCGCGTGTACTTGAGCGCGTTGGAGAGCAGCTGCTCTATGACGAAGGCGAGCCACTTCTCGTCCGTCAGCACCTCGAGCTGCGTCTCCTCGAGCTCGAGGGGCAGCTTTTTCATTATGAAGAGCCCCGCGAACTTGCGCACGCAGCCGCGCAGCACGCGGTCGAGCTCCACGCGCCGCAGCACGAGGTCCACCGTGTCGCTGCCCAGGCGCTGGTAGGAGAGCACCATCTCCACGTACTGCTCTATGCGGAAGAGCTCCGCCGACACCGCCGCGCGGTCCGGCGCCTCCCCCTGCTGGAGCAGCAGCCGCATCGCCGCGATGGGCGTCTTTATCTGGTGCGCCCACATGGCGTAATAGTCCTCGGCCTCGCGGCGGGAGGCGGCGTACTCGGCGTCGAGCTTGCTCTTTTCGTCCCAGAGCTCGCGCAGCAGCGCGTCGTAGGCGCCCTCCACGCCGTCCCGCGGCTCCGGCAGGCGCTCTATCGAGACGCGGATGCTCCGCGTGAGGTCCCGCAGCGCCCGCACGCGCCGGACGTAGGCGAGGAGGTCCACTATGAGCCAGCCGAGGCAGGGCACCAGGCAGAGCGCCGCCGCGTACAGCACGGACTCCGCCGGCAGGCCGTAGAGGTAGAACACCACGGCGCATATCGCGGCGCAAAGCAGGAAAAGCACCGGCCCCTGCCAGTGCTTCCTGAAATATGAGAGGATGAGCATCTCGTTCCGCCCCCTCAGTCTATGGTGTAGCCCAGGCCCTTGCGGGTCTTGACAAAGTCGCCGAGGCCCACGGCGTCCAGCTTGCGCCGCAGCCGTGTGACGTTCACGGTGAGCGTGTTCTCGTCCACGAAGCTGTCCGTCTGCCAGAGCCGGAGCATCAGCGTGTCGCGCGAGACTACGGAGCCGTGGTTCTCCATCAGAGCCTGAAGTATGCGCAGCTCGTTTTTCGTGAGCTCCACGCGCTCGCCGCCGTAGACGAGGGCCCCGCCCGCGAGGTCGAGCACCGCCCCGCCGCACTCGAGCACCTTGCCCGTCCCGGCAAAGTCGTAGGCCCGGCGGAGCAGCGCCTGCACCTTGGCCATGAGCACCTCGAGGTCGAAGGGCTTGGCGATGAAGTCGTCCGCGCCCATGTTCATGGCCATGACGATGTTCATGTTGTCCGAGGCGCTGGAGATGAACATCACCGGCACCTGGGACACCCGGCGTATCTCGGCGCACCAGTGGTAGCCCGAAAAGCGCGGCAGGGAGATGTCCAGCAGCACGAGCTGGGGGTCGAAGGCGGCAAACTCGGCCATCACCGCGCCGAAGTCCCCGGCGCAGCGGGCCTCGAGCCCCCAGCTTTCCATCTGCGAGCAGACGGCCCCGGCGATGACCGGGTCGTCCTCGACGACGAACACGCGGTACATGTTATCAGATGACGCCCTTGTAGAGCGGGAAGCGCTCGCAGAGGTCCATGACCTCGGCCTTGACCTCGGGCACGGCGGCGTCGCCCTCGCGCATGAGGCGGAGGATGAGCTCGCCTATGCGGCGCATCTCGGGCTCCTTCATGCCGCGGGTGGTGGCGGCGGGGGAGCCGAAGCGCACGCCGCTGCCCAGGTGGGGCGGCTGCTTGTCGAAGGGGATGGCGTTCTTGTTGGCGGTGATGTGCGCGCGGTCGAGCAGCTCCTGCATGTCGCGGCCTGTGACGCCCATGCTCATGACGTCGGCCAGCAGCAGGTGGTTGTCGGTGCCGCCGGAGACGAGGCGGACGCCGCCCTTGGAGAGCGTGTCGGCCAGGGCCGCGGCGTTGCGCACGACCTGGTGCTGATACTCCGCAAACTCCGGCTGCATGGCCTCCTTGAGGCAGACAGCCTTGCCCGCGATGACGTGCATGAGCGGGCCGCCCTGGGTGCCGGGGAAGATGGCGGAGTCTATCTTCTTGGCGAGCTCCTCCTTGCAGAGGATGATGGCGCCGCGGGGGCCGCGCAGGGTCTTGTGCGTCGTGGTGGTGACCACGTCGGCATAGGGCACGGGCGAGGGATGGGCCCCGCCGGCGACCAGGCCGCCGATGTGGGCCATGTCCACGAACATATAGGCCCCGACCTCGTCGCATATCTCGCGGATCCTGGCCCAGTCTATGATGCGGGAGTAGGCGGAGGCGCCGGAGATTATCATCTTCGGCTGCAGCTCCTTTGCCATGCGGCGCATCTCGTCATAGTCGATGAGCTCGGTGTCGGGGTCCACGCCGTAGGGGCGCACGTCGAAGTACTTGCCGGTGATGGACGCCTTGGCGCCGTGGGTGAGGTGGCCGCCGCAGGCGAGGTCCATGCCCATGATGACGTCGCCGGGCTTGGTGAGCGCGAGGTACACGGCCACGTTGGCCTGAGAGCCGGAGTGCGGCTGCACGTTGGCGTGCTCCGCGCCGAAGAGCTCCTTGGCCCTGTCGAGGCAGATGTTCTCGACGATATCGACGTATTCGCAGCCGCCGTAGAAGCGCTTTCCGGGATAGCCCTCGGCATACTTGTTGGTGAGATGGCTGCCGACGGCCTCCATCACTGCCGGAGAGGTGAAGTTCTCGGAGGCGATAAGCTCGATGTGGTCGCGCTGCCTCGTCAGCTCCTGCTCCATGGCGGCGAAGATCTCTGCGTCTTCCTGGCGTAAATGCTCGTAGTTCATGTCAAAACAGCTCCTCGGCCTATATTTTTCCCACTCCATGCGTCCGCATAAAGATGCTTTATTATACCACCCCGCCGGCGGATTAAGCAATTACAATATCGCCCGTAAAAAGCGCCGGTGTATGTTCACTCTGCACAAATGTCCGTGACGGAGATACTCGGACGCCCCATATGTGTCCGCCGGGGGTGAAGCTTACAAAAATGTCACATACGCCGTCCGTTTGTAAGCCAAAGCGATGGAACGCGCCGGGGCGGTCTGTTATGATATGGGCGTAATCAGTAAGGAGGGGACACAACAATGTCACTGCTTGAGGTTTCCAATCTCAAAAAGATATACACGACCCGCTTCGGCGGCGCGCAGGTGCAGGCGCTGGCGAACGTGAGCTTTTCCGTCCTGGAGGGCGAATACGTCGCCATCATGGGCGAGTCCGGCTCCGGCAAGACCACGCTGCTGAACATCCTCGCCGCGCTCGACCGCCCCACCTCGGGCCAGGTGCTGCTCGACGGCCGGGACATCACCGGCATCCCGGAGCGCGAGCTGGCCGCCTTCCGCCGCGACAAGCTCGGCTTCGTGTTCCAGGACTTCAACCTGCTCGACACCTTCACGCTGCGGGACAACATCTTCCTCCCCCTCGTCCTCGCGGGCAGGAGCTATGAGGAGATGAGCGGCCGCATCGGGCCCCTGGCGCAGCAGCTCGGCATCGCGGGCCTGCTCGGCAAGTACCCCTACGAGGTCTCCGGCGGCGAAAAGCAGCGCGCCGCGGTCGCCCGCGCGCTCATCACCCGCCCGCGCATCATCCTCGCGGACGAGCCCACCGGCGCGCTCGATTCCCGCGCCACCGACGCGCTGCTGAACATGTTCGGCGAGATAAACGAGGACGGGCAGACCATACTCATGGTCACGCACTCCGTCAAGGCCGCCTCCCACGCGGGCCGCGTGCTCTTTCTGCGCGACGGCGAGGTCTACCACCAGCTCTACCGCGCCGGACAGACCGCCGAGCAGATGTTCGCGCGCATCTCCGACACGCTGACCGTTATCGCACAAGGCGGTGAGCTCGGTGCGTAAGCTCTCGTTTTACCCGAAGCTCGCGGCGCGGAGCATGAAGTCCAACCGCCGCTTCTATGTGCCCTATATCCTCACCGTCATCGGCACGGCCGCGGCCTTTTACATCATGGCCGCCATCGTCTCCGACCCCGGCTCCAAGGAGCTCGCCGCGGGCACGGCCAACGGCCAGGTCTACGTCTCCATGTTCATGACCCTCGGCATGTTCGTGCTCGGCCTCTTCTCCTTCATCTTCCTGCTGTACACCAACAGCTTCCTCATGAAGCGGCGACAGAAGGAGCTGGGCCTCTACAGCGTGCTCGGCATGAGCAAGACCAACATCGCGGGCATCATGGTGTTCGAGTCGCTGTACATCGCCGTCATCGGCATAGCGGGCGGCCTCGCCGTGGGCATACTGCTCACCAAGCTCGTGAGCCTGGCGCTCTTCAAGCTCATGCGCCTGCCCGTGCCCTTCGGCTTCACGGTGCAGCCAATAGCCATCATCATAGTCGTGCTCTTCTTCGCGGCGCTCATCTTCCTGACGCTGCTGGCGAACCTCGCAAAGGTGGGGCGCTCGCGCCCCGTGGAGCTGCTGCGCGGCGGCAATGTGGGTGAAAAGGAGCCGAAAGCCAGCTGGTTTTTGACGCTGGTGGGGATAATCTTCCTCGGCGCGGGCTACGTCGTCGCCATGCTCGTTGACAATCCCGGCATGGCCGTGGCGGTGTATTTCCTCGCGGTCTTCGCCGTCATAATCGGCACCTACTGCCTCTTCACCTCCATCTCCATCGCGGTGCTCAAGGCGCTGCGCCGCAATAAGCGCTATTACTACAAGGCCAAGCACTTCATCAGCGTCTCGGGCATGCTCTACCGCATGAAGCGCAACGCCGTGGGCCTTGCGAACATCTGCATCCTCTGCACCATGGTCATGGTCATGATAAGCGGCACGCTCTCGCTCTACCTCGGCAGCGCGGAGCAGGTGAACGCCTACTGCCCGGCGGACGTGGTGGTCGAGGCGACGTACTACTCCAGCTCCAACGAGGACCACGTCTACAACGACGAGACGGGCGAGGAGACCATCGAATACCACACGCCCTTCGACGCCGCGGCGATGGACGCCTGGTTCGGGGACTACTTCGCGCAGCACAAGCTCACGCCCTCGTCGGCGAAGTCGGTGGAGTATTACAGCTTCACGTCGGTGGACGCCGCAGAGCATGTGAGCCTGGTAACAGCCGTCACGGCGGAGACCTACGCCCAGCTCACGGGCGAGCCGGCGCCGGAGCTTGCCGCGGGACAGGCGCTGGCACATGTGCCGGCGGGCTATGAGCTCGGGGACAGCCTGAGCTTTATGGACAAGGACGGCGGCACTGTCAGCATCGGGCTTGTGGGCGAGGCGAAGCTCACGGCCGCGCAGATAGCGCTGAATATGGTGGCTGTGAACTGGTCTGAGGAGGACAAAGACATAGTCCTCGTCGTGCCCGACCGCGCGGCGCTGCTGGAGCTGGTCGCGGGACAGGAAAACGGCTCGTATATCTGGCGCGGTCAGTACGACTTCGACGCGTCGGACGAGGCGGTGTCGGCCATGGTGGACGACTACTGGGCCGCCTCGCTCGAGAGCGGCGGCGCGGACGCGGGCTACTACGACATGCTCGGCATCGACCTGCGCTCCGTGGTGGAGCGGGAGGTCTACGGCCTCTCGGGCGGCTTCCTGTTCCTGGGCGTGTTCCTCGGCGTGGTGTTCATGATGGCGACGGTGCTGATCATCTACTACAAGCAGGTGTCCGAGGGCTACGAGGACAACGCGCGCTTCGACATCATGCGCAAGGTGGGCCTCTCGGAGCGCGAGGCGCGCCGCGCGATACGCAGCCAGATACTGACGGTGTTCTTCATGCCCATCCTGGTGGCGGCGGTGCACATAGCCTTCGACTTCAATCTGGTGGTGCAGCTGCTCAGGCTGTTCTCACTGACGAACCTGAGGCTCACGGCGCTGTGCACGCTGGGCACGCTGCTGGTGTTCTGCGCGGTGTACGCGGTGGTGTACGCCCTGACCGCGCGGTCGTATTACAAGATAGTCCGTCCGAACAGCGAGAGCGCGAGATAGGAGGCGCGGGAATATGGACTCTGCAAAGCTGCTGATAATAATTTTCATCGTGGCGCTGATAATCCTGATCGCCGGCGCGGCGATCTGGTTCGGCTGGGGCGGCACGGGTGCCGAGTGGTACTCGCAGATCGACAATACCTGCGTCCGGCAGGTGAACGCGAGCGACGACATGATATACAAGTACACGCTGACCTGCTACGACGCGGAGGGCCACAGCCGGGAGATCAGCTTCAAGACCAGCCGCATCCTGAAGGAGGACGCCTTCATCCTGCTCGAGACCATGCCCCTGCGCGGCGTCGTGAGCTGGGCCGAAGTCCTCTGGCCCGACCTCCCCGCCGCCGTCCAGGCCTGCTACCCCGCCCCCGCAATGGCGGCATGACCGCCCCTGCGCGCGAAGCGCGAATGAAAGTTTCGCCCGCCTTTTCAAAGGCGGTGGAGTCCAGAGGCAAAGCCTCTGGCCGCGCTCCGCAGAGCGCGGAA
>UQYT01000012.1 GCA_900545405.1 uncultured Eubacteriales bacterium | reverse complement strand
TTCCGCGCTCTGCGGAGCGCGGGCAAGGGCTCTGCCCCTGCACCCCGCCGCCTTTGAAAAGGCGGGCGAAACTTTCAAACTTCTTTACTCGCCGGTCAGGTGGACTATGGTCGGCTCATGGCCTGTGGCGGGCAGGAACTTTTCAATGAGCTCCTTTGTATACATCTTGAGGCTGGACGTATTGATGCAGGGGTGGCAGCCGAAGTACTCCTCCTTGAGCACGTCCTCGTCTATCAGCAGCCGCACGCGGTGCTCCGGGTCGTTCATCAGGCCCATCACGGACACCGAGCCCGGGCTCACGCTCAGCAGCTCCTCCATCTCCTCCGCCGAGCCGAACGACAGCCGCGAGGAGTTTATCTGCGCCGAGAGCTCCTTCGTCTTGAATGGCTTGTCGCCCGGCATCAGCAGCAGATAAAAGCTCGTGCGCTGGCGGTTGCAGAGAAACAGATTCTTGCATATCAGCACGCCAAGTACGGCGTCTATGTCGTTGCAGGCCTCCATGCTGCCCGCGGGCTGGTCCGCGTGGTCCGTGCGCCAATAGGTCATGCCCAGCTTGTCGAGAAAATCATAGGTGCGTATCTCGCGCTCCAGCCGCCCGCTCGTGTCCTCCGGGCGGCCCTTGTAAAGCTCCATTTGTGTGGGGTCCTCCGTCTTGTCAGTTTTCTTCTTCTGCGTCCTCTTTGGGCGGGTCGCGCTTCACCAGCACGCGGTCCACGCGCAGGCCGTCCATCTTCAGCACGGTCACCGTCAGGTCCTCTAACCGGAAGCTGTCCCCCTCCTTGGGGAAGCCGCCGAACATCTCCAGCGTCCAGCCGCCGACCGTGTCCGACTCGCACTCGAAGCTCTCCTCCGAGCGGCCGATCAGCTCCAGGAAGTCCGAGATCGACATGTCGCCGTCGAGCTCGTACTCGCCCTCGGCCTTCTCCACGACCTCGTTTTCCACCTCGTCCGTCTCGTCCCAGATGTCGCCGACTATCTCCTCGAGCACGTCCTCCATCGAGATGACGCCCAGCGTCCCGCCGTATTCGTCCGTCACGATGGCGAGGTGCTTCTTCGCGCGGCGGAACTCCGCAAGCACCTGCGGCAGCTTTATGGTCTTGTAGACGTACAGCGGCTCCATCAGCAGGCTGCGGATGTCCGGGCGCTCCTCGTCCGTCAGGGCCTTCAGGAAGTGGTTGAGGTAGAGGAAGCCGATGACGTTGTCTATGCTGTCCTCGTACACGGGCAGGCGGGAGTGGGTGGAGTTTTCGATGACCTCGAGTATCTCCTCCCAGTCGTCGTCTATGTCTATGGCCTCCACGTCCACGCGGGCGGTCATCGCCTCGCTGGCGCTGACCTCAGAGAAGTCCAGCGCAGAGCGCAGCAGCTCGGAGCGGTTCTCATCGAGCACGTCCTCGTCCTCGGCGGTCTCTATTATGGATTGCAGCTCCTCCACCGCGGCCTCGTCGTCCTCCTGGGTCTTTTCGCCCTTGAGCGGCAGCGTTATCAGCCGCACCAGGCCGACGACTATCCAGATCACCGGCGTGAGTATATAGGTGAGCAGCCGCACCGGGTATGCGAACACCGGCGCGATGCGGTTTGCGTTCTTCTTCGCCACTATCTTCGGCATCGTCTCGCCGAAGATGATGACCAGCACCGTCGTGATGACCGTCGAGAGCCAGGTCCAGCTATCGCCCGCGATGAGTATGACCACCACCGAGGCTATGGACGAGGTGGCGATGTTCACTAGGTTGTTGCCTATGAGTATTGCCGAGAGCGAGTCGTCAAACTTATCCATGACCTTGAGCGCTATCTTGGCGCCCCGGTTTCCTCCCTCGGCGGCGGACTCCAGACGCATGCGGTTGGCCGAGGAGAAGCACATCTCCGACGCAGAGAAGAAGGCCGAGAGACAGATGAGGACTATGTAAGCGGCTATATACGCGCTCATTTCGCCTCGCCTCCCTTCTCGGGCTCCGGCAGCACACGGCAGACCAGCTTGACTATGCGGTTTTGGTGCATCTCGGAGACGGTGACCTGCAAGCCCTCATATTCAAAGCTCTCGCGCTCGCGCGGGATGCGGTCGAACTGCTCATAGGCCCACTCGCCCATGAGCTTGTATTCGAGGTCCTCGTCCTCGTGCTCCGGCTCGAAGTCCATCTTGTCGAACACCTCGCCCACGGTCAGGGAGGCGTCCACCTCGAAGCGGCCGCCGCCGAGGGGCACAAAGCTCTCCTCCACGACGTCGTCCTCGTCCCATATCTCGCCGACGAGCTCCTCGAGTATGTCCTCCACCGTGACGATGCCCAGCGTGCCGCCGTAGCTGTCCGTGACCACGGCCATGTTCAGCTTCTTCTGGCTCATGACCGAGAGCAGCTCGTCTATCTTCATGCTCCGGGGCACGAAATACGCCTCGTCCAGCAGCGCGCCGAGGCTCACCGACGCGCCCTCCTTGAGGTAGGCGCGGATGTACTTGCGTATCTGCAGCACGCCGATGATGTTGTCTATGCTGCCCTCGTACACGGGCAGGCGGGAGTGGCGCTGTTCCTTTATAAAGGAGAGCACCTTCTCCTGCTCCCACTCGGAGTTGATGGCCGCGACGTCCACGCGCGCGGTGAGCACGGTCTCGACCGTGAGGTCCGCAAATTGCAGCGCCGAGCTCATCAGCTCGCCCCGCTCGGGCTCGAGCGTGCCCTCGTCGGTCATGTCCTCGATGATGTCGTAGAGCTCATCCTCGGTGACGGAGACCTCCGGGTCGCCCTTCGTGAGGCGGGAGGCCGCGTGGCCTATGGCGGTCAGCGCGGCGGAGATGGGCGTGAAGAGCACCATGAAAAAGCGCAGTGACGCCGCCGTCTGCAGGCAGAAGCGCTCGCTGTACTTCTTCGCGACCGACTTCGGCAGCATCTCGCCGACGAAAAAGACCACGGCCGTCGTGACAAGGGTGCCCGCAGTGACCGCCGAAATGCCCCATTTCCGCGTCACGAGCACCGTCACGATGGCCGCGACGGTTATATGTACTATGTTGGTGCCGATGAGTATGGTGGTGATAGCCTTGTCGAAGTTATCCAAGACTAACAGCGCCTTTTTCGCCCTATGATCCCCCTTGTCGAGTCTGGTCTTGAGGCGGATCCTGGAGACTGTTGCAAATGAGGTCTCGGCTATCGCGAAATACATGGCAAAGCCGAGCAAAATTATGATTGCCGCTATTGACAATCGACTGCCTGTGTCCATTTAGGACTGTCACTCCCGTGTGATAAAAATATCGCTCATAAAGAGTTCTTAACATTATAGCACTCGTTCCGTATATTGTCAACGAGAGCGCTATTTTACAACTACGTTCTCCTCGCCCAGCAGCTCCTGCAGCTCGCGCACGAGGGAGTCGCGGATGAGGCACTCGGCGCCGAGGCGGCGCTTTGTGTCGGCGACGAAGATTATCATGCGCTCCCGGCCTGGGAACATCTCGCAGAGCAGCTCTATGCGTCGCATGAGCTTTGCGTCGGCGGTGGGCAGCTTTACCCAGAGCTTGCGCTCGGCCTTGGGAGGGGCGTCCGTACCGAGCTCGTGCAGGTCGGAGAGCGGGCGGATGGAGTCCACCATGAGCTGCGGCTCCTTCTCGTCGCGCACGGAGATGCGCCCGCGCACGAGCAGCGCCGCGTTCTCCGCGATGTAGCCGCCGCTCTCGTCGAGCACCTTCTGAAAGGCCATGAGCTCCATGGCGCCCGTGTCGTCCTCGAACTGGATGTAGCACATGAGCCGGCCGGTCTTGGTGGTCCGCGTGCGGTAGGAGGCCACGACGCCCGCGAGGATGACGTGCTGGTTGTCCTGGAACCGCTCCGGCCCGTTCTCGGAGGAGAAGTCCGAGAGGATGGCGCCTATGCTGACCGCCCCCGCGCGGCGGGCGGCCTCGCGGTAGTCGTCTATGGGGTGGCCGGTGAGGTAGAGGCCGGTGGTCTCGCGCTCCATGGCCATGAGCTCGCGGCTCGAATACTCCTCCACGTCCGGCACGGGCACGGAGGCGCTGCCCGAGTCGGCCTCCCCCTCGTCGCCTAGGCCGAAGAGGTCGAGCTGGCCTTCGATATTGTGCCGCCCGTCGGAGGCGATGCACTCGAGCACGTCGTCCGTCATCTGCATGAGCGCCTTGCGGCGGCAGCCCAGGCTGTCGAAGGCGCCGGCCTTTATGAGACTTTCGACCGCGCGGCGGTTGAGCTCCTTGCCGGACATGCGGCGGCAGAACTCCTCAAAGCCCGTGAAGGGCCCGTTCTCCCGGCGCTCCTGCATCAGCAGCTCTATGAAGCGTTCGCCTATGTTCTTGATGGCCACGAGGCCGAAGCGGATGTTCCCGCCCACGACGGTGAAGCGCGCGTCGGACTCGTTCACGTCCGGCGGCAGGACCTTTATGCCCATCTCGCGGCACTCTGAGATGTACTCGGCCACCTTGGTGGTGGAGTCGAGCACGCTGGTAAGCAGCGCGGCCATATACTCGCAGGGCCAATGGCACTTCATGTACGCCGTGCGGTAGGCCACGACGGCGTAGGCCACGGCGTGGGCCTTGTTGAAGGCGTAGCTTGCGAAGTCGAGTATCTCGTCGTAGATGCTGTTGGCCGTCGCCTCGTCCACGCCGTTGGCGACGCAGCCGGGGATGCCCCGCTCCGGGTCGCCGTGGATGAAGGCCTGGCGCTCCGCGTCGATGACGGCGTGCTTTTTCTTGCTCATGGCGCGGCGGATCATGTCCGCCTGGCCCAGCGAGAAGCCCGCGAGCCGCCGGAATATCTCTATGACCTGCTCCTGATATACTATGCAGCCGTAGGTGACGGACAGAATAGGCTCGAGCAGCGGGTGCTTGTAGCTTATCTTCTCCGGGTGCGCCGAGCACTCGAGGAAGCGGGGTATGCTGTCCATGGGGCCGGGGCGGTAGAGCGCGATGACGGCGGTGATGTCCTCAATGCTCTTGGGCTTGAGGCCCGTGCACACGGCGGTTATGCCCGTGCTCTCGAGCTGGAACACGCCATCCGTTTTGCCCGCGGAGAGCATGGCGAAGGTCTCCTTGTCGTCCTCCGGCACCGCGGCTATGTCAAAGCCCGGCTGACGCCTGCGCACCATCTCCGCCGCGTCCTCGAGCACGGTGAGGTTGCGAAGGCCGAGGAAGTCCATCTTCAGAAGGCCCAGGTGCTCCAGCGTCGTCATCGTGTACTGCGTGACGATGCTCTCGTCGTTGCGCGCAAGCGGGACGTACTCGTACACCGGCCGCTCGGTTATGACGACGCCCGCCGCGTGGGTGGAGGCGTGGCGCGGCATGCCCTCGAGCGCCTTGGCCGTGTCGATGAGGGAGTGCAGCTTCTCGTCGCTCGCATACATCTCCCGCAGCGGCTTTGAGAGCTTCATCGCCTCGTCCAGCGTCATGCCTATGGCGAAGGGCACCTGCTTTGCCACCGCGTCGCAGTCGGCATAGCTGATGTTCAGCGCCCGGCCCGTGTCGCGCACGGCCTGGCGCGCGGCCATGGTGCCGAAGGTCACTATCTGCGCGACGTGGTCGGAGCCGTATTTGCGGTTTACATAATCTATGACCTCGCCCCTGCGGCGGACGCAGAAGTCGATGTCGATATCCGGCATGGAGACGCGCTCAGGGTTCAGAAAGCGCTCGAAAAAGAGGCTGTACTTGATGGGGTCGATGTCCGTTATGCCGAGGCAGTAGGAGACGACGCTGCCGGCGGCGGAACCGCGCCCGGGGCCGACGGGTATGCCCTGGCCCTTGGCGTAGCCGATAAAGTCCGAGACTATGAGGAAGTAGTCCACAAAGCCCATCTTGCCTATCATGTCGAGCTCATAGCGGAGCTGGCTCCTGGCGTCCTCGCGCCCGGCGCCGTAGCGGCGCTCGAAGCCCGCCTCGCAGAGCTTTTCGAGGTAAGCGGCGCTGTCCGTCTCGCCCTCGGGCAGCTTGAAGCGCGGCAGGTGGTAGCGGCCGAACTCGAAGTCGAAGCTGCACTTGGCGGCAATCTCGGCGGTGTTGTCCGCGGCGGACTCCTGGCCGGGGAAGAGCGCGCGCATCTCCTCCTCGCTCTTGAGGTAGAACTCCTGGGAGTCAAAGCGCATGCGCTCCGCGTCGTCCACGGTCTTGCCGGTCTGGATGCACATGAGGACGTCCTGGTAATAGGCGTCCTCGCGGTTTATATAGTGCGCGTCGTTGGTGACGGCGAGGGGGATGCCGGTCTCCTCGTGGATGCGGATGATGCCGCGGGCGGCGGCGTCCTCGTCGGGGATGCCGTGGCGCTGTATCTCGAGGTAGAAGTCCTCGCCGAAGGCGTCCCGCAGCTCCAGCGCTCGGCGCTTGGCCTCGTCATAGCGGCCGGAGACTATCTTCTGCGGGATGTCGCCCGCAAGGCAGCCGGAGAGGCAGACCAGGCCCTCCGCGTGCTGATAGAGCAGCGGCCAGTCTATGCGTGGCTTGATGTAGAAGCCCTCTACAAAGCCCATGGAGACGAGGTAGCAGAGGTTGCGGTAGCCCGTCTCGTTCTTGCAGAGCAAAATGAGGTGAGTGTACTCGGAGTCCACGCCGTGCTCGCGGTCCGTGCGCCCGCGCGGGGCGACATAGACCTCGCAGCCGATGATGGGCTTGATGCCCTCCTTCACGCAGGCCTCGTAAAAGGCCACGGCCCCGTACATGACGCCGTGGTCGGTTATGGCAAGGCTGTCAAAGCCCAGCTCCTTTGCGCGCGCCACCAGCTTTTCTATGCGGCAGGCCCCGTCGAGCAGGCTGTATTCCGTATGCAGATGCAGATGCGTGAAGGCCAAGGCTCAGTCCCCCTTCCCTATGCCCCGGCCGTGCTCCACTAGCCGCTTGAGCCTGTGGCTGAGGCAGGATTTCGTCACCGCGGGGCTGGAGAGCATGGCGAGGTCCGCAAGGCTGGCCTCCGGGTTCGCTATCCTCAGCAGCGCTGCCTGCTGCAGGCCCTCCGGCAGGCCGTCCAGGCCGTATTCCTGCTCCACGGCTCGTATGGCCGCAAGCTGCTCCTGCGCGGCGGCGACGGTCTTGTCCGCGTTCGCCGTGTCGCAGTTCACCTTGCGGTTTATCTCGTTGCGCATGTCCCGCTCGACCTTCGCCGACATGACGTCCAGCGCCGCCACGGGCGCGCCCACGGCGGTGAGGAAGTCCGCGATGGCCTCGGACTGCTTCATGTATGTCACGTAATTGGCCCCGCGCATGGCCTGGCCCGGCTCAAAGCCGAGCTCGAGCAGCACGGAGCAGAGCTCGCGGCTGACGCTGGCGTGCGTCGTGGCGAGCTCGAGGTGATAGCTCTTCGCCGGGTCGGTCACGCTGCCCCCGGCGAGGAAGGCCCCGCGCACGAAGGAGGCGCGGCAGCATTCGTTTTCCAGCACGCCGAGGTTTATGTGCAGCGTCAGCGTCTCCGCCGCCTCCATGCCGAAGGCGCGGTACACCGCGGCAATCTTACCGGCGTCGGTTATGAGAAAGCGGCGCTTGCCGCGCGCGCCCTCCGCCGGGCGCTCGTCAAAGTCCAGCGAGAAGGCGCGGCGGAAGAGCCGGGGCAGCCGCTCGGCAAAGTCGTCGTTCGCCGTGACTATCCTTATCTCCCGCGTGGAGAACACGCTGCAATAGAGCAGCGCGCCGTAGGCCTCCGCAACGGCGCAGCAGCGCCGCTTTATGGGCACGCGGCAGAGCTCCGCCTTGGCTCTCGATGAAAAGGACACGCGGCTTCCCTCCTTCGGCGCGTCTCAGCCGTAAACTCTCGTGTGCGACTTCTCGCGGTAGAGCCTCAGCAGCTCGCTCGCGAGGGCGTCCGGGTCGTGGCGCACATAGCCGGAGGCCCAGCCGGCAACCGGCGCGCGCAGCAGGCCCACGCCCAACTCGTGCACGGCGGCCTCGTCCACGCGGACGGGCTCCGCGCCCTCCGCGCCGTATTTTTTGAGCAGCTCGGCCGGGATCTCGCGGTCGTTCGCGAGGCACCAGTCGAAGAGCCGCTCGCCCGAATTTGAAAACAGCGCCCCGATGTGGTCCGAGGCCGTGTAGCCCTCCGTCTCGCCGTCCTGGGTCATGACGTTGAGCACGTAGATACGGAAGGCGTCGGACTCCGCAACGGCGCGGGCCACGCCCTCGGTCAGGAGGTTTGGCATGATGCTCGTATAGAGGCTGCCGGGGCCGAGGACAATCATGTCCGCCGCCTCTATGGCCTCGAGCACCTGGGGCAGAGCCGCCGGGCGCTCCGGTATGAGCCGCACGCGGCGTATGCGCGCGTCGCGCTCCTTCTTGGCGTCGGCTATGTGCGACTCGCCCGTGACCTCGCTGCCGTCGTCGAACTCGGCGGCGAGATATACGTTCTCATTGGTGACGGGCAGGACCCGGCCCGTGATGGCCAGGACGTCGCTCATCTTGCGCACGGCCTCGTCAAAGGTCTCCGACATGCCGTTGAGCGCGGCGAGGAAGAGGTTGCCGAAGCTCTGGCCCTTCAGGCTGCCGTCCGTGAAGCGATAGGCCAGCAGTTTTTCCATCAGCGGCTCCGTGTTCGCAAGGGCCTGGATGCAGTTGCGCACGTCGCCCGGGGGCGGCATGCCGAGGTCGGCCCGGAGCATGCCCGAACCTCCGCCGTCGTCCGCCACGGTCACGACGGCCGTTATGTTCTCCGACTGCCTCTTCAGGCCCCGGAGCATGGTGGAGAGACCCGTGCCGCCGCCGATGACGACGATGCGGGGGTCGGCCTCCCGTCTTCTTCTGCTCATAAGCTCACCCCTTTTCAAGGTCGCGGAAGCTCCGCGCGGCGGGAGTGCCCGCCTCAGCGAGCCGGTCGGCCAGCGCGCAGGCCACGGCGACGCTCCTGTGCCGCCCGCCGGTGCAGCCGATGGCTATGTTCAGGTTGTACTTCCCCTCCTCGAGATAGAGCGGCATGAGGAACTTCAGCATCTCCGTGAGCATCTCGAGAAAGCGCCGGGCGTCCGTGCAGTTCATCACAAAGTCCGACACCGGCTTGTCGAGGCCCGAGAGCGGCCGGAGCTCCTCCACGTAGAAGGGGTTCGGCAAAAATCGCACGTCAAAGACGAGGTCCGCGTCCATGGGCAGGCCGTATTTGTAGCCGAAGGCCGTCACCGTGACGGCCAGCCGCCGCGCGGCCGCGCCGCCGGGCAGGATGTCGGCTATCCTCGCCTGGAGCATGGCCGTGGTCAGCCCCGAGGTGTTGATGATGTAGTCCGCCCGCTCCCGCAGCGGGGCGAGCACGGCGGTCTCGCGTTTTACGGCGTCCTCTATGGAGCCGCCCGCGAGCATGGGGTGCGGCCTGCGCGAGCTCTTGTAGCGCCGCACGATGGTCTGCATGTCCGCCTCCACAAAGAGGATGCGGTACTCGAGCCCCTGGTCCCAGAGCCTGTCCAGGGCGTCGACAAGGCCCGTTATGTTCTCGCGCTCGCGCACGTCGGTGACGAGGGCCACGCGCTCATAGCGCCCGCGCGTCGCGAGGCAGAGCTCCGCGAACCGAGGCAGCAGCGCCACGGGCATGTTGTCCACGCAGTAATAGTCCATGTCCTCCAGTATGTCCGCGGCGAGGCTCTTCCCCGCCCCGGACAGACCGGTTATTATGAGAAATTCCATCCCTTAACCCTTCAAGATCCTGACCTCCGGCTCCAGCCGGACGCCGCTTTTTTCAAAGACGGTCTTCTGTATGTGCTCCATGAGCTGCACGACGTCGTCAAAGGTGGCGCCGCCGCGGTTTATGACGAAGCCCGCGTGCTTTTCTGAGACCTGCGCCCCGCCTACGGCAAAGCCCTTGAGCCCCGACTGGTCTATGAGCGCGGCCGCGTAGCCGACCGCTGGGCGCTTGAAGGTGCTGCCCGCCGAGGGCATGTCGAGCGGCTGGGAGGCGCGGCGCTTTTCTATGAGCTCGCGCATCCTCTCGCGTATCGCCTCCGGCTCCGCGGGCGTTAGGCGCACCGTCGCCGCCGTGACGAGGCGGTCCGTGCCCTCCAGCGCGCTGTGGCGGTAGGTGAGCTCCAGCTCCTCCGCCGGGACCTCTGCCACCGTGCCGTCGGACAGCGCGAGCTCCGCGCTCTCGAGGACGTCGCGCATCTCGCCGCCGTAGGCTCCGGCATTCATGAACACGGCCCCGCCCAGCGAGCCGGGGATGCCGTGGGCGAATTCAAGCCCCGAGAGCCCCGCCTCCGCAGCGAACACGGCGAGCCTGGCAAGCGAGATGCCCGCCCCCGCTCTCACGCGGCCGCCCGGCAGCAGCTCCGCCCCCGAGAGGGCCTCGCCCATCCTCACGACCACGGCGTCGAGCCCCTCGTCCGCGACGAGGAGGTTCGTGCCCTTGCCCATGAGCTCCACGGGCACGCCGCTCTCGTGCAGCAGGCGCAGCAGCGCCGCGGCCTCCGTGCCCGAGGCCGGGCAGGCCATCAGCCGCGCCGGGCCGCCGATGCGGAAGGAGCAGTGGGCGCTCATCGGCTCGTTTTCGTGCAGCTCCAGCCCCGGCAGGGCGGAGCGGATGTCGGATATGAGTTTATCGGTGACGCGCAATGCTCAGTACCTCCCGCCGTTGTCTATCATCTTGTCGTGCTCCTGCGCGAGCGTGACCGCGGCGTTGTAGCCCATCTTCTTCTGGCGGTTGTTCATGGCGGCCAGCTCGAGGATGACGGCCAGGTTCCGGCCGGGGCGGACGGGTATGGTCACGCAGGGGACGTTCACGCCGAGTATGCTCGTGTACTCGGTCTCGAGGCCGAGCCGGTCATAGGCCTTGTCGTCGTCCCAGAGCTCGAAGTTCACGACGAGGTCGACGTTGGACTCGGGCTTGACGGCGCCGACGCCGAAGATGTGGCGCGCGTTTATGACGCCTATGCCGCGCAGCTCCATGTAATAGCGTATGAGCTCGGGGGCCGTCCCTATGAGCGTCTCGCGCGAGATGCGGCGTATCTCCACCGCGTCGTCCGCGATGAGGCGGTGGCCGCGCTTGATGAGCTCGAGGGCGGTCTCGCTCTTGCCGACGCCGGAGTCGCCCATGATGAGCACGCCTTCGCCGTAGATCTCAACGAGCACGCCGTGGAGCGTGACGCGCGGGGCCATGGCGTTGCGCAGCATGCTTATGAGGTCGGCCATGAAGGTGGAGGTGTCTTCCTTGGTGGAGAGAAGGTTGCGGTCGTACTTCTCGGCGAGCTCCATGAGCTCGGGCATGGGCTGGGTATCGTGGCAGAGTATGAGGGCCGAGATATCAAAGCGCATGAAGCGCTCGAGCGCGGCCAGGCGCGCCTCGTCGCCCAGGGTCTGGAGATATGTGCTCTCAACGCGGCCAATGAGCTGCAGGCGCTTCGGGTCAAAGTAGTCGTAAAACCCGGCGAGCTGCAGCGCCGGGCGGTTGATGTCGGCAGTGGCTACCCGCGCGGTGTCGAAATCCTTCGCGGCATGCAGGACGGTGATGCCCTGCTCCTCGACTATGCTCTTCAGGCTGACGGAATATTCCTCGCGCACCATTGTGACGCAGCCTCCTTCAAAATTCTATGGACCTATTTTAACCACATCGCCCCGGTTTGGCAATTACTTTTCAAAATCGGACCGAAATCGAAATTTCGGCTTGCAATTGCGGGGTGCTTCTGCTATTATAGTAAAGCTGTTTAAATACTCTAAGAGAACGGAGGTGCTTCAAACATGGCAAAGTGTGAATTCTGCGGCAAGGATATGGCCTTCGGCATCAAGGTCAGCCACTCTCACAGGCGTTCCAACCGCACCTGGAAGCCCAACGTCAAGCGCGTAAAGGCCATCGTCGACGGAAGCCCCAAGCACGTCTACGCCTGCACCCGCTGCCTCCGCAGCGGCAAGGTCACCCGCGCCGTCTGAGCGCCGCATCAATGCCCGAAACAAGGCCCGCCTTCCGGCGGGCCTTTTTCGCATATTCGGGGGTTTTTACTCGAGGTTCAGCCTCTTGCCGAGCATATGGGCGGTGACGAGGTAGAGCGCCACGCAGTAGGCGGCGTTCAGGGCGATGCCGCCGATCAGGAGGGTGTGGCCCAGCTGGACGAGGGCGCGGAGGTTGAGCACGGTCACGAAGCCGCGCAGGGAGTGGCCGGTTATGACGGCCAGCAGCATGGTGAACACCTGCGAGAGCAGTCCGAGGCCGATGAACACGCCGAGGGAGGCCAGCAGCTTGTTTCGCGGCAGGCTGTGGCCTATCGCCAGCGAGGCGTAGAACAGCAGGCAGGACGACACCGAGCCGAGCAGCAGCAGCACGCAGAGCTCCACCACCACGCTGATGAGCTCGAAAGCGCCTATGCCGTAGGCCCTCGCCAGCCGCTCAAAGAGCGCGCCGAGTTCCGAGAACACCTGCGCCCACACCTGCGCCCGGAACGCCACGCCGAAAAGGCAGCCGTAGATGCACACGCTGGTCACCGCCATCCAGACCACCGCCGCAATGAGCTTGGACCAGATGAGCTGGTGCACCGTCACGGGCAGGGTGTGCATGAGATAGCCCTCGCTGCCGAGCAGGTTCTTGTAAAACCTGTACACGATGACCACGACCGTCACCGCCGCAAGGGCCATGACGCTCAGGAAAAACAGCACGACGAAGATGGCCGCGAACACGCTGGCCGCCCGGCCGGCGTCCGGGGTGCCCAGCACCCGTATGCTCAGTCCCGCCGCCGCGCTCGCCACTATAAGCACCGCCAGCAGGGGCAGCAGATAGCGCCCCGTGGCGTAAAACTCGTATTTGAGCAGCTTTTTCAGCATCTGAACACCTCCCGGAAGAGCTCATCGACGCTCTTGCCCTCCCGCGCGCGCAGCTCCGCGGCCGGGGAGCAGAGCCGGACGCCTCCGCGGTCAAGAAACACCACGTCGTCGAGCACGCGCTCCACGTCCGTGATGATGTGCGTGGAGATGACCACCGCCGCCTCTGGCGCGCGGCTTTGCAGCACCGTCTCCAGCATCAGGTCACGCGAGGCCGGGTCCATGCCGCCGAAGGGCTCGTCGAGCAGATAGAGCTTCGCCCGGCGGCTCATCACCAGCGAGAGCTGCACCTTCTGCCTCAGGCCCTTGGAGAGCTGTCTCAGGCGGCTCTCGCCGTCTATGCCCAGCCGCTCCAGCAGCTCCGCGGCCCGCGCGCGGTCAAAGTCCGCGTAGAAGTCCGCAAAGAAATCAGCCAGGCGGCGCACCCGCGTCCACTCCGGCATCTCCAGACGCTCCGGCATGTACGACACTTCCGCCTTCGTCTCTGGCCCCGGCTCGCGGCCGCAGACCAGTATCCGCCCGGCGCTCGGCTGCAGCAGGCCGTTCGCCAGCTTTATCAGTGTGGTCTTGCCGCTGCCGTTGGGGCCCAGCAGGCCCACGACCCGTCCCGGCTCGACCTTCAGGTCTATGTCCTCCAGAGCCTTTACCGCCCCGTAGCTCTTGCTCAGGCCGGCGCATTCGAGTACCGCCATCTCGCTCCTCCTTCCGGGTAGCTGTCTTTTACCTTTATTCAATAACAGCACGGCCCCCCTGTCAAGAGGGGGCTTTACTTTTTGGGGCGGAGTGATATAATTGACTAGTCAATCATTGATATGTCAATTAAAGGGAGGCGCAGTATGGAGCGCAGGTTCCACATGAAGATCTTTCGCCTGTTCCACGCGCAGAGGGCGGAGCTCCGGCCCATGGGCGCGGCGCTGGGGCTGGGGGCCGGGCAGCCGAAGCTGCTGAACTATCTCTCGGTCCACGGCAGCTGCATGCAGAAGGAGCTGGCAGACTATTTCGAGGTCGACCCCGCCGCGATATCGCGGATGCTCGCGGCGCTCGAGCGCAGGGGCTTCATCACCCGTGACGCCGGCGCGCCGCGAAAGCGCTGCGGCCTGGTGGAGCTCACGGACAAGGGTCGCCAGGCGGCATCCGACTGGGCCGCGTGCTGCGAGCGCTTTGACGAGAGGCTGCTGCGCGGCTTTTCCGAGGCCGAGCGCGAGCAGTTCGCCGACTACCTCGGCCGCGCCTATCGTAATCTCAGAGGCGAGGAGGTCGGAGAGACATGAGCGACCTCAAGCGGCTCTTTGTCTGCCTGCATGAGTACCGGCGCGACCTGATACTCGGCATGGTGCTGGTGCTGGTGGAGACATTTTTCGAGCTGGTCATCCCCGTGCTCATGGCCGATCTCATAGACGTCGGCGTAGCGAACCGGGATGTGCATTACATACTCGTCAAAGGCGGCCAGATGAGCGTCTGCGCCGTGCTGGCGCTTGTGGCGGGGCTGATGTACGCGCGCTTTGCCGCCCGCGCGGCCTACGGCTGGGGCGCCAACATCCGCGAGGCGGAGTTCCGCCGCGTGCAGAGCTACGCCTTTTCAAACCTCGACCACTTCGAGACCTCCGGCCTCGTCACCCGCATGACGACGGACGTGACGGTCATCCAGAACGCCATGAGCGGCGGGCTCCGGCCCCTGGTGCGCAGCCCGCTGATGCTGGTCATGGGCATCGGGCTCTCGGTCATGATGAACGCGCGCCTCGCGCTGGTGTTCATCGTCTGCGCGCCGGTGCTGGCGCTCATCATGTTCTTCATAGTCCGCAGCGTGGCACCGCGCTACTCGGTCTTGCAGCGTGCGGTGGATAAGCTCAACGCCGTCGTGCAGGAGAACCTCACGGCCATACGCGCGGTGAAGGCCTTCGTGCGAGGCGAGTACGAGGAGGAGAAGTTCAGCTCCGCCAACGGCGCGCTGATGGAGACCAGCGCCGGCACCTTCCGCCGCGCCGTGCTCAACCTCCCGGCGCTGCAGCTTGCGATGTACTGCTCCGTCGTGGGAATCATGTGGTTCGGCGGGAACATGATAATCAGCTCCCAGCTCAAGGTGGGCGAGCTCACGGGCTTTCTCAGCTACGTTCTGCAGGTCATGAACTCGCTGATGCTCATCTCCAACGTCTTTTTGATGCTGACCCGCTCCCTCGCCAGCGCGCGGCGCATAGGCGAGGTGCTCGACGAGGCTCCGGCGCTCTCCTCCCCCGACGGGGCCGTGACCGAGGTCGCGGACGGGAGCGTCGATTTCGAGGGCGTCTCCTTCAAATACCGCGCGGACGCGGCGGAGTACGCGCTCTCGGGCGTGGACCTGCACATAAAGGCGGGCGAGACGGTGGGCATACTCGGCGGCACGGGCTCGGCCAAGAGCACGCTGGCGCAGCTCATACCCCGGCTCTACGACGCGACGGAGGGCACGGTGCGTGTCGGCGGACGCGACGTGCGGGAGTATGACCTCGCCGCGCTGCGGGACGCCGTGGCGATGGTGCTGCAAAAGAACGTCCTCTTCTCCGGCACTATACGCGACAACCTGCGCTGGGGCGACCCGGACGCGGACGACGAGACGCTCATGGCCGCCTGCCGCGCCGCCTGCGCCGATGAGTTCATAGAGCGGATGCCGCGCGGGCTCGACACCGACCTCGGCCAGGGCGGCGTCAACGTCTCCGGCGGGCAGAAGCAGCGCCTGTGCATCGCCCGCGCGCTGCTCAAGAAGCCGAAGGTTCTCATATTCGACGACTCCACCAGCGCCGTGGACACGGCCACGGAGGCGAAGATACGCTCCGCCCTCGCCGCGCTCCGGGGCGTGACGAAGATCGTCATCGCCCAGCGCATAAGCTCCGTGATGAACACCGACAAGATAGTCATACTCGAGGACGGGCGCATCCACGCCGTCGGCACCCACGCCGAACTGCTCGCGTCCGACCCGATATATCAGGAGATCTATGCCTCGCAGATGAGAGGAGGTGAGGCCGATGGCCAGACAGCTCAGCAGTAAGAAGCCCAAGCGGCTCGGCTATACGGTGGGGCGCCTGCTCGGATACATGGGGCACTACAAGCTGCTGTTCTTTGCCGTGGCGCTGCTCGTCACGGTCAGCGCCGTGGCGAACCTCGCGGGCACGTACATGATACGCCCCGTCGTGAACAGCCTCGACGGCGGCACCTGGCAGGAGTTCGTCTCCGGCGTGGTGCTCACGGCCTGCGTCTACGGCGTCGGCGTGCTCTGCGCGCTGGGCTACACCCAGTGCATGGTCTCCGTGGCGCAGAAGGCGCTCTACGACATTCGCCGCGACCTATTTGCGCACTTGCAGGACCTGCCCCTCGTCTGGTTCGACGGCCGCAACCGCGGCGACGTCATGAGCTACTTCACCAACGACGTGGACACCATAGCCGACGCGCTCAACAACAGCTTTGCCATGGTCATACAGAGCTTCATCCAGATGACCGGCACGCTCGTCATGCTCTTTGTGCTCAACTGGAAGCTCTCGCTCATCGTCGCCGTCTGCTATGCGGCCATGTTCCTGTACATCCGATACAGCGGCCGGCGCAGCAAGGCGTATTACAACAAGCAGCAGGCCTATCTCGGCGAGCTGGACGGCTACATCGAGGAGATGGTCAACGGCCAGAAGGTCGTCAAGGTGTTCAACCACGAGGACGCGAGCATCGAGACCTTCGTCGCCAAGAACCGCGCGCTCCAGAAGGCGGGCACCGGCGCGCAGAGCTACGCCGCGACGATGATCCCCGCGGTGGTGAGCATCTCGTACGTGAACTACGCCATAGTCGCCGTGCTCGGCGGTATAATGGCCCTGCGCGGGACGATGGACGCGGGCAGCCTTGCGAGCTATCTGGTGTTCGTCCGCCAGGCGGCAGCGCCGATAAACCAGTTCACGCAGCAGTCGAACTTCCTGCTCGCGGCCCTCGCGGGCGCGGAGCGCGTGTTCGAGGTCATGGACGAGAAGCCCGAGACGGACGAGGGCGGCACGGTGCTGGTGAACGTCGAGGCCGGGGCCGACGGCGCTCTGCGTGAGACGGAGCACAAGACCGGGCTCTGGGCCTGGCGCGCGCCCGACGGGACGCTCACGCCATTGCGCGGCGACGTGCGCTTTGAGAGCGTGGACTTCGGCTACGAGCCGGGGCACCCCGTGCTGCACGGCATAAGCCTCTACGCCAAACCGGGGCAGAAGATAGCCTTTGTCGGCTCCACCGGCGCGGGCAAGACGACGATAACCAACCTCATCAACCGCTTTTACGACGTGCAGGGCGGCCGGGTGGTCTACGACGGCATAGACGTGCGCGACATCAAGAAGGAGTCGCTCCGCCGCTCGCTTGGCATGGTGCTGCAGGACACGCACCTCTTCACGGGGACCATCGCGGACAACATCCGCTTCGGCAAGCTGGACGCGACGCAGGAGGAGATAGAGGCGGCGGCGAAGATAGCGAACGCGGACTCCTTCATCCGCCGCCTGCCGAAGGGCTACGACACGATGGTGACCTCGGACGGGGCGAATCTCTCGCAGGGTCAGCGCCAGCTGCTGGCCATTGCCCGCGCGGCCGTGGCAGACCCGCCGGTGCTCATACTCGACGAGGCCACGAGCAGCGTGGACACCCGCACCGAGGCGCTGATAGAAAAGGGCATGGACCGGCTGATGGAGGGCCGCACCGTGTTCGTCATCGCCCACCGGCTCTCCACCGTGCGCAACGCCAACGCCATCATGGTACGGGAGCACGGCGAGATAGTCGAGCGCGGCGACCACGACGACCTCCTAGCGCAGAAGGGCCTCTATTATAAGCTGTATAACGGCATGTTCGAACTCAGCTGACTCGCCCTTCGCTGCGCGAAGCGCGAATAAAAGTTTCGCCCGCCTTTTCAAAGGCGGCGGGGTCCAGGGGCGGCGCCCCTGGCCGCGCTCCGCAGAGCGCGGAACTCTCTTGTGCTTATTGAAGCGCAGGAAGGGGTTTAAGGGGGAACCCTCGCCGGGGGTTCCCCCTTTTCTTTACTCTTCTACGTGTGCGCCGTTTTATTGGGTGGTGGTCGCTACCCTGCCCTGCCATTCGACCCCATTTCTTTGGTGCTTGCCCAAAGAAACGGTGTCGAGCCGCCAAAGAAAAGCGCTTTTTTACCCCGGCGGCTCCACCATCCGCGTGAGCGCTCATGCCTCGGTGGGCGAAACGTTCCTCGCCCGACTTTGGGCGAGGGGCTGGTGGTTATCTGAGCGCTTGCCTTCGCCGGGGGCGAACGGGATTTGTTATGGTCGCTTTGCGTGGTTGGTCGACCTCGCGGGTGTCACTGTCGTTATCAGCTTCCGCCTACCGCCCAAGCGCGTTTCTTTGGGGCTCCACCCCGTTTCTTTGCGCAAGAGCAAAGAAATGGGGTGGAACGGGCAGTAGGGGCGGCAATTTCTGCCCCAAAGAACGGCGCACACGCGCAAGGCTTGCCCTTCAGGCGCTTCGCGCATAAAAAAACACCGCCTCCGGGCGGTGTTTTTTTATCTTATTTCGTGCCGAAGATGCGGTCGCCAGCGTCGCCGAGGCCGGGGACGATGTAGCCGTGGTCATTGAGCTTCTCGTCCATGCCCGCGACGTAGATGTCCACGTCCGGGTGCTCGGTCTGCATGCGCTCCACGCCCTCGGGCGCGCCTATGATGCTCATGAGCTTGATGTGCTTGACGCCGACTTCCTTCAGGAACATCGCCGCAGCAGCCGCGCTGCCGCCGGTGGCCAGCATCGGGTCGACGATTATCGCGTCGCGCTCCTGGATGTCGGGCGGCATCTTGAAGTAGTACTTCACCGGCTCGAGCGTGTTGGGGTCGCGGTAGAGGCCGATGTGGCCGACCTTCACGTTCGGCATCAGGGCCACCATGCCGTCCACCATGCCCAGGCCCGCGCGGAGGATGGGCACTATCGCCAGCTTCTTGCCCGCTATGTGGCGGCACTTCGCAACAGCCAGCGGGGTCTCGACTTCGACGTCCTCCAGGGGCAGGTCGCGGGTCGCCTCGTAGCACATCAGCATCGCTATCTCACTGACAAGCTCACGGAAGGCCTTGGAGCCTGTGTTCTTGTCGCGCAGGATGCTCAGTTTGTGCTGGATAAGGGGATGGTCGAATACGTGCACATTGCTCATGGGGGTTCGTCTCCTTTTATTCTTTTATCTCTGCGACAGTCTGGCCTGCCGCTCCCGTTCTGCCTGGGACAGCCGCAAATACACCGGTAGCAGCTCCGAAGCCGGGGCCGGGGTCTCCGTCTCCGCCGCGCGGCACACGCCGTAGGCGCTCTGCTGCGTCAGCGGTTCCGGGGCCAGGGTGCAGCTGATGCCCAGCTCGCCCAGACGATTATAGCACAGCCGCGCGCCGTCTCCAACAAGAAAAACACGTTTTTCGCATTTTTCCAGCTCCGCGGCCAGCTCCTCTATCGCTATCGCCCGGTCGGGAACAAGACGGACCGGTTTGCCGTCTCTTATCTCGAAGACCGCGTTGTATATCTGCTGGCGCCTCGCGTCCATGCAGCAGCAGACGCGTGTGCCTTCGCCAGCGGCGACGCCGTTCCAGGCCATGGCCGCCAGCGTGGACACGCCTATCGCCGGCTTCTCCGAGCCCCAGCACAGCCCCTTCACCGCCGCCACGCCTATGCGTATGCCCGTGAACGAGCCCGGCCCGCGCGCCACCGCAACGGCGTCCACGTCCGCGAGCTTCGTCTCCGTGTTCTTCAGCAGGTCCTCGACCATGGGCAGCAGCGTCCGGCTGTGTGTCAGGCCCGAACACTGGCTATACTGAGCTATGAGCTCCCCGTCCCGGCAAAGCGCGGCCGACGCCGCCTTTGCAGAGGACTCCAGTCCGAGTATCAGCATGGGCTCACTCCCCCTCTATCCTGATGAGGCGAGAATTCTCGCCCGTTTTTTCAAAGATGACCTTTATCTCATCGCCGTAGAAGGCGCCCTCGACGTTCTCGCTCCACTCCACGGCGCAGACCGCGCCGCGCGCGAGGTAGTCCTCCCAGCCGATGTCCCAGAGCTCGTCCGCCGAGGCGAGCCGGTACATGTCGAAGTGGATGAGCTCCCTCTTGCCGAGATATTCGTTCACGATGGTGAAGGTGGGGCTGGAGACGCGGCAGTCTATGCCCATGCCCCGGGCCATGCCGCGCACAAAGGCCGTCTTGCCCGAGCCGAGCTCACCGTACATCGCAACCACGGTGCCGTCCGGCACCTCTGCGCCGAAGCGCTCCCCCGCGAGCTCTGTATCCCGCTCGCTGTTTGATATTATCTCCCGCATATTCCGCCTCCTTCTTTTTATGCGGCATTCTATTATACACCGGCTTCGCCGTTGCGTAAAGCCAAAGAATGTGCTATAATCCCATAATGCCATATTCCCTGTATCGAGGTGAGGGCCTTGAAAAAATTCCTGCCCCAGCTGCGCGACTTCGTGCATCGGGCGGACATGTTCCTCTTTACAATGAGCGTCATCTGCGCGCTTTACGGCATAGTCGTAATCGCCAGCGCGACCAAATCATACGAAAACGGCTCGGCCCAGTTCGTCATAGTCCAGACCCTGGCTCTGGTGCTCGGCATGCTGCTCTTCATAGCGATGACCGTCATCGACGTGGACATCTTCGCCCAGCACTGGACCTGGCTCTACGGCCTGAGCGCGCTGCTGCTTTTGTCACTCATCCCCTTCGGCGCGGTGAGCGACACTGGCAACAACGGCTGGCTCCGCTTCTTCGGCATAGGCATCCAGCCCACCGAGATCGTCAAGCTGGCCTTCATAATCGTCCTGGCAAAGCAGCTCGCCTACCTCAAGGACTACAAAAATCTCAACTCCGTCACCTCCGTCGCCCAGATAGTCGGCCACTTCATCCTCATGTTCGGCCTCATTCTGGTCACGGCGCAGGACCTCGGCAGCGCGCTGGTGTACTTCTTCATCTTCGCCGTCATGCTCTTCGTCGCGGGCGTCAAGATCTACTGGTTCATCATGGGCGCGGCGGCCATCGCCTGCATGGTGCCCATCTTCTGGACCTACTTCCTCGAGGACTATCAGCGCAACCGCATCCTCGCGCCCTATGACTCCAGCATAGACCCGGACAACACGGGCATCAACTGGCAGCAGAACCAGTCAAAAATTGCGCTCGCCTCCGGCCAGCTCACGGGCACCGGCCTCGGCGAGGGCACGCAGAGCCAGTCCAACGCCATCCCCGGCAAGCACACGGACTTCATCTTCGCCGTCATCGGCGAGGAGCTCGGCCTCATCGGCGCCTGCCTCGTGCTGCTGCTGCTCATGATAATCGTCGTCCGCTGCATTCAGGTCGGGCTCCGCTCCGGCAGCACCATGAGCATGCTCGTCTGCTTCGGCGTCGCCGCCACCGTCGTGTTCCAGACCTTCGAGAACGTCGGCATGTGCATCGGCATCGCCCCCGTCGTCGGCATCACGCTCCCCTTCTTCAGCTACGGCGGCTCCTCGCTCTTCTCCATGTTCGCCGCCATGGGCCTGGTTTCGGGCATAAAATACCGACCAAAACCAGCCCGAGCGTCCATATATGGCAGATAGTTGAAATAAAACTTAAATTTTGAAAAGCACAAAGGCCTGGCCTTTGTGCTTTTTGTGCCTTTTGCTCACATCGCTTTAAACAAAAATCGTCCGTGTTCACAAATTTTTCACAAACTCCGATTTAACGCATTGCATTCCTGAAAGAAACGTAGTATCATCATCCGCATAAGCCCGATTTTTTGGGGGGACCCGAGGGGCAGACACAGTCCCGACGGTTAAAAATTTGGAGGTGCTTATCCATGCTACCGATCCTTGCAACATTCGTAATCTTGCTCGTCTTCGGCATAGGCGACATGGTCGCCACGAAGACAAAGGCCATCGTCTCGATGCTCTTCCTGTCCTCGGTCATCTTCCTGGCCGGCTTCTGGACCAAGGTGCTCCCGAACACCATGTTCGACGACTCCACGCTGCTGCTCGTCTCCGGCGTGCTCGTGACCATGCTGCTCGTGCACATGGGCACCACCATCAAGCTGCGTGACTTTGCCGACCAGTGGAAGACCGTTATCATAGCCGCTGCGGCCTGCATAGCCATCAGCCTCGGCATCTACTTCCTCGGCGGCCTCATCGTCTCCGACAAGAACTACGTCATCGTCGGCGCGCCCATCCTCTCCGGCGGCGTTGTCGCCACCCTCACCATGCAGAATGCCGTTGCCGATTACAGCGTCGAGCTCGGCGTCTTTGCCGCCCTCGTCATGGTCGTGCAGGGCTTCGTCGGCTACCCCGTCTGCTCCCTCTGCCTGAAGAGCGAGGCCAAGCGTGTCCGCCGCCTCGTCGAGTCCGGCGAGGAGCTCAAGGGCGTCACCGCCAAGATAGCCGCCGCCGACGCCGTCACCAAGAAGCGTCTCATCCCGCCCCTGCCCGACAAGTACAACGGCGCCAACATCATCATGGCCAAGGTCGCCCTTGTCGGCTTCCTCGCCACCATCACCGCCAACTGGATCAACGGCATGATCGCCGACACCGGCAGTGCCTTCACCATCAGCGCTCTGATCTTCGCGCTCATCTACGGCGTCGTGTTCAAGGAACTCGGCTTCCTCGATATCGGCCCCATGGGCAAGGCCGGCGCGGACGGCTTCATGCTCGTCGTCGTCACGCTGTCCATCTTCACCAACCTCGCCCAGTCCACGCCTGACATGGTCGCCGGCATGCTCTGGCCCCTGCTCGTCGTCGTTGTCACCGGCAGCATCACCTTCCTCGTGATCTCCACGCTGGTCGGCAAGATCTTCGGCGTGAGCTGGCAGATGAGCTGCGCCATCGGCAGCACCTGCCTCTTCGGCTTCCCCGGCACCTACATCGTCACCAACGAGGTCGTCAACGCCACCGCCGCCAACGACCAGGAGAAGCAGCTCATGCTCGACCACATGATGCCCAAGATGCTCATCGCCGGCATGGTCTCCGTCTCCATCACCAGCGTCCTGATCGCGGGCTACATGGCGAACCTGCTCGTCTTCTGATAATAACGAAGCTCAATAATGGGGAGACGGACACCGTCTCCCCTAATCCCATATTTTAAGTTAGAAAGGACTAAACATCATGGACATCAGAGCCAGAGCTCATGAAATATCCGATGAGATGCTCTCCTGGAGGCGCGATTTCCACGCCCATCCGGAGCTGAGCAACAACGAGTTCCGCACGACGGAGAAGATAGTAGAGCTCCTCAAGAGCTTCGGCTGCGACAGCGTTGAGCGCCCGCTGCCCACCGGCGCGGTCGCCATCATCAAGGGCGCCAAGCCCGGCAAGTGCGTCGCCATCCGCGCGGACATCGACGCTCTGCCCGTCAAGGAGGAGACCGGCCTGCCCTTCGCAAGCCAGAACGACGGCGTCATGCACGCCTGCGGCCACGACACGCACATCTCCATGCTGCTCGCCACGGCCAAGGTGCTCTGCGGCATGCGCGACCAGCTGCCCGGCACTGTAAAGCTCATCTTCCAGCCGGGCGAGGAGAAGGCCCCCATGGGCGGCGCTCGCCCCATGGTCGAGGCCGGCGTCATGGAGAACCCGCACGTCGACGCCATCATGGCCACCCACATCTCGCCGGGAGGACCCAAGGTCGGCGCCGTGAGCATGTATAACGGCATCGCCACCACGGCTTTCGACCTCTACAACGTCAAGGTCACCGGCCAGAACGCCCACGGTTCCCAGCCGCAAAACGGCCACGACGCCATCCTCGCGCTGGCTCAGTTCATCGTTAACGCCCAGCAGATCGTCGCCCGCCGCGTCAACCCGCTCAAGACCGCCATCGTCTCCATCGGCGTCATCAAGGGCGGCGAGGCCGTCAACATCATCCCCAGCACCGCCAGCCTTGAGATGGTCTGCCGCACCTACGGCGAGGAGACCCGCAAGGTCATCTACGACGAGGTCATGCGCCTCGCCCGCGGCACCGCCGAGCTGAGCGCCTGCAAGTTCGACGTCGAGCACATCGAAGGCTACGGCTCCGTGGTCAACGACCCCAAGCTGCTCAAGATAGGCGCCGAGGCTGTCGCCGAGGCCCTCGGCCCGGACTACGTCGACAACCTGGAAGAGCCGCTCTCCTTCAGCGAGGACTTCAGCTACTATGGCAACGCCACCGGCACGCCGAGCCTGTTTTTGCTGCTCAACGCCGGCTACCTGGGCGACGCGCCCCACTCCCTGCACGACGCCCGCTGCACCTTCCAGGAGGAGGCGCTCGAGTGCGGCGTCACGGCGATGGTCGCCACGGCCCTCAAGATACTCGAGAGCTGAGTCAGCAGCACCGCACACAGCAGAATATTAGATGAGAAATGACCGCCTCGCTCGGCGAGGCGGTCATACCGTCGCCCGACACACGCCGGGGCGCGTGCCCCGAGGAAGGAGAACACTATGGCTGACATCAAGAAGCTGGCCCATGAGGTCTATCCCTACGTCGTGGAGATGCGCCGCGACTTTCACCGCCACCCGGAGGCAAGCTTTGAGGAGTTCCGCACCACAAAGCGCATCGCCGAGGAGCTCGACAAGATGGGCATCCCCTACCGCCTCTTTGAGCCCACGGGCCTTGTGGGCGAGATAAAGGGCGGAAAGCCCGGCAAGTGCATCGCCCTGCGCGCGGACATCGACGCGCTCACCACCACCGAGAAGACCGGCCTGCCCTACGCCTCCGAGAACGAGGACTATATGCACGCCTGCGGCCACGACACGCACACCGCCATGCTGCTGGGCGCGGCGAAGATACTCTCCTCCGTGAAGGACGAGCTCTGCGGCACGGTCAAGCTCATCTTCCAGCCCGCCGAGGAGCTTGCCAGCGGTGCGAAGTGCATCGTTGAGCAGGGCGTCCTGGACGGCGTGGACGCCGCCTTCGGCCAGCACATCTTCTCCCGGCGGCCCGCTGGCTCGCTCTCGCTCTCCGAGGGTACGCTCCACCCCGCCGCCGACTACTTCAAGCTGACGGTCACCGGCAAGGCAAGCCACGGCGCGCTCCCCGACGAGGGCATCGACGCCACCGTCGCTGCCTCGGCCATAGTGCTGGCGCTGCAGACCATATCCAGCCGCGAGTTCAGCCCGCTCGACCCCATCGTCGTGACGGTGGGCACGCTCCACTCCGGCGCGCGGTTCAACATCATCTCCGGCGAGGCCGTGCTCGAGGGCACGGTGCGCATCTTCAACAAGGACATCCACCCGCACATGCCGGAGATCATGGAGCGCATTGCCAAGCAGACCGCCGCGGCCTACCGCTGCACAGCGGAGCTCGACTACCAGTTCAAGACCGAGATCCTGGTCAACGAGCCGCACATGACGGCCATCGCCCGGGCCGCGGCCGAAAAGCTGGTGCCGCCCGAGAAGATATTCCCCTTCCAGCGCAACATGGGCGGCGAGGACTTTGCCGAGTACACATCCCACATCCCCTGTGCCTTCGTGGCCCTCGGCGGAGGCGGCGACGCCCCGCAGCACAGCGACATGTTCTGCATCGACGAGAGCGCCATGGAGACCGGCTCCGCCCTCTACGCCCAAGTGGCCGTCGACTACCTCAACGGCTGAGTAAAACAGACCCAAAAACGCCCCCTGTGGGGGCGTTTTTTGTTTTATGAGAAGCGAGCGCCAAAAACCCGCACCAGCCCCCGCCCCAAGTCGGGCGAGGAACGTCCCGGCCACCGACTGGTAGCGCTCACGCGGATGGTGGAGCCGCCGGGGTAAAAAAAGCGCTTTTCTTTGGCGGCTCGACACCGTTTCTTTGGGCAAGCACCAAAGAAATGGGGTCGAATCGCAGGACAGCTAACGACCCCCTCCCAACGTATCGGCGCACAAGTACAAAGCCAAAGAAAAGGCGGCACCTTATTTGCGCCTTTTACGTGTGCGCCGTTTTCTTGGGCAGAAGCCCCTCCCCCCTGCTGCCCGTTCCACCCCATTTCTTTGCTCTTGCGCAAAGAAACGGGGTGGAGCCCCAACGAAACGCGCTTTTGGGTGCCGCCACGGGAGCTGTTCGGTCCCACCCGCCTCTCCCACGAACGCGAAGCCCCAACATAGCCGCCGACTGCGTCAAGCTGACTTGAGCGCCCGGTCAACCACCAAGCCCCTCCCCAAGTCGGGCGAGGAACGTCACGCCCACCGACTGGTAGCGCTCACGCGAATGGTGGAGCCGCCGGGGTAAAAAAGCGCCTTTCTTTGGCGGCTCGACCCCGTTTCTTTGGGCAAGCACCAAAGAAATGGGGTCGAATGGCAGGACAGGGCAACGAAAACCTCCCAAAGAAACGGCGCACACGCACAAGAGTAAAGAAAAAGGGGGAACCCCCGGCGAGGGTTCCCCCTTAGACCCCCTCCTGCGCTTTATGAAGCACAAGGGGGTTCCGCGCTCTGCGGAGCGCGGGCAAGGGCTCTGCCCCTGCACCCCGCCGCCTTTGAAAAGGCGGGCGAAACTTTTATTCGTTTGGGATCACTGCTTCTTTTTGAGCTTATGCTTGTTGCCCTTTTCGTCGACGATATAGGTATTTTCAAGCACATTTACTGTGCTTTTGCGCCAATCCTGGAGATACTCGGCGCGCAGCGCGGCGCGCTCGGTCAGCTCGTCGGGCGTCAGCTCGCGCTCTCGGGAGAGGCGTGTCAGCTCGGATATGCGGTCCATCTTCTCCTTATCCATGGAGCACCTCAGTTCTTCAGCGAGTGTATCGGCGCAGGTATGCGTCCGCCGCGGCGCACGAACTCTGCGCTCGAGAACGGGTGCACCGCCATAACCGGCGCGGAGCCCAGCAGCCCGCCGAACTCCACCGTGTCCCCGACCTCCATGCCCGGAGCCGGGATCAGGCGCACCGCCGTCGTCTTCTGGTTTATCATGCCGATGGCCGCCTCGTCCGCGATGATGGCCGCGATCGTCTCCGCGCTCGTCGAGCCCGGCACCGCTATCATATCGAGCCCCACCGAGCACACGCAGGTCATCGCCTCCAGCTTGTCCAGGCACAGCGCGCCCGAGCTCGCCGCCGCGATCATGCCCTCGTCCTCCGACACAGGTATGAACGCGCCCGACAGTCCGCCTACCGAGGAGCTGGCCATGACGCCGCCCTTCTTCACCGCGTCGTTCAGGAGCGCCAGCGCCGCCGTAGTCCCGTGCGTGCCGCAGACCTCCAGGCCCATCTCCTCCAGTATCCGCGCCACCGAATCGCCCACCGCCGGAGTCGGCGCCAGCGACAGGTCGACTATGCCGAACGGCACGCCCAGCCGCCGCGACGCCTCCTGCGCCACCAGCTGGCCCATGCGCGTCACCTGGAACGCTGTCTTTTTGATGGTTTCCGCCACCACGTCGAAGCTCGCGCCCTTCACTGCCTTCAGCGCATGGTGCACCACGCCCGGGCCGGACACGCCGACGTTTATCACACGGTCAGGCTCCGAAACGCCGTGGAATGCGCCCGCCATGAAGGGGTTATCCTCCACCGCGTTGCAGAACACGACGAGCTTTGCGCAGCCGAAACCGCCGCGGTCCGCCGTCAGGCGCGCGGTCTCCTTCACCGTCTCGCCCATGAGCGCCACCGCGTCCATGTTTATGCCCGCCTTTGTCGAGCCTATGTTCACGCTCGAGCACACCAGCTCCGTCTCCGCCAGCGCCTGCGGGATCGCGCGGATGAGCCGCATGTCCGCAGGGGTCATGCCCTTCTGCACCAGCGCGGAAAAGCCGCCGACGAAATTCACACCCGTCTCCGCCCGCGCCGCGTCCAGAGCCTTTGCAAACGGCACGTAATCCTCCGTCTCCGACGCCCCCGCCACCAGCGCAATCGGCGTCACCGAGATGCGCTTGTTCACGATGGGGATGCCGAACTCGGCCTCTATCTCCTCGCCGGTCCGGACCAGGTCCTTCGCCGAGCGCGTTATCTTGTCGTATATCTTCCGGCACGCCGCCTTGGCGTCCGTGTCGCAGCAGTCGAGCAGGGAGATGCCCATAGTCACCGTCCGCACGTCCAGATGCTGCTGGTCTATCATCTCGATAGTCTGTAAAATCTCGCCTCTGTTAATCATAGCAAAACCGCCTCAGATCTTGTGCATCGCGTTGAAGATGTCCTCGCGCTGGGCGCGGATGTCGAGCCCCAGCTTTTCGCCCTCGGTGCGGAGCAGGGCCGTCAGCTCGGCGAAGGGCACGGAGCAGCCGGAGGCGTCCACGAGCATTATCATGGTGAAGTACTCCTGCATGACCGTCTGGCTGATGTCCAGCACGTTCACTCCCCGCTCGGCGAGGATGCGGCTGACGTCGGCGATTATGCCGACCCGGTCGTGGCCTATGACTGTGACTATTGCTTTCATCTTTCGTCCTCCTCAGGTCATCGTGCCCAGCTCGTCGAGGTTCTTCTCGAAGGCCGGCATGAAATGCTCAAGAAAATAATCCGCCTCGGGCAGGTGCATGTCCTCGATCCTGCGCCGGGTCTGCGCCTCGGCGCTGACGAACTCGAGGTTGCCCGCCTTGCGCTCCTCCACGCACTTGATGTATGCCGAGAGCCTGTCCGCGGCCTTGATGAGCGCTTTGGCATCGTCCCCCACTTCTCCGCTGATAAGCGGTTCAAACTCGCCTCTCAGCTCCACTGGAAGCATTTCTATCAGCTTTGACGCCGCGACGTGCTCCACCTCGTGGTAGGCCTCGCTTATGCGGCCGCTGTGGTATTTGATGGGCGTCGGCATGTCGCCGGTGAGTATCTCGGGCGCGTCGTGATAGAGCGCGGCGGCGGCGAGATAGTTGGGGTCGCAGGGCTTTTTGAACACGTCGCGCCGGATGAGGCCCAGCGCGTGGGCCAGCACGGCGACCATGTGGCTGTGCTCCTGCACGTTTTCGGGTATGCTCGAGCGCATGAGGCCCCAGCGCTCTATATAGCGCATGCGGGATATCAGCGCGAAGAAATCACTCAAACAGACTCGCCTCCTCTGCCTCGTCCACGGGGATGGGGTCGCGCACCACGCGCTTGGTCATCCAGCGCCTGGAGAAGTATCTCGGGTAATTTAGCAGTATGCCCAGCGTCCAGCCGAAGGGGATGTTCAGCCAGCAGGCCGCGTAACCGACGTCGAGCGCGTAGACCATGATATAGGCCACGGCCACGCGGAGCGCGAGGGTGCAGAAGCTGGTCATGGAGGTCCACAGCGCGTCGCCCGCGCCCTGAAGGAGGCCCGAGGTGGGCATACACGCGGCGAAGAGGATGATGCAGTAGCTCATCCAGTGCTGATACTCCACCGCCTGGGTGAGCGACTCGCCGCTCAGGCTGAAGAGCTTGGCGAAGTCCTCCGCGAAGATGTAGAGCAAAAAGGCGACGACGAGGCTCATACCCGCGGCCATCAGCGTGCTGTATTTCCAGCCGCTCTTGACGCGGTCGTACTTGAGCGCGCCGACGTTCTGGCCCGTGAAGGAGGCGACGGCCATGTTCGTGCCGAAGATGGGGATGAGCGCATAGCTCTCCATGCGGTTGCCGGCGTTGAAGGCGCTCATCGTGACCTGGCCGAAGCTGTTGACGAGGCGCTGAATGAACACGTTGCCCATGGACACGACGGCCTGCTGGATTATGGCCGGGATGCCGAGCTTGAGGCAGATGCGGAACTTCTCCGTGTCGAACACGAACTCGCTGCGCCTGAATCGGAAGATTGGGTAGCGGCGCATCATATATACAATGCTGACCGTGGCGCTGGCGGCCTGGGCTATGACCGTGGCCACGGCGACGCCCACGACGCCCCAGCCGAAGCTGATGACGAACCAGAGGTCGAGCACGGTGTTGAGCACGGCGCTGACGCAGAGAAAGTACATACTCGCCCGGCTGTCGCCCACCGCGCGGAGTATGCCCGCCACGGCGTTGTAGATGTACTGGAAGATGAGGCCCACGGCGTAGATGGCGAAGTATTCGACGGCGTAGGCCCGGCTGGCCTCGTCCGTGACGCGCATGAGGCCCACGACCAGCAGCTCCGCGCCGAGGCTGCCGAGGACGGCTAGCGCGGTGCCCAGGCTGGCCTGGGTTATGAGCAGCGTGGAGGCCGCCCGCCGGAGCTCGTGCTCGCGCCGCGCGCCGTAGAGCTGGGAGACCAGCACGCCCCCGCCGTTGGCGAGGCCCAGGGAGATGGCCAGGAAGAGGAAGATGAGCGAGGTGCAGCTGCCCACGGCGGCGAACATGGCGTTCGATATCTCCTGCGTCGGCCCGCCGTAGCGGCTGACGACGATGCTGTCCACCGTGTTGTACAGCTGCTGCAAAAACTGGCCGGCCATGATCGGCAGCGAAAAGAGCAGTATCTCCTTCCACTCCGGGCCGACGGTCATATCTCTCCGGTTCAAGTCCTCACTCCCCTGATCTCGTAACGCTCATATTAACACATTCTCTGCCTAAAGTAAATAATAAGCCTTGCAAAATGGCAGATACAGTGATAAAATTCGGGTTTGTGAGAAAATAAGAGGTGGTACTTTTGGACAAGCTGAGGAACGTTGCGATAATCGCCCACGTCGACCACGGCAAGACCACGCTGGTCGACGAGATGCTCAAGCAGTCGGGCGTTTTTCGCGAAAACCAGGAGGTCGAGACCAGGGTCATGGACTCCGGTGACCTCGAGCGCGAGCGCGGCATAACCATACTCGCGAAGAACACCGCCGTGCGTTACGGCGACACGAAGATAAACATAGTCGACACCCCGGGCCACGCCGACTTCGGCGGCGAGGTGGAGCGCATCCTGAAGATGGTCAACGGCGTCATCCTGCTCGTGGACGCCGCTGAGGGCCCCATGCCCCAGACGCGCTTCGTGCTCTCCAAGGCCCTGGAGCTGGGCCACAGGGTCATCGTCGTCCTCAACAAGATCGACCGGCCCGACCAGCGCGTGCTGGAGGTCGTGGACGAGGTGCTGGAGCTCCTCATGGACCTCGGCTGCACGGATGAGCAGCTCGACTCCCCCATGCTCTTCTGCTCCGGCAGGAACGGCACCGCGTCCTACTCCCCCGACGTGCCGGGCACGGACCTCAAGCCGCTCTTCGACACCATTATAAAATATATTCCCGAGCCGACCGGTGACGAGCACGCCCCCTTCCAGATGCTCGTCTCCTCCATCGACTACAACGAGTTCGTCGGACGCATAGCCATCGGCCGCATCGAGCGCGGCACCATCCACGCCAACCAGGAGATCGCCGTCTGCAACTACCACGACCCGGACGCCGCCCCGAGAAAGGCCAAGGCCGTGTCCATGTACCAGTTTGAGGGATTGCAGCGCGTGCCCGTCCAGGAGGCGACCGCCGGCAACATCATCGCCATGAGCGGCATCGGCGACATCACGATAGGCGACACCATCTGCGCCCCCGAGGCCGTGGAGCCCATCGAGTTCGTAAAGATCTCCGCGCCCACCATGGAGATGACCTTCTCCGTCAATGACAGCCCCTTCGCCGGACGCGAGGGCAAGTTCGTCACCAGCCGCCAGATACGCGAGCGGCTCTTCCGCGAGACGCTCAAGGACGTGTCCCTGCACGTCTCGGAGCTCGAGGGCTCGACCGACAGCTTCGTCGTCGCGGGCCGCGGCGAGATGCACCTCTCCATCCTCATCGAGACGATGCGCCGAGAAGGCTATGAGTTCTCCGTCTCTCCCCCGAGGGTGCTGTACCAGACCATAGACGGCAAGAAGTGCGAGCCCATTGAGCGCGTCGTCGTCGACGTGCCCAGCGAGTATATCGGCGCGGTCATCGAGAAGCTCGGCTCCCGCAAGGGCGAGTTCGTGGAGATGAACCCCGTCGGCGCGCGCACCAAGGCGACCTTCCTCGTACCGGAGCGCGGCCTCTTCGGCTACCGGAACGAGTTCCTCACCGACACCAAGGGCGAGGGCATCATGTCCTCCGTGTTCGAGTGCTACGAGCCCTACAAGGGCGAGCTCTCGAGGCGCGGCACGGGCAGCCTCGTGGCTTGGGAGCAGGGCGAGGCCGTGACCTACGGCCTGTTCAACGCCCAGGAGCGCGGCGCGCTGTTCATCGGCCCGGGCACGCCCGTGTACGCCGGCATGATAGTCGGCGTCTCGCCGAAGAACGAGGACATCCCCGTCAACGTCTGCCGCAAGAAGCAGCTCACCAACATGCGTGCCGCCGGCAGCGATGAGGCGCTGCGCCTCACCCCGCCGAGGCAGCTGAGCCTTGAGCAGTGCCTGGAGTTCCTCGCCGACGACGAGCTGCTCGAGGTCACGCCCAAGAACCTCCGCCTGCGCAAGCGCATCCTCGACCACAGCCAGCGCATGAAGGCCCTCAAGGGCAACAAGGCGTAAAAGAGAATAAAAAACGCAGGAAGGCGTGAACATGCGCCTTCCTGCGTTTTGCTTTGTGCTCGGTTTATTGCGGGGCATCCACGGTCTCATAGTGCGGAGTGCCGTCCTCGAGTGTCGAGCATTTGAACGCGAAGTGTATCAGCTCCCCGGTGTCGTAGTTCTCGACGTAGTAGCTCACGGTGTCGCCGTTTCGTATCTCAAGGCTGCATTTGTCCGTATACCTGTAGATGTCGTCCGGCCCGCCGTATGAGATGACCGTGCTTGAATCCTGCGTCACGACGCATATGTTGCCCTCGCTCAGCTTGCCGGCGTCCCGAAACAGGACGGCGGCCTGCACGAAGTCGCCCTCGTCCTCGGCCAGGGCATAGTCGATGGCCGTGTACTGGTGGCTGCCCTCCAGCTCATTTTTCACCTCGCAGACCAGCGCCGAGGCCTCCTCCAGCCCGCTTATCAGCGCCGGCTCCTCAGACGGGGCGGCAGACGGGACGTCGGACGGCGGGGCGGTCGGGGTCGTGCTCGGAGTGGGTCGGGGACTCGGCAGCGCGCTTACATCGGGCGCGTCCTCGCCGAACAGCCCGCACGCCGAAAGCAGCAGGGCCGACGAAAGCAGCAGAGCCGTCAGGGCAATGAGCCTCAGTCTGCGCTTGGACATGGTATCTCGCCTCCTGTTCGACTTCTTGACAGCATCTTATCATGGATAAGTCCGGCGCTTCAACAGATTTTCCAATTTTTAAGCAAATCTTAATGAATATGCCGCTGAAGCGTCTGCTTCAGCGGCATATTCTTTATGCGGAGTGAAAAAGGGGGTCATTCAAGCTCGGCAGAGACCTTGGACGCGTCGTACTCGCGCTCCTTGATGGGCAGCGTTGCGACGGAGCAGAGCACGTAGGAGACGGTCATGGTGGCGATGCCGAGGGAGATCATGTCCATGTCGACCATCTTGCCGATGAGTATGGGGGCGATGAAGGCGCCGAGGCGGCCGATGTTGAAGGTGAAGCCGACGCCGGTGGTGCGCAGGTGCGTGGGGAAGCACTCGCCGATGAAGGTGGCGTGGATGCCGGTCGGCATGCCGTAGCAGACGCCGTAGAGGAGCATGAGCACGAGGACGTTGCTCTCTTTGGCCCACATGGCCAGGCAGAGGCCGAATATGGCGGTGCCGATGGTGCCGATGAGGAAGAGCTTCTTGCGGCCGATCTTGTCGGCGATCTTGCCGCCGCCAGCGGTGCCGATGATCATGGCGATGTAGCCCGCGGCGGTAATCCAGCCGGCGGAGGTCATGCCCACGCGGCCCTGGACATAGGAGGGCAGCCAGGTGATGAAGCCGTAGTAGCCGTAGAAGTAGAGGATCATGGAGATGGACCAGATGATGAAGGACTTCCTCAGCTTGGGGCTGGCCCAGATCTCGGCATAGGCGTTCTCCTTCTTGCCAATGCTGGCGTCGCGCTTGTCGCGGGCGGCCTTGGCGGCGGTGAAGGACGGGGCGTCCTTCATGCAGAACACCATGAAGATGACGGCGAGGATCGGGAGAGCGCAGATGCGGAAGCAGTTTCTCCAGCCGATGCTGTTGAGCACGGTGGAGGACATGACGCAGGCCACGACATAGCCGAAGTTCCACACGGAGGTGGAGACGCCGCTCATGAAGCCGCGCTTGTCGGTGGAGACGAACTCACCGATCAGGATGGAGGCTATGTAGTAGCAGCCGCCGAGGCCGACGCCGGTTATGAAGCGGAGCAGGCCGAAGATGGAGTAAGACGTCAGGAACGAGGTGGCGAACACCGCGCCTGTTGCGAGGATGACGTCCGCAATGAGCACCTTTTTGCGCCCTATGCGGTCTGCGATATAGCCCGCGACCATGCCGCCGAGCATCTGGCCCATGAAGGTGTAGGTGGCCAGGGAGCCCGACTGCGCCGCAGTCAGGGAAAGCTCGGTCTGAATGGTGCCGAGGCAGTCGGAATACATCATCGTTGCGAGACCCGCAGTCAGCATGGATACAAAGGAGCCAAGCAGAGCGTTGCGGGAGTATTTTTTCAGCGATTTTTCATCCATTGAGAAATACCAGCCCTTCTGTCACTTATAAATGTTGAACGTGCCCTCGCGGTGCGTCCTCTCGGGCTCGGGGTAGGCGGCGTAGCCCACTATGGCTATGCCCCAGACTATGTGCGTCTCCGGCACGCCGAAGCGGCGCAGGACCGCACGCACGCGCTTATCGTCGCAGATGTCGCGCGCCTGATTTATCCAGCAGGCGCCGAGACCCAGGTCCCGGGCCTGGAGGAAGATGTTCTCCAGCATGCAGCCGACCTCCAGCTTCTGGTTGTCGTTGCCGCGCTCGGTGCAGGCGAGTATCGCCGCCGCGGGCCTGTACATGTTGTACCCGGGCCGGCCCAGCACCTCGCTGAACACGCGGGCGAGGATCTGCACGTTCTCGTGCCCGCTTATCGCGCACAGGTGCCTGGCGTGATCGTGATACGCCCAGGGCGCCGCCAGGCCCGCGTCGATGAGCTGCATGAGCAGCTCATCCGGTACGGGTTCGGCCGTGAACGACCTTGTGCTGCATCTGGTGAGGATGCTGTGTCTGACTTCAGACATCTTTTCAGCTGCCATTATGCATCAGCCTCCGCTGTGCGCGGCCTTCTTCTCCTTTTTCTCCTGCTTCTCCTGGGCCTTCATGGCCAGGAACTGCTTGCGGAAGGGTCCGGTGTACAGTCCGGTCAGCAGCAGGATCATCGCCACCACCGAGAAGCCGATTATTATCCACCAGGCCTTGGTGAAGGATTCGTAGGTCGCGTCAGAGATGATACCGCCTATCATTAGCGGCACGAAGATATTGCCTATCATCATCGCGCCCGCGTAGGAGCCTATGATCTCGTCATAGTATCTTCGGCCGAAGGCCTCGGGGATGAGATAGGGCGCGGTCGCGTTGTCAAGCGGGCCGTTCATGCCGCAGAGGATGACGGTTATCAGCAGCAGCGCGAAGGAAGTGTTGTGCTTCATCAGCACGATGGCGCAGGCGTAGCCGGCGATGGAGACGACGTGCATGATTATGACCATCTTCGGCGCGCCTATGTTGTCGCTCATGATGCCCATGAGCAGCATGCCGGCGGCAATGCAGACGGAGAGCACCGCAGCCCAGTCGGAGTATGTAACGGTGTCGAGGCCGACGGGGCCCTTGAAGAAGGCGCCGTTGTAGAAGCGGAACGCAACGCCGGGGAAGGACGAGATGGCCAGGCCGATCCAGAGCAGCCAGTAGCTCTTGGTCTTGCGCGCGGTCGCCAGGGTTATGCCGTCCTTGGCGTCGTTGAGCGCCTTTTTGGCCTCGAGCTCGGCCTGTATCTGCTGGGCCTTTTCCCAGCCGTAGGGCTTGACGCCCATCTGCTCAGGCGTGTCGCGGATGAAGATGATGGTCACGAGCAGCAGGATGAGGCCGGCGGCGGAGTGCGCGCGGTAGGCCACCTGGTAGCCGTAAGCGGCTATCAGCCTGCCGATCACGGGCATGATTATCATGCCGCCGAAGCCGTAGCTGCCCATGATGACGGCCAGCACGGAGGAGCGCTTGTCCACGAACCAGTTGGTTATGACGACGGAAACCGGCGTGGCGCAGGCGAAGAGGGTGACCAGGCCGCCCAGGGTGCCGCAGATGCGCAGCATCCACAGGCTCTCAGCGTAGGAGTAGAGCAGATAGTGGCCGATCAGCAGCAGATCGCCGAAGATGAGCAGCTTCTTGGCGCCGAACTTGGCGAGCAGGGGTTTGAAGAGGAAAACGGATACAATAAACGATGCGGCGTAGGCAAAGGTGAGGTTCCAGGAGATGACGCCCGTGCTGAATCCGGTATGGGCGCTCATCTCGGGCAGCATCATTGAGAATGTGCTGCAAAGTCCCATGCCAAGGAACATTTGCAGGAAACATCCAACGGCAATGAACTTGGGGTTCTGTGTCAGTTTGAGTTTGCCTTCCACAAATATTCTCCCTTTCTTTTCAGACCCGCTTTGCGCGGGAACAACTCACTCGTACAGCTTCTGGTCGTAGACCTCGCCGAGCAGCTCGCGAGCCTTGTCCTCGGTGAGCGGCGTGTGGCAGCACAGGTGGATGGGGTCGACCATTACCTTGGGCGCGGAGGCTATGAAGTCCTCGCGCTTGATGCCCATCTCGGCGGGGGTCTTGATGCCGAGGCTCCAGACGAGCTGCTTCATTGCGTTGGCGACGTCCTTGGCCACGGTGGGGGACTTGTCGTCGAGGCCGAAGCTGCGGGCGATGAGGCGGATCTCGTGGTCGCAGTCGTTCCTGGTGTAGTAGAGGGCGACGGGCGCGGTCCAGGCGCAGCAGTGGCCGTGGGGGACGTGGAAGTCGGCGCCGATGGCGTGGGCCATGGAGTGGCCGCAGTTGCCGTAGCTCTCACCGGTGAGGGCGAGGTAGGCGGCGAGGCTCATGTTGGCGCGGGCCTCCATGTTGTGGGGCTCCTTGTAGACGATGGGCAGGTTCTTCCACGAGAGCTCGAGGGACTTGCCGCAGATCATCTCGGTGTAGATGTTGCTGCGGGTGCAGCAGAGGGCCTCGCAGGCGTGGGCGATGGCGTCCATGCCGGTGATGGCGGTGAAGTAGGGCGGCAGATCTTTGGTCATCTCGGGGTCGAGCAGCACCCAGTCGGCCTTGGCGGCCTGGGAGGAGAGCGTGGCCTTCACGCCCAGGGCGCTGGAGGCGATGATGCAGCTGCGGGTGGCCTCGGCGCCGGTGTCGGCGGTGGTGGGGATGCTGATGAGGCCGGCGTGGCGGGGCAGGTCAGGCCCGTTGTAGTGGCCGACAAAGTAGTTCACCAGAGACTTGGCGCCCTCGGGGAGATCCACATTCACAAGCAGGCTGGCAGCCTTGACGATGTCCATAGTGCTGCCGCCGCCCATGGCCAGGAAGCCGTCGACCTTGTTGTCAAGGGCGAGCTGGCGGCACTCGATGACGCCGTCGTTCTTGCCGTCGGAGTAGGAGCATGCATAGCGTACTACCTCTATGCCCTCCTTCTCTATGGAGCCGATGACGGCGTCCACAACCGCAGGATTTATGTTGGCATCATAGCCGGCCAGGACCTTCGTGCAGCCGAGGAGCTTGAACTTCTCACCGGCACAGAGGGAGGAACCCTCACCGAACTTCACAAGCGGCTTAATAGTGGTCTCAAACGCTTTCATATTTATCTCCTTTCCCTTTTCCCCACGCTCTATTCGAGCGCGATGGCACAATCGTGGGCGGCGGCGACGGCCTGGTATATCATGCCGGGCTTGCTGCTGTCGCCTACGTTAAAGAACTTTTCAACTCCGCACTCGCGCAGTTTGTCAACTTCGGCGGTGTTCGGGCGCACACCGAAGGCGAGCACGATGACGTCGGCCTCTATGGTCTCCTTCTCGCCGGTCTTGAGGTTCTCGGTGACCACGCTGTTGACGCCGAACTCCAGCACCTTGTGCTCAAAGAGCATCTTGACGCCGGACTCCTCGGCGTACTCGAGGTCGAGCTTGTGCTCGAGCAGCGTGGCGTAGGAGCGCGGCTGCATCTCGACGCAGACCACGTCGTTGCCGACGGAGCGGAGCATGTGCGCGGCCTCCAGGCCGGTCTGGCCGCCGCCGATGACGGCTATGCGGCGGTTGCGGTACTCGGGCCTGTCGACGAGATAGCTGCGAACCGTGATGACGTTCGGCCCGTCGACGCCCGGGATGGACGGGACCAGCTCATTGGAGCCGACCGCGCAGATGACGGCGTAGGGCGCCTCGGCGCGGATGAGCTCGGGGGTTGCCTCGGTGTTCAGGCGGACCTCCACCTTCAGCTCCTTGAGCATGTTCATATAGTAGCCGATGCCGTACTGGAACTCCTGCTTGCCTATCGGCATGCCGGCGACGAGCATCATGCCGCCAATGTAGTCGGCCTTCTCGCAGATGATGGGCTTGAAGCCCCTCTGGGCGAGGGCTATCGCCGCGGCGCAGCCGGCGGGGCCGGCGCCTATGACCATGACCTTGCGGCCGTTGCCGACCTTGGGCAGGCTCTCGATCTCCGGCACAAAGGATTCGCGGCGGCAGCGCGGGTTCATGGTGCAGCCGCACTCCTTGCGCGGCTGGGCGTAGATGCAGTGCATGCAGCTCAGGCAGTAGCGGATGAGGTCCTCACGCCCGGCGGCGCACTTGCTGACCCAGTAGGGGTCCGCGATGGTCGTGCGGCCCAGGGCGACCAGGTCGCAGCGGCCATCCTTGATGATGCTGTCGACATAGGACGGGTGCTTCAGGTTGCCGCTCGCCGCAACGGGGATGGACACCGCCGCCTTGACGATCTCGGCCAGAGGCACCTTCCAGCCCTCGGCCCTGTGGCCGTCGCCGCTCATGCCCTCGAGCCTGGTGAGGCCGCCGCCGGCGTTCACGGTTATCATGGCCACGCCGACCTTCTCCAATTCCTTGGCGCTGGCGGCCAGGATCTCCGGGGTCACGCCGCCGGGGAGGATGTCGGAGCCGTTGAGCTTCGCGATTATCTCGATGTTGGGATAGCCGGCCTCGTCCAGGGCGCGGCGCGCCTTGCTTATGCACTCGCGGGCGAAACGCATGGAGTTCTCCACGTTCTGCTGGCCGTACTCGTCGGTCCTGTGGTTGAAGTAGGGGCTGAAGAACTGCTCGCCGAGGTAGTTGTGCGCATTGTGCCACTCGATGGCGTCCACGCCGCAGGCGGCGCAGCGCAGGCAGGCAGCGACATACTTGCGCTCGATGTTCAGTATCTCGTCCTTGGTGAGCTTGTTGACTATGGCGATGTCCTGAGCGCGCTCAACGGCGTCGGCGTAGGTGTAGGGCGCGCGGCCGGGCATCCAGGGCTGGAAGGAGACCTTCGCGCCGGCGGCGTGCATCGCCGTGACCGCCTTCTGAAGCTGGGGTATGTACTTGTCGTCGCCAAGGCAGGGCTGGGAGGTCATCGTGCTGGGCCAGCCGAGGTCTATCGGCATGATGCCCACGGTGACCATGGCCACGCCGCCCTTGGCCATTGCTTCATAATAGCGGATATAGTCCTCGGTGGCAAATCCATCTTCACACAGGTAACGCGCCATTGCAGGTACGATAATCCTGTTCTTCAGGACCATTTTGCCAACGCGGATGGGCTCTAGAAAACTGTAAGCCATTTGAGTTACTCCTTTTTAGGTAATTGCTGTTGCAAAAGTGTGTTAATAAACAGCGCAAACTGAAGTCGGACTGCTGCATGATAAAGATTAAATAAACTTGTATGTTTATTAACAGCAGACAAACTTACCCCTGTGCTTACCGCGCCATACCCCCCGGCGCGCCTGGTATCACCCCTATTCGCTTTTTCAGCCTTCAAAGCAGCTACATTATAACCTTGCAGTCCCGGCCGACGGGTGGAGCTCACGTGCTCCAGCCCTTTCGACAGGTTCTTCGGTCTTTCGTTTTCAATTATAGCTATCGATAATTATTTGTCAAGCAATTCTTAAATAAACATGCGCATTTATTATTGCCAAATAATTTGGACAGCGTTTGTGCAGTTTTAATCAAATTTCGACTTGCGCTTTTATTTTTCCGATTTTCCAGCTTCTGACGCTTGAATTTTTTGAAAAGGGTGTTACACTAACTTCGTTAATAAACACGCAAATTTAATAACTGCGCTGCCGCACATATTTAACCGCTGCTGACCTGGCCCCTCGATCAATCAAGGCAAAAAGGGGGAGCAATCAATGCAGAAGGAATTTGAGTTTTTCATCACGAAGGTATATCACGGAGTCGGCGCCGCGCGCAAGCTCGGTGATATCGTGAAGAAAGTCGGTGCAAAGAAGGTCATGGTCTTCCATGGCCCGAACGTGAAGGCAGCCGGGCTTGTCGACCCCTGCCTCAAATCGCTTGAAGAGGCGGGGGTTCCCTATGTCGTCTACGACAAGGTGGAGATCGAGTCCCCGATGCACTCCATAGAGGAGTCGGCGGCTCTCGGCCGCAGCGAGGGCGTGGACACCTGCGTCGCCATCGGCGGAGGCAGCTGCATGGACACCGCCAAGGTCGCCCGCATGCTCATAACCAACCCCGGCACCTGCCGCGACTACACCACCAACATAGGCACGGAGCTCTACCCGAGCAAGGGCGCGCACCTCATCTGCATACCCACCACTTCCGGCACCGGCTCCGAGGTCACGTTCACTGCCGTCATGCACGACGTCGAGAACCAGCGCAAGATCTCCACGCGCGACCGCGAGAAGCTTGTCCCCGATTACGCCCTGCTTGACCCCGAGATGACCGTGACCCTGCCCAAGGACATGACCGGCGCCACTGGCCTCGACGCCATGGCCCACGCGGTCGAGGGCTATCTCAAGCCCGAGGCGCACGTGTACAGCGACCCGCTGTGCCTGCAGAGCATGAAGATGGTGTACGAGAACCTCTACAACGCCTGGCTGCACCCGGACGACCTCGAGGCTAGGGACAACATGCTGCTGGCCTCTAACATCGCCATGGGCGGCATGGCCGACGTCGGCGTGCAGATCGGCCACGGCATCGGCCAGGCCCTGGGCGCCTACACCCACGCGGCGCACGGCGTCACCTGCGCCTGGGCCCTGCCCTACGTGGTCGAGCACCTGTGCGACACCGAGGCCCCCAAGATCCGCGAGATAGCCAAAGCCTTCGGTCTGCAGCTGCCCGAGGGCGCCTCCAACGTCGAGGTCAAGGACGCCGTCGTCGGCGCCATCAAGGACCTGAGTGCCGCCGTCGAGCTGCCCATGCCCAGGGACCTCGGCTTCACGATGGAGAAGGACTACGAGAACTTCGTGAAGTTCGTAATGCGTGAGCAGAGGCTGCTGCAGATGTCCGCCCGCCCCGTGACCGAGGAGAACGTCAGGGCCTACATGACGGACCTGCTGTACAGATAAGCGATAAACCAACCGATTCAGAACAGGAGACAGGAAATGAGAAAGCTACTTGAGCCCATCAAAATAGGTAATATGGAGCTGAGGAACCGCGTGGTCCTCTCCGCCATGGCAAAATATTTCTGCACCAACGGCTACATCGGCCGCGAGTACTGCGAGTACTACCGCAACATCGCCCACGGCGGCACCGCGCTCATCATCCCCGGCATCATGTGCGTCGAACCGAAGTGGTACGGCCAGCACGAGCAGCCCTTCCTGAACGACGACAAGTACATCCCCGGCCTGAAGATGGCCATTGACGCCGTCCACGAGGAGGGCGCCAAGTTCGCCTGCCAGCTCTGGATGCCCGGCCACCTGCCCTACACCCAGGAGGACTACCCGGAGGAGAACGGCCAGAAGATAGCCGCCGTCAACTACATCCCCCGCGAGATGATCCCCGAGCTACAGCAGAAGTACGTGGACGCCGCGGTGCGCTGCGCCAAGGCCGGCACCGACGCCATCGAGTGGCACATGGCCCACAACTACCTGCCCGAGCAGTTCTACAGCCCCTATTTCAACCACAGGACCGACGAGTACGGCGCGCAGAACGTCGAGAACGCCATGCGCTTCTCCGTCGAGGTCATCGACCGCATCAAGGCCGCCTGCCCCGGCGTTGAGGTCATCGCCAAGATGAACGGCAGCGACTTCCACGAGGGCACCGCCTCCATGCAGTGGCTGGGCGACGCGGCCGTCATCCTCGAGCAGCACGGCGTGTCCATGATAACCGTCAACGGCGGCGGCGTCATCTCCCGCCTGACCGGCATGAGCGCCGACGGCAACGAGGAGGAGGGCTGGAAGGTGCCCTTCGCCGAGGTCGTGAAAAAGCGCGTCTCCATCCCCGTGGCCGCCTGCGGCTCCCTGCGGCACCCGGATTACATCGACTCCATCATCGAAGCCGGCAAGTGCGACCTCGTCGCGCTGGGCCGTCAGCTCTTCGCCGAGCCCGAGTTCTGCAACAAGATCGCCGAGGGCCGCGAGGACGAGCTGAAGTTCTGCGTCTCCTGCATGCACTGCCTGACCAAGACCAAGTTCGGCCCGAATCAGCCCGGCTGCACCGTGAACCCCCGCGGCCGCCGCGAGTTCTGCATCCCGCGCGAGCTGAACGTGAACGGCGACAGCCTGCCCGTGGCGGTAGTCGGCGCCGGCCCCGCCGGACTCGAGGCCGCCGTGACGCTCGCCAAGCGCGGTTTTGCGGTCACGCTCTTCGACAAGGGCGACAAGCTCGGCGACAACATCAACCTCGCCAGCATGCCCATCGGCAAGTACAAGCTCGGCTGGATGATCGGCTACTACGAGAACATGCTGCGCAAGCTGGGCGTCACCGTGCGCCTCGGCACCACCTGCACGCCCGAGATGCTCGAGGAGCTCAAGCCCTACGCCGTGTTCATCGCCACCGGATCCGTCGAGGCCATCCCTCCCCTGCCCGGCATCGGCGGCGAGGGCGTCATCCCCGTCCGCTCCTATCTGTGCGAGCGCCCGGAGATCAAGGACTCCAAGGTCATCGTGCTCGGCGCCGGCCAGACCGGCCTTGAGACTGCCCGCATGCTGGCCGTTGCCGGCAACGAGGTCACGGTCGTCGACATGCTGCCGGATGAGATCCCGCCCATAACGGACCACCGCCTTGACCTCAACTACGCCCGCGAGGCCGGAGTGAAGATCCTCATGGCCCACAAGGTCGTGCGCATAGAGGACAGCGCCGTCGTCGTCACCGACCTGGCCACCGGCGAGGAGAAGTCCCTCCCGCGCGACAAGGTCATCGTGGCCCTCGGCGTCAAGTCCGACCGCGTGCTCTACGACGAGGTCAAAGACCGCTTCCAGAACGTGTTCAACCTCGGCGACAGCGACAAGCCCGGCATGGCCGTCTATGCCGTCAGCGCCGGCTATCTGGCCGCCGCCAACCTGCCCGCCAAGGACTACGTCGTCGACGAGATCTACTTCTCCGACATCGACTACCGCAAATGAGCAAAGAAAAACGCCGCCCCTCTCGGGCGGCGTTTTTTCGCTTCCGGCTGCGCTCAGATGGCCTTGTATTTGCTGATGATACCGTCGAGCACCGTGTCGACCAGCTTGTCCATCCTCTCCTCGGTGATCTCGTACTCCGTCTGCTTGTCGACGGCCTCTATGCCGAGGGAGATGACGTAGAAGTAGATCATGAACTGCTCCACGTCGGTGTCCGGGCGGAGGATCTTGTCGGCCACGGCCTTGCGGATGTTCTCGGTCTTCATCTCGTGGATCTCGCGCATTACCTGGTTTTGTATGTCACGCGCCTCCGTAAGCTTGGGGTTGGTGTCGATGCCCGCAAAGAGAACCTGCTCGGACAACCTCAGGTGCGACGATACGAGAAGGTCCTTGCGGACCTTCTCAAAAAAAGGCAGATCGCTTGTGAAGATGCTGGTGTACTGCGCCTTCTTGCTGAGGAGGTGCCGCTTTGTCACGCTCTCATACAGGCCAAGCTTGTTGTTGAAGTAATAGTATATGGGAGTCCTGGTGATATTGAGCTCATTGGCTATATCATTGAGGTTCGTCCCCTCGTAGCCGTGCATCGAGAAGTGCTTGAGGGAAACGTCAAGAATTTCCTCTTCCGTGACCTTGAACTGCTCAGGTGTTCTGCTCATTTTGCTGCCTCTCTATAATATAATATATGGAATATAGTCATTGAATAAACCCGCTTGTTCTATTTAACGTCAGCTTGGCGCAATTGTCAATAAGCCTTTTCAGCTCCTGTTAAGATTTGTACAGATTTGAGCATTGATCCGGCCCTATTACAGTGAAAAAGCTTTGACAAATCGGGCAGAATGTGTTAATGTACTTTAGTACGTCCGCGTGCTTGGTTGCGGGAGGCTCCTTTCACCCCCGTTACTCAGCCGCTGGAGAAAAGAAAACAGAAAGGAAGCACGCACAATGATCACCAAAGAGCAGAAGACCACCGTTATACTCGACAACGCCACCCACGAGGGCGACACAGGTTCGCCTGAGGTCCAGATCGCCATCCTCACCGAGCGCATCCGCCAGCTCACCGAGCATCTGAAGCAGCATCCGAAGGACGACCACAGCCGTCTCGGCATGTACAAGATGGTCGGCAAGCGCCGCCGCCTGCTCGACTACCTCGCGAAGAAGGACATTGAGCGCTACCGCGCCATCATCGCCAAGCTCGGCATCCGCAAGTAAGGACGCCGGCCCCGGCATCTTTTGAAGGGTATGAAGGTTTTTTATGTGGGGGACAATTGAATACGTCCCCCACATATTTTTTGCCTTTTCCCGCCTACCCCACCGAACCCGCGGGGCGGCCTTAGTATTTGATAAAGCGCCCGGACGCCGGACACTTTCTCAAGTGCTATGGCCAAGCTCCGCACAAATCAGACCACCTGAAAGGAGCACAACTGAATGATCATCAAGCACAAGGAATTCCCCAACAAGAAGGTCTACGAGATAGACTACTGCGGCAGGCCCCTCCGCATGGAGGTCGGCCGCATGGCTGAGCTCGCCAACGCCGCCGTCCTCGTGCAGTACGGCGAGACCACCGTCCTCGTCGCCGTCACCGCCTCTCCCCGCCCGCGCGACGGCATCGACTACTTCCCCCTCAGCGTCGACTTCAACGAGAAGCTCTACGCCGTGGGCCGCATCCCCGGCAGCTTCATGCGCCGCGAGGGCCGTCCCAGCCTGAACGCCATCCTGGCCAGCCGCCTGATCGACCGCCCGATGCGCCCCCTCTTCCCCTACGACCTGCGCAACGACGTCGCCATCCAGTGCGAGGTCCTCTCCGTTGACCGCGACTGCTCCCCCGAGATAACCGCCATGATCGGCGCCTCCGCCGCCGTGTCCATCTCGGACATCCCCTTCAACGGCCCCATCGCCGGCATCTCCCTCGGCTGGGACGGCGAGAAGTACCTCTTCAACCCCACCAAGGCTGAGCGCGAGACCAACCGCATGACCGTCACCGTCGCCGCCACCCACAAGAAGGTCGTCATGATCGAGGCCGCCGCCAAGGAGGTCCCCGAGGACATCATGTACGAGGGCATCGTGCAGGCCCACGAGAAGCTCCAGCCCGTGCTCGACCTCATCGACATGATGGTCCGCGACATTGGCAAGCCCAAGTTCGAGTATGAGCACGCCGACTTCAACGAGGAGCTCTTCAACAAGATAGTCGAGGCCACCATGGACGAGGCCAAGGCCGCCATGGACACTGACGACAAGAACATCCGCGAGGAGCGCTGGAACAAGCTCATCGAGCACTGGCACGAGCTCTTCCTTGAGGAGTACCCGGACATGGACAAGTACCTCGAGGAGATCACCTACAAGTTCCAGAAGAAGATAGTCAAGGCCTGGCTGCTTGAGGGCCACCGCGTTGACGGCCGCCGCAAGGACGAGATCCGTCCCCTGGCCGCCGAAGTCGGCGTCATCCCCCGCGTGCACGGCAGCGGCCTCTTCACCCGCGGCCAGACTCAGGTGCTCAGCATAGCCACCCTAAACACTCTCTCCATGTCCCAGAAGCTCGACACCATCTGGGAAGAGGAAGAGAAGCGCTATATGCACCACTACAACTTCCCCGGCTACTCCACCGGCGAGGCCAAGCCCCAGCGCAGCACCGGCCGCCGCGAGTACGGCCACGGCGCTCTGGCCGAGAAGGCCCTCGAGCCCGTTATCCCCTCCGTTGAGGACTTCCCCTACGCCATCCGCGTGGTGAGCGAGGTGCTCAGCTCCAACGGCTCCACCAGCCAGGGCTCCATCTGCGGCAGCACTCTGGCCCTGATGGACGCCGGCGTGCCCATCAAGGCGCCCGTCGCCGGCATCTCCTGCGGCCTCATCCAGGATGGCGACGACTTCACCACCTTCATCGACATCCAGGGCGTTGAGGACTTCCACGGCGAGATGGACTTCAAGGTCGCCGGCACGAAGGAAGGCATCACGGCCATCCAGATGGACCTCAAGAACGACGGTCTGAAGCACGAGATCATCAAGGAGGCTCTCCAGATCACCCGCGAGGCCCGCTATCAGATTCTCGACGAGATCATGCTCCCCTGCATCAGCGAGCCGCGCAAGGAGCTGGCCAAGACCGCGCCGAAGATGATAAAGATGACCATCAACCCGGACAAGATCCGCGAGGTCATCGGCTCCGGCGGCAAGGTCATCCAGAAGATCTGCGCCGACACCGGCTGCAAGATCGACATCGAGGACTCCGGCAACATTTATATTGCCTCCGAGGACATCGAGGCCTGCCGCGCCGCGCGCCAGACCATCGAAAACATCGTGTTCGAGCCCGAGGTCGGCAAGCTGTACTACGGCAAGGTCGTGCGCATTATCCCGATCGGCGCGTTCGTCGAGCTCGCCCCGGGCAAGGACGGCATGATCCACATCAAGGACCTCGAGTTCAAGCGCACCGAGAAGGTCGAGGACGTGCTGAACATCGGCGACATGACCTGGGTCAAGGTCACCGAGATCGACGACCGCGGCCGCGTCAACCTCTCCCGAAAGGACGCCATCAAGGAGCGCGAGGCCATGGGCCTCAAGGACTGAGTTAAAAGTCCGCACCCCGCCTGTTCCACAGACGGGGTGTTTTTTTGCCCTGCGCACTGCGCGAAGCGCGTCTTAAAGTTTCGCCCGCCTTTTCAAAGGCGGTGGAGTCCAGAGGCAAAGCCTCTGGCCGCCCGCCGCAGCGGGCGGAATCCTCTTTTTGCTCATAAAGATCAGGAAAGGGGTCTAAGGGGGAAACCCTATCAAGGGGTTTCCCCCTTTTCTTTACGCTTTGTGCGTGTGCGCCGATACGTTGGGAGGTGGTCGTTGCCCTGTCCTGCCTTTCGACCCCATTTCTTTGGTGCTTGCCCAAAGAAACGGTGTCGAGCCGCCAAAGAAAAGCGCTTTTTTTACCCTGGCGGCTCCACCATCCGCGTGAGCGCTGCTGCCTCGGTGGACGGGACGTTCCTCGCCCGACTTGGGGAGGGGCGGGTGCGGGTCGGGGGCTTGGCGCGCTGAGGGTACCCTTCGCCGGGGGCGAACGGGACCGGTTATGGCCGCTTTGCGCGGTAGGTCAACTGAGCGGGTGTCACTGTAGGTTTTCGCTTCCGCCTACCGCCAAAAGCGCGTTTCTTTGGGGCTCCACCCCGTTTCTTTGCGCAAGAGCAAAGAAATGGGGTGGATTCGCAAGACCAGCGCGGTCTACCACCCAATAAAACGGCGCACACGCACAAGGCGCAAATCAATGCATACACTTTCATTCGCGCTTCGTGCGGCGGGGCGGGGTTGACAGGGTTGTGGGGGCACGATATAGTGTTTACATACACAGGAGGTGCTGAGATGTCACTCTCGTTTGATCCACTGTCCTGCCGCTTCCCTTCGCAGCGGCGGGTGATATACGCGCGGCGCGGGATGGTCTGCGCGTCGCAGCCGCTGGCGGCGCAGGCCGGGCTGGATGTGCTCCGGCGCGGCGGAAACGCCGTGGACGCTGCGATAGCCACGGCCGCGTGCCTCACCGTGCTCGAGCCCACGTCCAACGGCCTGGGCGGCGACGCCTTTGCGCTAATATGGCACGGCGGGCGGCTGCACGGGCTCAACTCTTCCGGCCCGGCCCCGGCGCTCGCGGACCCGGATTTTCTGCGCCGGAACTTCGGCCGCGTGCCGGAAAAGGGCTGGTACGCCGTGGACGTGCCTGGCATACCCGCGGCCTGGGCCGAGGCCTCGCGCCAGTTCGGGCGGCTGCCGCTGGCTGAGGCACTCTCCCCCGCCATCGCCTACGCCGAGGAGGGCTACCCACTCTCGCCTGTGACCTCCAAGCTCTGGGCGCAGGCCTACGACTCATATTCCAATGTCAAGACCGACCGTGAGCTCTTCCGGCCCTGGTTTGAATGCTTCGCCCCGCACGGCCGCGCGCCGAGGGCTGGCGAGACGGTCTTCCTGCCCGACCACGCCGAAACTCTGCGCGCCCTGGCGCTGACGGACTGCGAGAGCTTTTACCGCGGCGAGCTGGCCGGGAAGATCGACGCCTGGTCCCGCGAGACGGGCGGCTGGCTGCGCGCTGAGGACCTCGCGGCCTTTCGGCCCGAGTGGGTGGAGCCCATAAGCGTGAACTACCGCGGCTACACCGTAAACGAGCTGCCGCCCAACGGTCACGGCCTGGTGCCGCTGCTCACGCTGGGCATACTCGGCGGCTTCGACATGTCGGAGCGCGACGCCTCCGGCATACACATCCAGCTTGAGGCCATGAAGCTGGCCTTTGCCGACGGCCTGCGCTACATCTCCGACCCGCGGTACATGGAGCTCACGCCCGAGGAGCTGCTCGACGGAGACTACCTCGCCCGCCGACGTGCGCTCATCTCGGACACGGCGCGCGAGCCGGAACCGGGCGACCCGCACTCGGGCGGCACGGTCTACCTCTGCGCCGCGGACGACGAGGGGAACATGGTGAGCTGGATACAGTCCAACTACATGGGCTTCGGCTCCGGCATAGTCGTCCCCGGGACGGGCATCGCGCTGCACAACCGCGGCTGCAACTTCAACCTCGACCCGGCCTCGCCCAACTGCATGGCCCCCGGGAAGCGTCCCTACCACACCATCATCCCCGGCTTCCTCACGAAGGACGGCAAGCCCGTCGGCCCCTTTGGGGTCATGGGCGCGTTCATGCAGCCGCAGGGTCACGTGCAGGTAATGGTGAACACCCTCGACTACGCGATGAACCCGCAGGAGGCGCTGGACGCCCCGCGCTGGCAGTGGGTGGGCAGCAATAGCATTCAGCTCGAGCCCGGCTTCCCCGCCGACATCGCAGAGGAGCTGAGCCGCCGCGGCCATGATATCTCCACCGGCGACCCGCTCAACTTCGGCCGCGGCCAGATCATCTGGCGCGACGAGAACGGCACCCTCTGCGGCGCCACCGAGCCCCGTGCCGACGGCTGCGTCGCCGCCTGGTGACGACGCGCTCCCTTCCCTGCGCGCTTTGCGCACAAATCAAAGTTCCCCCCGCCACAGCGGGCCTGACCCCCTTTTGCGCATCGGAGCGCAGGAAGTGGGTCAAAGGGAGAAACCCCTTAACGGGGTTTCTCCCTTTTTTTGCCTTGCGGCCTATCCGTTTTTATTTACATATCCTTCACGTAAACTCCACGTAAAATCCGTCAAAATCAACGATTGGGCCGTCTTGAACATTCTAAACGTTACAGACATTTTGTGCATGTTTTTGAAAAAATCTAAAAAATCTGTGCATTTTTTGTACTTTTTATTTGATTTCTCTTTCGCTATGGTTTAGAATATTTTGCAGACCGGAGGCTCCGGTCCGTGCCAAGAATGATTGTAGGAGTGATGGACGTTATGGAGAATTTCTTCTGGATCGGCATTGTGGGGGCGCTCATCGCGCTGCTCTTTGCCTACAGCCAGGCTAAAAAAGTTAAACAGTATTCCGAGGGCACACCGACCATGCAGAAGATAGCGGCGGCCATACGCAAGGGCGCCAACGCCTATCTCAAGCGCCAGTACAAGACCGTCGCCTTGATCTTCGCCGTCATCGCGGTGATACTCGCCATCCTGGCCTTTGTGCCCTGGATAAACGGTGAGGGCCTTGTCAGCAAGTTCGTGCCCTTCGCCTTTATAACCGGCGGCTTCTATTCCTGCCTTGCGGGCTTCATCGGCATGAGGATAGCGACCTCCTCCAACGCCCGCACCGCCAACGCCGCCAGCGAGAGCCTCAACCGCGGACTGCGCGTCGCCATCTCGTCCGGCTCCGTCATGGGCTTTACCGTCGTCGGCCTCGGCATCCTCGACGTCTCCGTATGGTTCCTCATCCTGAAATACGGCTTCCAGTGTGACTCCACCACCATCGCCAACACCATGGTCATGTTCGGCATGGGCGCTTCCTGCGCGGCGCTGTTCGCCCGCGTGGGCGGCGGCATCTTCACCAAGGCCGCCGACGTCGGCGCCGACCTCGTCGGCAAGGTCGAGGCCGGCATCCCCGAGGACGACCCGCGCAACCCCGCCACCATCGCCGACAACGTCGGCGACAACGTCGGCGACGTCGCCGGCATGGGCGCCGACCTCTATGAGAGCTACGTCGGCTCCATCCTCGCCACCTTCGCCATCGGCGCCTCCGCGGGCTACGGCTGGAACGGCATGTTCCTCCCCCTCGCCATCGCCGTCGTCGGCGTCATCTGCTCGCTCATAGGCTCCTTCATGATCCGCACCGGCGAGACCGCCACGCAGAGGGAGCTGCTCAAATCCATGCGCACCGGCACCTATTTCGCCGCCGCGCTCTGCGCCGTGCTCTGCATCCCCCTCACCTGGTACATAATGAAGGACGTCGAGGGCGCGAGCTGGGTCGGCATACTCATCTCCATCTTCTGCGGCCTCGCCGCCGGCTGCGCCATAGGCTATGTCACCGAGTACTACACCTCCGACACCTATAAGCCCACGCAGGCCCTCTCCGACGCGACCGAGACCGGCGCCGCCACCACCATCATCGGCGGCATCTCCCTCGGCATGAAGAGCACCGCCGCCCCGATACTCATCGTCGGCGTCGCCGTCATCGTCAGCTTCATTGCCTCCGGCGGCTCGCTGGTCACGAACTCCGAGGCGTATGAGATATCCTTCAACAACGGCCTCTATGGCATCGGCATCGCCGCCATCGGCATGCTGGCCACCCTGGGCATCACCCTCGCCACCGACGCCTACGGCCCCGTCGCCGACAACGCCGGCGGCATAGCCGAGATGAGCGGCCTCGGCGAGGAGGTCCGCGAGCGCACCGACGCGCTCGACTCCCTCGGCAACACCACCGCCGCAACCGGCAAGGGCTTCGCCATCGGCTCCGCCGCGCTCACCGCGCTGGCCCTGCTCGTCTCCTATGTCGAGGTCGCCGAGAGCGCCATGGGCGGCGCACAGATCGACCTCTCGGTCACAAACCCCGCCGTGCTCGTCGGCCTCTTCGTCGGCGCGATGCTGGTGTTCGTCTTCGGCGCGCTGACCATGTCCGCCGTGCAGAAGGCCGCCCAGCACATAGTCATCGAGGTCCGCCGCCAGTTCCGCGAGATAGCGGGCATCATGGAGGGCGAGGCCGAGCCCGATTACGAGAGCTGCGTCGACCTCTGCACCAGCGGCGCGCTGCGCGCCATGGTCCTGCCCGCGCTGTTGGCCGTCATCGTCCCCATCATCACGGGCCTCATCCTCGGCGTCGAGGGCGTCGTGGGCCTGCTGGCCGGTACGACCGTCAGCGGCTTCGGCATGGCCGTGTTCATGTCCAACTCCGGCGGCGCCTGGGACAACGCGAAGAAGTACATAGAGGCCGGTCACCACGGCGGCAAGGGCAGCGACTGCCACAAGGCCGGCGTCATCGGCGACACCGTGGGCGACCCCTTCAAGGACACCTCGGGCCCGAGCCTGAACATCCTCATCAAGCTCTGCTCGACCGTCTCCATCGTCTTCTCCGCCGTTATCGCGAACGTGCACCTCTTCTGATAAACGAACAAAAAAGGCCGCCCGGCTGGGCGGCCTTTCAGTCTGTCAAAAAAGCCTCGCAGAGTTTCGCGGCCGCAGCCGCGAAATAAATGCCAATCATTTTCGGCGGCGGCGTGTACGTCGCCGAAAATACTTCTCGCGGAGCGGAGTGTCGAATTGTCCGCCTTTGGCGGACAACCGAGGCGCGGAGCGGAGTGCAAGCCCCTTTGTCGAAGAAGGCAAAGCCTTCTTCGACAAGCTCAAGGCCGCCCGGACGGGCGGCCTTTTTGCTGTGCGGTTTAGTCGAACACGGGCTCCATCTCGGAGTGGAGGACCGCGCCGGTGGAGGCGTCTATCGTGTAGTCATATTCCATCGTGCCGTTTATGAACTTCACGTCGTAGTACACGAAACCGTCGTCGCGCTCGAAATCGGTGTCCAGGCGCGTGACATCCTGGCGGGTGAAGCCGGCGTCGGCAAGGGCGGCTTCTGCCGCCGCATCGCGGCCTATATACGCGCTGTCGTTCCACACAAAGTACCAGACCAGGCCCAGAGCTATGGCGGCGACGAGGACTATTGCGACGATTATCCATATTATAGTTTTCTTCACTTTGTTTCCTCCTTGTACTGTTTGACTGCACTTTTATTTTTGCACGCTTTGATTAACGCAGAATTAAGACTGAGGACTTTGCAAAAGATTTTTTGTAATGTATTATTTAATATGTCTCTAATGTGTTCGTGAAAAAATATGGGTGTAAAAATATGCTCCAAGGGATGTGACCGCTCATGCGCATACTTGTCGTCGAGGACGAAAGGGACCTGAACCGGATAATCTGCAAACGGCTGGCCGCCGGGGGCTACTCCACGGACGCCTGCTACGACGGGCGCGAGGCGCTCGATTACCTCGAGAGCACCGACTACGACGCCGCCATCTTCGACGTCATGATGCCGCGCATGGACGGCTTCACGGCCGTGCGGAAGCTCCGCGAGCGGGGCGACGCCACGCCCGTGCTCTTCCTCACCGCGCGCGACGCCGTGGGCGACAGGGTCGAGGGTCTGGACCTCGGCGCCAACGACTATCTCGTCAAGCCCTTCTCCTTTGACGAGCTGCTGGCCCGCATCCGCGCCATGACCCGCAAATCCACCGGCAGCGCCACCAACATCTTCACCTGCGGCGACCTCTCGCTGGACACCGCCTCCCACCGCGTCACCCGCGCGGGCAAGAACATCGACCTCTCCGCCAAGGAGTTTGCCGTGCTGGAGTTCATGATCCGCAACAAGGGCTCCGTCCTCTCCCGCGAGGCCATAGAGAACAACGTCTGGAGCTATGACTGGGAGGGCGGCACCAACGTCGTGGACGTCTACATGAGTTACCTGCGCCGCAAGCTCGACGCCGACTTTGAGAAAAAGCTCATCCACACCGTCCGAGGCGTGGGCTGGGTGCTGAGGGACGAGGCATGAGATTCATAACCATCAAGACCCGGGTAACAATATACTTTACGCTCATGATGGTGCTTGTAGTAGCCCTCGTGCTCGTCTTCATGCTCATCGTCGGCCAGAGGGTGCTCACCAACAACGCCGAGGCCACGCTGCTCGACGTCGTGCACGACAACATAGACGACGTGGAGTACAAGGACGGCTACCTCGACCTCGACGAGCTGAACCTCTACCGCCACAACGTCTACATCCTGGTCTACGACGACGCCCAGCAGCTCATCGGCGGCGCCGGGCTGCGCCACTTCGACGGCGACGACGAGTTCTTCAACGGTGAGACGCGCGACGTTGTCATCGACGGCGAGAATTACCTTGTCTACGATCTCTACGTCCAGAACCCCGGCGGCAACGTCTGGCTGCGGGGCATCACCTCCACGGACAACTCCTTCTCCGCCGTGAGGATCATCGTCATCCTCTCGCTGGTGCTCTTCCCCGTGCTGGTGCTGCTGACGGCGGTCGTCGGCTGGCTGATCGCGCGCCGGGCCTTCCTGCCCGTGCGGCAGATAACCGACACCGTGGACGCCATCTCCGACGGCTCCGACCTCACCGCCCGCATCGGCCTCAAGCGCGGGCGCGACGAGATACACCGCCTCGCCGCCACCTTCGACCGGATGTTCGACCGGCTGGAGCACTCCTTCGACGCCGAAAAGCGCTTCGCCTCCGACGCCTCGCACGAGCTGCGCACGCCCATCGCCGTCATCATCGCCGAGTGCGAATACGCGCGGCAGAACGCCAAGACCGTCGAGGACTATCAGGAGTCTATGGAGGTCGTGGAGCGGCAGTCGCGCAAGATGTCCACCCTCGTAAACCAGCTGCTCAACATCACACGCATGGACCAGGGCACGCACAAGATCTCCCTCGAGCGCGCGGACTTCTCGGAGCTGGTCGAGGTCGTCTGCGACGAGGCCGCCGTGGCCTCCGGGCGGGACATACGGCTCGAGAAGGACATAGAGCAGGGCGTCTACGCCAACATGGACGTCGGCCTCATGGCCCGGCTGGTGCAAAATCTCGTGGAGAACGCCTTCAAATACACCGCCGAGGGCGGCACGGTCCGCGTCGGCCTCCACACCTCCGGCGGGAGGCTCACCCTCTCCGTCTCCGACACGGGCATAGGCATAGACAAGAAGGACCTGCCCCACATCTGGGAGCGCTTCTGGCAGGCCGACAGCTCCCGCGGAGTCGACCGCGGCTCCGGCCTCGGCCTCGCGATGGTCAAGCAGATCGCCGAGGCCCACGGCGGAAAACTCAGCGTCGAGAGCAAGCCCGGCGAGGGCAGCACCTTCTCCTATTCGATGGAATGCAGTAACTAAAAATTCTTTTTCGCTTATAGTTTCTCTGGTGTTGACAAAGCGCGCTAAAAGTCATATAATGCAGACATGGAAGCTGAGGAAAGCGAGGTATGCGACATGGCAAATCCTATCTGCATAATAGGCGACTCTATAACAGGCGGAGTTGTTTATCTCTCGGACCTTGAGAAGTACACGCACTGGAAGGATTCGTTTGTGAACCTGCTGGGCGCCTCGCTGGATTCGGAGGTGAAGAACCACTCCAAGTTCGGCTGCACCTCCTCCGCCGCGCTCAAGCGGCTGGAGCGCTATGCAAAGGACATAGCCGCCTGCCCCACCACGCTGGTGATGCTGGGCGGGAACGACTCGGACTTCAACTGGCCCGCCGTCGCCGCCGAGCCGGAGGCCCCGCACGACTGCAACACGCCCATGGAGAAGTTCAAGGAGTACTACAACAAGGTGCTCGACGGCATCCAGGCCCTGGGCAGCAAGCCCGTGGTGATAAACCTCATCCCTGTCTACGGCCAGCGCTACTTTGACTGGTTCTCCCGCAAGTGCGACCCCAAGGCGCTCATGCGCTTTTTGGGCACGACCGACAGCATCGAGCACTGGAACGAGATGTACAATCTCGCGGTCATGCGCATCGCCGCCAGGCGCGGGGTCCCGATGCTGGACGTGCGCAGCGCCTTTTTGCAAAAGCGCAACTTCGACGGCCTCTTCAGCGAGGACGGCATCCACCCCAGCCCGGAGGGGCACCGGCGGATGTTTGAGTACGTCCTCCCCCAGACCCGCGAGATACTGGCCTGAAATCAGATAAAACAGCTCCCCCCGCCGTTTGGCGGGGGGATTTTTCATATTTCCACCGTATCTCCCGCGTGGAGATAGGAAACGCGCCGGCCCATCTTTTCGGCGAGGCGCGCGTAGGAGGGCAGGCCGGTGCAGTGGCCGGTGTAGTATCTCGTGCCGGGCAGGGCTAGCAGGCGCTCGGCCACGCCGTCAACCAGCGCCTCGTCCACGTCGCTGGTGCCGGGCACGGCGAGGTGGAAGCCGCCTACGACGGCGTCCGGCGGGGCCGGGTCAAGCTCGGCGAGCCGGGAGAGGATGTTCACGATGCCGCAGTGCGAGCAGCCGGCGATGAGCGCGCGGCGGCCCCCCTCGCGGATGAGCAGGTGCTGCTCGTGGGCGAAGTCGTCCGGCGTCTCGCCGTCCGGGCCCAGCAGCAGGCGGTTCGCCCCCGAGAAGAGCTCCCGGCCGCGCACGCCCGAAAACAGCGTCAGCCCCGGCGCGAGTGTACAGGTCTCGCCCGTCTCTACCACGCGGCTGTTTCCGGCGAGGGCGGCGTCTATGCCGATGTACTCCGTCCTGCCGCTCCGGCGGCGGGCGTAGCGCGGGGCAAAGGCCCCGGCGCGGACATAGACCTTCGCGCGGCTGTTCGCCTCCAGGAAGGCGGCCAGGCCGCCGCCGTGGTCATAGTGCGCGTGCGAGAGCACGGCAAAGTCCGCGTCCGCGACATCTATGCCGAGGCGCGAGGCGTTCTCGAGGAACAGGCCGCTCGCGCCGCTGTCGAAGAGCAGCTTTTTCCCGCACGCCTCGACCCAGAGGCTCAGGCCGTGCTCGGCGCCCACGCCCTCCCGGGCGCAGTCGTCCACAAGGCAGGTTATTTTCACGCGCTCGACCCCTCAGCGGATGATGCCGTGGATGAAGGGCGGGCGCTCGGGCTTCTCCGGGCCTATTGTGTAGGCCGCGGCCAGCTGCTCGGCGGCCTGCCTCGCGCTTGCCTCGTCCTTCGCGTGGATGGAGGCCAGACTCTCCCCCGCCGCCACCGCGTCGCCGACCTTCTTGTGCAGCACGAGGCCGACGGAGAGGTCGATCTCGCTGTCCTTGGTCGCGCGGCCTCCGCCGAGGTGCATGCTCACGAGGCCGACGCCCGTGGCGTCGATGTGGTTTACATAACCTCCGGCAGGTGCGGGCGCCTCAAGCACGACGGGGGCGTGGGGCAGCAGCGAGGGGTCGTACACCTCGCGCGCGTCGCCGCCCTGGGAGCGGATAAATTCCGCGAACTTCTCCAGCGCCGCGCCGCTCTTGATGCTGTCTAGCAGCTTTTCGCTGGCTTCGTCCTCCGTCGCGGCCGCGCCGCTCTCGGTGAGGATGCACGAGCCGAGCGTGAGGCAGAGCTCCAGCAGCTCGCCGCCGTATTCCCCGCGCAGCAGGGCCAGGGCCTCCGCCACCTCGAGCGCGTTGCCGACGGCGTTGCCCAGGGGCTGGTCCATGTCCGTTATGCAGGCCACCGTGCGGCGGCCGTTGAGCTTGCCTATCTCGACCATCTCGCGCGCGAGCTCGCGGGCCTCGGCCTCCGTCTTCATGAAGGCCCCGCCGCCGCACTTCACGTCCAGCACGATGACGTCCGCGCCCGCGGCCAGCTTTTTAGACATGATGCTGCTCACGATGAGGGGCATGGAGCGCACGGTGCCCGTCACGTCGCGCAGGGCATAGAGCTTTTTATCCGCAGGGTCGAGGTTCGCGGTCTGGCCGGCGATGGCAAAGCCCGTCTCCTCCACCTGGCGGAGGAAGCCCTCCAGCGTCAGGCCGCACTTGAAGCCCGCGAAGCTCTCCAGCTTGTCCAGCGTGCCGCCCGTGTGCCCCAGGCCGCGGCCGGACATCTTGGCCATGCGCACGCCCTGCGTGGCCACCATGGGCAGCAGGCAGAGCGAGGTCTTGTCGCCCACGCCGCCGGTGGAGTGCTTGTCGGCCTTCACGCCGCTGATGGACGAGAGGTCCAGCGTGTCGCCGCTGTGGACCATCGCCATCGTGAGGTCATAGGTCTCGCGCCGGGTCATCCCGCGCCAGACTATCGCCATGAGCAGCGCCGAGACCTGATAGTCCGGCACCGTGCCGCGGGTGTAGCCGTCTATGACAAAGCCTATCTCCTCCGTCGTCAGCTCTCCGCCGTCGCGCTTTTTCGCTATTATATCGGTCATCAGCATGGTGATCTGCTCCTTTATCTAATGAGTATCACCATTTTACCATTTTCACCACGGAAAGACAACGTATTTGCGCCCGTTTATATACCTCACCACGTCCCCGGCCCAGGCGGGGACGCGCGCGTCGTCCGCGGGCAGGGCCACGAGCAGCCGCCGCCCGTCGTGCGCCGAGAGCGTGCCGTCCGGCGAGCTGTACCAGATGAGGCCGTCCTCCGGCTCGGGCTCCGGTTCAGGCTCGGAGACGGGCTCCGGGGCGGGCTTCTCCGGCTCAGGGGCCGGGGCGGCCTCGCCCGAGGGCGCGGCGTACTCTATGCGCTCCGGAAAGCCCCGCAGCGCCGCGCGAGAGAGGCTCCGCCTTAGCGCGACGCGCCCCTCCCCCGCGGGCGACATCACGCCTAGGTACCCCTCTCTCCCGCCGCCGTAGACTGAGAGGCGCAGCACGCCGCCCGGGTCCGCCGCCTCCGCCTCGAACACCGTCATCGCCCCGCGCGCATGCGCCCTCAGCGAGCCTATCTCGCGTCCTCCGAACATCACCGGCCAGCTTTCCTCCATGCCTCGCACCTCCGTTTGCAGTCTCTCCCATGTGAGACTATGCCGCGGCGGCGGGGCATATGCCCCCGGTGGGGTAAAAATTATTGACAAACGATAATTAGCCTGCTACACTGAGGACAGAGAATTATTGTTTTGCGATAATTTTTGGAGGTGCATACCGTGTCTGAAACCCGGTTCAAAAAGCTCATCGTGCTCTCCGCGGTGCTCGGCTGCGCTGTCTGCGCGGCGGCGGCCGCAGTGCCGGAGCTGACGATACTGATATTCAAGCTGCCCTGCGGCTTCTTTGTGGACCTGCTCTGGGAGCTGGCCATGACGGGCGATGGCTGGCGCATATTTGCCATCGCGCTCTATGTGCTCGTCTGCCTCATCCCGGCGGCGGCGCTGCTCCTGCTCTCGCGGCGGCGTAGGCCTTACCGCGAGGACTGGCTGTTGCTGGCCATGAGCGCCGCGCTCTTCATATTCATAGGCCGGGCGCTGAGCTCGCACTGGGACATGTATTCCACCTTTGCGCAGATGGGGCTGCTCGCCGTGCTGGTGGCGTGGCTGGTGCTCCGGCTGCTCCGGTACTTCAACGCCTCGGACGACGCTCGGCTGGTGAAGCTCGCGCGCATCGCCGTGGTGCTGCTGGGGCTTATCTTCGGCTTTGCAGCGGGCTGGACGCTCATAGGCGCGGCGGCGGGGCTCCTCGGCGGCTTCCAGTTCTCCCTGCTCGCCGACGGCGTGTCCGCTGTTGCGACGGACGTCATACTCGTCCTCGGCTGCCTGCGGGCACTGAGGCTCATAAACACGCTCGGTCCCGCCGGGGAGATAGCCGACGAGACGGTCACGGAGGCCGAGGGCTTCTACCGCTTCAGCTCAAAGGCGCTGGCGGCCATCGTGCTCATCAGCATGTGGGCCAGCCTGGCCAAGCTCCTGCTCATCGAGCTCTCCAGAGACAACAACGTGAACGTCAGCCTGCCCCTATTCCCGCTGCTCTTCTGCCTTGCGGCGCTCATAGTCTCGCGCTTCATCGCCGCGCACAAGCAGCTGCGCGACGACAACGACCTCTTTGTCTGATGGCCATCCGCGTACATCTGGAGGACGTCCTGCGCGAGCGGGGCATGACCTCGAAGGAACTCTGCGCCAAGGTGGGCATCACCGAGGCGAACCTCTCCATCCTCCGCTCCGGCAAGGCCAAGGGCGTGAGGTTCGCTACGATAAACCGCATCTGCTACTACCTCGACTGCGACGTCGGCGACATCTTGAAGTTTGACGGAAATCTTGAGGAGGACGAATGATGAAGGGCTCATACAAGTTTGGCCTCACCGGCGCGCGCTGCCTCATCCTCTGCGCCGCGGCAGCGCTCATCGGCTGCGCCATCTACCTGTTCTCGGTCTCTCAGGTCGAGGCTGCGCTGGACCGGAGCTGGTTCCCCTTTGCGCAGCTCCAGGCCCTGACCGCCGGCATGGACGGCAAGACGCCTGAGAGCGTCTGCCTGGTCCTGGCCGCGCTGCCGGTGTTCGGCTTTATCGCGCAGCTGCTCCGGAACAGATTCAAGCCGGAGGACCTGCTGCTTCTGCTCTCCGCCGTGCTGCTCTATCTGGTGATGAAGAACCCCCTGACCCTGGAGGGCATCTTCACGCAGCCGACGGTGCAGCCTGCGGTATTCTGGACGGCACTGCTTGCCTGGGCGGGACTGCGCATACTGCGCGCAAGCTGCGCGGCTGAGGGCGCGCCGCTGCTGAGAATAGGCGGCTGGGCCGTCTGCGCCGCGGCGCTGTACTTCGCTTACGGCGCGGGCGCGAACATCGGCACGGCGGTGTACGCGCTTCGTCTCTCCTCGCTCGGCGCCGCCATGGCCGGGGGCGTGAGCATAAGCCCCGCCGCCCTGTTCTCAAAGCTGGTGCTCGCCTTTGTCTCGGCCTGCCTCGGGATCGGAGCCTGTGTGCTGACGCTCAGCGCCCTGCGGCGCTACGCCCTCGACGGGGAACTGAGCTACGCCGTGGTCGGAGCGGTGGGCAGGCTCTCGCGGTTCTGCGCCACAGCGCTCGCGGTGATGCTGCTGCTCTCGGCGTCGCTGGCGGTTGCGGACGTGCTGCTGGTCAGGAGCGGCTCCGGAGGGCTCAGTTCCGTGAGCTTCCCGGTGAGCGCGCTCATCTACTGCTTCGCTGTGCTGCTCGGCGCGCGGTTCATCGCCGCGCACAAGCGGCTGCGGGATGAAAACGACATGTTCATATAGGAGGAACGACATGAAGAAACTCTCTATCGCACTCATACTCGCCCTCGCCCTGGTGCTGTCCGGCTGCTCCATGCTGCGCGAGGACGGAGCCCCGGCGCAGGAAGACCGGCTGGTCGGCATCTACATCACGCCGGAATATGTGGACACCTTCGACTTTTCAAGCTACGCTGAGGACAACGCCTCCAGCCTCATAAACGGCGGCGGCGAGATATCCAGCCAGGACGCGGCAAAATACTCCCAGCGCGTCTACGCCACCGACAATGGCGGCCGGGAGGGGCACATCGAATTCCCCATGTGGGGCATTCCGCTCATCTCCGCGCGCTATGAGGAGGACGGCGAGAGCTATATCGGCAACGAGTCCAGCGACTATATGGACCAAGGCGGCTTGCACGTCTATTCCAGCGACGATGGCGAGCGCTATGAGATGAGCGGCACAATCTACGCCGACGCGCGCGGCCATGTCCAGGCCTACTGCAACCCCGTCTATCAGCAGGCGGACGGCAGCATATATCTCGTCACCGGTCAGGGCATGTCCTCCAACGGCATGGGCACGATGACATTCACCCTCTCCGAGGACAGCGACGCCTACGGCGACGTTCCGGCCTGGGGCATGAGCATAGAGCTCGACATCACGGCCACATACCCCACGGAGCGCGTCGCCGTGCTGCTCTACGGCGCTGACGGCTCTCTCATGAGCCGCACGGAGTACGCGCCGGGCGAGGTCCCTGAGACGATAGCCGCCGGGGACGCCGCCTTTGCCGTGGTCGAGGACTACACGATGGACGACTCCGGAGAGGCCGTGGTGGAGCGGCAGTTCCTCACCCCCGGCGAGAGCTTCACCACCCGCACCCTTGCCGAGGGCGAGAGCTTCTACGCCATCCAGTCCACGACTTTGACCGGCCCGGACTCCGCGCAGGATTGACCCCGCGCTCCCTAGCGCTCCGGCGGGAGCTGGAGCGCTGACGAACACATCAAAGGAGGGTCTCATATGAGTAAAGTAAAAGCTCTTGTCTCACTTGTCCTGGCCCTGGCGCTCATGTTCACGCTCGCCTCCTGCGGCGAGCAGCCCGCGGAGGGCCCGATCAGGCTCGAGGCCAACCCGGAGATGCTGAACGATCTCGTCGACGAAGACTCCGACTTCTATCCCCGGGAGGGCGAAAACTTCACCGCCATGGAGATCGATGTCGACACCGAAGCCTGCACAGCCGATATAAAGCTCTTCGGCGACATGGAGCTTTCCGGCACGCTTGAGGGCCACTGTATACCCATTGATGCCGGCAAAGTCTCCGGCTGGGTCTGCGATTTTTCTGGCGACCTGAGCGGCGGCGGGGACTCGCACTTCGTTATGGTCGACGCCGTGCTCTCCGGCCGCGATGCTCTTGTGACGTTCTCGTTCTACCGGAACAGCCGCTCTAATATGATCTGCTGGTTCGGCGTCCTGGACGACGACCTTGCCGCCGTGAGCAATGAGCGCGTCCGCATGTTTCGTGAGTCCCTGGAGTCGGAAGGGCAATAAACAAAGCGCGCCCCGGTGAGCGGGGCGCGCTTTTTTCAGCTCTGTTCCGCGACATATATGCTCATGCGCTCCTGGATGAGTTTTGCCGCCTGCCCGGCGCTCTGGCCGCCGGAGAGGAAGGCGTTGGCCTCGTCCATGATGATGGCGAGAGCCCGGCCGTCGTAGATGCTCAGACTGTCCGCACTCTCGATGAAGGCGCGGTATTTCTCCACCTCCTCCTCGCTGTGGAGCTGCGTGCTCTCCTCGCCTGTGCACGAGGCCAGCGCCGCTTCAAATGCCGGGCGGTACAGCGGCAGGCCCATGCGCGGCAGCGTCGGGTCGCCGCTGTTGAGCAGCATGTCGCGCACAAAGTCCCAGCACGCCTCCTTGTGCTCTGAGTTCACGCAGATGCCGAGCGCGAAGTCCAGCTCCACGAAGAGGCCGTCCTCACCGTCCGTGGAGGGGCAGCCGAAGTAGGTGACCTCCTTGCCCGTATAGTAGTTATCAAAGTTCGGGCCGTTTGTGAGGTCGGTGTCGCTGAAGGATGTGAAGCTGACCATCAGCTGACCGCGGCCCATGCGGCTCCAGGCGGTTTCAAAGCTCTCAAGGGACTCGTGCTCCGCAGTCCTGTCCTCCTTTACCCGTGCCGCCGCCTCCAGAATGGCGATGAACTCGGGATTATCAAAGTCGCACGTGCCGCTTTCCCAGTCAATGGCCGTCCGCATATAGCGCCGGCTGAGCATCTCGATGAAATAGGCGGGGTCCATGTGATAGCACATGTCCTGCCACGGCTCCAGCGAGGCCTCCATGTCGAGGTAGTCCTGTATCGTCCAGCCCCTGGCGTCACCGAACACCTCTCGGAGACCCTTCATGCCTTTGCAGCTGAAGCCGTCGCTTATGACGTAGACGCCGCCGTACTCGCTCAACGCGTCCCATACCATCAGATTGGAGCGGCCTATCTCCGCGTCTATCCAGGGCGTCAGGTCCTCAAACATGCCTCGGACGACGTAGTTCAGGGGGCCTATGTCCTCGGTGACGGCGTTCGGGAAACAGATCATGTCCGGTCCGCGGCCGGAGCCGAGCTCGGTGTTCAGCCGCAGCCGGGCGTTGGCCTCGCCGCCCGCCTCGGCGGTGTAGTTCACTGTCTTTATCGTGTAGTCATCGCTCAGGGCGTTGAAGCGCGCCACATGCTGTTCGATGGCCGAATCCAAGCAAAACACCGCCAGCGTGAGCTCGGTCTTGCGGCCGATCTCGTCCGGCGAGGCGGGGCGGAGCAGCAGCGTTCCGCGCACGCCCGAGCTCATGAAGCGCCCGCCGCCCACGGCGTCGAACTCCAGCACCTTGCCTAGCTCGATCCGGCACTCCGCAAAGTCTATGAACAGCTCCGTCTCCCCGCCGGAGTCCAGCTTGTACACGCCGTCGGTCCCGGCGAGGTACAAAAACGCCGCCTCGTCCCCGGAGCCGACCACACCGCGCTCAACGGAGAAGCCCTCCCCGCCACCGACAGGCGCGACAAAGCAGCCGCCCTCTATCTGCGACACGGTGTGCAGTCCGCCCTCGCCGTCTCTGACGACGCGGCGGTATTTTTGCGCGATGTCCAGCTCCTCACAGCTCCCGTCCGGCGCAAAGGCCAGAAGCGTGCCGCCCATGTCCAGCCAGGCCCGGCCATCCGAGAGCAGCATGTCCCTTGGGGCATCCGGCAGCTTTGCTTCCATCAGCACCCCGCCCTCAGGGCTATATAGCCGCAGCACGAGGCCGCCCACCGCACTTGAGACGAGCCAGAGACCGCTCTCGTCGGCACGCATGAAGAGCCCGTAATCGCCCTCGGCGTCAAAGAGCCCCTTTCCGCCGCAAAGGACACGGAGCGTACTGTCCTCCGCGCTCACGAGGCTGAAGCTCTCGCCGGCGTAATCGAAGGAGCAGCCCATCCACTCGTTCTTGCCGTTTATGACGGGCTCCGCCGTATAGCACGCGCCCTTGCCGTTCCAGCTCGTGGCCGCCGCGGACGCCTCCGGCAAAGGCTCTCCGCTCACTGTCGGCGGCGCCTCCGCACCGCAGGCGGCGAGAGATATCGTGAGCGCGAAAATGAGCGACAAAGCAAGCTTTTTCATGCCGCACCTCCCGTTTTCACCAGCTTACAACGGAGCTGTATCAGATTTGTATCTTGCGTCTCACAAATTTCTGCGCCCTGTCTTGTTGAAAAATTCCAAAGCGCGCTTTGCTCTTGACGGCTCCGGCGCGGCGTATTATGCTGGGCTCACGTACACAAATCGACACCAAGGAGGCAACACATATGCTCGAAGTCGGCACCAAGGCCCCGGAGTTCACGCTCCCGGACAAGGACGGCAACAACGTCTCGCTCTCGGATTTCCGCGGCAAAAAGGTCGTGCTCTATTTCTACCCCAAGGACAACACCCCCGGCTGCACCCGTCAGGCCTGCGCCTTTGCGGGCGCGTATTCTCAGTTCGAGGCCCTCGGCGTGGTGGTCATCGGCGTGAGCCGCGACTCCCAGGCCTCGCACCAGCGCTTTGCGGAGAAGAACAGCCTGCCCTTCATCCTGCTCTCCGACCCGGAGCGCCAGGCCATTGAGGCCTACGGCGTCTGGCAGGAGAAGAAGAACTACGGCAAGGTCAGCATGGGCGTCGTGCGCTCGACCTACATCATAGACGAGAACGGCGTCATCGAAAAGGTCATGCCCAAGGTCAAGCCGGACACCAACGCCGCCGAGATACTCGAGTATCTCAGCGCAGGCAAGTGAGCATGTCGCGGGAACTCTGGGACGTATACAGCTTTGACCGCTCGCTGACGGGGCGCACGATGTACCGCGGCGACCCGGTGCCCGATGGCGGGTTCCACCTCGTGGTGCACATCTGCGTGTTCGCGCCGGACGGGCGGATGCTCATCCAGCGTCGCCAGGCCACCAAGCGCGGCTGGCCCGGGCTCTGGGACCTGAGCGCCGGGGGCTGCGCCGTAGCGGGCGAGGACAGCCAGACGGCGGCGGAGCGCGAGCTCTTTGAGGAGCTGGGCATCCGCGCGAGCTTCGCCGGTGTGCGGCCCAAGCTGAGCATAGGCTTTGAGACAGGCTTTGACGACGTGTTCTTCACCGGGCACGGCGCGGACATCTCCGACCTGCGGCTGCAGGCCGAGGAGGTGCTCGACGTGCGCTGGGCGTCGGCGGACGAGGTGCTCCGTCTGCTTGACGAGGACCGCTTTGTGCCCTACAACTCCAGCTTTCTGAGCCTGCTCTACGACATCCACACCCACGGCGGCGGTCTGGACCTGCACCGCAACGCGAAAATGAAATAGCAAACCTGGAGGCTCCCCGCGCGGGGAGCCTCCATGTTTTCACAGATGCGCGTGTCCCTTCCCCGCCCCGCTCCGCACCCGCCCCCTCCCCAAAGTCGGGCGAGGAACGTCCCGTCTACCGACCGGCAGCGCTCACGCGGATGGTGGAGCCAACAGGGTAAAAAAGCGCTTTTCTTTGGCGGCTCGACACCGTTTCTTTGGGCAAGCACCAAAGAAATGGGGTCGAATCG
>UQYT01000011.1 GCA_900545405.1 uncultured Eubacteriales bacterium | reverse complement strand
GGTAAAAAAGCGCCTTTCTTTGGCGGCTCGACACCGTTTCTTTGGGCAAGCACCAAAGAAATGGGGTCGAAAGGCAGCAGGGGGCAACGACCACCTCCCAATAAAACGGCGCACACGCACAAAGCGAAAAAATAAAAAAGGTGGACAAAACTTACTCAGATAAATTCGGGCGGGAGACCAGCGCCCGTTTTGCGGCGGGGGCAGACCAGCCGGGAACGCCGCTTTATTAAAAATCGAAAGGATGATGTCTTTTGGCAATCAATCTCGCCAGCAAATTCAGCAAGTACGTCGACGACGCCTTCGCCCGGGAGAGCCTCCTGCGCGGCGCCACCAGCGATAAGGTGGAGTTCACCGGCGTCAACGAGGTCTCCGTCTACTCCGTCGACAAGATGGAGATGAACGACTACGTCAAGAGCGGCACCTCCCGCTACGGCGTCATCAAGGAGATAGGCGACCGCGTGCAGACCTTCCGCATCGAGCGCGACCGCTCCTTCACCGGCTCCATCGACGAGGGCAACGCCCAGGACCAGTACAACGTCAAGGACGCCTCCGCCCGCCTGCATGTGCAGATACGCGACGTCGTCATCCCCGAGACCGAGGCCTACGTCATGATGAAGTGGGCCTACGGCGCGGGCAAGGTCGTCGGCGGCGCGGCTCCCACGGCCGAGACCCTGCTCGGGCTCATCCAGGCCGGCGCCTCCCACATGAACAACTGCCACGTCCCCCGCGCGGGCCGCGGCATGTTCATCGCCGAGACCTACGCCGCCATGCTGCCCAACCTCGCCAACCTCACCTACCTCGAGCGCCTCGGCTCCCAGGCCCTGACCGAGAACACCCTGCCCCGCGTCGCCGGCTTCGACGTCCACGTCGTGCCCGACGCCGACATGCCCGCGGGCGTCTATTTCATCCTCCAGCACAAGGACGCCTGCCCCTTTGCCCAGAAGCTCACCAAGTACAAGATCCAGAAGGACCCCATGGGCATCGACGGCAACGTCATCGAGGGCCGCGTCCGCTACTGGGCCGGCGTCCTCGCCGAGAAGTGCGACGGCGTCTACGTCTACGCCGCCTCCGACAGCGTGCAGGCGGCCCCCGCGCTCGGCGGCTCCGGCGCCTCCGTCTCCGTCACCGCCGCCGGCGCGACCATCTACGCTACCACGGACGGCACCGACCCGAGGTACAGCAGCACCCGTTCCCTCGTGAGCTCCGGCGCCTCCGTCACCCTCGAGGAGGGCCAGACCCTCCGCGCCTACGCCTTCACCGACGCGAAGTACCCCTCGCCCGTCGTGGAGAAGGCCTACTCCGCCTGATAAGCACCCTGAGCCGGGCCGCAGACCCGCGGTCCGGCTCGCCTTTTACCTTTAAGTAAAGGAGGAAAACATGGCACAGATCATAACCTCCGTCAGCGAGGCGGTATATCAGATAAAGAAGTGGCTCGGCGTAAACGAGGCGCTCGAGGGCGAGGCCAGCCTCAAGATGGGCGAGGCCGCGCTCATGCGCAACTTCAAGGTCACGGCGGGCGGCGCGCTCAAAAAACGCGCCGGGAGCCGGAACATCGCCGGGCTCATGAGCGGCTACACCGCCGAGGTCGACACCGGCACCACCAGCGTGCTGCTCACCGAGACCGGTCAGAGCACCGCGGCACTGACCATGTATCCCGGCATCGAGGTCGACAGCGTCGGCGGAATCACGCTCACGGGCGAGAGCGCCGGGGTGACGAACGAGAACCAGGCCGAACACCTCGGCTGGTATTACAGGGCCGGGGACGGCGCGGTGTATAAATTCACCGGCGTCACGGCGTAAGGGGGGCGGAGCATGGCAACTTTGCTTCAGGCCTTTCAGACCCGGACCTGGTGCAGCAACAACCTGTATCAGACCCCGCTCACCGAGAGCGCCGCCTATGCTTCGGACGCGGACACCCGCACCGGCTGGGCCGGGCTCAACCAGACCGGCACCGACGGCCTGCCCAACGGCAGATACGTGCTGGAGCTGCGCTGCGAAAAGTCCACCCGCCCGGGCAAGGACATAAAGCTCACCCTGGAGGTCGGGCCGCGCGGCTTTGTAAACAGCGACGCGCAGTATCCGCTGGCCTACAAGATCTTCGGCGGCGGCGAGGTCACCCAGGACGTGCGCGACATGTATATCAACGCCTCGGCCTCCACGCCGCGCGACGGCACCTTCAGCTTCGACTACACCGGCGGGCCCGTGGTGCTCACGCGCACGGCCGAGATCGCCGACAGCGAGAAGGACATCTTCTGCTTCATCTGGAACGGCGGCTCCGACGGCCGCGACAACATGACGGCCATAGACAGAGGCAAGCTCGACGGCGAGTATACGAACTCCGTCATGCTCTATCTCGCCAACGGCGGCGACCCGGACACGCGCATCTACGTCTACATGGGCGAGCCGCTGCCCGACGTGCCCGTCCCGCACTGGCCCACGACGGTGAACTTCTACCCCGGCTACGGCGCGAACACGCCGGACACGCAGGTCTACCAGAAGACCTTTCTCGGCTATTACTACAAGGACCCGTCCCAGGGCGAAGTGCAGTATTACGACGAAAACGGCAAGGGCCTGCTGAATCTGCCCTACGCCATCGACCGCGGCCTCAGCTCCAGCTGGGGCACCCCGGTGATAAACCTGCCCGCCGTCACCCGCGAGGGCTACAGCTTTGCGGGCTGGTATACGGCGTCGGAGGGCGGCGAGCTCGCGGGCATGGCCGGGGCGGAATACGACCTCACGGCCACGGAGAGCCTCAACCTCTACGCCCGCTGGAAGGAGCTGACCTTCTCCTGGAACTTCAACCCCGTCACGGCCAGGGGCAACAGCGCCGACAGCGTGGTGCGCGGGCTCTGGTCCGGCTTCGTGGACGGGCGCGAGGTGCTCTGCGCCGCCTGCAACGGCTATCTCTGGGAGCTGGAGCGGCAGGAAAACGGCCAGTGGGGCAAGACCGCCTGCGGCGCCATCGACACCAGCTCCGACGTGCACATGTTCGGCTTCGGCGGGAACATGTACCTGCTAAACGGCAAAGAGTACAAGGTCTGGGACGGCACCGCGCTCTCGGACGTGGCGGGCTACCGGCCCATGGTGGCCGTCTCGGTCCCGCCCGCGGGCGGGGGCACGGCGCTCGAGCAGGTGAACAAGCTCTGCGGCCAGAGGCGCGCCCGGTTCTCGCCGGACGGTACGGCAAAGACCTTCACGCTCCCGGAAAAGGGCCTCGCCTCCGTGGACTATGTGCGCTCCGCCGCCGACGGCTCCGACGTCACGGGCTGGTCCGCCGACACGGCCAACGGCCGCGTGACCTTCACCACCGCCCCCGCCGAGGGCACGAACAGCCTCGAGATAGGCTGGACCGTCTCCGGCGACACGGCGGGCGAGATACGCGCCATGCGCTACGCCGAGCTCTTCAACGGCGCGCAGGACTCGCGCATCTTCGTCTACGGCGACGGCACCAACCGCTGCTTCTACACCGGCATCGACTTCGACGGGCTGCCCCGCGCGGACTATTTCCCCGACCTCAACGTCGCCCACGTCGGCGACTCCAACACGCCGCTGACCGCGATGATACGCCACTACAACCGCCTGCTCGCCTTCAAGCTCGACAGCGCCTGGAGCATCAGCTACAGCGCCATAACGCTCACGGACGGCTCCGTGACGGCGGGCTTCTGCGTCACGCCGGTCAACCGCAGCATAGGCAACTGCGCCCCCGGCCAGGCCGTGCTCGTGGAAAACCGCCCGCGCACGCTCGACGGGCGCAGCGTGGTGGAGTGGCGCTCCAACAGCTCCTCCGGCAACATCACCGGCGACGAGCGCAACGCCGAGCGCATCTCCCAGCGCGTGGACGAGACCATACGCAGCTTCGACCTCTCCACCGCCAAGACCTTCTACGACAAGTACGCGCACGAGTACTACGTCATCGGCGCGGACGGCACGGCGCTGGTCCACGGCATCGAGGCCGACGCCTGGTATGTCTACACCAACTTCGACGCGACCTGCCTTATAAACTACAAGGACGAGCTCTATTTCGGCACCGCCGACGGCCAGCTGCGCCACTTCTCGGACGACTACTTCTCCGACGAGGGCGAGCCCATAGACGCCTTCTGGGAGAGCGGCTCCATGGCCTTCGACCGGGACTTCAAGCGCAAATACTCCGCCATGCTCTGGGTCGGCATCAAGCCCGAGGACAACGGCTATCTCGCCGTCACCGCCGAGACCGACCGCAAGAGCGACTTTGCCGAGTACAGCTTCACCACCGGCGACGCCGCCGGCGTGCCCGAGATGAACCGAATCAGGCTCAAGGCGAAGAAATTCACCTATTACAAGCTCAAACTCTCCAACAACAGCGCCGACACGACGGCCACGGTGGTCTCCGTGGACATCCGCGTGCGCGGCACGGGATATGTGAGGTGACACATGGCGATCAAGATCAAACAGGGCGACGCCTACGCCGTGCCCATCCAGGTGCGGCTCAACGGCGAGCTCATAAATGCCGACGACGTGGAGGCCGTGGAGTTCTGCGTCGGCGACGCGCTGCGTAAGCTCTATCCTGAGGACGTGTCCTACGAGCCCGGGAACAACACCTTCTATCTGCCGCTGACGCAGCAGGAGACCTTCGCCTTCCCGGCAAACGGCTCCGTTGCGCTGGACGTGCGCGTCAAGTTCACGGGCGGCGACGTCATCGGCGTGCTGCGCCCGGACGCCTTCGCCGTGTACGACGCGGCATCGGAGGTGGTACTGTGAGCGTGACGTTAGACATCCTCTCGCCGGGCGAGCTCGCGCTGGACGCGGGCGGGGCCAGGCTCGTGCAGGGCCCTCCCGGCGAGGCGGCGACGGTGGAGATAGGCGCGGTCACGAAGGGGGACGCGGCCTCGGTGACGAACATCGGCTCGGCCACCCACGCGGTGCTCGACTTCGTCCTGCCCAAGGGCGACACGGGCGGGCAGGGCCCTCAGGGCGCGACAGGCGAGACCGGCCCGCGCGGCGCGACCTTCACCCCCGCGTTGGACGCGGAGGGCGTGCTCTCCTGGACCAACGACGGCGGCTTTGCAAACCCCGCGCCCGTCAGCGTCCGCGGCCCCCGGGGCCCGCAGGGCGAAAAGGGCGACACGGGCGAGGCGGGCCCCCAGGGCCCCCAGGGCGCTACCGGCCCGCAGGGCGAGACCGGACCCCAGGGCGAAAAGGGCGAGAAGGGCGACCCGGGCGACACCGGCCCCGCCGGGCCCCAGGGCGAGACGGGCCCGCAAGGCCCGCAGGGCGAGACCGGCGAGACCGGTCCCCAGGGCCCAAAGGGCGACACCGGCGAGCGCGGGGCGCAGGGCTATACCTTCACGCCCAGTGTGGACGCCGCGGGCAACCTCTCCTGGACCAACGACGGCGCCCTCGCGAACCCCGGCACGGTGAACCTCATGGGCCCGCAGGGGCCTCAGGGGCCGCAGGGCGTCAAGGGCGACACCGGGCCCCAGGGCCCGCAGGGCGAAAAGGGCGACACCGGCGAGACCGGCCCCCAGGGTCCGAAGGGCGAGACGGGCAACGGCTTCAAGATCATGGGCTACTACGCCTCGGTCTCAGAGCTGCAGAGCGCCGTGCCCTCCCCGGCGGTGGGCGACGCCTACGGCGTGGGCTCGTCCGAGCCCTACGACATCTACATATGGGGCGGCGCCTCCTGGGTGGACAACGGCCCCATACAGGGCCCGGCGGGCCCCCAGGGCGAGCCGGGCGAGAAGGGAGAAAAGGGCGACAAGGGCGACACCGGCCCCGCCGGAGCGGCGGGCAGCAGCGGCGCGACCTTCACGCCCAGCGTGGACGCCTCCGGCAACCTGACCTGGACGAACGACGGCGGCCTTGAAAACCCCGCGGCGGTGAACATCCGCGGCCCCCAGGGCGCGCGGGGCGAGACCGGAGCCCAGGGCGAGACCGGCCCCCAGGGCCCGCAGGGCGAAAAGGGCGACACCGGCGACGCGGGTCCCCAGGGCCCCGCCGGGGCCGACGGCGGCTATTACCAGCCGGGCATCAGCGCCGAGGGCCTGCTCACCTGGACTCCCAGCCGGGGCGGCATGCCCGCGGTCTCCGCCGCGAGCGTCATAGGCCCCCGGGGCGAGAAGGGCGAGACCGGAGCCCAGGGCCCGGCGGCCACGGTGGCGGTCGGCACGGTCACCACCGGCGCGGCCGGGAGCACGGCCAGCGTTGTGAACGCGGGCACCGCCTCCGCCGCCGTGCTCAACTTTGTCATCCCGCGCGGCGACAAGGGCGAGACGGGCGCACAGGGCCCCGCCGGAGCCGACGGGGCGGACGGGGCCCAGGGCCCCGCGGGCGCGGCCGGCAAGAGCGCGTATCAGTACGCGCTGGAGGCCGGGTACACCGGCACCGAGGCCGAGCTTTCCGCCGCCCTCGCGGGCCTCGGCGACATCAACGGCGTGCTCGACGCCATCAACGGGGAGGTGGTCTGATGGGAACCACCGCGGACAAATTGGCATATCTTGAAGGTACGAAGGCCGCGATACGCGAGGCCATCGCCGCCCGGGGCGTGGACGTACCGGAGGGCACGGCGTTCCGCGCCTACGCCGGGAAGATCGGCGAGATAAGCGGCGGCGGGGGAGGCGGCGAGCCGATAGACCCCGAGGCCCTCTACCGGAGCAGCCGCCCCACGGACTGGCTGCCTCTGCCGGAGCCGGAGGACAACGAGATCTACTTCCTGTTCCACGTGCCCGCGGCCTTCGAGGGCCTGCTGGCCTTCACCGCGGAGTGCACGGGCAGCTACACCGTGGAGTACGGCACCACCGAGAGCGGCGCCTTTGTGCCGGACGGGGCCGTGACAGTGGCCTCCGGCACCGCCTACGAGGGCAGATTCGCCGGGACGGCGGGCCACAGCCCCACGCAGGACGGCATGGTCCAGCTGGTGTTCCGCGTCAGCGGCCAGAGCCTGACCTCCTGGTCCACCACGCCCCACAGCCTGGCCAAGGAGCACAGCAACTGGGACATCGTGGACTTCGTCTGCCGCATGCCCGCCGGGACGAAGGTGCAGATGGGCAACTACGACTCCATCCTGGCACTGAGCTCTCTGCGCTACTTCGCGTGGTTCGGGACCAACTCGCTGCAGGACATGACCGACATGTTCTCCTACTGCACCAGCCTGCTGTCCGTGCGGGCGCTGGACACCACGTCGGTCACGGACATGACCGGCACGTTCTACAACTGCAGCACGCTGAGGGCCATACCGGCCATGGATACCAGCAATGTCACCAGCCTGCACGACGCCTTTTCAGGCTGTAGCGCCGTGACGGCCCTGCCGGCAATGGATTTCAGCCAGGTGGAGAACATGACCGCGGCCTTTGAAAACTGTTTTTCTCTGCGCAGCCTGCCCTGGCTGACCACGACCAGCTGCACTCAGTTCGAGAGTGCCTTCAAATACTGCGGCGCGCTGAGGGTGCTGCCTCCGCTGAGCGTGGCCGGGTCGCCCGTGTCGTCCTCGTTCTCTTCCGCCTTCAACAACTGCATCTCGCTCGAGAGGCTCTGCTTCACGGATACGGGCTCCGGCTGGTCGGGAGGCTATATCAACCTGATCAACGCCAGCCTCAGCCACGCCGCCATCGTGGAGCTCTTCGACAGCCTGCCGGCCGTAAGCGGCACGATGAGGGTGATGCTCACCGGCAACCCCGGCAGCGCGGAGATAACCGAGGCTGAGAAACAGGCGATGAACGCCAAGGGCTGGCAATTGCAGTATTGACCGCGGGCCGCTCCCGGCCCGCACAGTTAGGAGGAATAATTTGAGCGGATACAAGACCGGAGTGGACGTCTCCCAATGGCAGGGGACCATCGACTGGGAAGCGGCCAAGGCCGCGGGCGTGCAGTTTGCCATGCTCCGCGCCGGTTTCGGCCGGAACAACCCTGACCCCCAGTTCGAGCGGAACATCACCGAGTGCAACCGCCTCGGCATACCCTGCGGCATCTACTGGTTCTCCTACGCCTACACCGAGGACATGGCCGCGAAGGAGGCGGAATACGCCCTCGCCGCGGTGGCGAAGCACACGCTGGAGTACCCCGTGGCCTTCGACTTCGAGGGCGACAGCGCCGACTACGCGGCGAAAAACGGCGTGGTCGTGACCAAGCCACTGGCCAGCGCCCTGGCCCGCGCCTTCTGCGGCCGGGTCTCGGCGGCGAAGTACAGCCCCATGGTCTACACCAACCCCTCTTACCTCAGCAGCTATTACGACGCCGCCATCCCGGCGGACTACGACATCTGGCTGGCCCAGTGGCCGGCGAAGCCCGACCTGGCCGCAAAGCCCGCGCTGGCGGGCGGCATCTGGCAGTTCACCAGCTCCGGCACCGTGAACGGCATCGCCGGGCGCGTGGACAGGAACGCCGCCTATATCGACTACCCCGTCGTGCTGCGCGCCAAGGGCCTCAACAACCTGAGCAAAACCCCGGCACCCACGCCCACGCCCACGCCTGTGAGCGAGGCGGAGCTGGCCCGCAAGTGGGTCATCGCCAAGGGCATCTCCGACGGCGAGAACCCGGACGCCACGGCGACAAGGCAGCAGATCTGGACCATGCTTTACAGAATGAATGGAGGAAAATGACGAATGATAAACTGGAAAGTGCGAGTGAAGAACAAGACCTTCTGGCTGGCGCTGATACCCGCGCTGCTCCTGCTCATGCAGGCGGTGGCGGCGGTGTTCGGCCTCACGCTGGACCTCTCGGAGGTGGGCGACAGGCTGCTGACCGTCGTGAACGCGCTCTTTGCCGTTCTCGCGACCCTCGGCGTGGTGACCGACCCGACCACCTCGGGGGTGGGCGACAGCGCCCTCGCGCTGACCTACGACGAGCCGAAAAAGACCAACTGACGAAAAAGACCGCCCTCTCCCAGCGGGAGGGCGGCGCGAAAGGGAGGGAATACCTTGTTAACGGCAAGAGACATCTTCTCCGCGGCGATGAGCATCATGGACGAGCTCTCCGCCGCGGGCGAGGCGGCGAACAGCGACACCCGCGAGTATGAGCAGCGCACCCCGGCGATACTCAACGTCCTGCTGACGGAGCTGAAGGTCCTGCGCGGGGACGACGCGGACTGGCTGCCCCTGGAGGGCATGGACGAGCCCGTGCCGGTGGAGACGAACTACGCCCTGGGCGCCATGCCCTACGGCCTCGCGGCGAACCTGCTGGTGGACGAGAACCCCACGGCGGCGAGCTTTTACCAGCAGCGCTACGAGGAGCTGCGCGCCCTCTTCGTCTCGCGGCTGAAGGCGAGCGTGGAGGACATAGACATGCTCTACGGCGGCGTGGGCGAGGGCAGGTTCGCGAGGTGGTGATACCGTGACCGACTGGGCGGCGCTGAGCGTCATAGCGGCGCTGGTGGGCGCGGCGATAAGCATCGTGACGCCGATACTCAGGCTCAACACCGTCATCACCAAGCTCAGCGCGACGGTGGACAGCCTCGCGAAAAACCTCGAGACCCTCACCAGCGAGAACACCCGCAGCCACGCCCGGCTCCACGGCCGCATCGACGAGCTGGAGGACACGGTGGGCCGCCACGAGGTGCGCCTCACGGTGCTCGAAAGCGCGCGAAAAGGGCAGCAGAGCCGATAGCGCTTGAACTTTTTTGGAAAAACAGCTATAATCGGGGAAGCGGGGAGCGCCGCTCCCCGATTTTTGCGCCTTGAAAGGATGAGCGCGGCATGGATAAGCCGACAGTGCAGCAGAAGCTGGAGCAGCGAAAGCTCAAGCCGGTGAACCCGGCGGCCTTCCGCTTTATGGTGGGCCTGGCCACGGTGCTGTTCAGAAAGAAATACAACGTACACTTCACCTGCGTGGACGACATCACGCCCTACCACGGCAAACCCTACATAGTCGTCTCGAACCACGCCTCCCGCATGGACTATGTGTTTACGGCCCCCGGCTTCTGGCCGGACACCTTCAACTTCGTCGTGGGCTACAACGAATTTTTCCGCGGCCACCTCGCGGGGGTGCTGCGCGCGATGCAGACGGTGCCGAAGAAGAACTTCGTCCAGCAGCCGTATGCGATACGCCAGATGATACGCATAATCCGCGGCGGCGGGCGAGTCATCATCCTGCCTGAGGGCATGAGCTCCATCTCGGGCGCGAACCAGCCCTGCGCCATCGGCAGCGGCCACCTGCTCAAGAGCCTGAAGGTGCCGGTGCTGTACACGAAGATAGCGGGTGGCTATCTCACGGCGCCGAAGTTCGACCTGGAGGACCGCCCCGGCCGCGTGGACGTGCAGGTGGGCGTTCTCTTCACGCCGGAGCAGCTTGCGGCGATGACGGCGGACGAGATACAAAAGGCCCTGGACGAGCGGCTCTACCACGACGACTACGAGTGGAACAAGACCGCCCGCGTGAAGTTCGCCGGCAAGGGCCGCATGGCGAAGAACATGCACCAGCTGCTGTTCTGGTGCCCCAAGTGCGGCGGCGAGCTCTGCATGGCGAGCGAGGGCGACCGCATCTACTGCCGGCACTGCGGCAACGGCGCGAGCCTGAACGAGTACTACGACCTCCTGCCCGAGGAGGGCAGCGTCATCCCGGAGACGCCGCGCGTGTGGTTCGACATGCAGCGCGAGCACATCAAAAAGCGCGTGGCGGAGGAGGGCTTTGAGCTGCACGAGCACGTCAAGCTCGGCACCCTGCCCACGGACGGCTATCTCAAGGACCAGGCCACCTCGGTGATAACCGGCGAGGGCGAGCTGAGGCTCGACCGCGAGGGCCTGCACTACGAGGGCACGAAGGACGGCGAACCCTTTACCTTCACGATACCGAGCCGCCAGCTGCCGACCTACGGCATGTGCACGGACGTCTCGCGGTTTTACACCTTTGTGGACGGCGAGTTCTGCGAGTTCTACCCGGAGCGCGAGTCCGCCGAGCTCTGGATGCTCGCCACGGAGGAGCTGCACCGCCTCAACGGCGGCCAGTGGCAGGACTTCCCCTGGAAGCGCGAAGAGTGATTCGCCGCGCGCAGCGCGTGTGAAAGTTTCGTCCACCTTTTCAAAGGTGGCAGGGTCCAGGGACGGCGTCCCTGGCCGCGCTCCGCAGAGCGCGGAACTCTTTTGTGCTCTATTAAGCGCAGGAGGGGGTCTAAGGGGGAACCCTCGCCGGGGGTTCCCCCTTTTATTTATTCTTGCACTTTGTGCGTGTGCGCCGATACGTTGGGAGGTGGTCGATGGCCTGTGCTGCGATTCGACCCCATTTCTTTGGTGCTTGCCCAAAGAAACGGTGTCGAGCCGCCAAAGAAAAGCGCTTTTTTACCCCGGTGGCTCCACCATTCGCGTGAGCGCTACAAGTCGGTAGTCTATACGTTCCTCGCCCGACTTGGGGGAGGGGGTTGGTACGTGTGCGCCGATACGCTGGGCGGTAGTTTGTGGCCCCTACTGCCAATTCCACCCCATTTCTTTGCTCTTGCGCAAAGAAACGGGGTGGAGCCCCAAAGAAACGCGCTTATGGGTGCCGCCACGGGAGGTGTTGGGTCCCGCCCGCCTCTCCCACGGACTCGAAGCCCCAACATCACCGCCGACTGCGTCAAGCTGACTTTGCCTGGCCGATTAACCAACCGGCCTCAAACCAACTTGACGCACCAATTTGTCCCGTTGGGGCTTACGCCCAAATGGGAGAGGCGGGCGGGCCCACCAAGGTGATGTGGAGGCTTCAAAGGCGCTTTTCTTTGGCGGCTCGACACCGTTTCTTTTGGCAAGACAAAAGAAATGGGGTCGAATGGTAGCAGGGGGCAACGACCACCTCCCAACGTAACGGCGCACACGCACAAACCCAAAGAAAAAAGCGGGAACCCCAAGCCGGGGTTCCCGCTAACTTTTTCACTTTACGCTCAGCCGAGGCTGGCTTCGGAGTAGATGTCGGTCCAGAGGCTGCTCATGAGCTGCTGGGCTTCAACGCTCAGGGCGCCGAAGGCTTCGCCGCGGGCGAGGGTCTCGGCGTCGGGGTAGGCCACGGGGCTGGAGGCCATCTCGGGGTCCATGTACTCCTTGGCCGCGCTCACAGGGGTGCCGTAGCCGAGGTAGTCCATGTTGCCGCCGCTGATCTCGGGCTCGCACAGGAAGTTGATGAAGAGCTCGGCCTCATACTTGTGCTCCGCGCTCGCCGGGATGCACATCGCGTCGATGAACACGTTGAAGGTCTCCTGCTCGGGCAGATAGAAGGCGAGGTCCGGGTTCTCCTGCATCATCAGCATGCAGTCGCCCGCGTAGTAAACGCCTATCCAGGCCTCCTCGTTGTCCATGGCGTCGTAGATGTTGTCCATCGAGTACTGCTGCACCAGCGGCTTCTGCTCCATGAGCAGGTCCGCCGCGGCCTGCAGCTCGTCCGGGTCCTCGGTGTTCAGGCTGTAGCCCAGGCGCGCCTCGGCAATGGCGAAGGCGTCGCGCTCGTTGCCCACCATCAGGATGCGGCCGGCGTACTTCTCGTTCCACAGGAGGTCCCAGCCGCCGACGTCGGCCTCGTCGACGTACTTCGTGTTGTAGATGATGCCCACGGTGCCCCAGGTATAGGGGACGGAATACTCGTTGTTCGGGTCGTAGGCCTGGCTCTTGAACTGCTCGTCGACCAGCTCATAGTTCGGGATGTTCTCGAAGTCGAGCGGGAGGAGCATATCCTCGGCTATCATGCGGGCTATCATGTAGTCGGACGGGATGATGACGTCGTAGCTCGCGCCGCCGTTCTTCAGGCGGGTGTAGAGCGCCTCGTTGGTCTCGTAGGTGGTGTAGTTGACCGTGATGTCGGGATACTTCTCCTCGAAGAGCTCGATGACGTCGATGTAGCCGTCCTCGCCGTCGGCAATGTTCATGCCCCAGTTGTAGACGTTCAGTGTGACCTTGCTGCTCCCGCAGCCGCTCAGCGCGGCAAGAGAGAGCGCAAGGGCCAGCACAAGCGCAATGGAAATTACCTTCTTTTTCATTGTTTTTTGTCCCCTTTCAGTCATGCGTTTTTTATGCGTTTTTTCTGCTTCCTCTCGTCGCGGGCCTGGATGATGTTCATCGCGACCATGACGATGAGAATAAGGAAGAACATGAGAGTGAACATCGCGTAAAGCGAGGGCGGGACCTGCTTTCGCGTGTAGGTGTATATCTCCACGGGCAGCGTGGCGAACCTGGGCCCGTAGACGAAATAGGAGATGACGAAGTCGTCCAGGCTCATGGTGAAGGCCATGATGGCGCCGGAGATGATGCCGGGCAGCAGCTCCGGGAGCACGACCTTGAAAAAGCCCTGAGCGGGCGTGCAGCCGAGGTCCTGGGCCGCGTCCATGAGCGAGGGGTCGAGCTGCCTGAGCTTGGGCATCACGGAGAGGATGACGTAGGGCAGGCAGAAGGTCACGTGCGCAATGAGCAGCGTCGCGAAGCCGAGGATGTCCTCCTTGCTGAGCATGACCCGCCCCACCAGCACGAAGAGCAGCGCGAGGCTGATGCCGGAGACTATCTCCGGGTTCACCAGCGGGATGTTGGTGAGCGACATGACGAGGCGGCGTATCCGCCCGCGCATGGCCTGTATGCCCAGCGCCGCGAGCGTGCCGAGCACCGTGGCGATGACGGCGGCGCAGACGGCGAGGATGACGCTGTTCGCGAGCAGGCCCAGGAGGTGGGAGTCGCGGAAGACGGAGACGTAGTTGTCCAGCGTGAAGCCCTCAAACTCGCTCAGATCCTTGCCGTCGTTGAACGAGCCTATGAAGAGGACTATCATCGGCAGGTAGAGGAAGATGTACACGAGCGCGGTCCAGACTTTGCCGAGGCGCTTCATATCGTGGCCACCCCCTCTTCGTCGTCCGTGAAGCGGTTCATGAGCCAGATGCTGACGAAGACGAGCAGCATGAGCACCAGGCTCATCGCCGCGCCGAAGTTGCGGTTGAGCGAGCCCTTGAACTGGAGCTCGATGACGTCGCCTATCATGGTGTTGTTGGTGCCGCCGAGCTTCTGGGAGATGTAGAACGTGGAGACGGCGGGGACGAACACCATCGTGATGCCGGAGACGATGCCGGGCACGGAGAGCGGCAGAATGACGCGGCGGAAGACCTGAAAGCTGTCGCAGCCGAGGTCCTGCGCGGCCTCTATGAGCCGGGGGTCGAGCTTGACGATGACGGTGTAGAGCGGCATTATCATGTAGGGCAGGTAGTTGTACACCATGCCCAGGATGACGCTGCCCGCGTTGCGTATGAGCGGGAGCGGGCCGATGCCGAAGCTGCCGAGGAAGGTGTTTATTATGCCGGTGTCGCGCAGCAGGGCCACCCAGGCCAGCGTGCGCAGCAGGAAGCTCATGCACATCGGCAGCGTCACGAGCAGGTAGAGCACCCTCTGCGTCCGGGCCGTGGTCTGGGCGATGACATAGGCCACGGGGTAGCCGATGACGAGGCAGATGGCGCAGGCCGCGAGCGCGTACCAGACCGAGCGCAGCAGCACGGGCATGTACTCCGCCGCGCGGGTGAGGTTCGTGAACGTGAACTCGCCGGAGTTCGTGGTGAAGGCGAAGTAGGCCACCATCGCCAGCGGGACGACGGTGAAGATGACCATCCACACGATGTACGGCGCCGCAAGAGCCTTAGTTCTCATGGAGCGCCTCCTCGGGAGGCACGTCCTCCCCTCCGATGACCGCGTCGGGGTCGTTTATCTCGTCGTACTCGGCGGAGTAGGAGCTGTAATCTCCGAACATGCCCGAGTACTCGCTCTTCTTCATGACATGTATGTCGTCGGGGGTGAGCCTTATGCCTATATACTCGCCGGGGCGGTGCAGGTCGGTGGTCTGGATGAGCCACTTGAAGCCCTTGAAGTCGACAATCGTGTCGTAGTGCACGCCCTTGAAGGTGACGCTGGTGACCGTGCCGCAGAGGTGGCCGCTGTCGGGCGGGACGATGTCCACGTCCTCGGGCCGGATGACGACGTCCACCGGCTCGTCGGGGGCGAAGCCCTTGTCGAGGCAGCGGAACTTGCGGCCGAAGAACTCGACCACGTAGTCGGCGCGCATGATGCCGTCGAGGATGTTGCTCTCGCCGATGAAGTCCGCGACGAAGGCGTTCTTCGGCTCGTTGTATATGTCCTCGGGCGTGCCTATCTGCTGGATGCGGCCGCGGTCCATGACGACTACGGTGTCGCTCATGGCGAGGGCCTCCTCCTGGTCGTGCGTTACATATATAAAAGTGATGCCGAGCTGCTGCTGGATGCGCTTTAGCTCGTTTTGCATGTCCTTGCGCAGGCGGAGGTCGAGCGCGCCGAGCGGCTCGTCGAGCAGCAGTACCTCGGGCCGGTTCACGAGCGCGCGGGCGATGGCGACGCGCTGCTGCTGGCCGCCGGAGAGCTGGTCCGGCTTGCGCTTTTCAAAGCCCTTGAGCGACACTATCTCCAGCATCTCCGTGACGCGCTGCTCTACCTCCTTCTGCGGCACCTTGGCGATGCGCAGGCCGAAGGCGACGTTCTCGAACACGTTCAGGTGCGGGAACAGCGCGTACTTCTGGAACACCGTGTTGATGCGGCGCTTGTGGGGCGGGACATCATTAATCCTCACACCGTCAAACAGCACGTCGCCGCTCGTCGGCTGGAGAAAGCCGCCGATGATACGGAGAGTTGTTGTTTTGCCGCAGCCCGAGGGCCCGAGCAGTGTGAGGAATTCACTGTTGTTGAAATAGATGTTGATCGAATCGAGGACGGTCTCGCCGTCAAAATCCATCCGGCAATTTACCAGCCGAATAAGTTCCTTAGACATTATCCTCCCCCTCAGTCTTGCAGATACTTAGAAAGCCCACTCTCAGATGGCACGGATGATTACGGCTCCTAACACATAATAACCTTGCCGTCTGAGAGTGGGCTCTCTTGACAGTACACATGCATAATACATATAAACGCGGGGAATGTCAATCAAAATCGAATGCCGGGGAAATATTTTTCTGCGAAGTCAACTTTGGCGACGGAAAAGCTCCTGCCGTTTAGGTAATTTAACGCTCCGGCGTCGGTTTTGAAGGCAAATTCGAGGCGGTAGGAGTAGAGCAGCTGCCCGTCCTCGCCGAGCTTTTTGTTCTCGCGGTCGGAGCCGTACTTGCCGTCGCCTAAAAGCGGCCAGCCCGCGGCGGACATCTGCGCGCGTATCTGGTGCGTGCGGCCCGTGCCGAGGCGGCACTCCACGAGCGAGAGCCCGTTTGCCGAGGCGAGGGTCTTATAATACGTCACGGCCTCCTTGGCGCCCGGCTCGGGTTTGGAGCGGACGTAGACCCGGTTTTTCGCCGCGTCCTTGAAGATGTAGCCGCGCAGCGCGCCCTCCGCCGGCTTCGGGCGGCCCCGGACGACGCAGAGATAGTATTTTTCTATCTCGCGCTCCTTTATCTTCTCGTTCATGATGCGCAGGGCCTCGGCGTTTTTGGCGGCGATGACTATGCCGCCGGTGTTGCGGTCTATGCGGTTGCAGAGCGCGGGGGCGAAGGCGTTCTCCTCCCGCGGGCGCCACTCGCCCTTCTGATAGGCGTAGGCCTGGATGTTGGCGATGAGGGTGTTGTAGTCCCACTCGCCCGCGCTGTGGCAGAGCACGCCCGGCTTCTTGTCCGCGAGGAGGATGTTCCCGTCCTCGTAGACCACGTCCAGCCTCGGCGTGCCGACCTTGAGATAGCTGTTGCGCTCCGTGGGCTTTTCAAAGAACTCGTCGTTGATGTAGAGGCTCAGCACGTCCCCTTCCGCGACGCGCACGTCCCGCTTGGAGCCCTTGCCGTTGAGCTTTATGCGCTTTAACCTTATGTACTTTTGCAGCAGCGACTCGGGCAGGAGCGGCACCGCCTTGCCTACAAAGCGGTCCAGCCTCTGCCCGGCGTCGTTCTTGCCTACGGTCAACTCTTTCATAAGTGATATTATTGCCCCGAAAGCCCCTTTTGTCAACGATATTTGTGTTGACAAGGCGGCGCGTTTCGCTTATAATACCAAAGCGGCTATGAAATAGCTGTTAGTGGAGGTGCGCCTGTGAAGCTCGATCTTCGGGAGATAATAGACGTCCCCGGGGGCCGGGTGAGCTTTTCTCAGGAGCTCTCGACGGAGCGTCTGGGCAGTCCCTCGATAGTCCGGTACGACGCCGGGCCGAGCGCCGGGGGCGTTGTGGAAAACACCGCCGGAGTGCTCACCGCGCGCGGGAGCATCGACGCGAGGCTGACCTGCCTGTGCGACCGCTGCGGCGCCGAGTTCGGCATGGACAAGCACCTCGACTTCGCCGTCCCCGTGGTTCCCGCGGGCGAGAGCGAGGACCCCGAGGCCTTTGAGCTCGAGGGCGACTGGCTGGACATGGACGACCTGCTCGAGACGGTGTACATCCTCGACATGGACACCAAGTATCTCTGCCGCCCCGACTGCAAGGGCGTCTGCCCCGAGTGCGGCAAGAACCTGAACGAGGGCCCGTGCAGCTGCCGCAAAAAACCGGATCCAAGATTAGCTGTTTTAGAGCAGCTTTTGGATAAATAACTTTTCAAATAACAGAGCTGCTCGCAAACAGCCGACTGTGGGAGGTGTAATTCATGGCAGTCCCGAAGAGTAAAGTATCCCGCCAGCGCCGCGACAAGAGGCGTTCTTCCGTGTGGAAGCTGGAGGCGCCCGCAATAGTGAAGTGCCCGAACTGCGGCGCTTACCATCTGCCGCACCGCGCCTGCAAGGCCTGTGGCCAGTACAACGGCCGCGTGGTCTTCGCGGTCGAGGAAAGCAAGTAACAAAGCTGAGAAGGGAAGGCAATAGAAAGCCTCCCCTTCTTTTGCTATATGAGCCAAAACGAGTGGACGAGGGGTTGAGTGGCATCATGCTGAACACCATTACCAATATAGACAACGACAGCCCGGCGAGGGGCAGGGTGCACGTGGGGGACGAGCTGCTCGCCATAAACGGGCACACCGTGGAGGACGTGCTCGACTACCGCTACTGGTCCTACGAGCCCGAGCTCACGCTCTCGCTGCGCTCCGGCAGGACGGGGCACGAGTACACCGTCAAGGTCAGGAAGGACGAGGGCGACGACCTCGGCCTCGACTTTGAAGAATACCTCATGGACAAGCCCTGGGGCTGCTCCAACCACTGCCTCTTCTGCTTCATAGACCAGCTCCCGAAGGGCCTGCGCCGCACGCTCTATTTCAAGGACGACGACGCCAGACTGAGCTTCCTCACCGGCAGCTACATCACGCTCACCAACCTCTCCGAGCGCGAGATGGAGCGCATCTGCGCGCTGAAGATAAGCCCCATCAACGTCTCCGTCCACGCCACCGACCCCGAGATGCGCGCCAAGCTCATGGGCAACCCCAAGGCCGCCGACATCATGGGCCCGCTCCGCCGCCTCACCGCCGCGGGCATAACCGTGGACTGCCAGATAGTCTGCTGCCCGGGGTATAATGATAAGGAACAGCTCTCCCGCTCCATGCGCGAGCTCGCGGAGCTCTATCCGGGCGTGAACAGCGTCTCCATCGTCCCCGTCGGCCTCACCATGCACCGCGAGAGGCTCGCCAAGCTCACTCCCTTCGACAAAGAGAGCGCCTCGGAGACGATAGACCGCGTGGAGGCCTTCGCCGAAAAGTGCCTCGCCGAGCGCGGCAGCCGCATCTTCTGGTGCTCTGACGAGCTCTATCTCAAGGCGGGCAGGGAAGTGCCCCCGGACGAATACTACGAGGAGTACAGCCAGCTTGAAAACGGCGTCGGCCTCATGCGCCTGCTGGAGACGGAGTTCATGGCCGCGCTCGAGTTCACCGAGCCCGACGAGGGCACGGACTCCGAGTTCACCATCGCCACCGGCGTCGCCGCCGCGCCGCTGCTGGATAAACTTTTACAGACAGGACATAAAAAATGTGCTAAGATAATAGGACGGGTCGTGCCCATCGTGAACGACTTTTTCGGCCACACGATAGACGTCGCGGGCCTCGTCACGGGCGGCGACCTCATAAGGCAGCTCAAGGGCCGCGAGCTGGGCGAGCGGGTGCTCATCCCGCACACCATGCTCCGCCACGGCGAGGGCGTGTTCCTCGACGACGTGACGCTCGAGCAGGCGTCGACCGAGCTCGGCGTCCCCGTGACGCCCATCGGAGGCTCCGGCGACGAGCTGCTCGCCGCCATGCTCGGCACAGAGATATAGGAAAGGGGGGCTTGCAGTATGTCAAGACCGCTTGTTGCAATAGTGGGCAGGCCGAACGTCGGCAAGTCCATGCTCTTCAACCGCCTCGCGGGGCGGCGGCTCTCCATAGTGGAGGACACCCCCGGCGTCACGCGCGACCGGCTCTACGCCGAGTGCGAGTGGAACGGCCGGAAATTCGACATCGTGGACACGGGCGGCATCGAACCCTCCACGGACAACGAGATACTCCTCTTCATGCGCGAACAGGCGCAGATAGCCATAGACGCGGCGGACGTCATCGTGTTCGTCACGGAGATAGGCACCGGCGTGACGGCGGCGGACAGGGAAGTGGCCAACATGCTGCTCCGCTCCAAAAAGCCGGTCATCCTCTGCGTGAACAAGATGGACTCCACCGGATTGCCCGACCCGGGCATATACGAGTTCTACTCCCTCGGCCTCGGCGACCCCATCGCCCTCTCCGCCGTGCACGGCCACGGCACGGGCGACCTCCTCGACGAGTGCGTGGCGCATTTCCCGCCCGCCTCGGAGGGCGAGGACGAGGACGACCGCATCAAGGTCGCCGTCATCGGCAAGCCCAACGTGGGCAAGAGCTCGCTCATAAACCTCATCCTCGGCGAAAAGCGCGTCATCGTCTCCAACGTGGCGGGCACCACGCGCGACGCCGTGGACACCCCCTTTGAAAACGAATACGGCAAGTACGTATTTATAGATACCGCCGGCATCCGCCGCAAGTCGCGGGTGGATGACCGCATAGAGAAGTTCTCCGTCATGCGCGCGCAGCTCGCCATAGAGCGGGCCGACGTGTGCATCATCATGCTCGACGCGCGCGACGGCGTCACCGAGCAGGACACCAAGATCGCCGGCATGGCCCACGAGGCGGGCAAGGCCAGCATCATCGTCGTCAACAAGTGGGACCTCGTCGAGAAGGACGGCAAGACCATGGACAAGCTGCGCAAGGACGTCTACCGCGACCTCGCCTTCATGAGCTATGCGCCCGTGCTCTTCATCTCGGCCTTGACGGGACAGCGAGCGGAGCGTATATTCGAACTGGTGAACTACGTCAACGAGCAGAGCGCCATGAGGATAACCACCGGCATGCTCAACAACGTCCTGGCCGACGCCCAGGCCCGGCAGCAGCCGCCCACCGACAAGGGCCGCCGTCTCAAGATCTACTACATGACCCAGACCGGCGTGCGCCCGCCCAATTTCGTCATCTTCTGCAACAGCCGCGAGCTGTTCCACTTCTCATACCAGCGGTATATAGAAAACCAGATCCGCGCCGTCTTCGGCCTGGAGGGTACGCCCATACGCATCGTGATAAGGCAGAAGGGAGACAAGGAATGCTGACACCGGTACTGCTCGTGCTCATAGCGGCCGCGGCATATGTCCTGGGCAGCGTGAACGGCTCCATAATAGTCTCCCGGTACCTCTTCCACAGCGACGTGCGCACCATGGGCAGCGGCAACGCCGGGCTCACGAACTTCTACCGCAACTACGGCCCGAAGGGCATAGCGGGCGTGCTGGGCATAGACATCGCCAAGGGCGTGCTGGCCGCCCTGATAGGCGGGCTCGTCTTCCCGCTCGCCACCGGCGATCAGGCGCTCAAGCCCGAGTATGTGGACATCGGCCGCCTCTTTGCCACCTTCTGTCTCATCCTCGGCCACGTCTTCCCGGTGTTCTACGGCTTCCGGGGCGGCAAGGGCATCCTCTGCGGCGTGTCCGCCGTGTTCATCGTCGACTATAACGCGGGAGTCATCGCGCTCGTCGTGTTCGTCCTCGCCTTTCTGCTGACGCGGTACGTGTCGCTCGGCTCCGTGCTGGGCACCATAAGCGTGCCGGTGACGCTGCTGGCCAAGGGCTTTTCGGGGCTCTGTCTCATCCTGGCCTGCCTGAGCGTCCTCCTTGTCATCATGAAGCACGGGGAAAATATAGTTCGGATAATAAGGCACAAGGAGCCGCGCTTCGTCTTCAGGCGCGACCTCAGCCACAAGCTCGATGAAGACAATTTCTGATACAAACGGAGATGATATAAATATGTTGGAACTCAAGAACGTATCCTACAGCGCCGGCGAGGAAAACGGCGGCGTGAAGGACATCCTGACCGACGTGAGCCTCCAGGTGAGCGAGCGCTTTGTCGCCATCACCGGCCCCAACGGCGGCGGCAAGTCCACCCTCGCAAAGCTGGTCGCGGGTATAATCAAGCCCACCTCCGGCAGCATCTGGTTCGACGGCCAGGACATCACCGACCTCGGCGTCACCGAGCGCGCAAAGCTCGGCATCAGCTACGCCTTCCAGCAGCCCGTGCGCTTCAAGGGCATCCGGGTCTATGACCTGCTGCAGTACGCCGCCGGGCGCAAGATCACCGTGGGCGAGGCCTGCGAGTATCTCAGCCGCGTCGGCATGTGCGCGCGCGACTACGTCCACCGCGAGGTGAACGCCAGCCTCTCCGGCGGCGAGCTCAAGCGCATAGAGATCGCCACGATACTGGCCCGCGGCACCAAGCTCTCGCTCTTCGACGAGCCCGAGGCCGGCATCGACCTCTGGAGCTTCTCCAACCTCATCGCGGTGTTCGAGAAGATGTACGAGGAGATAAACGGCAGCATCCTCATCATCTCGCACCAGGAGCGCATTCTCGAGATAGCGGACAAGATCGTCGTCATCGCCGGCGGCCGCATCACCGAGGAGGGCCCGAAGGACGAGATAATGCCCAAGCTGATGTGCGATAACGGCGCCTGCGGACGCCTCACCGCGGTGTAAGGGGGGTCGGAGATCATGGCATTGGACAGCATTCAGAAGGCCCTTCTGGCCGAGATAGCCGACCTGCACGGCGTGCCCGAGGGCGCGTACAACATCCGCTCCGACGGCCAGCTCGCCGGGCGCAACACCACGGCGAACATAGACATAGTCACCAAGCAGGACAAGCCCGGCATCGACATCTTCATCAAGCCCGGCACGAAAAACGAGAGCATGCACATCCCGGTCATCATCGAGAAGAGCGGCCTCAAGGACCTCGTGTACAACGACTTCCACGTGGGCGAGGACAGCGACGTGACCATAGTCGCCGGATGCGGCATAAATAACTGCGGCAGCCAGGACAGCCAGCACGACGGCGTCCACACCTTCTACGTGGGCAAGAACGCCAAGCTCAAGTATATAGAAAAGCACTACGCCGAAGGCGACGGCATGGGCGAGCGCATAATGAACCCAACCACGGTGATCTACCTCGAAGAGGGCGCGTACATGGAGATGGACACGACCCAGATCAAGGGCATCGACTCCACCAAGCGCATCACCGAGGCAAAGGTCGCCGCGGGCGCGACACTGATCGTCCGCGAGAAGCTGATGACCCACGGCAAGCAGTTCTCGCACAGCGAGTTCACGATAGACCTCGACGGGGACGACAGCTCGGCGAACATCATCAGCCGCGGCGTCGCGCGGGACACCTCGCGCCAGGTGCTGGTGCTGCGCATCAACGGCAACGCGCGCTGCTACGGCCACAGCGAGTGCGACAACATCGTCATGGACAACAGCTACGTGCAGGCCATCCCGGAGATAACGGCCAACAGCGTGGAGGCCAGCCTGGTCCACGAGGCCGCCATCGGCAAGATCGCCGGCGAGCAGCTCACCAAGCTCATGACCCTCGGTCTGACAGAAAAGGAAGCCGAAGAACAAATTGTCGCAGGATTTTTGAAATAAGCTATTGACATTCCCGCGCGATTCTGCTAATATACCTCTTGCACCGCTTGGGGGTATAGCTCAGCAGGGAGAGCGCTTGAATGGCATTCAAGAGGTCAGCGGTTCGATCCCGCTTATCTCCACCAGAAAAAGTCCTGAAATCGCAAGATTTCAGGACTTTTTCTTTATCTTTATCCCAAAATCTATCGTTTTGCAAGCTTCGTACCAGAATGCGTACCAGAATTGCATTTGAAAGTAGTGGACTTATTGCGACGATTTGCTACGCTCCGATCAGCCCGGCGAGGCGCTCCACGGCGGTGGCTTTGACGTTGTCCTGGACGTGGAGGTAGTGCTCCGTCATGTCCATCTCGGCGTGCCCGGCGAGGGACTGAATCGTCTCCATGGGGACGCCCTGGGCCTGCAGCTGGCTGACAAAGGTGTGCCGGCAGGAGTGCGGCGTGAGCGGCCTGACGCCCGGGACCGACTTCAGCGCTTCGGCAAACTTGTCGCGGAAATGCGTCGGGTTGCAGGGCTTGTCCACGCCCCTGCCCGTCCAGAGATAGGGCGTGCAGTACTCGCGCAGACCTGCGGCCATGCCGCGATAGGCCTCGGGTATCGGCACGTCACGGATACTGCTGGCGCTCTTCGTGTTGCCTACGAACACCGTGCCCTTGACCTGCTTCACCGCCTGGCGGATATGTATGCACGAGCCGTCGGGCTCGATGTGCCCGGCCTCCAGCGCAAGCAGCTCCTGAGAGCGCATCCCCGTGAGGAGCAGCAGCCTTATGCTGTCGCCCGTCTTGTCGTGAGGCAGGTACTTGAACAGCTTCCGGACTTCTTCCGCTGTGAAGGAGTCCTTTTTGCTTTGCTGAGGCGCGTGCCGCGTCTTGTCCGCGAGCTCGACAGGGTTCTTGAGGATGAGGTCGTTCGCCTGGGCCTTGCGCATGATCTGAAACATCATGCCACGGCACTTGGAGGCCTGCGACTGGTGCGTGCCGTCCTTCGTCAGATCGCGCAGGAAGGCCTCGACGTCCGCGGCGCGTATGCTCCTGAGGGGCTTTGAGCCGAAGGCCCTGTTGAGGGTCTTGAGCGTGTAGCCGTAGCTCTCATAGGACGTGGGTGAGACCTGATCCTTGTAGCCGTCGTACCACGTTTGAGACCACTCCGCAAATTTCAGATCTTTCTTCGTCATGTCCAAACCCGATTCGACCGCAGCCTGGTAGTCCTTAACTTTCTGCAAGACTTCCTTTCGTGTTCTGGCATAGAAGCTTTTGTATTCTCTTTTTCCGTTGGGCTGAAAGCCCGTCATGATCATACACTCCCAGAGGCCGCTGCTGCGTTTGCGCAGAGCGCCCTCACCGTTGGAGCGTTTTCCCGGCATAGAACTCCTCCTTTATTCTTTTGATTATAAGAAAGGCCGAGCCGCTTGCTCACTCGTCCTGTTCTTCCTCGTCGATGTTTTCCCACATCCGGTCGTTGAACTTGCTCTTCAGCACGGGATTGTAGATGTTGCCCCGTATCATCATCTGGTACTCTTCCCCTGTTTCCGGGTCTTCCGTCGGAAAGTCGCGCACTATGTCCTTGAAAAGTTCGCTTGCACGCTGCAAATACACCTCTGCAAGGTCGGAGACCGGTGCGCTGCCCTCTCCAATGGCAAACAGCATAGCTCTGCAGCCGCCTATCTCAAGATTGCTCGCCTTCTCTACAACTTTCGGGTCAAAGCGTGCGTCGGCGATCCGCATCTGGTAGGCTTCACATACCAGGAGCATCATTTCTTTGAAACGTTTGTCCTCACACATGAGATTGAACGACGCCTTTGGAGAGAAGGGTAGTTCTATGTGCCCGCTGTGTTGGAGCAGTTTTATGAAATCCAGATTATGAAGAGCCTGCGCCGCCTTCTCCGAGTAGCCCATCTCCTCAATTGTAAGCCTCTCGTTCTCCGGCCTGCGGTAGTCGGTCTGGCAGAGCAGATAGTCACAGCTCACGCCGAAGATGTCGCACAGCCCCACTATGTTCTTCGCATCCGGCACCGTGTCGCCCGTCTCGTAAAGGCTAATCGTGGACTTGGAGCACTTGAGTATATCCGCGAGTTTCTGCTGAGTCAGCCCCTTTTCCTGCCGCAGCTGCGCCAGCCTTTTGGCGAATGGACAGTTGCGATTTGCCTCCACGCGGTTTTCTATGCCGTATTCCTTCGCCTCTTTTGGCGTGACCGGAAAAATTGGTATTTTCATCGGCTCCCCTCCATTCTGGTATGAAATAATAAATTATATCAAATGTCGAACGGTTATTCTTGACAGGTATGATATTATCACCATATAATAGCGTTGTCAAGAAAAATGTATCTTGGCAATATTTTTTAAAAGGGGAAATGTCAATGAGAAGAGAAGCCTATGAAAGTCTGCCCGATATCCTGAACGCCGGGATGCTAGCTGAAGCGCTGGGAATATCCAGAGCCGGTGCGTATCAGCTGCTCAATTCCGCGGACTTCCCGACGCTGCAGATCGGGAAGCGGAAGCTGGTGCCGAAGGACAAGCTGATAGCCTGGATAGACAGGCACACGGGAGGTGATGCCTTTGCTTGCTGAGCAGACGATAAAAGAAAACGCTGCCCCTTCGGCATCTGTTGGCGCAGATGCGGGACAGCCGCTTTCAAATATTCGCAACAACAATATATCAAATCCCGGTGCCGAAAGCAACGAAAACTTGCAGGAGCTGTACCGAAAATTGCGCCGGATGAACGACCCGGCATTCCTGCCGACGGTGACGATGACCGAGCTCTACGACACAGTCTACGAGAGCAAACCGCCGGTCATTGAGGGGCTGCTCCAAAACGGCACATACATATTCGCGGGCGCGCCGAAGGTGGGCAAGTCCTTTCTCATGGCACAGCTCGCCTATCACGTCGCCACCGGGCAGAAGCTCTGAGACCTCGAAGTCCACCAGGGCACAGTGCTCTACCTCGCGCTTGAGGACGGATATGAGCGGCTGCAAAGGCGGATGTACCGGATGTTCGGCGTAGAGGGCGCGGAGAAATTGCACTTTGCCATATGCGCGAAGCAGCTCGGCAGCGGCCTCGACGCGCAGCTCGAGAAGTTCGTGCGCGAGCACCAGGACACACGGCTCATCATCATCGACACGCTGCAAAAGGTGCGCGAGCTGAGCGGCGAGGCGTACAGCTACCGGGACGACTACCAGATCATCGGCCAGATAAAGCAGCTCGCGGACAAGTTCGGGCTGTGCCTGCTCATCGTACACCACACGCGAAAGTCTGCGGCGAACGACGAGTTTGACAGAATCTCCGGCACAACGGGAATCTACGGCTGTGCCGACGGCGCGTTCGTGCTCAGCAAGGAGAACCGCACGGATAACGCGGCCACACTCAGCATCGCCGGCCGCGACCAGCCCGACCAGCGCATCCACCTCGTGCGTGACGAGGAGCGTCTGCTCTGGTGCTTCGACCACGCGGACAAGGAGCCCTACCACGAGCCGCCAGACCCGCTGCTGGAGAAGGTGGCGGCGCTCGTGACGGAGGAGAGCCCGACATGGACAGGCAGCGCGACGGAGCTGCGAGATGAACTGGGCATTGACATGAAACCGAACGCCCTGGCGATGCGGCTCAATGTCCGCGCCGGGAAGCTGCTGAGCGACTTCAACGTGCGCTACGAAAACACCCGCACGCACTCAGGAAGAACGATCACGCTGACGAAATCTGACCCAAAGGCGTGACGACCGCGACGGCTGTGACGGCTAAGAAAAGAGCGGCGCTGTTTTAAAAACATCGTCACGGTCGTCACGGCTGTCACGGAAAACCAAGCATACGCAAGTATGCGCCGCCGAAAACACTCCCGGCTGCAGAGCCGGGAGTGTTTGAGTTTCGGGAGTGTCCGGACACGGACATTGCTTGCACATTATCCTTCGATCAGCGTAAGTGTGCAGGCTGCTGTGCTCTGGGACATGAATGGCAGGCAGATGCCGGTTTCGCCTTTGGCTATCAGCAGCTCTGTGCCGCTGGGGCTGATGAGCATGGGGTAGGTCTCCTCCAGATATATCGGGTCAGCTGTTTCGTCGTAATTTTGGCCGCCCACAAGGGACATACTTAGGGTCACATAGCTCGGTCCGTCAAGGACGGTCTCAATGCTCCAGAAGCCGCTCCAGCTCTCGTCGGCGGTATCGGAATCGTTGTAGAACCAATCGAGTTCGACCATTCCGCCTGTTTCATCTTCCAGATAGAACCGCAGGCTGAAGTACGCAGGGAGGTCTGTCTCCCATGCCGTCGTTTCCACAAACCAGCCCATGCCCCAGTCCTCGGAGCCGGCAAGCCCGAGCGCCGTCATGCCTGACCAGCCCTCGGCAAGCCAGGGTGCGAGGTCGAGCGGTGCTGCCATCCAGCCGTATTCCGTAAAGTCAAACGCAAGGTTGTCTCCATCCTCCGACACGCACGGGGCAAGACAGCCCATCGCGTCGAGCGACGGCCACCATTCACAGGTATTCCCGCTGCTGTCGGTTATCAATACCTGCGTGTCGGCCTCGTAGGCAATGCCGTCGAGATTTGCAAACAGCAGCACCGGCTCGCCGGTATCCGAGCGGTAGAGGACTTCGGTCACCTCGAAGGCATATGTATTCTCGTTCCACTCCATGCGGTTTATTGAAACCGACGCGTTTTCATCTACCGGCACGATGCAGTACAGATGTCCCGCACCGCCAAGGATGTGTTCCGCACCGATTTCGGCAATAAACGGGTATTCCAGCAGCATCGCTTCGTTCTCTTCCCACATCCATTCAGGGAAGCCCGCCTCGAAGCCCTCCTCAAAAAGCCCGCCTACATAGTCGAGATACGCCGCGCCGAACATCGTCTGCGGGAAATCTATCCTGTCGCGCAGCCACATCAGGGAGTTTTGAGCCTCTTCCGAGAACACGGTCTGCTCCGGCGGCTCGGGTGTCGGCTCGGGCTGCTTTTCCGGCGGCTCACTGTCATTTCTCGTGGGCAATGCGTATTTGCCGCCGCTTCCGCCGGTGCTTGCTGTCGGCTCGTCGGTTTCGGTCTGCTGCGTTTGCGCGCAGGCGCCAAGAGCCAGCAGCAGGGCCAGCGCCAGCAAAAGCGCGGTCACTCGTTTTGACGTCGTTCTCATAAGCGCTCCTTTCTGATCTCCCGTTCCGGGCGAGACCGCCACGGGATATATGCCTTCATATCAGTCATTGTAAAAGCTTTTCCGCGCCCGCGCCCTACCCGCAGCGGGTAGTCTTTTCTCCGAGACAGGAGCCGCGGCGTCAGTACAATGGATTTATCCAGCCGTTGGAGATCATGTAAAAGGCCAGGTCCACCGCCTTGGAGAAGCCGGTCTTGCCGAGCATATTCATCTTGTGGTATTTAACGGTGTTCTCGCTTATGAACAGTTCCCGGGCTATCTCCTTGTTGGTCATGTGTCTGCACATCAGCCGGAGCACCTCCATCTCCCGGTCGGTCAGCGGGGCCTCCCCCTGGGGCATGGGTATGGTCCTGGGCTCCGGAAAACTGCTGCCGCCGGCCATCACCTCGCGGGCGACCTCCAGGAAATAGTTCAGGCTCCTGCTCTTGTAGACGAAGCCGTTAGCTCCGGCGGCTTTTGCCCGTGGAATATAGGTGATCTCGTCAAACGCGGTCATGACGATCATCTTGATCTCCCCATATGCTTTGCGTATGGCCTCCACCGCTTTGAGCCCGGACGCGCCGCCCTCTGTGCACACGTCTATCAGCACCAGGTCCGGGTGCAGGTGCCGGCAGAAATCGAGGGCATAGTCGGCGTTTGGCACTTCACCCACCACGGTAAAATCCCCGGCTGCCTCCAGCGCCGTCGTCAGCGATTCGCGCATGGACGCGTGATCCTCCACTATCAGAACTTTGAACATTCCTGTACCGCCTCCTTTGGGACAGAGATCTCGATACGGAACCGTGGAACGGTATGCAGCTCAAGCGTGCCGCCGAGCCTGTCTATCCTGCGGCGCATCCCGCCTATGCCGCCGCCCTCACGCACCGGCCCGGAAGGCGGCAGCCCGTTGTCCGTCACCGTCATGCGCCAGCAGTCATTCTGGAAGAAATGGAACTGGACGCGGGTGGCATAGCCGTGTCGCACGGCGTTGGTGACGCACTCCACGGCGATCTCGGCAAAGCTGTCCGCCGCGTCAGCGTCCTCGGGCAGCTCGCCGCGGAACTCCACGGACACGTCCATGCCCTGGAACGTCTCTCTCAGCCTCCCCAGGCGGTGGGCGGGGCTCGGCCTCCTGTCCTCACGGAGCGCCGTGGGAAGGCTGCAGGCGAAATCCATGAGCAGGGCCTCATCGGGCTGCTGGTGGTCCCGCAGGGCGCGGAGCAGCAGGCTTATGCGCTGCCCGAGCAGGTCGTGTACCCGGCCCTTGCTCCGGGCTATCTCCTCCGCTTCGCAGATGGCCTGCAGGTTTTCGATGTTGTGGCGCAGCTCCTGCCCGCGTTTTTCCAGTGCCCTGTTACGCTCGGCGAGGAGCGTCACGGCGTCCCAGCGCTCCGTGACGTCGTCGGCGGTCAGCAGCACCAGCGTCCGGCAGCCCATCGGGATATCGTGCGCGGACACGCTCCACACGGAGGAGTCCGGAAGGCGGAACACCTGCTGCCCGCCAAGCGTCTCCCGCTCGCAGCCGCAGAGCGGGCCGCTGTCCAGAAGCCGCCGGAACTCCACGCCGTTTTGCAGGGCCTGACCCGTCATCTGCCTTGCCAGCGCGTCCATCCGGTGGTTGCACAGCAGGATGTCTCCCTCCGGGCGGTAGAACAGCAGCCCCGTGTGCAGGCTGTCGATGGCCTCTTTGACGGATATGTAAGAGAGCTGGGTCCGGAGCTCCCGCCGGCGCATCAGGCAGATGTGCGCGCTGCGCAGCAGGAAAAACAAAATACCTGCAAGGAAAAAGAGGGGATACGCTTTTCCCATGATGAGCTCGGCCACGGGCAGCAGGACTGCCGCCCCGCCGACGGCGAAAAACGGCCAGACGAGCTCCGCTGACACCGCCGCTGAGACGCCCAGCACCGCCGTGAGCAGGAATACGGCCTGCCGCGCCGGACCATAGGCGCCGGGCGCCAGAAAGCCGCAGTAGAGCGCATACTGCACCTGGGCGAGGAGCGCGGCGAAGATAAACAAAACCGCAAGCACGGCGCACTCCATGCCGTTTTCCAGCCTGCGCGACCAGCCGGCAGGCAGGCGGCGGATGCTGTAGGAAATGGCCAGGGTTTGCAGTACGATGCACAGCGCGAGCGCCATGACCAGCGCCGTCAGCGCCAAATTCGGCAGACGGTAGAACTCAGCCACGAGTCTCACCTCCCAAGGGTAGGGTCAGGCATATGCCGACGGCGTCGTCGAGATCCTTGCAGGCTATCTGCCCGCCCGAGCCGGTCACCGCCGCCGTCAGCTCCTCCGAGAAGCGCCATTCCACGGGGTCACTGCCCGGGAGGAAACGGAATGTCAGCCGCCCAACCTCCGCCTCAAGCCAGCCCATCAGCGGCGAGGCCTCCGCCTTCAGCGCAAGGGATATGGTCTCAAAGGCGAAGTCGTAGCAGAGCGAGGCGCTGCGTATCTCCATGGGGCCGCTCTGCCCACAGCGGATGAGCGTCTGCAGCCCCGAATAGCGGGCCAGCTCAGCCAGCTCGTCGAGGTAAATGCCGAGTTCGTCCCCGAGCAGGGCTTCGCCCTGACAGGCCAGAAAGAACAGGTTGCACCTGCGCTTTATGTGGCACAGGCACAGGGTGATGTATGCGGCCGCGTCCCTCGGCTGCTCCGTTTCAGGCAGGCTTTTTATGAGGCCCGCCAGAGAGGAAACGCGCTGCTCCATATCACGGTCGAGCTGTTCAAAGAGGGCGCGGTTCGCCTCCGCAGTCATGAGGCGTCTTTTGACCTCGCCCTCCTCACGCAGAAGGGCATTGGCCGCCTCCAAACGGGCCTGCACATCCTGTATTTCCTTCCGCAGCCGGTTCAGCTGGGAGAGGTCCTCCTGCCACACAGCCATGCCGCCGTGGATGGCGACCGCATGGAGCTGCGTGTCATTATCCCGGAGCAGCGGGTGCTCCATATCCGTGAGCAGCCGTCTCCAGATGGAGCGGGATATGGGAGACGCATCGCGGGAGGAAAGAACCGTGCGTCCGTCCTCGTCCAGCAGGGCCAGACTGATGGGCGCAGCAGCAAACAGCCTGTGGTATCGGATATTGACCGGAATCAGTCCCGCGCGGAGTACTGTTTCAAAAAACAGAACGGAAATAATACAGATGCAGACCGTTATATCGCTCTCCCACGCCAGAGGTATGCGGCAAATATAGGCGACGACATACGCGAGCAGGCCCGCACAGAGGAGCAGTGGGAACACTTTGCCGCCCCAGTATTTGCTCCTGCGTCCTTTGCAGAAGAGTTTTACAAGGGCCAGCGCAAAAAACAGGAGTGAAAAGGCTGCAACAATCCAATATCCCGGTCCGTAACTATAATCGCTCGCCCAGTTTCCGCCTGGGTCGAAAATGAACACCAGCTGGTGCAAGTCATTGGTCATCACCAGCAGCACCGAGAACGCATAGCAGACAAGGGGCGGCCACAGGGGGCGCACAAGGCGCATTTCGCCCTCTTTGCGGTCCAGGAGCTCAGTCAGATAAAGCAGCGCGGCAGGCAGAGCCAGCTGGAAGATATAGTAACCATACCAGCACATCCGGCACAGGGTTCCTTCCGACAGCAGTTGGTATTTGAACAGGCGCAGCAGCAGCCAGCCCACGATGAGCCAGCCCATCACGCCAACTGCACGGCGGACATCACGGCGGACCATTCTGTGTGACACCGTCCCTTTCCACAGCAATATCGCGGCGGAAATGAGCAGGGCGGAGAGAATGTGCTCTCTGAGGTCTGCCGTAGTATAGAGGCGGGTGTGGAAAACCTGCCGGCGCAGGTCTCTGCTGCTGTCTCCGGCAAGCTCCAGAAACCAGTCGTAGTCCTCCTCGCTCAGCGTATGGGCCGCGCTGTAATCGCCGGGAAAGCCCTGCGGCCTTTCGCCGCTTGCGGGGGGCAGGCCGGCGGACAGCAGCGCCTCGTCCAGACCGGGCTCCAGTGCGAGCGGAGAATCCGAGAGCAGGCCCAGGCGGAAGGACAGCGTCCCCTCCTCCGGCACGATTATCTCGTAGTTTTCTCCGTTTCGGTTCCATTCGGCGACCTCGTAGTCCAGGCAGATCAAAATGGGGGCATCCGACCCGTCCAGCTCAAATCCTCCATTCCGGTTGAGGTGCTCCAGGAAGTCCAGGGCATCCTGTTTTGCAGGCTCCTTCTGATTCAGTCCGTAGGACAGCGCACCCATGGCCAGCATATTGCGGATGACAGAGAAGCTGCTCATGCCGACAGGGGTGCGGCTGTGCAGGAGGCTGCCCCAGCCTGTGATTACCTCGTCTGTCCGTGTACGGTCCACCGCCAACACCACCGTACCCAGCACATGAGGATACCAGTACCGGCCGACGCCCCGCCTCATGGCCGGGACCGCCTGCACATCGAAGCAGGCGACCGCATTGCCCCGGGATACCTCCGCATACAGGGTATCCTCCGGCTCCCTGGGGATATAACCGGGGAGGAATGTGTTCAAGACTGTGCAGTACTCCTCTGAGCCCTCTGCTGCGGAAATCAAATGCCCCCCGGCAACTGCCCTGCTGCATCCGCCAAGCAACAGGCACAGCAGTATTAGGGGCAAAAAACGTATCTTCATGGCGCCACCGGCTCCCCAGGCTCCTTCATTCTCCCGGCGCACTCACGGCACATATCCATCTCGTCGCAGATGAGAAAGCAGGAGTCGCAGACCAGCCTCCGGCAGATGGGGCATTGGCTGAAGCGCTCCCTCGCCTCCTGCCCGGCGGTCAGCCGGGCACGCTGCCGCTCGCGCTGGTAGATGGCGTCGTAGAGCTCCTTTTTCTCACGGTGCTCCGACGCCTGCGCCGCTTTGGAAAAAGGTATGCTGCTGCTGTACCAATATTCTCCGCACACCTCGCAGCGAATGGAAAAGCAGAAATACTGCGGAGTTGAACAATCCTCCAGATGGCCGGACAACAGACTTGTCATACCGCGTGCCTCCTTTACATTTCTGCTCCTGTTATAACAGGAGCAGAAGGCGGAGCATATGGTCTGCCGGATACTTTTTACCGCATTTTGCAAAAAGTATCCATTGGATAATAGAGAACGCGCACAAAACCGTTAGGCTGGTTTTGTGCGCGTTGCTGTATTGAGCAGTTGGCCTTAGAAAAGCTCCTGAAGCCTTCCGCAGCGGCGGAGAAGGTCAATGTAGAGCATCAGCTCGTCCCGTGAGGCCACGCCGAGTTTCTCGTAGATGCTCCGGTTGTGCTTCCTGACCGTGCTCATGCTGATGAACGCGAGGTCGGGTATTTCCGATATCTCGTGCCCGTCTATATAGTAGCGGAGGATGTTCCGCTCTGCCTCCGTGAGCAGGTCCTTACGCTCCACGAACTGGTCGAATAGCTCCGCTATATTGGGCGGAAGGTCGCCCTGTTCCAGCCGTTGGTTCCGCGCCCGGGCGTGCAGGAACTCCGCGAGCTCGTCCACCTCGGAGATGCCGGAGTATATGCCTGGCTCCGGCATTTCCTCCAGCTGGAAGCGCTTAAGGCTGTCGGTGATGGGCCGGACAAATCTCCGCGACAGAAAGAAGGAGAGAGCCAAGAGCGCCAGAAGCAGCCCCAGGGCCGCGATGACCCAGGTCTTTTGCACGCCCGCAGTGTATGCGGCGTAGCTGTCCTGCGGTATCAGGATGGCGGCGGCCCAGACGGTGTCCCCGGCCTCGCCTCTGGATATCTGCATGGTCTGGTGCAGGCCGATATACCGCTCGGAGCCCGAGTCGTATTCGTTGTAGTAGCGCCCCTGGTGGATGGCGAGGGTCTCGTGTCCGTCCAGATAGGTGCCGCTGACGCTGCCGACCAGCCCCTCGGAGAGCATGAGCCGGCCGTCCCGCAAAGGGGCCAGCACGGTCACGGCGGAGCCGAATTTTCCATCCACCGCGGGATAGGACAATTGGAAGTACAATGCGCTCAGCTCGACGCCGCAGACGCCGTATATGCTCCCATCGCTGCCCACGATTGGGACGCACAGCAGCATGGCGGACTCCCATGTGTCTTTCAATTCTATACGGCGCGACCAGAAATAGCGCTCCGCCGGCCTGTCCACGGAGCTGTCCATGAGCTCCCGGCAGCCCGGGAGCTGGTCGGTGTCAAACTCCAGGTTCCATCTGTTGTGGAGCTCCAGATCCTTTTGCCGGGCGATGTCGGGGATACCGCGGAAGTAGACCACCGTAGGCGTGACCGGGCTGCTGGCGCTGAGGTTGGAGTAGCGCAGGTGGATGCCGCTCCGCGAGTGCTCCGCCACCTCCAAAGAGGTGTTGGCCGTCGCGTCCAGTATCACATATGCGCCGTTGCAGTCGGCTGTCTGCAGGGTGGTGTTGACCAGCGGGTACATGACCTGCTGCAGCCTCCGCAGCCGCTCCGGGTCGTCGTTGGCTTCCCCGAGCGAGACGCCCTCCTGCGCCAGCGCCGCTTCAAGCTCGCGGCTAAGCTCTCTGGAGAGCTCCAGACTCTGGGCGGTCAGGCGGTCGAGATGGCTTGTCAGGCTGTCCCTTGTGTTGTTCATGTGCAGCTCCATCACCTCATGGAGCTGCACGTCGTTTTGAGAAAAGGCCCCGGCGATGGACAGGAGGAGGATGACCGCCGCAAAGACCACGAGGATCATGGACACCCAGTAGAGCATCAGCTTTCTCTGCATACCCACGCTCTGCCTTTTGGCAAAGGCGTTCAGCGCCCGGAACTCCCTCAGCTTATTCAGCACGGCGTCTCCTCCTTCCCTATGTTATCGCTCCATCAGCTCCCGGAAAGCCTCGAGCCGCTCCGCGCTTATCCGATCCAAGCCGGTCTCGCCGGCGTTCAGATAGTCCTGACGTCCCAGCTCGAGCTGCGCCCTCACATGATCCTCCAGCGCCGTTTCGAGGCTCAGATAGGTCTCCAGCTGCGGCGGGACATAGAATTCATAGTTTGCCTGCGTGTCCAGATAGGCCTCATAGAGCGAGGCGTATTTGGCGCTCTCAAGTCCCTCGATGGCCTCGGGCATCTCGTTTTCAAAGGCCTCCCGGGTCACGGGCATATAGCCCGTCCGGGTCACGAACTCCACATTGTGTTCGGGTTCGGTCAGCCACTTGAGGAAGGTCACGGCGGCCTGCTCCCGCTCCGGGGTGGAGCGCACGGTGCAGAAGCCCGCGCCCCTCTGCATCACCAGCTTTTCCCCGTTTTCAAACACCGGGCAGGGGCGGGAGATGATGGTGATATCCTCCGATGTGTTGTCCGGGTAGGTCACCATGTCGCTGTAATAGAGGATGCTGGCCGAGGATGCCACACTGACGATGCTGTCGCCGGTGCGGATGGACTCTGTCGCGTAGCCGCCCTTGAGCCAGACGCCGCCCTGAATCGCAGCGTTAGCCAGCGGCTCCCACGCCGTCTGAAATGCGGGGCCGAAGGCCAGCTCGTCTCCATTGAAGAAATCCTCGCCCAGGGATTCTGCCCCCACCTGGAAATAGTTGAAGTAGTAGTCGTGGACGAACATGGCTTTGGCGTCGCCCGGGACATCCGGCGTCAGCCCGTCGGTCCAGGCAGCATAGGCCTCCGCGGCCCTGAAAAGCCCCTCCCAGGTGTCGAGGTCATCTATTGTCACGCCCGTGGCATGTGAGAAGCGGTCGAAGAGGGTCTTGTTGATATACATGATCTCCGTGGATTTGGCCACGGGCAGCACGACCAGGCGGTCATTTACCGTCCCCTCCTCTATGAAGGCCGGGATGAAGGCGGACAGCTCCTCCTCGCTGAAGTAGTCCCGGTAGTCCACCAAAATGCCGTCGTCGGGCAGCGCCATCACGGTTTTGGGATAGGAGACAAAGAGGTCGGGCAGCTCCGAAGCGCCCGGTTCCCCGTTGGCGGCCGCCAGCACCAGCTCGTGTATCGTGTTGGTGTTGGACACGGATGTGACCTGCACGTTTATCTGGCGCTCTTTTCCCACGGTCTGGTTGAACTGCTCGATGAGGTCGTTGAGCGGGGAATCCGTCTGCCCGCCGTAAACATGCCAGACCGTTATAGTGGTCGGCGTCTCCTCCTTCGGCGTGCCGGAGCAGCCGGTAAAGCAGGACAGTATGAGCGCGGAGAGCAAAAGCACCGCAATTTTTCGGACTGTCACACCTCGTCACCTCTTTTGAGCATATGGGCTGAATACATTATACACGTTATATCCGGCCAAATCTATCTGCTTTTGAGAAAAAACTGCCGTCCCCGGCGGCACGGCGACTCGCTAAAAGGCCGCCAACTTCGCCAGAAGATAACTGAGGGAACTGTCGTAAAAGACGAAATCATCCGCCAGACCTGCATTCTTGGTCTCCACGGCCATCTTACGTACAACTGCCTGCTCCGGCCTTACCAGAAGCAGTATCCTCACCGCCTGTCCGCCCTGCCGGAGTGAGCGGCAGAGCTCGACCGCACGCTCCGTCTCCGCCTGGTCCACGATATCCAATATCACCACATCCGCATGGAAGATGTCCACTCCGACGGCGGCCTGCGGATAATTGAGCTGGGCCGCCCACAGAAAATCGAGCTCCGGCTTCGAGCGGATAGCCTCAGACAGGCCCTGGCCGAGCATCTTGTTTGACGATATAAATAGAACCGTTTTCATGATCGGCCCCCTCTGTCAAATGCGAACGTGTCCTTTGCTGAAACCGATGAACGCCTATTCCCCGAGGTGCCTACGCCCACGGGTCGGCGGCCTTGGGGGTGCGGACGCCGGTGAGCAGGTACTGCTCCCACAGGAACCACTTCCCGTCGCTGCCCCGCTGGCGGAGCTTGATGGGGCGCGGGGCATCCGCGCCGCCGCAGGGGATGAAGAGCTTCATATAGCCCGGCTCTTCTCCGGAGACATGGCTGCTCTCGACCCTGACGGTATAGGGCAGGGAGGGCGTATAGTTGTTTTCGGGAGCCGCGCCCGCAAAGTAGGTGAAGGGCAGGTAAGCCTTTCCGTCGCGGAAGCGGTCATTGAGGAAAGAGATGTCCTGCCCGTTCAGGGGCCGCGGGCCGCGCAGCCAGTTTAGCATCTCCTGGCCGATATTTCTGTCTGCGGCATAGGCGCACAGGGCCAGGACGGTCAGCGCCGCTGTCTGAAACGGGCTGTCAAGCGCCGCCTCCGGGAGCGCCCGCAGCTCGGCAAGGCTCTCGGGCAGCGCCGCGAAGGTAAAGGTCTCGGCCCTGTTTCCGATGGAGCCGGCAGCCGACATTACGGTGTCTATCGCAGAGCTTTTCAGTTTATCAAAGATCCCCATTTGCATCTCCCTTTCGCTTATAGGAATGTCTCACGTTCATTTCTTTGCCCGCTCCTCAGAATTTTCCGCTGCGGCCGCTGCCCCCGCCGCCGCTTTCACTGCGGGTGCTGCCGCCGCCCGAGCTTTCCTTTCGGATCGCGGTGCGCGTCACGGTGGTGTGGCTGAACTGGTCGCGCTGTTCAGTCAGCTGCAGCCCGCCTGCGGCTACATATGCATCGGCCTTGGCGCCCGGCCGGACCGTTTTCATGCCGCGCAGCAGAATATAGCAGACGATCCCCGCGGCCAGGCAGGAAAGCGCCGTCATCATGGCGATACGCGGCCAGTAGGAGGGACGCACGGGGTCGTCCGCCTCGGCCTTCGCCAGGAATTCCTCGCAGCCGCTCAGATAGTTGGAGATGCCGCCGTACCAGTCGTTGTCCCCAAAGTTTCCGAGGAACCGCTCTTCCAGCATCTCCCGCCCGTATTCATTGAAGGCGTATTCGGCATACTCGCCGTAGACGAACATGGCGTAGTCCCGCTCTTCCATGCTGAGCAGGACGATTATCCCGTCCCGCCCGAGCCCGTAGCCAAGCCCGCTGTTGTGATAGAGCTGGTAGGTGGTCTCGTATACGCTGCCGTCGCCATAGTCGGTATAGTCGTCCACAATGGCGAAGTAGACCCCGCAGCGACAGCTCTGGGAAATAGCCTGCGCGCGGTACTCCAGCTCCTGCCACTGCTCGTATGTGAGCAGGCCGCTGACATCATACACATACTGCATACCGCCGCCGCTCTGCCCGGGAGCTTCGGTCACTTCCGGTGCGGAGCCGTCCGGCGGGCAGTTGGCCAGGATAAAGTCCTCCGCAGCCGCCGCCATGGCGTCCACCGCCTGTGTAAGAGCGTCGGCGCTGATGCTTATGTCCCCGCCGCTCCACGCATGAGCCGTCATATAGGGCTCGACCGCATCGCGGATGACGTTTGCCAGCTCCTGGCTGTCGCCGCGCTCCTCGCTCAGGCTGGCATAGACACACCAGCCGTTGCTGCTCGGCATGGCGTAATTGCCCGCATCCTGCGGCTCCAGCAGGATGGTCAGCGAGACGCCTTCCTTTGCCTCGCCATAACCGTACTCGTATGCCTCATATAGCCATGCTGCGGTGTCGCCGATGTTGTCGTCGCTGATCATGGTGAGCACATCCACCCGCAGGTCGATGCCCAGCGTCTCCGAAAGCTGCGGGAGCGTCTGCTCGCCCTGCTGGGCCAGTTTATCAGAGCCCAGCATCTCTGTTTCATCATAGATAACGCCGTAGTCCCGCGTGGCAAGCGCCGAGGTGCCGAGGGACAGGGTGAACAGGAGGACCATGACAAGCAGCAGAATTCTTTTCTTCATATCCGTTCCCCTCCTTCTCACATGAACAAAAGCGCCAGCGCCGAGCTGAGCGCCGAAAGAGGTATGGCTATGGCGGCAAACAGGCCCCAGAACTTGCCCCAGCTGACCGGCAGATCGCCGACCAGCTTGCCGGTCTGCCCGTTCATGGCAAAGAGGAAATCCTTGCCCTTCCATTTGGTGTTCAGCATCCAGACTGGCATCAGGGCATACTGTACCTTGCCCCGCTTCAGGTTGACGTTCAGCTCCTTGACCGTGCAGGTGTCATAGTGCTTGACGGTGCGGCGCAGGGCCGCGGCAAAGGTGCCCTCGCAGCGCTTGTCCGCCCGCTCCCGGCACTGCTCGACCGGAACATCGAACCTGTCTGCGAGAAAGCCCGGAAGATAGGCCGTGGAAAACTGCTGCAGCTCCTTGTAGTTATAGGGCTCGATGGAGTCCATGTGATCGTCCGGCAGCTTGCTGGAGGCGTCCACCGGCACCTTCTCAAAGGCGACGCTGCCGGAGCGGTAGACATTGAAGAATTCCGTCTCCGTGACTCTCTCGTCCTTGGTCTCGTATGTATGGCTGCGGGTGGCCTCATAGCTGGCGTCGCCCTCGGCCTCACCGTCGAACATCCAGAAGGGGACGTAGATGCCCTGTATCTTTTGGATGTGGTTTTCCGAAGTGAAGCTCCTGGGCAGGAAAAACTTCCCCTTGTAGTGCTCCTTGAGCGCATTGACGGCTCTCTCCCGGCTCAGCTTGAACGGGATGATGAAGTCCGGACGCAGGGACCCTGCGAACTGCCCCGGCACAACTGTCGGATTCCCGCAGTAGGGGCAGGACGTGGCCGCCGTGCTCTCGTCGCAGATGAGCTCCGCGCCGCAGCTGGGGCAGCTATACGCCCGCATGGAGCCGCCCTCGTCGCCCCAGTCCTCGCTGAGACCCGAGGTGTCCCACTCGCCGCCCGTCGAAGGGGCGGGACGGCCCTCATCCGACTGCCCGGCGGCTGCCGCCCTGGCCTCTTTTTCCGCATAAAGCGCCTCTATCTCTGCTACATCAAAGCCCGAGCCGCAGTACTCGCACTCAAGTTTCCCGGACTCGCCCACAAAATGTAGCGGGCCCGTGCAGGCCGGGCATTGATAGTTGGTTATCTGTGCTGGCATTCTATCCCTCGCTTCCCGTATCGGCAATGCGCGTCGGAGGCCATTCCTCTTTCGCGCATTTTGATCGCTCCCGCCCCAGGTGGGGCGGGAGCCGGTTTCATTGCTGCTTTACTGGAATTTCATGTTGTTCAGGATGATGTCGGGCATCGTTCCCTCAAAGCAGTCCATATCGATCAGCCCAATGGAGAGCGCGCGGGTGTCGTCTATCTGCGCCACGTACTCTATCCAATCGTAGCCTATGTACTCATAGGTGCGGCCATGGAAGGTGATGCCCCCGATGACCCTGTCCTCTATCTCCTGATAGTTCTTGAAGGAATCCTTGCTGGAATCGAAATCCGCCACGGCGCTTCTGACCTTAAACAGTATTTCACCGGCGCCGAAGGCATCAGGGTCCTCGTTTTCCACCAGGGAGTCTTTGGTTGTAGACCAGCCGCTCTCCGGTATGCTTGTGGTGATCTTCACCTTTACGTCATCCTTGGCAAACTGCAGGACCTCCAGGGTGATTTCCTTCATGACGGCGTTTGCCGCGACCGCCCTGTCAGCCTCGGCGGCTTCCGCCTTCACCTCGTCCAGATACTTTGCTACGGCCTCACTGCCGGAGAAACCGCTGGTGTTGTAGGCGCTTATCTCATAAACGCCCGGCTCCTCCTCAACGAAGTTGACATAGATGAAGTTGTGCGGGTTCTCCGACGATATCCATTTGTAGAAGCGCATGTTGGCTTCATAGACATCGCTGTACTCTTCCTTGTCAAACTGGCCGTCCACGCCGAAGTAGGCTGCAAGCTCCTCATAGGTGGTGTTGAAGATGTCCTTGGCGACCTCGCTCATATAGACATAGCCCTTCTGCACCTGTTCGTCGGTCACTATGCCGTCCCCGTTGGGTATGTCGCCCGTCTGAGCGCCCGTGCCGCCGCTGCCGCCGCCCGAAGGAGCGCCTTCACCGATGGCGTCCGGCATGGCCTCGCCCGCCTCGATCATCGGCAGATACCAGTCGTAATAGTAGTAGGGCAGGTCCTCTTCGGCCACATCGTCCCAATATGTACCCCAGGGACGCAGGTAGATGTCGTAAGTGAACTCATCGTCGCCGTTTTCATAGAAGCCGCTTATGTGGATCATGTCCTCATAATCAAGCAGGCCCGGATCGACTATCCAGTCCGCGTGCTCAAGCGGGATATCCGTGAACCAGCCGCCCTCAGACATCACGGTGCCAAGCTCACTCGTCCCGGCCTCGTTCAGACTGACCGCGGCGGAGGCCATGGGCTCCGCTTCCGTGTAGTCCTCGTCCCAGAGCGTGACTTCGCCAATATAGTCCTCGCCTATGTCAATTCTGCCGCAGACGTCCCACCACTCGCCTTCCATATCCTCATAGTAGCCCCAGCAGCCGGTCATTATCCACCAGCCGTACCAGTCGCCGTTCCACCAGTCGAGCAGTGCGTCGCCGGTCCCGTCAGGCTGCGTGGGCAGGGGGTCGCCGTTACCGCCGGGCAGCTTGGTGCCGCTGGCGCTGCTTCCGGCCGATTCCTGGCTGAGCGTGGACGGATCGACTGTGATCGTGGCGCTCTTGCTGCCGAAAAGCTCCTCAAACTTTATCTCGACCTTGCTGGTCGTATCAGTAAGTACAAAGGCGCTCTTGATCTCCAGAGTCTCGCCGGGCAGGACATCCGTATACTGGCCGTCGCAGATGGTATCGAAAGAGTCCTCGTCAGTAAAGATCGTGGCCAGCGTCAGCTCCGTGCCGTTCTGCGTGGCGCTCTCGACGATGGACAGGAGATAGCAGTCGGTTTCGTCGGTGTTGTTGGTGTAGTCCAGCGTCAGGACAAGCGCGTCGTTCCCATCATAGTCTTTCATTATGCACGCGCCCTTGTATAGCAGCTCATACTTCCCTAACTTCAGCAGATTGGGGTCTGCCGGCTTACCGCCGCCGCAGGCGGCGAGGCTGAGCAGCATCAAGGCCGCGAGCAATATGCAGAGCAGTTTACTTGTTCGTTTCATTTTCGACCCTCCTCATTCTTTCGGCTGAGATGCGTCCTAGCCGTTGACGGCGCCGCCGCAGAATTCGCAGCAGCCGCTGGCGTCCGGCGTGGTGGTCGCGCCGCAGAAGGGGCAGGTCACCGCCGCCTTCGGGGCCGCGGCCGCCGCCGCCTCATCCCGTACCTGCTGCCGCACCCTGAGCAGCGCGTCCCGTATCTCGAGGCCCATCTCCTCATACTGTCGGTATTCCACGCTGGAGCGCACTTCCTCCGCGTTGGAGGTAAGGGAGCCGCCCCTCATGCCGCCGAAGCCGCCCCGCGGCCTGCGCATGGCGTCCGGCCCGTCCAGCAGCGTTTCCTCGCCGTTGTCCACGGACTCGCTGTTGAGCTGAAAACGTATCTCGTTGAAATAGGGGTTGTTTACGTTGATGACGATGTAGAAATCGTAGGAATAGGCGTACCGTCTGGGGTTGAAGCTCTTGCGCTCCCCATCCTTATCCTCGTATTCTATCTCCGTCCTGCTCTCGTCGATGTCCAGCTTGCAGCCGGTCACGTCCGAAAAGGACAGCACATCCGGGTTGGCCTCCTCGAGATTTTTGGCAGCGGTGACCATAAAGAGACCCGCGTCCTCGTCCAGCAGCACCTTGGTGCGCTCTCCCAGAGTCCGGGTGATGCGGAATGACGCGACCTTCTCCCGGTTTGCCTCGCGGTAGTCGAGCTGCTCCTTTATCTCATCCACCGTACTCTGACGGCGGTCGCTGAACCAGGGCGAGAGCTTGGCGGCGCAGCTTTTGCACATATTGCCGTCCTCCAGCTTGCGGTTGCCGAGCAGTCCGATCTCGCCGCCGCAGATGGAACACTCCTTTTTGTCGAACAACTTACCAAAGAGTCCCATAGCTCGCGTTCCTTTCTAAAACCTGTCAAACATTGACGTTATTTTTCATCTGCACCGCGCCATAGGAATACAGGCCCGGCAGCAGCAGATTGAGTACCAGATTGATAATGCTGAACTGCCCGCCGCCTATAAGTCCGATAACCATGGAGGCAATGTACAAAATACCTATGACTATGCCCCACTTGACACAGGCGGCCGCCTTCTGGGGTGCGCTGCAGGCGCCCACGCCCTTTATTCCGGCTATGAACTCGATGATGGAGGAGACGATGATGATCGCGGAGCTTGCATAGAGCAGGCCGGTCCCCTCCGCGCTCTCCGCCAGCGCCACCAAGGCGCTGATGCCGAGAAGGGCCAGCACGCCTACGATTGCTGCTATAACGCCGCCGATTATCATGAGTATGGACGTGACTTTCAGAAGCTTTTGACCTTTCATTTTAATACCTCCTGTTTTGTGTTTTTATAATACGCTTTACCTCAGATGCCTTTGTTCAGTTTCCTGCCACCATTCGTTTCATATCCGGGGATCTCCCGCCCGATGGGGTCGGCCAGCTCTCTCAGCAGAGCTGCCAGCGTCGAAATGCGTTTATCGTTAGGAGAGAAGTACTTTATCCTCTGCGCACCGGCTTCCGTGTCCCAGATGAGGGTGATGCTGGAGGAACTGACTCCGTCCTTCACGCCGCCCAACAAGCGTCCCAGGCTGCTCCACAGGTCTATCCTTGGCTCCGGCTTCGGCTCCATCAGCGGGTAAAGCTCCAGGACGACCTGCTCCACCTCTTCCCACTGCCCGGCAGTGATGGGGACATTCTCCTTTTCGAATATCTCATGAAAGCCCACGCCCTCCGGCGGCTCCTCCGGGTAATAGAAGGTCTCCACGATGGCTTCCGGTGAAAGCCAGATGAAAAAGTCGCTTCGGGCTTCCATGCCGCCGGGATAGCTGTACATGATGCCGGTCAATGTACCGGGTGGCGCGTCTGGCTCCGTCTGCATCGCTGAGCTGCCCCCTTGCTGTTTAAGATATAGAGCTCCTGCCAGCAGCAGGATCAGGGCAAGAGCTGTGGCGCAGAGCGCCGCGGCTCTTTTACTCTTTCTCACCCCTGAACGTCTCCGTCGTCAAAGGGGTCGCCGCATTCCGGGCAGAACTTGGGCGGATGCGTGGGGTCAGACGGCTCCCAGCCGCATTTGTCGCACTTGTACTGGGGCACGCCGGCGGGCTTTTTCGCCCCGCACTCGGAGCAGAATTTACCCTTGTTCACCGCTCCGCAGGCACAGGTCCAGCCGTCCGCGGCAGGCTTGGGCTTGCCACACTCTGGGCAGAACTTTCCAGTAGCCGTCGCACCGCAGGCGCACTGCCAGCTCTCTGCTGCCGGCTTTGGCTCCGGCTTTTTGCCGCCGCAGTTGGGGCAGAAGTTGCCCGTGATGCCGCCCTGCCCACAGGAACAGGTCCAGCCGGCGGGAGCAGCGGGAGCTGGTGCAGGCGCAGGCTGCTGGGCCTGCTGCTGCGCGCCCATCTGATAGAGGTTCTGCGCGTTCATGCCGCCCATCTGTCCGGCCATGCCCATGCCCATGAAGGCCATGGCCGGGCCCGCGCCCTGATTGGCCGCCGCGGACTGCATGGCGCTGGCCTGTGCGCCAACCAGATGAGCCGCCGCCCTCGTCGGGTCCATGAACGCCGCGTTGCGTTGCAGCTCCTTTATCATCTGCTCGTCTTCCTCGTTGGCCTTGACGCTGGAGACGCCGAAGGACACGATCTCCATGCCGCGCAGGTCGCGCCATCTGGAGGAGAGCTGCTCGTTTAGCGCCTCAGCCAGCTCAAGCGTGTGGCCGGGCAGGGCGGAGTAGCGGATGCCCATCTCGGATATCTTGGCAAAGGCGGGCTGCAGGGCGGTCAGCAGCTCCGTCTTCATCTGCCCCGCGATCTGCTCGGTCTTAAAGTCCTCGCTGACGTTGCCGCAGACGTTGGTGTAGAACAGCATGGGGTTTTTCAGCCGGATGCTGTATTCACCGAAGCAGCGGATGCCGATGTCTATGTCGATGCCCGCGCGCTGGTCCACCACCCGGAAGGGGACGGGGCTGGGCGTGCCGTACTTGTTGCCGGTCAGCTCCTTGGTGTTGAAATAGTAGACGCGCTGGTCCTTGGGCGCCTCGCCGCCGAAAGTGAAACGCTTGCCGACGTTCTGAAAAACGCTCTTGATGGATTCGCCCAGGTCGCCGGCAAAGAGGCTAGGCTCCGTGGACGTGTCGTAGGTGTATTCGCCCGGCTCGGCGCACATATCCACGATCTTGCCCTGCTCCACGATGAGCATGCACTGGCCGTCTGCCACAGCGATGACGGAGCCGTTGGAGATGATGTTGTCATCGCCCTTGGTATTGCTGGAGCGGCCCGTGACCTTTTTCTTTCCCTTCAGCGCCAGAACTTCCGCGGGTATGGCCTCGCAGTAGAAGAATTCCTTCCACTGGTCGGCCAGCACGCCTCCGGCTGCCCCAAACGCGGCTTTGATAAGTCCCATGGTTCATTTCCCCTTTCGTCAATTTGCAGTAGCGGCTGGCCCGGGCCGCCCGTCACGGATGCAGCCGGAGCCAGGTCTCGCCGCTTCCGGCCCTCGTATAGTCGTGGCCGTTGGCGGCCTCCATGACGTACCAGTAGGCCCAGTGGCCCTCGGCCATGTCATGGAAGGTGCGCAGTTCGTCGGGATGGCTGCGGATATAGTCCTGATCCGCCGTGCGCTCCAGCAGGCGGCAGGTCACAGCCGCCACCTCGGCGCGGGTTATCGGGTTTTCCGGCCTGAAAGTGCCGTCGGCGTAGCCGTTTACCCAGCCGCGGGTGGCCGCAAAGTTGATGTAGCTGGCCGCCCAATGGTTCGGCGGAACGTCCGCAAAGCTCTTCGCGCCCTCCGTCAGCTTTTCAAAGCGCGAGGCAATGGCGGCAAACTCCGCCCGGGTCACGGGCGAGTCGGGGCGGAAACTCCCGTCGGCGTAGCCGGTGACGATGCCGAACTGCTCCATGTATCCGATGTAGTTTGCGGCCCAGTGGCTTGCCGGCACATCGTTGAAGCTGTTGGCATAGGTCTTATCCGCCTCTATCTGCTCGGTGAGCAGGCGGGCGAACATAGTCGTCACCTCGGCACGCGTCATGTTCCGCTCCGGGCCGAAGGAGCCGCCGTCGTAGCCCACGAGGAAGGTGAAGTGGTCCTCGCGGTTGAGCTGCGCGGCACGGCGGTTTACAAAGGTCACGGGGACGTAGGCTTCGCCGTCCATGGTGACGCCGGAGCCTCTGACGGAAAGCTCATAGCTTTGCTCGGACTTCACATAGCCCTCCGGGGCGCTCTCTTCCAGCAGGGTGTACTCTCCGCTGCCGACGCCGGTGAAGCTGGCCTCGCCCCGGGAATTGGAGACAGCCTCGTAAACAGCGTCGCCGCGGCTGTTTTCCAGCACAAAGACCGCGCCCGCAAGCGGCTCCCCGGCGCTGTCCACCTTCTTCACCGTTATCGTGGCGCCGAAATACCAGTCGGGGATGTAGTTATATGTGTAGGTGTTGGTGAAGGCCGCCGTGCGCTGAGGATCATCCCCGCTGTATTCGTGGCACGGGCTGAAGGTGTAACTGTAAGAACCGTCATTATTAGTGCTGCGGGTCACATGATACAGCGCGTCAGAGTAGTCCCAGCTGGGGTCGACGCCCGGTATTTCACGCAGATAGACGTGATGCCAGATCGTATCAGGGTACTCTCCATCTACGGTGTCTTTCGGCGTCTGGAAGGACAGTGTGTGCTGCGTAGTGCTCGCGCCATAGGTGGTGATCGTGGCCGTGCCGAGCCGCTCATATATGGGATTTGCATCTCCGTCCTCTCCCACACCCAGAAGCAGTTCAAAGGTGAATGTCGCCGCACCGGGCGCGACGTTTCCGGCCTGCGCAACGGTCTTGGTGATGTTAAGCTCCGTAGTCTCCATTTCAGAGCCTTCATCCGCCAGCGCCGCGGCAGGGAGCAGGCCCAGCACCATCACGAGGCAGAGCAAAACGCCCTAAAATCTTCTCATTGTTCTCGCTTTCATGTTCTTCATCTCCTTTTTGTTTGGCCTTTTATCAGAGCGATTGAAGGCTGGCGGCCAGATAGTCCAGCGATACGTCATAGAACACAAAGTCGTCGATCTCGCCCTTACGCTTCGCCTCAATAACGCGGCGGACGGCCTCCGTCTGTCCCTCGGGGCACATCAGCATCAGCCGGCATTGGGGCGTGACCTCACGCAGCCATGCGCACAGGGCCAGGCAGAAGTCGATGTCGTGTGCCCCGTCCTCGGATACCTCCAGCAGCGCCCCGGCGGCCAGATGGGCACGGATGGCCACGTCGGCGTTGGCATAGTCCGGCTCATAGCACAGCTGGATGCCCGGCGCATCGCGCACTTTCGCCATGAGCCCCTGAGCCAGCGACGCCCGCCGCATGATGAGAAGCACAGTTTTCAGCATACCCACCTCCTCGCATATCCCGGATCGTGTCTTCATTGTAGAGCTTTTCTCGCGCCCCCGCCCTACCCGCAGCGGGTAGTCTTTTGCCCAAAACAAAAACTCCACCGGTGAGAACCGGTGGAGTAAGAGCGTTCCTTATTTACAATCACAGCCGGCTCCTGCTACAATGAAAGTACTTACAAAATCAGGAGGCGGCTGAGATGGATGACCTTATGGCGCGCACGATGGTTGAGAATTTGAGCATAGGCATCGACCCGCTGACTGGGCGCGCCTTGTCGCCGCGGGACTGCTGCTCCAACGAGCTCGTGCAGGAGGCGCTGAAAATGGTGCTCGACAACTGCTCGCTGGAGTCCTACGGCACCATCCTCGAGCGCCGGCGCGAGGAACGCAAGAGGGAAAAGCAGGATCGCAAAGAGCTCAGGGCCGAGCGGTATCCCAACGCCGGCAAGGCCTGGACGGAGGAAGAGGACAGGTATTTGCGTGATATGTATGTATATACGAAAGCGGTAGAGCTTGCTTGGAACGTTGTTCAAAAGCCAATCTCTCAACTTGATCAGCTTGTCCCTGGCCTGGGCAGCGTCGTCCGTGGAGCTTATCATGGTATGCAGCAGAAGCTCAAAGAATTCGTCGTGAACATCCATATGATCCCGCCTCCCTGTCAGCTGTTATTAAATCCCACATGGGCGCGAGTGCCAAGCCCGGTAAATAAGCTTTCCATTCACAAAAATGAGGGCCACTGTGTTATACAGCGGCCCTCGTTTTTGATTTTTTGATTTGGATAGGCCTTCGTCCGGTCAATCGTCCAGTTCCAAGCTATGCTTGCCGGACACTCTACGCAGATAGCTTTCCAGAGAACCGTCCAGTACCATTTGTGCATACTCGAGTGGAGCGTTGTAGATTAGCCAGTCCATTTCGGCTCTCATGGCTATGGTGGTATCGAAGCTGTCCTCGATGCCGGGGACGTAGATACTGATCGCCTCGCCGTCGGCATAGCGCAGCTCGACGCAGGCGGTGTCGATGTTGAACTCGCAGGATACCAGCTTTCTCATTGTTCCTCCTTTCTCCCGGCCCGCAAGCAGGGCCGGGCGTACCAGAGCCAGGTTTGATTCTGGTATACCTATTGTCACAAAATGTACAGAAATTCTATTATATTTTGCAAATACGTCTATTATGTATGATTATATGTTCGGAATATCCCAAAACGCGACTATGGCATTCAAGAGATCAGCGGTTCGATCCCGCTTATCTCCACCAGGTAAAAAAGCCTTGAAACGAAAGTTTCAAGGCTTTTTTCTTTGCCCCGGCGGGTCTCTGTTTGTGCGCTTCTCGCAAAACCCCATTTTGGGGGAGTGACATCCCGGCGCTTTTTACATATAATATATAGTTGCAGAAAAGAGGGGATGCGCACATGGAGCAGTTATACTTTTCGGATGAGATACAGCGCAAACTTTCAGACATATACCGGAGCGGCCTCACCATGATCGAGGCTCCCGCCGGCTACGGGAAGAGCACGGCGGTGCGCTGGGCGATGAAGAAGCTGCCTGCCGATCAGGTCCGCTGGTTCACCGCGGTGAGCTTTCAGCAGGACACCAGTCTGGACTGGTTCATCCGTCAGATAGGCAGCCTGGATGCCTCTGCGGGGAACGCCCTGCGGGAGCTGGGCTTTCTCAACCGCAGCAATGTGAGCGATGCTGCGGACATCTTGTCCCGGCTCTCGACAGCTGAGCCCTGCTATCTCATCCTGGACAACTTTCAGCTGGTCGGCGACAACTGGCCGCTGCCCCTTCTGCAGGCTCTGGCTGACCGCAACCAGGATGGGCTGCACGTCGTGCTCATCTCGCAGAACTTCAAAAAGCTGCGGGCTGTTTTCGAGAGCTCCTCCGGCGTGACCAGCCTCAACTCCCGGGACTTCCTGCTCGGCAAACGGGACATCCTGCGCTACGCTCAGCAGCTGGGCCTCAGCCTGAACAGGCATCAGCTGGACGCCATCCACCGCAACACGGAGGGCTGGGCCGTCGCGGTGGCCCTGTATCTGAGAAACCTGAAGGAGAGCCCTGACAAGCTGCCGGAATTTCAGGACATGGACGGGCTGCTCTACGAGTTCTTCTGGAGGAAGGTCTCCGGCCGGGAGCAGGAGCTGCTGCTGCGGGCGGCGGCATTCGACTGCATCCGTGCAGAGCAGCTGCCGGAGATAGCCCCCGGGCAGGAGACGGCCTTGAAAAACCTCCTGGTCCGGACGCCGCTCATGCACTACGACCCGCGGGCCGGGGCCAGCTATCCCCATGAATTGCTGCGGCATTTCCTGCTGGGCATGCTGGAGACCATGCCGCCGGATTTCCGCTGCCAGGTCTATGAGATGGCCGGGGAGGTCTACCGCCGGACGGGGAACAAAAAGGCCGTGGAGTGCTTTTTCAAGGCGGGCAATGACGAGCGGCTGCTCTCCTGCGAGCTCATAGCGCTCCTGGGCGAGCAATTCGGCCCGGTCAGCTATACGGCCCTGGCGCGAAGCGTGTTGGAGAGGTGCGCCCCGGAGACGCTGGAGCGATATCCGCTCTCCATGCTGCGGCTGTGCCTGGCGCTGTTCGGCGGCGCGGACTTTGCCGGCTTCGAGGCCGCGCTGGAGAAGAGCCGGGCGATATTGGAGAAGCTCGGGGACAGCCAGCTCATGGGCGAGTGGTATCTCCTCTCCGCCTTCCGGGAGTTTCCCGACATCCCGCGCATGAAAGCGCGCTATCTCGAGGCCGCGAAGCTGATGAGCGCCACGTCCGAGCTCTTCAACCGGCGGGAGCCGTACATGTTCGGCACGACGTCGATGTGGTATCTCTTTTACCGCACGCCGGGCAGGATGATGGAGACCGCGGAGGAGCTGCGGGACATGCTCGAGGTGTATGACCCGCTCACCGGCGATCACGGCGCCGGGGCCTATGAGCTGTATATGGGCGAGGCCCTCAGCGTCCAGGGCCGCTTCGACGAGTCGGACATCTACGCGCACCGCGCGGCCATGCTGTCCGAGCAGCGGCAGAACGCTACGGTCACCTACGGCGCGGCGCTGCTGCTGGGCATAAACGCCATCTACCAGTCGGACATGATCTCCCTGCAAAAGGCCATCGAGTACCTGGAGACCAAGGCGCTGGCCTACCCCTTCCTGCAGCACACCGCCCTGAACACGCAGATGGCGGAGACGGTGCGTACATACCTCCTGGGCCTCATGATGGAGCCGGACCGCTCGGCGGCCTGGGCCAGGGGCTCCGCGGACGTGCTGGGGGACCTCACGTTCACGAACTTCATGGTCAAGACCAACCGCATAACAGACCTCATTTTGAAAAAGGAGTACAAGCGCGCCATCGCGAGCGTGGAGGCCTCGCTCCAGCTGGACAGCCGGCTCATCTCGCTCTCGACGCGCAACTTCATGTGCGTGGGTCTGGCGCTGTGCTACCTGGCCATGGGCTCGATACCGAAGGCGGCGGAGTGGCTGGACCAGTCCCTGACGCTGGCGGCGCCGGACCACAACTACACGTTTCTGGCCTGCTTCCGGAAATACCTCGCCGCGCTGTTCCTGCTGCCCTCCATAAGGAAGAAGCACGAGACCGCCATCGCGGAGATCAGGGCGCTGGAGATACACTACACCAAGGCGGAGGAGAGCCGCATCTTCGCCATGCTGGAGAAGTACCCGGACCAGATGACGGGGCTCAGCGAGCGGGAGCGCGAGGTGGCCGCGCTGGCGGCGGAGGGACTGCGCAACAAGGAGATAGCGCAGAGGCTCTTTATCTCCGAGGAGACGGTGAAGAGCCATATCCGCAGTATTTTCAACAAGACGAACATCGACCGGCGGAGCAAGCTGGTGGATCTGCTGAAATGATCCCCCCAAATCCCCCGTTCGGGGGATGTGCGCAGCATTGGGTTGCTGTATGCTGTAAGCAGGAACCCAATGCTGTTATTTTTATGCGCAAAGGAGGTCACGCAATGGATATGACCGGGGTGACGCTGCAGGTATTGCCGGACTATCAGCTCAAGCTGCGTTTTGCAAACGGCAGTGAAGCGCTCATCAACATGAGCCACAGATTACGCGCCATCCGATTCGGACGGCTGTCGTCGCCGGAGCTGTTTGCGTCGGCCAGACTGGCGGACGGCGAAGTCGTGTGGGAAAGCGGAAGCTGCTGCGTACGGGCGTCCATCAACGAGCTGCTGGACACGATGCAGATGAACTGATACTGGAGGGGAACGTATGAAAAAACGAGTAATAGGACTGCTGCTGGCTCTTGTGCTGCTCATGAGCCTGCTGCCCGCCGGCGCCATGGCCTCCGGCGGCGAGGGAGAGTCAGGACTGACAGAGCTGTGGGTGAACGGCGTGAATATGCTGAACGACCCTTATACAGTAGAGTGCGGCGAAGACGGCGGCTACGCGTCTTACGACAAAGACTCGAACACCCTGACGCTGCGCGACGCTATAATCACGGAGGGCCACACGGTCTATGGCGGAGCCTACGGCATCTATGCCTATGGTGACCTGAACATCGTGTTGGAGGGCACTTCCAAGGTCGGAAGCGACAAGCTTGACGCAGGCGTCAACATGGACGGCGATCTGACCATCACCGGCACCGGCAGTCTGACCACCACGGGCGATGATGAAGCAGGTATCGATGTGAGCGGAAACCTGACGGTAAACGGCGGCACCGTCATCGGCAACCACACAGATGATACAGGCATCGATGTGCATGGCAACCTGACGGTAAACAGCGGTGGAACAGTTAGTGGCACCAGCTCAACACAGGAAGGTGTCCATGCCTCCACCCTGACAGTGAACGGCGGCAGTGTTGCCGGCAGCGGTCTTCAGGGCGTTTGTGTCGAAAACAGCATTAAAGTCGAAAGCGGCACCCTCACCGGCACCGGCACCGGTGAAGACAGCTATTTCATCTATGGCATCTATGTAAAATCAACAGATGGCAACTTTACGGTAAGCGGCGGCAGCGTCACCGGCAAAGGCACCGGTGAAGACAGCCACGGCATCCACATAAATGGCGGCAGTATGACCGTAGAGGGCGGCACCGTCACCAGCAGCGGCGAAGGTTATTACAGCAGCGGCATCTATATAGAGGATAATGGCAGCCTGACCGTAGAAGACGGCGAGGTCACCAGCACCGGCAACGGCGAAAATTGCTACGGCATCTACATGGACTACCTCACGATAACCGGCGGCACCGTCACTGCCCGCGCCAATGGCAAAAACGGCTACGGTCTAAACACCTTCAAGGATAAGGCTGTCACCATCAGCAAGCAGGCCAAGGTCATAGTCTCGTCTGAAACTCCGGGCAACATCATTAATCTCTTGAGCTCGGTCACGATCATGGTGGACGACATAGAATACACACCGAACAATGATACAACGGAGCTCAGGGTGGAGAACGGCGACGTCACCGAATCGACCTACAAGCCAATGAAACAGCTGTGGATAGACGGCAAGAATATGTCGGTTGACGAAAATGGTGTAGTCGAATGCGGCGAAGGCGGCACCGCGTCTTACAACGCAGCCTCCAACACCCTGACGCTGACCGATGCGAAAATCACGAACGGATATGAAGTCTCTGGAAAAACCTACGGCATCTATGCCAATGGCGACCTGAACATTGAATTGACGGGCACTTCTACGGTCGAAAGCGACCAGCTTGAAGCCAGCGTTTACATTGACGGCGATCTTACCATCAGCGGTACCGGCAGTCTGGAAGCTAAGGGAGGCAATGCAGCAGGAATACGTGTATACCGAAACCTGACGGTAAACAGCGGCTCCGTCACCGGCAGCAGCAGTGAAGGAGAAGGCATAGATGTGTCTGGCGACCTGATCGTAAACAGCGGCTCCGTCAGCGGCAACAGCGGTGAAGAAGAAGGCATCGATGTGTCTGACGACCTGATCGTAAACAGCGGCGGAATAGTTAGCGGCACCAGCTCAACGTACATTGGTATCTGTTGCGAAAGCAGTATTATAGTGAACGGCGGCACGGTTTTTGGTACAGGTACTGACGGCATTGTTTCTTTCGAATGCATTACTGTCAATGGCGGCACGGTCTCCGGCACCGGCACCGGCACAGGTACCGGCTGGGGTGTTGATACTTACGGTTTGACCATGACAGGCGGCACGGTCACAGGAAAAGGCGAAAACGCTGCCATTGTGGGCTTTGGTTATGACATCGTGGAAGCGAGTGAGATCATCAACTTGCCGGCGGGCTATCTGCCGGAGGGCTATGAGCTGCAGGCTGTGGTCGTTGAGTCGTATGATGGTTACTCTGATGCCTACGCCGTCATAGCGCCCAGCGGCGCGAAGCCCGTATATGATGAAAACAACTATACTTTCACCGGCGCGGCCAAGGAGGTCACCCTGAAGGACTGGCAGGGCGAAGACCCCGAGCAGCCCACCACTCCGAGCGAGCCCACCACTCCGAGCGAGCCGGCAACTCCGATCATCCCCGCCGTCCCGACTACCCCCGGCAAGGATGCCAGCCAGCAGGCTGTCGACAAGATAGAGAGCGCCCAGGGCGGGGAAACCGTGAACGTCGACCTCACCACGGGCAAGACCGAGCTGGACAAGGAAGTGTTTGAAGAGCTGTCCGGCAAGGATGCGACGCTGGAGGTCAAGGTGCCGGGCGGCGTCACCTGGACGGTGAACGGGAAGGATATCCCCGCGGGCGCAGACCTCACCGACCTTGACCTGAGCGTGGACATGGACACCGGGACCATCCCCGCGGAGGCCGTCAACTCCGTCGCCGGCGAGGCGGGCACGGTGCAGCTCACCGTCAAGAACGACGGCGAGTTCGGCTTCACCATGACCCTGACCGCCCCCGTGGGCGCGAAAAACGCCGGCCTGTGGGCCAACCTCTACCACTACGACGAGGCCGCCGGGAAGCTGGTCTATACGGCCTCCTCCCTGGTGGACAGGAACGGCTATGCGTCCCTGCCCGTCGGCAGCGCCGGACAGTACGCCCTCGTGCTCGACGGCAAGAGCCACGCCCTGCCCTTCACCGACCTTGCGGCAGGCGCGTGGTATGAGGACGCCGTGGCCTATGTCTACCGCCACGACCTCATGAGCGGGTTCAGCGAGGACACCTTCGGCCCCAATGCCGCCCTATCCAGGGCGCAGCTCTGCCAGATCCTCTACAACATGGAGGGCCGTCCCGCCGTCACCGGCAGCGGCAGCTTTTCCGACCTGGCGGACGGCGCGTGGTATACCGACGCAGTGACCTGGGCGGCGTCCCAGGGCATCGTGGACGGCTACGGCGGCGGCCTGTTCGGGCCGGATGACAACATCACCCGCGAGCAGCTGGCGTCCATCCTCTACCGCTGCGCCCAGGCCAGGGGCGACGACGTGTCCGTCGGCGAGGACACCAACATCCTGTCCTACTCGGACGCCGCCGACGTGGCCGAGTACGCGGTTTCCGCGATGCAGTGGGCCTGCGGCGCCGGGGTCATCACCGGCATAAGCGAGTCTGCGCTCGCTCCCCGCGGAGAGGCCACCAGAGCCCAGACGGCCGCGATGCTCATGCGGTTCTGTGAGCAATATGTAGAATGGTAAACCTCTGAAACAACAGACAGCCCCGTTGACCCACGGTCAACGGGGCTGTTTTTTTATATGAGCCCGACGGCGGCGCAGAGCTCTACATGCCCCGGCGGGAGCGGAGACAGGGCCATGAGCGAATAAAATACCGGGCGGCGCGGCGGGGGAATGGGGCGCGGGCACGGTTTTTCAATGCCCGGGCGGCTCGCAGGGAAATATTGTCTGTATAGTTATAAAAATAAAAATCATTATTATTTTTGTTGTATTCTCCTAACTCCTATGATATGATATAGATATACATCAAATAGGGGACACTATGTTGATTATTGTCCCCTCTTATGGAGGAAAATATGGGAGACAAGCTAAAGAGACTGATTGGCATATTATGTCTTGCAGCCCTCGTGCTGGGGCTTCTGCCCGCCGGGGCGCTGGCCGCGGGGGGCGGCTACGGGGTGAGCGAGTTCGCGTTCTACTACCTCTACGACAGCAACCTCCCGGTACACCCGGAGAGTCCCGGCAAGGGCCCGGAGTTCTACGGCCCGAGCGGCAACGACGTGCCCTTCCGCATGGCGAGCGTCGACATAGACGCGCTGCTGGAGCGCTACCCCGCGGGCGCCGCGGACTGGGAGAGCCGCAAGGTCATCTCCGCCGTCACCTGCGGCCTGGGCATGGAGAACAACGCCGAGTGGTGGAGCGGCGTGGTGCAGTGCATGGACGCCGAGAGCCGGGAGTATTTCACCTCCGACTCCTTCGGCAAGCTCTTTCAGGGCTACGTCCTCAAGGGCGATTTGCTGGGCGCTTACCCGAACCACCTCGACGGCGTCATAATCGTGCCTCCCCCGCTCTATCTCGTGGAGCTCAACGACAGCTACGGCGGCAGCTTCATCGCCACGCTCTCCTCGGCGGCGCCGCACACGGCCCAGCAGGTGCAGGCAGAGATAGAGAGCTACCTCAAGACCGCCTACGGCGCGCAGCAGATAGAGTGGGCCGGAAACTACGGCGTGTTCCGCGGCGCGGAGCGGACTTACAGCTTCTCGCTCCGGTACGAGCCCGGGCTGGGCCCGGACGGCGGACTGAACTATGAGTACAGGGGCGAGGGCTACAACCTCGCCATGGTCACGCTCAGCCTCACGCCGCACTTCACGGTGCGCTATGACGCCAACGGCGGCGCGGGCTACATCCCGGAGGACAACGCCACGCACGAGAGCGGCGGCAGCGTGGACGTCCTGTTCGACCCCGCGCCGAGCCGCCCGGGCTATGAATTCCTCGGCTGGGCGAGGAGCAGCGCCGCCGCTGAGGCGGAGTTCACCGCGGCCGGGGCGCGGAGCTTCAGCATATATTCCGACACCACGCTCTACGCCGTCTGGAGCGCCGGGGCGCCGGTGCTCAGCATAGACAAGGCCGTGTATCTGGTGGACGCCGACGGGCCCCGGCCGCTCGGCGCGGAGGAGAAGGTCAGCGTCAACGACGTGCTCGAGTACACCGTCACCGTCAGAAACAGCGGCGGCCCGGCGGCGGGCGCCGTCGTCAGCGACGCCAGGCTTCCGGCCGACGTCACGATAAGCGGCGCGAGCGGGCACATGGGCGCGCAGGGCTTCGTCATCGACGCGCTCGCCCCCGGCGGTGAGGCCGTGCTGACCTACCGCTATACCGTCACCGCCGACGACATCGGCGGCAGCGTGGACAACACCGCCACGGTCACGCTCGGCGAGTTCTCCGCGAGCGACGGCGTGAGCGTGCCCACGGCCGAGGCCTGCACCTCCATTGAAAAGCAGGCCGTAATAAAGACCGCATCCGAGCTGGACGCCGTCTGGAAGGGCGGCGCCGCGCCCGAGTACACCCCGGCCGACGCCGACCGCCTCTCCGTGACGGTCTGTCCGCAGGTGGATGAGGTCACGCTGCTCTACCGCGTCATCGTCACCGCCGTGAACGGCAACAGCGCGCTCGTCACCGACCCCGGCGCGGCCTATGCCGGGTATTCCGGCGAGGGCTTCAGCGTCAGTGAGAATCCCGACGGCTCCGTCACCGTGACCTGGGCGAAAGCGGGCACGCAGGCCGCGCCCGCCTCGGCGGAGCTCTACTTCACGCGGACCTATACCGGCCTCCCCGGGGACCGCTCCGGTCTGCAGCTCACGAACAGCGCAACAGTCACGGTCGGCAGCCGGACCGAGAGCGCCGGGGCCGCGGTGAAGGTCCACACGGTGAGCAGCCTTGAAAAGACCGTGCTCTCCGTCCTGCCCGAGGGCGTGACGCTCCCGGAGGGCGTGCGCCCCGACGAGGTCACCACCACCGGCGGCAGCGCGGAGGTGCTGCTCAGGGCGGAGCAGACCAGCGCCGTGCTGCTCTATGAGCTCGCCGTCACCGGCACGCCGGGCGCGGTGTTCACCGTGGACGACCCGGGCGCTGTGTTCATCGGCGGCGACGGCACGGGCACGATAGGCCCGGACGGGCGAGCGGTGCTCTACTGCTACCGCGAGTTCGCGCGGCCCTCGGAGGGCTGGAGCGGCACGCTCGAGAACACGGCGAGCGTCTTTTGCCTGAGCTCGACCGCCTCCGTGAGCGTCAAGCGCCTCGACGGCGAGATAGAGCTTACTCCCGCGGACATCACCATCTACATGGGCGGCGACAAGGGCTATGAGGCCGTGGTCGGCGGCGGGAACGAGCCCGTGGAGAGCAGCTCCCTGCCCGAGCCGCTCTTCCATGTCAAGCTCCCCGGCGGCGGCAGCGCCGACGGCCTGACGCTCAGGGGCGAGGGCGGCCGCAGCTGGACGCTGGAGCTCGCGGGCGGCGACGCCGAGGGCAGCCCGCTCTATTACATCCGCCCCGCGCCGAACCAGGACCCGGTGCGCGTGCAGGTCACGGACGACCTCGGCCAGGTGCACATCAGCGACAGCTTTGACCCCGGCGGGCTCGGCGGACTGAGCATGCAGTTCAGGCTGGACATCTACCGCGGCGGCGCGGGCGCCGTCACGGCGGAGCTGGGCGGCGGCATCTACACCGTGCGGACAAAGAGCGGCAGCCTGGAGGTCCGGTATGTCGTGGAGAACATGAGCGGCAACCCGGTCTACGGCGTCAGCGCCGCGCTGAGCGAGCCTCTACCCGCGGGCGAGGCCGCCGTCACGGCCCCGGCGGGCACGAGCTATATGCTCAACGACACCGGCGTCCCCGCGAGCGGCACCGGCGTGGGCCTGCTCTTCGACGGGCTCTATGACAGCAGCGGCTCCCTCGAGGCGCTCAGGGCCCGGGTGGAGCGCATCATGGGCGGCGCCGTGAGATACGAGGCGCGGTATCTCGACCTCGTGGACGCCGACGACGGCAACGCCTGGGTCACGGCCAGCGGCCCGGTGACGGTGCACTGGGGCTATCCCGAGGGCACGGACGAGCACACCTCCTTCACGCTGCTGCACTTCGCCGGGCTGCACCGGAGCGTGCAGCTCCTCACCGACGACGTCATCGCCAACTGGCCCAAGGTGGAGAGCGTGCCGGTCCGGAAAACGGAAAACGGCCTGAGCTTTGAGGTCACGCCCGGCGGGTTCTCGCCCTTCGTGCTGGTCTGGGAGGAAGGGCAGAGCAGCGTCACCCCGCCCGTCACCCCGCCGGTCACCCCGCCCGCGGCGCTGAACACAAAGGACCACTTCGCCTACATGATAGGCTATGAGGACGGCACCATCCGGCCCGGGAACGGCATCACGCGTGCGGAGGCGGCGACCATCTTCTTCCGCCTGCTGACCGACGAGGCGCGCGGCAAGTACCGGAGCGAGAGCAGCGGCTACACCGACGTCGCGCCCGGCAGCTGGTACAATAACGCCGTCTCCACGCTCAGCCGCATGGGCATACTCAGCGGCTACGCCGACGGCAGCTTCCGCCCCGGCGCGGGCATCACGCGCGCGGAGTTCGCCAAGCTGGCGGTGAGCTTCTTCGAGTACGAGGGCATAAAGGCCGAAAACGGCTTCAAGGACGTGGCGGAGGGCGCCTGGTACGCCCGCTATGTGGCCGCGGCGGCGGAGCTGGGCCTCGTGAACGGCTACGAGGGCGGCATATTCAGGCCCGAGGCGGGCATCACCCGCGCCGAGGCCAGCGCCATCATAAACCGCACCCTGGGCCGCGCGCCGGCCGGCACCGGCCTGCTGCCGGAGCGCGAGATGAACACCTGGCCCGACAACCCGGCGGACGCCTGGTACTACGCCCACATGCAGGAGGCCACGAACAGCCACGCCTACCGGATGTCGAACGGCGCCGAGCAGTGGACGCGCAGGCTCCCTGAGCCCGACTGGGACGCCCTGCAGCTTTGAAACGAAACGCAAAGGCCCTGAAACCGAGGTTTCAGGGCCTTTTTGCGCCTTGTGTAAGGTTTTTCCGCATAAATCCCGCCCGGGGGCTCAGACTAAGTTCATCTTATCAAGGGAGCTGAACTTTTTATGATCGAACAGGACACCATAAAGCTGCTGCGCGAGTGCGACGCGGGCGTCAAGATGGGCGTCGCCTCCATAGACGACGTGCTCGACCGCGTGCACAGCGAAAAGCTCAGGCAGCGCCTCATCACCTGCAAGGCCGAGCACGAGAAGCTCAAGGGCGAGATAAACGGCCTGCTGGGAGAGTACCACGACGAGGGCAAGGAGCCGAACCCGGTCGCCAAGGGCATGTCCTGGATGAAGGTCGGCGTCAAGATGGGCCTGGACGACTCGGACAAGACCGTGGCCGACCTCATGACCGACGGCTGCAACATGGGCGTGAAGTCCCTCAACCGCTACCTCAACGAGTACACCGCCGCGGACGAGGTCTCCAAGGACATCGCAAAGCGGCTCATCAACCTCGAGGAGCAGCTCGCCATCGATATCCGGGAGTTCCTCTGAGGCATGGAGCGGTTCTTCCACGCCCCCGGCCGGGGCGCGTACTTCGAGGGCTGGTACTTCAAGCTGCAGACCCGCGGCGGGGAGGCGCTGGCCCTCATCCCCGCGCTGCACCAGGACGCGGCGGCCCGGCGCAGCGCCTCGCTGCAGGTCATCACGCGGGAGGGCTCCTGGTGGCTGGAGTACCCTGAGGCGGAGTTCGGCGCCTCGGCGGAACGGCTGCGCATCCGCGCGGGGGCGAACATCTTCACGGAGAAGGGCCTGCGTGTGAGCGCGGACGCCCCGGGCCTCCGGCTGCGCGGCGCGGTGGGCTTCGGGGCCTTCACGCGCCTCGTGTCGGACATCAGGGGGCCCTTCCGCTTTCTGCCGGGGATGGAGTGCAGCCACGGGGTCATCAGCATGACGCACGCGCTGGAGGGCGCGCTGAGCATAAACGGCCGGACGCTGGACTTCACCGGCGGCACGGGCTACATCGAGACGGACCGGGGCCGTTCCTTCCCGCGCGCCTATCTCTGGGCGCAGTGCGCCTGGGGCGGCCACAGCGGCTTCATGCTCTCCGCCGCGACGATACCCCTCCCGCTCGGCCGTTTCACCGGCTGCATCTGCGCCCTGGTGCACGGGGGGCACGAGTACCGCCTCGCCACCTACCGCGGCGCGCGGGTGGAGCACTGGTCCGGCGGCGGGGCGGTGGTGAGCCAGGGCCGCTGGCTGCTGACGGCGCAGCTGCTCGGCTCCGGCGCCCGGCCGCTGCGCGCGCCCGTGCGGGGCAGCATGGGCCGCACCGTGCACGAGAGCGTCGGCACGCGGCTGCGCCTGCGCCTCATGCACGGCGGGGAGACCGTCGTCGAGCACACGGACGAGTGCGCGGGCTTTGAATACTCCGGCGGAGATTGAGGACGCTTCAGTCCCAGTCTCCGTTGTTCATGCGCTCGGCCTTGGTGTTCGGGATGTAGAAGTTGTATATCTGGCGGTACATCGTCGCGTCGGCCTCGCTCAGGCAGCCGATGACGACCCGGCGCGGGTACTCGTGCTCCCTGAGGAAGGCGCAGAGCACCTTGTAGAGCATGCCGATGACCTGAAAATTCTTCGAGGGCCTGGCGCTCAGCACCAGGCAGGGCAGCTCCAGCGCCTCCAGTTCCTCGGCGGACGCGGCCTCCAGCGCCGCCTCCCACTGCGCCCGGAGCTCCGGGACGCGGGAGCACAGCTCGTCCACGGCCTCCGCGGCCTCGACCGCGGGGTCCACCTTGAGCTCTATCCTGTCCATATGCTTTTACCTCCATTGTTGCCCAGACTACACTCCGGGAGTTGAACTCGGCGGGAAAAATTGATAAAATATAAACACTCTATTTGACCGGGAGTGTGGCTTATGCTGGAACGCTCGCAGAAATACGACAAACGCCTCGCCCGCAAGTGCATGGCCGGGCCCAACGCGCTCTACCTCACGGAGGAGCTGACCGACAGCATGCACCTGGAGCCCGGGATGCTGGTGCTCGACCTCGGCTGCGGCCGGGCGCTCTCCTCGGTGTTCCTGGCGAGGGAATACGGCGTGCGCGTCTACGCCGTGGACAAGAACGAATACGCCTCCGAGACCTGCAACATGCTCCGCGACCAGGGGCTGGAGAACGAGGTGTTCCCCATCCAGGCCGACGCCGCGGCGCTGCCGCTGCCTCACGGCGCCTTCGACGCGCTGGTCTGCGTCAACGCCTACCACAACTTCGGCATGGAGGCCGGTTTCTTTGAGGAGAAGCTCCGTCCGCTGCTGCGCGAGGGGGCCGAGGTCGGCTTCGTCCTCCTGGGCCGCGACGAGGACTGCGCCCGCGGCGACGACGGCAACCAGAACCCCGTGTTCTGGTACGCCGACGAGTGGAAGCACTGGTTCGAGAGCGAGGGCATAGACGTCCGGCTCTGCGAGCAGCTCAAGTGCACCGAGCGCGCATGGAAGGAGTGGATGACCATCTACTCGCCCAGCATGAGCGAGGAGGAGCTCGCGCGCGTCAAGTTCAACCCGGAGCTCGCCCTCATCAAGCTCGTAGGCCGCGTGTAAACCGAATACGCCTGCAAACGACCCCGCCCGAGGTCGTTTTTTTATGCCCCGGCGACGGCGTAGAGCACCGTCTCCGTCGCGCTGCTCGAGTAGTGCCGCAGCCAGAAGCGGTAGTCCGGCCGGAGCTCCAGCAGCCGCGCCGGGATGCGCAGCGCGTCCTCGTCCCGGTGCAGGCAGACGGCGAGGCGCGGCGCGCAGCGGCGTATCGTCTCCGCCGCGCCCTCCACGGCGTCCAGCTCCCCGCCCTCGAGGTGCAGCTTTATGAGGCTCGGCTCCGCGCCGGCGAGCGCGGCGTCCAGCGTCACGGCCTCCACCGTGAGCTCGCCGCCCTGGTCTGACCTCGAATCCGGGCCGCGCTCGGTGAACCGCAGCCCGCCGCAGCGCGAGCTGAGCGCCTCGCGGCGCAGGCTGAGCCGGGAGTCGAAGAGCGCGCTGTTCGCCAGGCAGACGCGGTAGTTGGCGGGGGAGGGCTCAAAGGCGATTATGCCCCTGTATTTACCACGTGTCAGCCGCGCGAAGCGGTGGGAGGAGAAGAGGTCCTCGGCCCCGCCGTCCACATAGAGCTCGTCCGGCCCGAGGCGGAGGATGTCCCGCGCAAAGCCGCAGGCCCAGATGTCCGTGAAGGGCTCCGGCACGCCGCCGAGGCCCCGGTAAAAGTCGCGGACTTCCCCCGAAATACCCGCTCTTTCGGCCTTTTCCACCAGCGAAAAGAGCTCCGGCGAGTCCGCCCTCGCCGCGGCGGGCGCGGTGCGGAAATACTCGCCCACCGCCCGGCCCAGCTCCAGCTCCGAGCCCGAGAGCCGCCCCGCAAAGAGGACGCGCGAGCCCTCGTCGGCGAGCCTTTCACGTATAGCGTTTGCCAAAGATTCACAATTTTTCAAGCCTGGTCCGACCTCCGCAGGGCGTCTTTTTGTCCACTACTATTTAACCGCAGCGCCCACAAATGTCAAGAACGGCGGAAAAATTTTTCTGCGCCGGTGTAGCATGGGCTACATCCACAGCCTTGTTGGCAATAAAGCGGTATGTTACTATTTTAACGACTCAAAGGCAGGAAAGCTGCACACATTTTTGAGAAAGGACAAAAAAGCATGGGAGACAACAACACTGTTTCTATGACCATAAACGGCAGGAAATATGTCTTTGCCATTGGTCATGAATTCGGTCAGATTCCGACGAGCGAGACGCTCTGTCAGACTCTCCGCAACAGGCTCGACCTCACCGGGACGAAGGAGTCCTGCTCCGAGGGCGCCTGCGGCTGCTGCACGGTCATCATGAACGGCGACGCCGTGGCCTCCTGCATCACGCTGACGGTCGAGTGCGACGGGGCGGAGATAACCACCATCGAGGGACTTCAGGATCCCGTGACGAACGAGCTGGACCCCATCCAGCAGGCCTTTATCGACGAGTACGCCTTCCAGTGCGGTTACTGCACGCCGGGCATCATCATGACCTCCCGCGCGCTCTTCAACCACAACCCGCACCCCACCCGCGAGGAGATCGCGGAGGCGCTCTCCGGCAACTACTGCCGCTGCATCAGCCACTACCATGTGCTGGACGCTCTCGAAAAACTGTCTAAGAAGGGGGTAGAGGAATGAGCACTCCGAAAAAGCCCGAATACCGTCATATCGGTAAGTACCGCCCCAGGAAGGATGCCCGCGAGATAGTCACCGGCAAGTGCATATACCTTGACGACTTCAAGATGAAGGACATGCTGCACGCCAAGCTGATGCCCAGCCCCTATGCGCATGCCATGATAAAGGACATCGACACGTCGAAGGCCGAGGCCCTGCCCGGCGTCTACGCCGTCGTCACCTACAAGAACCAGCCCGAGTTCTCCAAGGAGTTCCTGCAGGGCCTGCCCCCGGTGAAGAAGGTCTGCGACCAGCACCTGCGCTACGTCGGCGACTGCGTCGCCCTCGTCGCCGCCGAGTCCGAGGAGCTCTGCGAGGAGGCCATCCGCCTCATCAAGGTCGACTACGAGGTCCTGCCCGCCGTGTTCGACATCGAGCAGGCCAAGGCCGACGGCGCCGCCCAGCTCTATCCCGGCTTCTTTGAGAACAACCGCTACGAGAAGGACCTCGGCTTCGGCGACGAGAAGATGCTCTTCGCCGTCGAGCGCGGCGACTGCGACAAGGCCTGCGAGGAGGCCGACTACGTCTACGAGGGCACCGGCTACTTCGAGACCAACCCCGCGCCGCTCGCCCCCGAGCCGCCCGAGATGATAATGTACTACGACGACATCAACAACAAGTATCTCATGTGGGCCACCGCTCAGTCCGACCGCGTGCCCAAGATGCCGCCCGATGTCGGCCGTATGCCTGCCGACGCCGTCATCGAGAGCCGCGTGTTCAACGTCGGCGGCTCCTACGGCAACAAGCAGGAGATGACGCTGATGTGCCTCTACACGGCGCTGCTCTCCCGCCTGACCGGCCACCCCGTCCGCTTCCGCATGAACAAGGAGGACCAGCTCACCATCCACGAGATGCGCCTAGGCTCCCGCTTCACCGCGCGCTTCTCCATCAAGGACGGCATAATGACCTCCGTCAAGGGCCACTGGTACGTCATGCCCGGCTACACCGACGACGCCGGCTACTGCATCACCGCCGTCGGCCTCGGCGAGATGCAGGTCGCGCTCGCCAAGTGCCAGAACTGGGACATCGACACCTGCATGTACGCGACCAACACCATCTCCTGCGGCACCGTCCGCGGCTTCGGCGGCCAGGAGCTCAAGAGCGCCATGATGCCCGTCATCGACCACATGCTGGCCGACATGAACATAGACCCCGTGCAGTTCTTCCACGACAACTTCGTCCACGCGGGCGACCGCTATATGTGGCGTGACTGCAACTGGTGGACCTGCCACGAGGTGGATTACCGCCAGGCCATCCTCGAGGCCGCCGAGAAGTTCGGCTGGAAGGAGAAGTTCAAGGGCTGGTACAAGCCCACCGCCGTCAACGGCTCCAAGCGTATCGGCGTCGGCGTCTCCATCCACGGCAACGGCGACGTCGGCGAGGACAACTCCGAGGCCATCGTCCGCCTGCACACCAACGGCTCCGTCATCCTCAACCAGTCCCTCGTCGAGTCCGGCCAGGGCCAGAGGGCGGCCTGCGCCAAGATGGTCGCCGAGGTGCTGAACGTGCCCTTTGAGTCCGTCACCGTCACGAACACCGGCACCGTCGACAACCCGGTCGAGTTCGGCCTCTGCGGCAGCCGCGGCACCCTTACCTCCGGCACCGCCGCCACCCGCGCCGCCGAGGACGCCCTGCGTCAGCTGCAGGCCATGGCCGCCGCCGTGTTCCGCTGCTCTCCCACCGAGATCGAGACCTGCGACGGCTTCGTCTGGGTCAGCAACAAGCCCGAGAACAAGCTCCCCTGGGCCGCCATCATCCCGTACTCCACCTCCATCACCGGCTTCGGCCGCTGGAAGGCCAACTACGCGCAGCCCAACATGTGCATCAACTTCGTCGAGATGGAAGTCGACGTCGAGACCGGCGAGGCCAAGCTGCTCCGCGAGCTCATCGGCACCGACGTCGGCCAGATAATCGACCCGAAGGCCTGCGAGATGCAGCTGCAGGCGTCCATAGGCTCCGCCATGGTGGACACCGGCACCTTCGAGGAGACCATCTACGACTACTACACCGGCCGCATCATGACCAACAACCTCATCGACTACAAGTGGCGTCCCTTCAACGAATTCCCGCCCATCGACATGGTCATCAAGGAGAGCCAGCCGAACATCTCCCGCTTCAAGGCTATCGGCGTCGGTGAGATCTCGGGCTCCGCGGGCGCGGCCGCCATCGCTATGGCCATAGGCAACGCCATCGGCAAGCCGTACATGAAGTACCCTGCGACACCGGTGAACGTGCTGCAGGCCCTCAAAGAAGGTTAAAGGAGGAGCGAAGATGCAGGAATTCAAGCATGTGAATGCCAAGACCTTCGAGGAGGCCTCGAGGGAGCTGGCGGACGGCCGCAAGGTGGATAACCTCGCAATGGCCGGCGGCACCGACCTCATGACGGAGCTGCGCACCCGCATTCAGCCGGTATATCCGGACAAGATAGTCAACCTCAAGAGCATAGAAGGCGCTGAGTACATAGAGGGCGAGGACAGCGTGAAGATCGGCGCCCTCACCAAGCTCAAGGACGTGGAGGCCTCCGCCAAGCTCCCCGCCGTGCTGCGCGAGGCGGCCCACTCCGTGGCGTCCCCGCTGGTGCGCAACAAGGCCACCATCGGCGGCAACATCTGCCAGGACGTCCGCTGCTGGTTCTACCGCTACCCCGAGGGCAGCGGCGGCGCGCTCAACTGCGCGCGCAAGGGCGGCGCCGAGTGCTACGCCCTCAAGGGCGACAGCCGCTTCCACTCCATCTTCGGCGGCATGAAGGTCGCCACGGCCGTCGGCTGCTCCGGCGGCTGCCCGAACAACACGGACATCGG
>UQYT01000010.1 GCA_900545405.1 uncultured Eubacteriales bacterium | reverse complement strand
ATAAGCGCGTTTCTTTGGGGCTCCACCCCGTTTCTTTGCGCAAGAGCAAAGAAATGGGGTGGAACGGGCAGTAGGGGCCACAATCCGCCGCCCAAGGAAACGGCGCACCCGTACAAGCCAAGAGAAAAATGGGGGACCCTCGTCGAGGGTCCCCCTTTTTCACTTTGGAAATGCGAATGTAACTTTCACACGCGCTTAGCGCAGAGGGTCATGCCAGTTCGCGCGCGGTCTGGAGCATCTTGGCCATCTGCGCGCGGGTGAGACTGCTGGTGGGGATTAGGCCGCTGTCGCTGCCCTCGACAACGCCGAGCGCTATCAGCGTCGCCGTCGGCGTCTGCGCCCAGCTCGCCACGGACGAGGCGTCCGGGAAGCGGCTCAGCTGCGAGGCGTCCGCGTCCGTGTAGCTCACGCCCAGCGTCTTGAGCGCGCGGTACAGGAACGTGAAGCCCTCCTGCCGCGTCAGCGTGTCGGACGGGGCGAACGTGCCCTCGCCCTTGCCCTCGGTTATGCCGTTGGCATAGGCCCATGCCACAGCCGTGGCGTAATACGCGCTGTCCGGCACGTCCGTAAACCCGGAGCGCTCGCTAACCGACGGCGAGCCCGCCGCGCGGTACAGCATCAGCACAAAGTCGCAGCGCTTCATCGACTGGTCTGGCCCGAACTGCGTGTCCGTGATGCCCGTCACGATGCCGTCCTTGTAGAGCGCCTTCACATAGCTCTCGGCCCAGTGGCCGCGCATGTCGGCAAACTCGATCTCCAGCTTCACGGATATCTCCGCCGTGACGCCAGCCGCGGCGACCGTTATCTTGCCCTCGGCCCCCGGCGCGCCCGTGGCCGTGAAGAGGCCGTCCTTGGTTATCGTGCCTATGCTGCCGCTCACCGAGTACATCACGTCCTCCGCGTTCATGTACACGTCACGCAGCAGATACTTCGCCGCGACCTTCAGGCTCAGCGTCTCGCCCTGCTCTAGCACCGCGCTCGTCAGCGCCGTGCCGCTCTCCGCGTCAGTCACGCTCAGGGAGTCCGCCTTGGTTATCACGTGCAGCGTGCCGCTGCCGTAGGCCGAGCCGGAGCTGAGCCTTATCGTGTCCGTCCCCGCCGAGGCCGGGGCGGTGTATACGTTCCCGCTCACGCTCCCGCGCGAGGCCGAGGCCGTCACGCCCGGGGTCTCCACCGTGCGCAGCGCGTTGTCCGTCGCCGCGTAGCCGAGCTCCAGCGTGCTGCCCGCGAGGACGTACGCGCCGTCCTGCGTGATGAAGAGGTTCCGCGCGCTGCCCGAGGCCGGGCTGTCCGTCACGAACAGGATGTACGAGCACACCGAGCGCAGCGAGCCGTCCGAGGGCTCGTTCACTATCGTGTAGCCGCTCTTGCCCGGCATTCTCAGCGCCAGCGTCGAGGAGCCGCCGCCGTCCATGTTCACCACGGTCGTGCAGCCCATCGAGATCATGTCCTCAGCCAGCTCTCGCAGGGTCGAGCCCTTCGAGGCCGTCGTGCGCCCGTCCATGACGAGGTACACCACCGTCCCGTCGCTCTTTATGCCTATCGCCGTCCGGGGGTTCGTCGCCGTGATGGAGCTGTCCCAGCGGTCCTCGTCGAACACCTTGCCGTCCTTCGCGATGATGTTGCCGCTGCCGGAGACCCAGTCCTGCTGCGCCAGCGTCGCGTCCGAGCACTCCGTCGAGAGCGTAACGCGGTCGCCCACCGAGAACTTCGCCAGCGCGGCATCCTGTCCAGCCGCGTCCGAGGCTGTGAGGATGACGTAGCCCTCGCCTATCGGCACGCTCTTTTCGCCCTGGATGATGTCCGCCACCTCGAGCTGCATCGTCCCGTCGAGCGTGATCTCGCCCGAGAGCACCTTCAGCCGCACGTACCAGCCGGAGGTCGAGGTGCGGGTCGAGACCGTGGAGAAATACTCGCTGTACAGATACACCCCGTTGTCCGCGCGGGTCTTGTTCAGGTGCATCGTCGTGACCGAGGTACCCTGCGTGTCGTTCTGTAGCGTTATGTAAACTTCCGGCTTGTAGCTCGCATAGGCTCTGCCGTTGGTGAAGCCGATGGCGCTGTTGCCCTCGGGCGAGGACTTGTAGACGCCGTCCTCTACGACCATGCCGCAGGGGATGCGGGTCTCCCAATAGCCGAAGTCGGCGTTTATCGCGCCCACGACGTTGTAGCCCAGGCCCTCGGCGTAGCTTATCATCTGCGTGATGGTCATGCCGCCGTAGATGGTGTCGCAGGCGAGGACTATGGGGTAGATGGAGCTGCCGGGCTTGTTTTCAACGAGGAAGGTCTCGTTCCGGCTGCCGGAGGCGTTGTACGAGAAGGCGTTCTCGTAGGTAAAGCCGCTCGCGAGGCTCCAGCGGTTGACGTACACGGCCTCGCCGGTGCCGGAGCCGTAGGCGAGGACGCCGGTGGTCAGCAGCAGGCAGGCGAGGATGAGGCAGAGCAGACGTTTCTTCATGTTTCTTCCTTTCTCAGACATGGCCGAACAGCGCGAGTCCCAGGCAGTAGCTCAGGACGTTTGCGGCCAGGGTCAGCAAAAAGAGCTTCTTCGAGCGGCCGCAGGCGTAGGCGTATACAGCGTATTCGACGGCGACTACGGCGCACTCGAGCGGGTAGACGAGCCAGTGGAGCCCGTCCCGGGGCAGACAGGTCAGCAGCAGGTTCAGCGCCAGGTTCGTGGCGACATTCAGTGCGGCGCAGAGCACGAGGAAGGCCGCGTCCCGCCGGTAAGTTATGGCGAGGAACACCGTCTCGACCACGACGGTGAGGAGCGCCGCCCACAGCAGCTCGACGTTCACTTTTCGTCCCTGTCCTTTTTGCGGGAGCGGATGGCCTTGGCCGCGATGGAGACGACGACCACCGCCGCGACGATGATGAGCAGCGGCAAGCCGACGAACACGGCGAAGGTCGCCCCCGTGGCTACGTCGGCGAGGGCAAAGAGCGTGAAGCAGCCGGCGAAGGCGAGCGCCAGCGTCAGGATGCGCAGGGCTTTTTTCATTTCTTTTTCCTCCTCGCTTGCCCGGGCGGCTCGGCGTCCGAGCGCATCTTTTTACCTGAGCGTATGATTATGACCGCGGCGGCGATTACGATCACCGCCAGCACCACGAGCGCCGCCTGTATGCCGATGAACACCGTGAGCACCGCCCCGGCGGATTCGGCGAGGGCGAAGAGCGTGAAGCACCCGGCAAAGGCGAGCGCCAGCAGCGCTATGCGAAACAGCCTTTTCATCTGTGCTTCTTTCTGACTATGAAGGCCGAAACGAGGATGACCGCCACGGCGGCTACCAGGACCAGGGCGACTATGAGCGGGGCGTCCGCGCCCGGGGTGGGCTCCGGTTCGACGGCGATGTCCGCAAAGGCGGGGACCGCGAGGCAGAGCGCCGCCGCGGCGGCGGAGAGGGTGGCTTTCAGTTTTTTCATACCGGCACCTCCGATAGTTTCTTTTCCGCATATATGATGGCCGCGAGTCCCGCGGCGAAGGAGACGAGGATGAGCGCGCTGTTCCAGGCCCCGGTGAGGCTTATGAGCTGGCCCGCGAGCGTTCCGGGCCAGAGCGCCGAGGCGGCGAGGCCGAAGGCGAAGCCCGGGCTCTCCGGCATGGCACGGTAGATGAGCCAGAGCGTGACGGGCATGGTGAGGTTCAGCAGCAGCTGCCCGACGAGCGCGGGCACGGCCCAGGCGGCGCAGAAGGCGGTGAGCACCGCGGCGGCGGGCACGGAGATGAGCGCGGTCCGCGTGGGGCCGAGCCTGTCGCAGACAAAGCCGCCGAGGCTCTTGCCCGCAAAGACCAAAACAGCCGTCACAAGGCCCATCACCGCGGTGGTCTTCCAGGGGAAGTCCGCCGCGCAGCCGCCTATCGCACGGACGGCGACGGCGAGGGTGAGCGCGGCGACGGCGCCCCAGGGCACGCGGCCTGGCGGACGCCTGACGAGCTCCGGCTCGTCCCGGGCCGAGAGCCACATTGCGGCGGCGGCCAGCAGCGCCGCGGCGCAGAGCCAGGGCCTGAGCTCCGGCCAGAGCGTGCCGAGCGCCAGTCCGACGGCTCCGGGCGCGACGAACACGCCCAGAGGCCCGGCGTTCGCGCTGCCCTTGAGCGTGACCGTGCCGCCCGCGACGTGAAAGACGCAGTTCCCGAGTCCTAGCACCGCGGCGGCCGCATAGCCGGGCATGGGTATCGCCGCTCCCGCGGCGCATAACGCCAGTCCGAGCGCCGCGTGGCGCTCATGCCGCCGGAGCAAGTCCGCCAGCAGTCCGGCGATGCACTGGAACGTGAATGCGACGGTGTTATATATTATCAACGCCAGGGAGAAGTCCCCGCCCGCCGCGGCTATCGGACCGAAAAGCGCCGACGCGCATACGGCGTCCGTCAGGAAGTGGGCAAGGGAGTTGCAAATGAGCAGTTTCAATCCGCAGCACCCCTAGTTTAAGACGCCCGAGAGCGCGCATTGTTCCCTGCCAGTTTAACACAGCCGCTCCGGGTTTGTCGATGGTGGTTTTTGCACGCGGCGCCCGCTCAAAAGGAACGGAGGCCCCGCACGGGGCCTCCGTATCGCGTCCGGCGTCAGCTGTTCTGGTACTCCGTCGGCGAGCTGCCGGTGAACTTTTTGAAGGTGCTGCTGAAGTACGCGATGTCCCGGTACCCGACGCGCTCGGCGACCTCGCTCACGCGCAGGCGGCGCTCGCGCAGAAGGTGCATGGCCATGTGCATGCGGCAGGCGGTGATGTAGCCGTTGAGGGTGTAGTCCGTCTCCTTTTTGAAGATGTGGCTCAGGTGCCCCTCGCTCAGCCCCACGCTGCGGGCCACGGCGCCGACGTTCAGCTCCGGGTCGTTGTAGTTCGCGTTCATGTACTCTATCGCCTGCATGACGTTGCGGTTCTTCGAGCTTATGTCTGCAAAATCGCCGGGGCGCGGCTGTTCGCGGCCGCGGCCGGAGATGCGCTGCACGGCGGCCTCCAGCTCCCCGTCGTGGAAGGGCTTGAGCAGATAGTCCACCGCCCCGAGCTTGAGCGCCGACTGCGCATATGTGAAGTCGCTGTACGCGGTGAGCAGTATCACGCTCGCGCCGCAGCCCTCCTCTCGCAGTCGGCGGAGCATCTCCAGACCGTCCATGCGCGGCATGCGGATGTCGGTCACGACGATGTCGGGCCGCTCGCGAGCTATGAGTTCCAGCCCCGCCTCGCCGTTTGAGGCCTCGCCGACCACCTCGCAGTCCACGGAGGCCCAGTCCACGGCCATGACTATGCCCCGTCGCACCAGCTCCTCGTCCTCTATCACAACGACCTTCAGCATTCGTCCTCCTCCTTCCTCACGGCGGGCAGGCTTATCGCGACGCAGGTGCCGTGTCCGCTCACGGGCGGGAAGCGCAGGCCGTAGGCGTCGCCGTAGTGCAGGCGCAGTATCGCGTCCACGTTCCTGAGTCCCAGGTGCTCGCCGCCCCGGCCGCCCTCGCGGAAGCGGCGCAGGCTCTCCTCCGACATGCCGCAGCCGTCGTCCGCCACCGTGACCTCCAGCTCCGCGCCACTCAGCCTCGCGGTGACGGTTATGCTGCCGCCCGTGTCCGCAAACCCGTGCAGGATGGCGTTCTCCACTATGGGCTGGAGCATCAGCTTCGGCACCAGCACGTCGAGCGCCGCGGCGTCGATGTCCTTTACCAGCCTGAATTTCCCGGGGAAGCGGATGCTCTGTATCTCCACATAGCGGTCCAGCGTCGTGAGCTCCTCGCCTAGCGTCACGAATTCGTCGCCGGAGATGCTGCTGCGCAGGATGTCCGCGAGGTCGGCGGCGACGGTGGCGACCTCGGGAACGCGGTTTATCTTGCCCATCCACTTCACGGTGTCGAGCGTGTTGTAGAGGAAATGCGGGTTGAGCTGCGCCTGCATCATGCGTATCTGCGCGTCGCTGAGTTCCTGACGTCGGCGGACGGACTCCTCCAGGTGCGCGCCGAGGCGCTCCGTCATGCGGTTGAAGCGGCCCGCGAGCTGGCCCAGCTCATCCGTTGAGCGCACGTCGATGCGCGTGTCGAGGTTGCCCTCCTCCACCGCGCCCATGGCGGCGTTGAGCTCGCGCACGGGCTCGAAGAGCTGGCGGCTGAGCATCATGCTCACCAGCGCGCAGAGCGCGACGCAGATGACGATGGTCAGCGCCGCGACCAGGTAGAGCAGGCGCATGACCCAGTCCGCCACCGGCTCCGGCTGGCGGTAGAGCAGGAAAAAGCCCGTCTCGGCGCTCTCGCTCACGTAGAAGCTGCCGCCCGTGCCGTCCGAGAGCGGCTCACCGTTGAGCAGCTGCTCGCGCAGGTGCGGCGCGAGGGCCTCATCCCCGGCGTTGGCGGAGCGGTAGACGCAGTCCCAGTAGGGGTCTAGCAGCAGAATGCCGCCCATGCCTACGTAGGCCGAGAATAGCTCCTCCAGCTGGGCGGGGCTCAGGCTCATCACGGCGTAGCCCACGGGCCCGGCCCCTTCGGTGACGGCACGCGCGGCGAGCATATTGCCCTCGCTGCCGGCGTAGGCCGTGTCCCCGGAGGCCGCGGCGGCGTTGAGCAGGCCCCAGTGCGTGCCCAGGCTGCCCGCGCTGCCCGTGCCGGTGGTGAAGAGCAGCTCGCCCTCCGCCGAGTATAGCGCGAAGTCCGCCTGGCCGCGCAGCTCGCTCGAGAGGGTGTAGAGCGCGTCGTACACGCTCTGCGGCGGCTCCGCGCCGGGGTCGGTCAGCTCCGCGCGGACGAGCTCGTCGTCCGAGAGCGCGTCGAGCACCTGCGCGCCGCCCGCGAGCAGCGTGTCAATGGCCCGCGCCGCGCCGGAGAGCTCCGCCTCCGCCGCGTCCCGGGCGTTTCCCGCGAGCGTGACGCGGAAGATGTTGAGCATCAGCACCGTGAAGATAAGCAGCGGCACGACGCCGATGAGCAGAAAGGCCAGCAGCAGTTTGTTTCGGAAGGAGAGGCCGCTCAGACGCTTCATGCCCCGCCCTCCCCTATCAGCGCCGTCCAGCGCGCGATGAACTCCTCCTTGATGGAGCCCGCCCAGTGGACGTCGTAGTCGATGATGCCGAGCTCGGCCTCGCCGGGCAGGTCCTCGGGGGCGTGCACGTCGGTGCGGACGCTGCGGCGGCTGAGGTCGGAGACCAGCAGTTCCTGCACGTCGCGGCCTATCACGAACTCCAGAAAGGCGCGTGCGTTCTCCGGGTGCCGCGCGCCCTTTATCAGCGCGCAGCCGTCGGGCACGGCGCTGGTGCCCTCGGCGGGATAGACGATGGCCACCTCGGGCGAGAGCTGCTTGAGCGCGGTCTCCTCGAGCGTGACGCCTATGTAGCGGCTGCCGCTGCGCACGCTCTCGACCACGTCGCCGGAGTCGGGCAGCTCGCCGCCGTCGAGATTCGCGACAAGCTCGGCGAGGATGTCCCAGTCGTCGCCCTCGATGCAGCTGAAGAGCGTCAGCGCCGCGGTGTAGCCGGAGCCGGAGACGGTGGGGTCTGCAAAGGCGATGCGGCCCTTCCAGCGCGGGTCGAGCAGGTCGGCCCAGCCGGTGACCTCGCCCTCCGGGACGAGGCGGGTGTTGTAGACGAGCACCATGGGCAGGCTGGAAAACGGCGTCCAGAGGTCGTCCGCCGAGAGGCCGACGTCGCGCAGATACTCCACGCCCTCGGGCTTGCAGGGCTCGAAGCAGTCCTCATAGGCCGCGAGGCTCTCCACGCCGCCGCCGAACATGAGGTCACAGACCGGCTCGCCGCTCTCGGCCTCCATGGCGATGCGCTCCAGCAGCTCGTTGCTGCCGCCGGTGACGACCTCGACCCAGATGCCCGTGCGCTGCTGGAACTCCTTGACGATGGGGCCGTAGACCTCCTCCTTGTGCGAGGTATAGATGACCAGCCTCTCGCCCTCGCCGGGCGCGAAGCCGGAGACGTCCGTGCCCCCGGCGCAGCCGGAGAGCGCGAGCAGGAGTATCGTGAGCGCAAGGGCCAGGGCGCGTTTCATCTATATCTCACCCATTTCAAGGAAGTTTTCCAGCACCTTTTCCACGTTTTCGCACTGCAATGCAAACTGCGCGCGGAGGTTCGGGTCGGACGTGGCCATGATGTAGCCGCGGCCGGCCTTTTTCAGCATGGGCGCGTCGTTCCAGTTGTCGCCGAAGGCGGCGCACTCGCCCGGGTCTACGCCCAGCGCCGCGCAGAGCGTCTCGAGGCCGAGCGCCTTGTCCGCTATCGTAAAGTCCACCCAGTCCGGCCCGGCGGAGCACATGCTCAGGCGGCCGTCCCACTTTGGGCCCAGGGCGTGGCGGGTCGGGCCCGTGCCCTCCGGGCAGTAGGTGGCCAGCTTTATGATGTCCTCGGGCACGTCCTCGGGCCGGTCGATGACGGCGACGTTGTTGCCCTTTATGTCGCGCATGAGGTGTTCATAGTCCGGGTCGCCGGGCAGGATGTAGCTGGTGTTCGCGCCGGAGATCAGCGGTCTGCCCCCGGGCAGGGCCAGTATGTCGCGCACGAGGTCGAGGGCCGTCTCGCGGTCCATGACCGTCTTGCCCAGCACGGCGGCCTTGTCCTCCGGGCCGGGGCCGTAGACTATGGCGCCGTTTTCGCAGAGATAGGTCAGCTCGTCGCAGACCGGGGCGAAGAGCGCGCGCAGCGAGTGGTACTGCCGCCCGGAGGCCGGGCAGAAGATCACGCCCCGCTCGCGAAGGCGCAGTATCAGCTCGAAGAGCTTTTCGTCCAGCGCCGCGGAGCCGTAGGGCAGCAGAGTGCCGTCTATGTCGCTTACTATGAGTTTTATCATGCAGACCTCACCAGAAAACACAAGAATGCGGCGGAGGCTTTTGCCCCCGCCGCACTGCCGTAAGGTCAGCCCAACTCGACAGAGCCTAGGGATATCAGCCTTCCGTTCCTTCGGCTGAATAATACCACACCGCTGCCGTCAAAGTCCATACGCACTTTCTCGCCGATGCGGTAGAGCACGCCGCCGAACACGACGCCGGTGAGCAGATAGTCGCCTATCCTGATGCGGACGGTGGTCTCCATGCCGGTGGGCATGGCGCTGTATATCTCGCCCTCGAGGGCGCCCGTGTCGCTCAGCTTGAGGAACTCGGGCCGCACGCCGACGATGAAGTCGCCGTCCGCGGGCTCGGCGTCGTCGCCGAAGTCCTCGGTCTCGGTGACCATGGGGATGTGGCAGCGGAAGACCGTATCCTTGTTGGCCTTCTCGACGTGCTTCTTATCCTTGGCGAGCTCGGCCTCGCGGGTCTTTTTGTCCGCGTCCTTGGCGTCCTCGTCGGCGTACCACTTGGCGAGGTCGAGAGGCTGCTTCGGGCGGAACACGGCGCTCTTGCCGCCGAGCAGGCTGAGTTCGATGTCCCCGTCCGCGCGCTGCTTACCCGCGGCCTCGATGAAGTTGATGGCCGGGTTGCCGACGAAGTCCGCGACGAAGAGGCTGTTCGGGCGGTTGTAGACGTCCAGCGGCGCGTCGTACTGCTGCAATACGCCGTTGTCTATGAGGCAGATCTTGGTGGCGAGGGTCATGGCCTCCATCTGGTCGTGCGTGACGTAAATGAAGGTGCTGCCCGTGTCGATGTGCAGGCGCTGCAGCTCGGAGCGCATCTCGAGCCGGAGCTTGGCGTCGAGGTTCGAGAGCGGCTCGTCCATGAAGAGCACAGTCGGCTCGGGCGCGAGCGTGCGGGCGATGGCCACGCGCTGCTGCTGGCCGCCGGAGAGCTCCGAGGGGTAGCGGTCCATGAACATGCCTATCTTGACTATGCGCGCCACGCGGCGGACGGTGAGGTCGATCTCCTCCGCCGTCAGCTTGCGGACGCTGGTGAGCACCTTGCCGTCCTTGACGTAGGCGAAGTCCTCGTTGAAGGTGCAGCCCTCGGCGGCGCACTTGGCGCGCTCGGCCTCGAGGGTCTTTTCGCACTCGGCGAGGCGCGCGGCGGCGACGGTGCCGGGCTCGAGCGATTCGTGCAGCTTCCAGCCCATTATGGTCTTGGCCGAGAAAATGGAGATCTCGAAGCGGTCGATGAGCTTCACGTGGGCCTTGTTCACGTCCAGCTTGCCCTTTTTGTCGATGCACTCCTTGATGATGCGCACCGTCTCGTCGGGCCTTTTCAGCACCTCGATGAGCTGCGCGGCCTTTTTGGCCTCGAAGTCTATGCGGGGCAGCTCGTCCTTGATGTTGGTGAGGCCGAAGGAGATGTTCTTGTAGACGGTCATGTTCGGCCAGAGGGCGTAGTTCTGGAAGAGGAAGCCCACCTTGCGCTTGTTGGCGGGGATGTTTATGCCCTTCTCGCTGTCGAACACCACGCGGTCGCCGATGGTGATGCGTCCGCTGGTGGGGGTCTCGAGACCGGCTATCATGCGCAGCGTAGTGGTCTTGCCGCAGCCGGAGGGCCCGAGCAGCGTGACAAAGGCGTTGTCGTCGATGACGAGGTTCAAATCGTCGACGGCGTAGAATTTGTCCCAGCGCTTTGTGACGTGGGAGAGTACTATCTCGGGCATGGTTTAACCTCCTATCCCTTTGTCCAGACTGGCGCCGGTCACCTTGTTGACGAGGGTGTTGCAGACCAGAATGGTGATGATGAGTATCAGATTTATGCCGCTCGAGAAGGCGTAGAGGCCCATCTCGTCGAAGTAGTCGAGCGTCGTCGAGAGGATGAAGCCCTGGACGCAGAGCAGCATGAAGAGCGAGAGCTCGCGCAGGCAGGTCATGAAGGGCAGCATGTAGCCGCTGATGATGGACGACTTCTGGATGGGTATGATTATGCGCGTCATACGCTTCACCCAGGGCACGTCCTGGATTATGGCCGCCTCCTCTATCTCGCCCGAGAGCTGGAGCATGGAGTTGAGCGAGCTGCGCGAGGCGAAGGGTATGTACTTCACCGTGCCCGCGATGATGAGCAGCGTGTAGGTGTTGAAGAGGTTGAGGTGCTCGTTCGAGAACAGGATGAAGAACGCCGCGCCGACCGCGAGGGAGGGCATCAGGTAGGGCAGGAAGGCAATGGAGTTTACGTAGTTGGCCCATTTACTTCGCCGCTTTTTGGCCACCGCGTAGCCTATCATCGTGCCTATGGTACCGGCTATCAGGGCACAGCACACCGCGACGAGTATGGTGCCCTTGAAGGCAGACCAGATGGTTTGGTTATAGAGTATGCCCTTCTGGCCGTACATGCCGTTTTCGGTGATGTTCTCGCTGGTGATCCACCACTTGGTCGTGAGGTTGGAGGCGTCGCCCGTGTAGAGGAAGCTGTAATCTCCCGGGTTCGGCAGGAAGGTCTCGAAGGCAAAGGAGACGATGGGGAATATGCTGGTGAAGAAGGTCAGGATGACCAGAATGAGCGCGATGATGAAGCGCCCGGCCTTGCCGAGGTTTATCTTGGAGCTCTGGCCGGACTTGCCGGTGACGGTGGTGTAGCTCTTGCGGCTGCGGAGCGACATCTGGTTCATGAGCATGATGACGATGCCGAAGATCATCATTATGATGGCGAGTATGCTGGCCTCGCCGGTGTATCGAGAGTTCAGGGAGACGTACTTGGTCGAGAGGGTCGTGAGGCCGAGGTAGTGCGGCACGGGGTAGGAGCCCATCGCGCTGGAGAACACGAGCAGGATGGTGGAGAGTATCGCGGGCTTCACCATGGGCAGCGTGACCCTGAACATGGTTTTCCACTTCGGTGTGTCGAGGATGGTGGCGGCCTCCTCGAGGTTGGCGTCCATGTTGCGGAAGATGCCGCCGACGAGGATGTAGGCGAAGGCCGAGTAGTGCAGGCCGAGGACTATGACGCTCGGGAACAGGCCCTTGCACCACCACATCGGCATCTGGACCCCCAGCGTCGCGGCGAGCAGGCCGTTGGACGTGCCGGTGACGGCGTTGGAGTTGAACACGTTCTGCCACACGACGGCCAGCGTCCACTGCGGCATGATGTAGGGGAAGATGAAGATGGAGCTGAGGTATTTCTTCCACGCGAGGTTGGAGCGCGTGACGAGGAACGCAAAGAGCCCGCCGTAGAGCACCGCGACAAAGCAGCTGCCCACCGAGAGCAGCACCGTGTTCCAGAGCGGCGTCCAGAGGTTGGTCTTGGCGACGTTGCTGGTGAAGAGGTCTATGTAGTTGACGATGGTGTAGCCCTCGCTCTTGCCGGTGAGGTGGGCGTCGATGGTGCCGGGGTGTATCTTAAATGTGTCCTGCACTATGGCGACGATGGGCGCCACGGTGGTTACGGTCAGGATGATGCCGAGTATCAGCAGAATGACGTTGTGCGGCTTTGAGAAAAAGGTGCGGAGCCTGTTGAGTACGGCGCCCGCGCCGCTCTGTACCGGTATCGACTGGTTCATGCAGCTCTCCTTCCTTTCCGGAGGTTGGGGTTTTCTAAAAAGCGTCCCCGGACGCGGGTCCATCCGGGGACGCAGGTGTGTTCAGCGGTTGTGTCAGCTCACGGAGTATTTGTCGAGAGTCTCGATCCAGCTGCCGACCGTGAAGGAGACGGAGGCGCAGTACTCGGGGTCCTCGAGCACGAGCTTGCCGTCGGTGGTCCACCAGTCGTAGCCGGCGTCGTTGAGCGCGGCGAACTCGACAGTGGTGCCGTCCTCGGCCATGCCGCCGGTCTGGTGGTGGAAGATCTCCTCGTTCTCAGCGGCGACGAGCGGGTTGGAGGAGTAGCCGCCGATGTCCTTGCCCCAGGCGGAGAAGCCGTCGGCCGTGCAGGTCATGTAGGCGATGAAGGCGCAGGCGGTCCAGGGCAGCGGGCTGTTCTCGGTAACGAACAGGTAGTGGCAGTAGCCGTAGCCGCCGATGCCGGTGTAGCCGTCGTTGTAGGCCGCTATGGTGATGTTGTTCTTGGAGACGGAGGCGCTCTCCTCAACGGAGCGGAGCTTGGAGTACACCAGCAGACCGAACTGGTCGGTCGCGGAGGCGTCGACGAGGGTGTTGCAGATGGGGCCGTCGTCGGTCTGGGCATTGTAGCTGCCGACCCAGAGCTTTATCCACGCCAGGGCGTACTTGCCGTTCTCACCGAGGCCGAGGTCGGCCGCGTCGGAGGCCATGGCGTCAATGGTGGGCTGGAAGTAGGCCTGCTCCTCGGCGGAGAGGGCGTCAAACGCCTCCTTGAGCCAGGCGGAGTAGGTGTCGCTGGTCAGCATGTAGAGGAAGTTCTTGCCGACGACCTCGGAGTCGATGTCCATGAAGAGGCCGTGCTCGCCCTCGGCCACGAAGTCCCAGCAGTTGTCGTAGGTCTTGGAGCCGGTGTTGTTGTACATGAAGACCTTGTTCAGGGTCTGGAGAGGCAGATAGCCCTCATAGGTGTCGGCGGTGACGCCGTTGGCGTCGGCCCAGTCCTTCGGGATGAAGGTGTCGAGGATGCCGGTCTGGACCATCTTGCTCTCGATCTGGTTGCCGTCCTGGATGAGCGTCATGGCGAAGGTGCCGGTGTCCTTCAGGGAGTCGGCGGTCAGCTGATCGAAGATCTTGTTGTTCTTCGGCTGCTGCCAATCATACTCGAGGGTGTAGCTCGGGTCGATGCTCTGCAGGTACTCGATGAAGAGGGGCAGGGCGGTCTTGCCGCGGCTGGAGTTGCCGACGCCGAAGAAGGTCTGGCCGTTGGACTCCTCGATGGCCTTGGCGGCCAGCTCCTCGAGCGACATGGTCTCGGCCTCGGCAATTATCTGCTGAGTGGCCGTGAGCTCAACGTCGGGGGCGGTGTCGTCCGCGGGGGGCGCGCTCACTTCGCCGCCGTCGTCAGCGGGCGGGTTGGAGGTGGTCGTCTCGGTGGTGCCGCAGCCGGCCATCAGGCCGACCAGCATCAGGGCGACAAGGAGCAGAGACAGAAGTTTTTTCAAGTTGGTGTTCCTCCTTCTTTATTCAGTGTTGACACATTGCCGGGACGAGGCCGTCGAATTATACAAACGCCGACGCCGCATGCCCGGTCTTTCTGCGTATATTCTACAAAACTTTTCCGCCCTCTACCACCGAGAATCCTGCGATTTTTTTGAAATTTATGTCATGTGCAAAAAAATCCCCGTGCCGGAGGGCACGGGGTCGTAAAATATGTACATCAAATATTGTGCAATACTTCCAAAATTTCCTCGGTGACATGACCGTTGGCGGCGACGATGTCGCTGGGAGTGAACATGTCCGGGCTGCCGCCCCTGAGGTCCGTGACGGTGCCGCCCGCCTCGCGGACGATGAGCAGACCGGCGGCGTAATCCCAGGGGTTGAGGCGGCACTCGGCGTAGGCGTCCAGGCGGCCGCAGGCCACGTCGCAGAAGTCGAGCGAGGCGGCGCCCATGCGGCGGATGTCGATGCAGCGGTCGAAAACCGCGCGCATGATGCCGAAGTTGCGGTCAGCAAGGTCACGGAAGGCGGGGTTCGTGCCGACGCCTATGAGGCCCTCGGCGAGCTTTTCCGTGGGGCTGACGTGTATCTCCCGCCCGTTGAGCTTCGCACCGCGGCCCGCGAGGGCGGTGTAGAGCTCGTTCGTGTCAGGGTTGAAGATGACGGCCAGCACGCCCCGCCCTTCGGCGACCAGCGCGAGCGAGATGGCGCTGTGCCCGAGACGGTGGATGAAGTTCGTCGTGCCGTCCACGGGGTCGAGTATCCAGACGAGGCCCGAGGTGTCGAGCCCGGAGTTGTCCTGCTCCTCGCCCATGAATCGGGCCTCAGGAAGTATCTCCGCAAGGCGGCGGCGCATGAGCTCCTGCACGCCGGTGTCCACCTCGGTGACAAAATCGGTTGCGTTTTTGTGGTGTATGTGCCCGGCAAGGGCGCGGTCGGCAAATAACAGCCCGGCCTCGCGCACCGCGAGCTCGGCCTCCGAGAGGAGGGCCTCAAGATCAAGTTCCTGCGCCATGGCGCGCCTCCGTTTTCTAAAAATTGCGGATATATTATACCAGCTTTGCGCCGGCTGTCAAAGCGTAAATAATCCGGCACGTTTGCGGCAAAATATGCTCGGGAGTTGATTTTATGCCGGATATGACGAACCAGCAGTACGCGGAATACGTAAAGCGCGAGTCCCCCACCTCTCCGCTCTGGGGCGACCTGCTGCGCGCCTTTCTCATCGGCGGGGCCATCTGCGCCCTGGGCCAGGTGATAACCGAGCTCTGGGTCATGGCGGGCCTCCCGCGCGCCGACGCCGGCACGGCCTGCTCCATGACGCTGGTGTTCCTCGGCGCGCTCTGCACCGGCCTCGGCGTCTATGACGACGCGGCCAAGCTCGGCGGAGCGGGCACGCTGGTGCCGATAACGGGCTTTGCCAACGCCGTGGTCTCGCCCGCGCTGGAGTTCAAGAGTGAGGGATTCATAACCGGCACCGCCGCCAAAATGTTCATCATCGCCGGCCCTGTAATAGTTTTCGGCACCTGCGCCAGCATAATCTACGGCCTCATCCTCTGCCTGATAGGCTGAGCCAACTGCCCCTTGTCAAAAGTCCGAGGCTGTTGTATACTTCTGGTACAGCCCTATGAAAGGACATTTAGGATATGTGGGCATACGACAGCGTATTTTATCACATTTACCCCCTGGGCTTCTGCGGCGCACCGCATGATAACGACGGCGTTTTGACGCACAGCATACTCAAAATCGCGGACTGGGCCGGGCACATTGAAAAGCTGGGCGCGGACGCCATGTACCTCGGCCCCGTGTTCGAGAGCGACTGCCACGGCTACGATACGCGCGACTACCGCCGCGTGGACTGCCGCCTCGGCACCAATGAGGACCTCAAGGCCGTGTGCGACGCGCTGCATGCGCGGGGCATCCGCGTCATCTTCGACGGCGTGTTCAACCACGTCGGCCGCGGCTTCTGGGCCTTCCGCGACGTGCAGGAAAAGAAGTGGGACTCCCCCTACAAGGACTGGTTCAACATAAACTTCGGCGGCAACAGCGGCTATAACGACGGCTTCTGGTACGAGGGCTGGGAGGGCCACTACGAGCTAGTGAAGCTCAACCTCCGCAACGGCGCCGTCGTGGACTACATACTCGACACGATACGCTTCTGGCGCGAGGAGTTCGGCATAGACGGCCTGAGGCTCGACGTCGCCTACTGCCTCGACCTCGACTTCCTGCGCCGCCTGCGGAGCTTCTGCGACGGCCTGGGCGACTTCTTCCTGCTGGGCGAGACGCTGCACGGCGACTACAACCGCTGGATGAACGACCAGATGCTCCACAGCGTCACGAACTACGAGTGCTACAAGGGCCTGTACTCGAGCTTCAACAGCATGAACCTCTTTGAGATAATCCACAGCCTCAAGCGGCAGTTCGGCCCCGAGAACTGGACGCTCTACAAGGGCCGCCACCTGCTCTCCTTCTGCGACAACCACGACGTCACCCGCGCGGCGACGATATTGCAGAACAAGGCGCACCTCCCGCTCATCTACGGGCTGGTGTTCTCCATGCCCGGCATACCCTGCGTCTACTACGGCAGCGAATGGGGCGCCGAGGGCGACAAGCGAAACGGCGACTGGAGCCTCCGCCCCAGCTTCGACGCCCCGGAGTGGAACTCCCTCACGGACACCATCGCCGCCATGGCGAAGGCCCACCGCGAGAGCCGCGCGCTGCGCTATGGCGACTTCACCGACCTGCTCATAACGAACAGGCAGACGGTTTTCCAGCGCGCCGTTGATGGCGAGCGTGTCATCGTCGCGATAAACGCGGAGGATAAGCCCTTCCACGCCCACTTCAACGCCAACTGCGGCCGGGCCGTGGACCTCATCACCGGCGCGCCCCACGACTTCGGCGGCGGCAGCGAGCTGCCCCCGTACAGCGTGGCGTTCTGGAAGTGCGAATAAGTCAAGCGGCACGGGAAAGGAGATGCACATGAAAAAGGCGATGCCCCTCATCCTCCTCTGCGTCCTTCTCCTCACCGCCTGCTCGTCCGGCGGGACGCATGGCGTGAGCGGCAAGGTCGTGGAGCTCAACACCGGCCCCGAGGGCCTGGAGTCCTTCGTCATGGATTCCAACGGCGAACTGCTCGGCGTGACGCTGACGGACGGGACCTACGTGAAGTCCTGGCTCGATGCGCTCAGCGCTGAGGACTTTCTCTCCGGCTCCGCGCCCGACGCGGCCGTGACCGTATATTTCGACGGCCCGAAGAGCAGCCTTGTCACCGGCTCGGGGGCGGAGATAAAGGCCCAGGAGGCCGAGGCCGTGTACCTGACCGGTTTCCTGAGGCCCGACGCCGTCATCCTCGCGGACGGCACGGAGCTGGGCGTCTGGCAATATGAGCACGCGACGGCCTACGCCGCCGAGGACGGCACGGAGCTGCTGAAGGTCGCAGAACCCGTCGGCCCCGATTACACCTTCAGCAGCGGCCTGAGCCTGAGCGGCCTCGGCGAGACGGCGCAGGCGAACATCACCGCCTGGTTCGAGGCCCGAGGAGTGCTGTACGACGAGCAGGCCGAGCTGGAGCGCGCCTACGCGGCCTGGCTGGAGGCCGAGGACGCCTCCGACTTCCAGACCTGGGGCCTGCGCCAGAACATCGGGCTGACAGCCCTGAGCGAGGGCGTCGCCTACTTCCTCACCACCGTGGAGCGCCCTGTCGGCAACTTCGTCATGGAGCAGCAGCGCATCGGCTCGGCCTTCGACCGGGAGACCGGTGAGTACATAGAGGCCTGGGAGCTCTTCACCTGCCCGCCGGAAGAGGCCGTACGGCGCATCCTCGACCTCTCAAAGCTCACGGAGCCGGAGCAGCGTGCGGAGATGGAGGCCGCCTTTGAGCCGGAGTGCCTGACCTTCTTTGAGGACCGTCTGGAGGTCAGCTTTGACCGCGGCGTCCTGCCAAGCTGCGAAACCGGCTTTACCCTTGTCCTCGACCTGGACGAGGACGTCCTGCCCCTCATACAGCCCTGGGCCGTGCCTCAAAAAGGCTCGGAAACTTGAGAAAACCCCCTGATGCAGTCAAATCTGACCGCGTCAGGGGGCTTTTATTGTGGCAAAACACCGGCATTCTGGCACTGTGAGCTCAAAATTTTGCCGTAAACTCCATGTCGCGCCCGCCGCTCACGGCGGCGGTGAGGGTGCCTCCCATGCTCTCGGCCAGCGCGCGGGCTATGGCGAGGCCGAGGCCCGTGCCGCCGCCGCTCTGGGTCCGTGCGGCGTCGCCGCGGTAGAAGCGGTCGAAGAGGCGCTCCGGCTCCGCCACGGGCGCGGCGCTCCGGTTTTGCACCCGCAGGAGGATGTGCGCGCCCTCTCTCGAGAGGCGGAGGGCTACGGCGCTGCCCGGCGCGGAGTATTTGACGGCGTTATCGAGCAATATGCCCACCAGCTCCGTCACGGCCTCCGGCGTGCCGTTAAGGCGCAGCCCGGGCGCTATTTCGGTCCCGAGGCTCAATCCTGCGGCTTCGGCGGGCTCGGTAAACTGCGCGGCGGCGGCCTCCGTCAGCGCGGAGAGGTCGAGCTCCGTCTTCTCGGGCTTTGCGCCGCCCTCGTCGAGTTTGGCGAGCGCTAGCAGGCGCTTTGTCAGCATATCCAACCGCTCCGTCTGGCCGCGGATGTTCCGGCTCCAGCGGCTCTCGCCCTGGTGCAGCTCCAGCGCGTCGGCGTTGGCGCGGATTATGGCGAGCGGCGTCTTTATCTCGTGGCCCGCGTCCGTGATGAACTGCTTCTGCCGGGCCATGCTCTCCGCGATGGGCCGCGTGGCGCGCCGGGAGAGCAGCATCACCGTCAGCAGCGCCGCCAGCCAGCAGCCCGCGCCCGCGAGCAGCGAGAGCGCCGCGACCGTGAGTATGGCCCGCCGCTCGTCCGACACGTCCAGGAACACGGCGAGGCTCCCCTCCCCGTCCCGGGTGCGAGCGATGCGGTATTTGAACCGCCCCTCCCGGCCCGCGCGCTCGCCGGAGGCCGCGGCCTTCTCCGCGTACTGCTCCGCCTCGGTCTCGGTCACGGAGGAGATGCGCGAGATGTCCGCGCCGACGGCCTCGCCGGCGCCGTCGAGCCGCACGGTGAAATACACGGCGCTCAGCGCGGCGTCGGCGTCCAGCGGCGGGCGGAAGAGGCCCGGGGCCTCGCGGCCCGGCCTTATTGTGCCCTCGCCCTCCGTGAGCGCGAGCAGCAGCATGTCCGTGATGCGCGAGCTGAGGAACACGTTCACGCCGTTTATTCCGCCGAGCAGCACCAGAAAGAGCGCCGTCACCGCAGCCATGGCTGTCACGACAAATTTGCGTCTGAGCGTTTTAAGCATCGTCCGCCTCCAGCGTATAGCCCACGCCCCGCCGTGCCCGGATGCGCACGCGCGAGCCCACGGCGGCCAGGCGGCGGCGCAGGGCGGAGACATACACCCACACCGCGCCCGGCTCCGTCTCAGTCTCGTAGCCCCAGACCTTCACCAGCAGCTCCTCCGTCGAGAGGCAGGCGCCGCGGTTGAGCAGCAGCGCCTCCAGCATGCGGCACTCGAGCCGCGTCAGCGTCACGGCCCCGGAGGCGGAGCTCAGACGGCTGCTCCGGCGGTCGAGGACAAGGTCTGCAAAACTCAGCTCGCCCGGCGTATAGGCGTCTACGCGGCGTAGCATGGCCCGCACGCGGGCCAGCAGCTCGCCCATGGCGAAGGGCTTGGGCAGATAGTCGTCCGCGCCCAGGTCGAGGCCCAGGATGCGGTCCTCCACCTCGGCCTTCGCCGTCAGGAGCAGCACCGGCGTGCGGCATCCGCCCTCGCGCAGCTCGCGCAGGACGTCAAGGCCGCTCATTTTGGGCAGCATGATGTCCAGTATGATGCCGTCGTAGTCCCCGGCGCGGGCGTAGGCGAGCGCCTCCTCCCCGTCGGCCACGGCGTCGACCATGAAGTTGTGGTAGTTCAGGATGTCCGTCACGGCCTCGGCCATGGCGGGTTCGTCCTCGGCGTACAGCAGCTTCACCGCGCCGCCCCCTTTCGGATATGAAGATACCGGCCCCTGGTGAGAGGCCGGTATTGTTGGCGTTTAGTGGAATTTCTCAGCGGGAGTTGAAGATCTTGAAGATGGTGTCGTAGGGGTCGTCCTCCTGCTGGGCGGGCTGCTGGGGAGCGGCGGGCTGCTGCGCCGGCGGCTGCTGGGGCTGAGCGGCCTGCTGGGCGGCCTGGGTGTACAGTCCGTCGGCCTGGGCGGGCTTTGCGGCGCCCTCGGTGCCGGGGGCCTTGGCCTTGCCCTCCTCAAAGCCGGTGGCGATGACCGTGACGCGGATCTCGTCGTCGAGCGAGTTGTCGAAGGTGGCGCCGAAGATGATGTTGGCGTCCGGGTGCGCGGCCTCCTGCACGAGGTTGGCGGCGGCCTCGACATCCTCCAGGCCCATGTCCTCGGAGCCGGTGACGTTGATCAGCACGCCGTGCGCGCCGTTTATGGAGGTCTCCATCAGCGGGCTGGCGACGGCCATCTTGGCGGCCTCCTCGGCCTTGCCCTTGCCGACGGCGTGGCCAACGCCCATGTGGGCGAAGCCGGCGTCCTTCATTATCGTGGTGACGTCAGCGAAGTCGAGGTTGATGAAGCCGGTGTTCTTGATGAGGTCGGAGATGCTGGTGACGGCCTGACGCAGCACGTCGTCCGCGATCTCAAAGGCGTTGGCCAGCGTGACCTTCTGGTCGGTGGCGTACTTCAGGCGGTCGTTCGGGATTATGAGCAGGGAGTCCACCTTGCCGAGCAGGGAATTTATGCCGCCTAGGGCCTGGTCCATGCGGCGCTTGCCCTCGAACTTGAAGGGCTTGGTGACGACGCCGACGGTGAGCGCGCCGGCCTCGTGGGCTATCTCGGCGACGGTCGGGGCCGCGCCGGTGCCGGTGCCGCCGCCCATGCCGGCGGTGATGAACACCATGTCCGCGTCCTCAAGGGACTTGGCGATGTCGTTGCGGCTCTCCTCCGCGCTGCGCTTGCCGACGTCGGGGTCGGAGCCCGCGCCCTGGCCGTGGGTCAGCTTCTCGCCTATCTGGATCTTCTGGTCCGCGCTCGAAACGGCAAGGGCCTGCTTGTCCGTATTGACGGAGATGAACTCAACGCCCTGAGTGCCGGATTTGACCATGCGGTTGACAACGTTGTTGCCGGCGCCGCCGACACCAACCACTTTCAGCGTTACGACATTCTCGGGTCCCGTTTCGGATTTATAAGACATATTCGGTGCCTCCCTGTTATCTTTTGAAGCGCCTTGCGGCACTGGCCGCCGGGCTGGTCTTTTCTTTTTTCTTCTATTCATATTATAACTTTTCCCCTGTCCGGTCAACATTTTTTTGTTTCCATAACACAATTTACACCTTCATTACGGCTCAGAACGGGCTGAACACCGTCTGCGCTCCCTCGGGTGAAACGTCTATCGTGCCCCGGTCGCCGTCCACCAGCTGAGACACGGCGGACAGCAGCTTGCCGAAGCGGTATTCCGTCTCCTCAAAGCTGCCCAGTTTCACTATGAAGCGGCCGAGGTAGGAAAAGGACGGGGAATTTATATTGGTCATGTCGATATAGCCGACGTCGGCGGCCATGCCGCGCTCCTGCAGCTGGTCCAGGATGGCGCAGAGGTACTCGAGTTTGCCCGTGTCGTCCGGGCCGGTCTCGAACACCTCGCCGACCTCGGCGGTCAGCGGCGTGATGCCCCGGACCTCTATGAGCGAGGCGGCGTTAGCCGCGCTCGCCTGCGTCAGCATGCGGCAGCTGCGGTCTATGACCCATGGTTCGCCCTCGTAGCTGACGCAGGCCAGGGCCTGGCTCTCGCTTATCGTGATGACGACCTTGTTCGGCAGGTAGCGCGTTATCTCCACGCTCTCCACATACGGCAGGCGTGCGACTATGCGGCTGACCACCGAAAAGCGGTTTATGAAGAACAGATTGTCGCCGTCGATGATGCCGGAGGCGTCCTCCACCTCCTCGGCGGTGTAGTACGAGTTGCCGCGCACCTCCACGGAGGACACGCGGAAGAAGATGCTCATCAGGAAGATGAGCGCCGCGCAGGCTATGAGGAAGGCGCCCGGCCCGTAAAGAGCCCTGCGGACCGTTCTTTTTTTCTTGCCATTCCGCACAAGGTCTGCCATTTAAAGTCTCCTTTACGCACTCGCCGTGCGCTGTATCTCCGCGCCGAGCTCCCTCAGGCGCGTGTCAAAGCTCTCGTAGCCGCGCTCTATGTGGCCGGAATCGAGTATCTCCGTCTCGCCCTCCGCAGAGAGGCCGGCGATTATCAGCGCCGCGCCGCCGCGCAGGTCCGTGGCCACCGTCGGCGCGCCGTGGAGCTCCCGCACCCCGGTCACGACCGCGACGCGGCCCTCGGTATGTATCCTCGCGCCCAGGCGCGTCAGCTCCTCGGTATAGCGGAAGCGGTTTTGGAAAACATTCTCCACGAACACCGAGGTCCCCTTCGCCTTCAGGCAGGCGGCCAGCATCAGCGGCTGGGCGTCCGTCGGGAAGCCGGGGTACGGCCCTGTTATGACGGGCATCGGCGCGCGCAGGTTCCCGTCCGAGGCGAGGCGCACGCCCGCGCCTGTGCGTATTATATCACAGCCGCACTCTGAAAGCGAGTGCAAAACCGTGGAAAAGCGCTCCGGATCGGTGCCGCGCAGCTCAATTTCGCCCCCTGCGGCGGCCACGGCGCACAGCAGCGTGGCCGAGACGATGCGGTCGGGCATTATGCGGTGTCCCACCCTCTGCACGGGCTTGAAGCCGCGGACGCAGACCGTGGCCGTACCGGCGCCGGAGACCTCCGCGCCGAGCAGGCGCAGGAAGCTTTGCAGCTCCTCGATTTCGGGCTCGCGTGCGGCGTTCATGATGACCGTCTCGCCCTCGGCGGCGCAGGCGGCAAGCATGGCGTTCTCGGTGGCGCCGACGCTGGGCATGGGCAGGGCGATGCTCGCGCCCTTTAGCCTCTCCGCGCGGCAGATGAGGTCGCCGCCGCTCTCCTCGATGTCCGCACCGAGGGCGCGCAGGGCCATGAGGTGCAGGTCTATGGGCCTGGGGCCGAGCTCGCAGCCGCCGGGCATCGAGAGCCGCGCCTCGCCGCAACGCGCCAGCAGCGCGCCGAGGAAGATGACGGAGCTCCTCAGCTCGCGCATGAGGCTGTGCGGGATCTCCGCCCGGCACAATCCGGTGGAGTCTATGTTCACCACATCCCCGTCGCGCCCGACCTCGCAGCCGAGGCCGCGGAGGATGCGTATGGTGGCGTCCACGTCCCGCAGGCTCGGGACGTTCAGCAGCTCCGTCTCGCAGGGTGCGAGCACCGAGGCCGCCATGATCGGCAGCACGGCATTTTTCGCCCCCTGCACCGTGACGCTGCCGGAGAGCCTTCGGCCCCCGCCGACTTTCCAAACGCTCATTTTCTCTCCCCCAAACAGCAAATTCACGCCATTCTATGCGGGGGACGCCGGAAAGGTTAAAACGCCGCGCGAAGCGCGCTTGAAAGTTTCGTCCACCTTTTCAAAGGTGGCGGGGTGCAGGGGCAGAGCCCTTGCCCGCCCGCCGCAGCGGGCGGAACTCTCTTGTGTTTATTTGAGCGCAGGAGGGGGTGTAAGGGGGAACCCTCGCCGGGGGTTCTCCCTTATTTTTTGGGCTTTGTGCGTGTGCGCCGATACGCTGGGCGGTGGTCGTTACCCTGCCCTGCCTTTCGACCCCATTTCTTTGGTGCTTGCCCAAAGAAACGGTGTCGAGCCGCCAAAGAAAGGCGCTTTTTTACCCCGGCGGCTCCACCATTCGCGTGAGCGCCGCCGGTCGGTAGACTATACGTTCCTCGCCCGACTTGGGGAGGAGGTGGTGCCTTATTTTGAGGCCAGCTCGAGTACTTCGGCGGCGATGCGGTCGGTGGCGTCGGGGACGGCCAGGGAGAGCATGTTCTGGCTCATCGCCTCGAGCTGCTCCGGGTGCTGGAGGAGCTCAGAGACGAGGCCGAGCAGCGAATCTGCGGTGAACTCCTGCTCGAGCATCACCTTCGCGCCGCCGGCGGCCTCGAGCACGCGGGCGTTGCGCTCCTGGTGGTTGTTCGTCACGTTCGGCGAGGGCACGAGGATGGCGGGTTTGCCCATGGCCGTCAGCTCCGCTAGCGTGGAGGCGCCCGCGCGGCACAGCACCAGGTCCGCCGCGGCCATCACGCGAGGCATGTCGTATATGTACGCGCGCACGTCCATGCCCAGCTTGGCGTAATCCGGCTTCTCGCGCTCGAGCGCGGCGCTCATCTTAGAGTACCCCGCCTTGCCCGCGGAGTGGATGAGGCTGAAGAAGGGCTTTGCGCAGGCGCGGAGGATGAAGTCCGTCATGATCTCGTTCATGTGCGACGCGCCGAGGCTGCCCCAGACGGAGACGACCAGCGGCTTCCCCTCGGGTATGCCCAGCTCGCGCCGGGCGGCGGCCTTGTCCTGGTCGAGGAAGTCCACGCGCACGGGCGTGCCCGTGACCTCGACGCGGTCCGGGTGGCGGTAGTTCGCGCGGCTCTCCTCGAAGCCGACCATGATGGTGTTTACCGAGCCCTCCAGCATTTTGGTGGTCAGGCCCGGCACGGCGTTCGACTCGTGCACAGCCGTGGGTATGCCGAGCTCCGAGGCCGCCTTGAGCACCGGGTAGCACACGTAGCCGCCAGTGCCGACTGCGACGTCCGGCTGGAACTCGCGTATGATATGCTTGGCCTCCGCCGTAGCGGTCAGGACGTTTTTGAGCGTGGCGAGGTTGTGCTTGATGTCCGCGGGCTTTAGGCTGCGGTGCAGGTTGGTTATGCGGACGGTCTTTATCTCGTAGCCGGCGCGCGGCACGAGGTCCGTCTCCATGCGCCCCTCGGCGCCGATGAACAGGAACTTGGAGTCCGGCGCGGCCATGGCGATGCGTCCGGCCACGGCGATGGCGGGGTTTATGTGTCCGGCGGTGCCGCCGCAGGTGAAGAGGAATTTCATATTGGGCCTCCCGTTTTATATATCTTTACTGCCGCACCGGAATGTCCCGCGAGGCGCTGAGGACGATTCCCATCTCGGCAAGCTGGATGAGCAGAGCCGTGCCGCCGTACGAGAAGAACGGCAGCGATATGCCCGTGCAGGGCACGAGGTTCGTGACCACCGCGACGTTCAATATGACCTGGATGGCCAGCAGCGTGGTTATCCCCGCCGTGACGAGGAAGCTGTATCTGTCGCGCATGTGCATGGCGAGCCAGTAGCCGCGGATGACGAGCAGGGCGAAGAGTATGAGTATGGCTATCGCCCCGACGAAGCCGAGCTCCTCGCAGACCACGGGGAAGATGAAGTCGTTGTGCTCCTCGGGGAGATAGAGGTACTTCTGCCTCCCCTGCCCCAGGCCGAGGCCGAAGAGACCGCCGGAGCCTATGGCGTAGAGCGACTGGACGATCTGGTAGCCGCTGCCGCTGGTGTTGGCGAAGGGGTCGAGCCAGGTGGTGATGCGGCTGGAGGCGTAGGGGAAGAAGGTCATGACCACGCCCAGCGCCGCGAGCGCCGCTATGAGGGCTCCGACGAACCAGTAGAGCCTCACGCCGCCGAGGAAGAGCATCACCGCGCCGATAGCGATTATGATTATTGCCGCGGAAAAGTGCGGCTCCATGACCAGCAACGCCACGATAATGAGCAGAACGCCCGCGAAGGGCAGGATGCCGTACCTCACGGTGCGCATCCGGCCCTTGAATTTGCATATCAGCGCGGCGAAATAGAGGATGATGCCTATCTTGGCTATCTCCGAGGGCTGGAAGGTGGTGAAGCCGAGGCTTATCCAGCGCTTTGCGTCGCCCTGAGAGACGCCGATCACGGGGACCAGCGCCAGGAGCCCCGCGGCCGCCGCGAGGACGAGGAAGCTCATGCGCCGGTAAAACTGCATTGGAAACAGAGAGAGCGCGTACATCGCGCCCACGCCCGCCAGGGCGAAGCCCAGCTGGCGCATGAAGTAATAGGCCGCGTTGTGGCCCGTGGCCGCGCTGTAATAGGCCCTCGCGTAGCTCGCGGAGAGCACCATCACGACGCCTATCGTGAGCAGCAGAAGCGTGAGCGCCGCAAAGGGCAGGTCTATGCTGCCCCTGCGCTGGCGCACGGCCTCGGCCGCGCCGGAACCTATCCTCTCGCCGGCATATTCCATGTCGTCCTCCCGATGCCGGCTTTAAATGCGCCGGGTATTAGAAGGCGTAGCGGTTGTACACCCCTACAAATGATATGACGGCGCAGATGAGAGATATGCTGAAATATAGGACAAAGAGCTCGCGCTCGGTCCATTTTTTGCCCGTCCAGCCGCCCATTTCCAGATGATGGTGGAAGGGCGCCATCTTGAAGATGCGCTTGCCGTGGCTGAGCTTGAAGTAGGTGACCTGGATGATGTCCGAGAGGGTCTCGATGATGTACATGAGGCCGAGGACGATGAGGATGAGCGGCATGTCGTAGGCAAAGACCATGGCCGCTATCGCGCCGCCGAGGAAGAGCGAGCCGGTGTCGCCCATGAACACCTTGGCGGGGTTGAAGTTGTAGACGAGGAAGCCCAGCAGGCCGCCCGCTATGGCCGAGGCGAAGATGCCGAGGGCCAGGAACTCCGTGCCCCAGACGTAGGTCAGCACGGCGAAGAAGAGGCAGACGGGTATGCTTGTCCCGGCGGCCAGGCCGTCGACGCCATCGGTCAGGTTCACGGAATTGACCGTGCCGACGATGACGAAGGCGGCGAAAATGAAATAGACAGCCTCGGGCAGGGGCTTGACGACGTTCCAGAAGGGTATGTACAGGTTCGTCGTCACATAGCCGGTGCGGCGCATGAGGAACACGAAGGCCAGCGCCGCGACAAGCTGGAGCAGGAACTTGGACTTTGCGGAGAGGCCGAGGTTCTGCTTTTTGCGCAGCTTCTCATAGTCGTCCAGAAAGCCGATGGCGCCGAAGATGAGCGCGAATATGAAGCAGAATATGTGCCCGTACTCGCCGTTCATCATGGGCTCAAAGCCGACGGTGAGGCACACGACGGCTATGGCGGCAATGAACATCAGCCCGCCCATGGTGGGCGTGCCGGACTTGGACATGTGCCAGCGCGGGCCGTCCTCTCGGATGGCCTGCCCGGCCTTTATTTTTCGCAGGAAGGGCACGAGAAAGGCGCCGATGCCGCTGGAGACTAGAAAGGCTATGATGAAGGCCAGTATCAGGCGTATAGTCATTTGTTCTTCTTCCTTTTGTCCATTATCTTCGCGACTATCTCGCGTTCGTCCATGTGGTGCTTTTCGTGGCCGACTATCTGGTAGTCCTCGTGGCCCTTGCCGGCGAGGACGATGACGTCGCCCGGACGGTGGTGCTCTATGGCCCACTCGATGGCCTCAATACGGTCCGTTATGACCTCGCGTGGCGTGGAGCTGTCCTTCATGCCCTCGAGGATGTCGGCGATGATGGCCTCGGGCTTTTCGGTGCGGGGGTTATCGGAGGTGACGATGACGAGGTCGGCGATCTCGGAGGCGATGCGGCCCATGATGGGGCGCTTTGTGCGGTCGCGGTCGCCGCCGCAGCCGAAGAGGACCACCAGCCTGCCGCTTGCCACCTCGCGCACGGACTCGAGCACGTTCTCGAGTGCGTCCGGCGTGTGGGCGTAGTCGATTAGGATGGTGTAGTCCCCGTCCGTGGGCACGGTCTCCATGCGGCCCTTGACGCCGTGGGCGGAGGCGATGGCGTCCGCGCAGTCGCCGAGCTCTATGCCCAGCGCGAGGCCGCAGGTGAGCACGGTCAGGGCGTTATATACCGAGAAGGTGCCCGGGATGTGCAGCGTGACGCGCTCTGCGTCCGTCTTGTACGCGGCGAGGAAGCTCACCGAGCCGCTGGTGTAGCGGATGTCCCGGCCGAACACGTCGGCCCGGCTGTCCTTGAGCGAGAAGGTCATGCAGGGGTACCGGACATGGCTGAGCATGAACTGCGACCACTCGTCGTCCAGGTTTATGACGGCGAAGCGGCTCATAGCAAAGAGCTTCGCCTTGGCCTCGGCGTAGTCGCGCATATCGTGGTGGAAGTCGAGGTGGTCCTGCGTCAGGTTGGTGAAGATGCCGCAGTCGTAGGTGATGCCCGCCACGCGGTCGAGCGCCAGCGAGTGGGACGAGACCTCCATTACGACGTGGGTGCAGCCCGCGTCGGCCATCTCGCGCAGGAGCTTTTGCAGCTCGTAGGACTCCGGAGTCGTGCGCTCCGTGGGCAGGAACTCGTCGCCTATCATGTTGCCGTTGGTGCCGATGAGGCCGACCTTGGCGTCCATGCAGACTTCGAGGATGTGCTTGAGCAGATAGGTCGTGGTGGTCTTGCCGTTCGTGCCGGTGACGCCCATCATGACCATATCGGAGGCCGGGCTGCGGAAGTAGTTCACCGAGATAAGCGCCAGGGCGAGGCGGCTGTCCGGGACTATGACATAGGGTATGTCGCACTCGGGCGGCTCCTCGCACACGGCGCAGACGGCGCCCTTAGCCGCCGCGGCGTATATATAGCGGTGTCCGTCGGACTCAAAGCCGCGCACGGCCACGAACAGCGTATCCGCCGCCGCGCGGCGCGAGTCGTAGCACACGTCAGCTATCTCCAGCTCGGGCGGGGCCTTGAGCTCCGTCACCTCCACGCCTTTGAGCAGGTCCGCAAGCTTCATGCAAACTCCTCCAGTTTCTTCTTTTCAATGTATCAGTATATGCCGAGCATGGAGGCCTCGTTTTCATAGAGCGTTACCTCTATGACCGTGCCGTGCTCCACGCTCTGCCCCGGCGCTATGCTCTGGCCGGAGACAAGCTGTATTTGCGCGTCGGTCACGCCGTTTCCGGCCGTGACATAGAGCCCCAGGCTGCCCAGGGCCTGTTTTGCCGCCTCGTAGCTCAGGCCGCGCAGGTCCGGCATCGTCTCCTCCGCCGGGGACGGGCTCTGGCCCGCATAGAGCAGCACCTCGCTGCCCGAGGCGATCACCGCGCCCGCGCGCGGGAGCTGGTCCGTGACCGTGTCGCCCTCGCCTATCACGCGGCAATTGAGTCCCGCCTCCGTCAGCGCGCTGCGCACTTCGGTGAGGCTCATGCCCGAGACCTCGGGCACCGTGCGGTCAGCGGCGGCGAGCTCGGAGTCCGAATACTCCGGCTCCACGCCGAGATAGGGCAGGATATCGGCCATCATCTTCCCCACCACCGGCGCGGCCATCTGGCCGCCGGAGATGTAGATGCCGCTCTCGGAGCTCGGGTCGTCGAGCAGCACGAGTATGGCTATCTGCGGGTCGTCCGCCGGGGCGAAGCCGATGAAGGAGACGATGTATTCCTTCTCGCCGGAGATCTCCTTTGTGGTCTTGGTGGAGGTGCCGGTCTTGCCGCCGATGCGGTAGCCCGCGACGTAGGCGTTGTGGCCCGTGCCCTCCTTCTGGTCGCCGACGACCTGCTCGAGTATGGCGCGCACGGAGGCGCTGGTCTCCTCGCTGATGACCTGCCGCACGAGCTCGGGCTCGGTCTGGGAGATGATGTTCCCCTCCGAATCCTCGACGCTCTGCACGAGGTAGGGCTTCATGAGATTCCCGCCGTTAACGCAGGCGGAGACGGCGGTTATGAGCTGGATGGGCGTTATGTTGAAGGTCTGTCCGAAGGAGGCCGCCGCGAGCTGGGAGAGGTTCTCCGGGTTGCAGAACACGTCCTCGCTCCACCAGATGCTGCCGCTCTCGCCGCCGAGGTCTATGCCCGTCTTGGCCGTGAGCTGCTGGGAGGTGTCCGCCGTGCGGTCTATGAAGCCGAAGCCCTCCGCGTATTCGTAGAACTTCTCCTCGCCCACCAGCTGGCCGATGTTCACGAAGGCGACGTTGCAGGAGTGCTGCACCGCCTGGGTCAGCGTCTGCGGTCCGTGCCCGCCGTATTTCCAGCACTTGAGCGGCGTGCCGCGCCCTAGGACGTTCATGCTGCCGCCGCAGAAGAAGCTGGAATTCTCGCTCACGACGCCCTCCTCGAGCGCCATGGCGAGGGTGATTATCTTGAATGTCGAGCCGGGCTCGTAGGTGTCCGAGATGGCCTTGTTGCGCCACTGCTGCTGTTGGGCGAGGGCGTAGAGCTCGTCATACTCCTCCTCGCTCTGGGCGATGCTGCTTATCTCGGCCTGGGCCTCGGCGCTGATGGTCTGGTAGTCGTTGAGGTCAAAATTGCCAAGCGACACCATAGACAGTATAGCACCCGTGTCAACCTCCATGCAGATGGCCGCCGCGCCGTTCTGGATGTCGTAATCCTCCACGGCCTGGGTGAGGTGCTTTTCCACATAATTTTGGATGACGGCGTCTATCGTGAGGCTTATGCTGTCGCCGTCGCGCGCGTCCACATAGTCCTCGTAGCTCGAGTAGAGCATATCCGTGCCCGCCGCGGTGGTCGAGCGCATGACGTAGCCGCTCTCGCCCGAGAGCACGCTGTCATAGCGGGATTCTATACCGCCTAGGCCGGTGTTGTCCAGCCCCACAAAGCCGATGACGTGCGCGGCGAGGCTGCCGTTGGGGTAATAGCGCTTGGTGTCTGACTCTATCTTTATGCCGACATAGCCGCCGTCGGACTTGAACTGCCGCACCTGCTCGGCCACGTCCTCCTCCACCTTGCGGGCCACGACCTCGTACCAGGAGTTCGTGTTCCCCGCCTTTTTGAGGATGGTCTCGTAGTCCACGCCGAGTATCTCGGAGAGGCCGCGAGCAATGGCCTCCTTGTCCTCGCCGTAGCGCTCTATCTCGGCGGGGCTTATGTACACGGTGTCCACCCCCGCGCTCATGGCGAGGACCACGCCGTTGCGGTCATAGATGGTGCCGCGCGCGGCGCTGACCGTGGTCTCGCGCACCTGCTGGGCGATAGCCGCCGCCTCGTACTCGTCGTGCTGCACTATCTGGATCTGGTACAGCCTGGCTGCCAGCACCAAAAAAGCAGCTATGCCGCACACCGATAGCAAAAACAGTGTGCGGCGGAGCATCATTCGGTTCGGCCCGCCGCCGGGCGCGCGGCCGTTCTCGCCTCGAGGCATGCGCCCCACCTCCAGGTATGGTGATATCGCGGCGGCGTTGTACACGTCCGGGCCGCGATATCATCTTACTCCGCAGGCGGCGCAAAATATTCCGAAATGGAAGAGATGGCGTCAGATATTTTAGCCCAGCCGCCGTTTTCGTCCTCCATGGGGACTATCTCGGCGCGGTCGGCCGCGGCGATCGCCGGGGTCTCGGGCTCTACGCGGACGAGGCCGGGGGTCTCCTCCGCCCAGGCCGCGAGGCGGCTGATGTTGTACTGCGTCTCGAAGTCTATGACGAGGTGGTCGTGCTCGTTTGCGAGCTCCTCTATCTGCGCCTCGAGCTGTTCGCACTCGTCGCGCAGCACGGTGAGGTCGGCGCGGGCGAGCAGGGCGCAGACCGAGAGCGCCGCCGCCGAGGCAAAGCCGAATACGCACAAAAAGGGCGCGACCCAGCGCCGGGCGCGGCGCTTGGGCAGGCTCGGGCGCGGCCTTGCGGGTGCGCTGTATTCATACGCCTTCTCCGTCTCGGCGGGGAAGGCCGAAGTCCTGTTGGACATCTCCTACCTCCTATACGCGCTCTGCCACGCGCAGCTTGGCGCTGCGGGAGCGGGGGTTGAGCTCCAGCTCCTCCCCGCCCGCGGTTATGGGCTTTCGCGTCACGCTCTTGAGCGTCTGCACAAAGCCGCAGGTGCACACGGGCGCCTCGCGCGGGCAGGTGCAGCCGTTCTCGCGAGACTGTATGGCGCTCTTGACTATCCTGTCCTCTAGCGAATGGAAGCTGATGACCGCGATGCGGCCGCCGACCTTGAGCCGGTCCGGCGCCGTCTCCATCAGCGAGGCGACGGCACCCAGCTCGTCGTTGACGGCGATGCGTATGGCCTGGAAGCTCCGCTTTGCCGGGTGCTGCTTTTCCCGCAGCGCGGCGGCGGGCATGGCGGACTTGATGATGTCCACCAGCTCCAGCGTGGTCTTTATCTCCTGCTCCTGGCGGCGCTTGGCTATGGCGCGGGCGATACGCGCGGCGTGGCGCTCCTCGCCGTAGTCGCGCAGGATGCGGCAGATCTTGTCCTCCGGCCAGCGGTTCACGATGAACCAGGCGTCGATGTTGTCGGACTTATCCATGCGCATGTCCAGCGGTGCGTCCACCATATACGAAAAGCCCCGGCCGCCCTCGTCCAGCTGCGGAGAGGACACGCCAAGGTCAAAGAGCATTCCGTCCACCAGGTCCACGCCCTGCTCGTCGAGTATCTCGGGCAGGTCGCGGAAGTTGCCGTGGACTATGGTCAGCCGGTCGGCATACGGCGCGAGGCGCTCCGTGGCGCGCTCGATGGCGTAGGTGTCCCGGTCGATGGAGATGAGCCGGCCGGTCGTCAGCCGCTGCAAGATGGCCTCGGAGTGTCCGCCCATGCCCAGCGTGCCGTCCACATATATCCCGTCCGGCTTTATGTTCAGATATTTTATGCACTCTTCAAGGAGCACCGGTATGTGTCCGCTCATCAGAAATTTAGCTCCTTCATCATCGCGGCGATGTACTCCGGCGTGGTCTCGCCCTCGTGCACCGGCGCCCAGGCCTCGCTGTCCCAGAGCTCCGCGTGGTCGTCGCAGCCGACGACGGCGACGTTCTTGACAAGGCCCGCAAAGTCCCTCAGCTGCTGCGGCAGAAGCGCCCTGCCCTGCGCGTCCAGCTCGCACTTCGCGGCGCAGGCGAAAAACGGGCGCATTTTTTTGCGGTCAACATACGGCATCGCCCGCACGCGGTCCACAAAGCTCTGCCAGCTCTCCGCGCTGTACGCCCTCAGGCAGCGCTCGTCCGAGACGGTGAGGTAGAACGTGTCCCCCAGCTCGTCGCGCAGCTTGGCGGGTATGAAAAGACGGCCCTTGGAATCGAGCGTGTGCTGGTATTCGCCTGTCAACCCGGCCGCCTCCTTTAGAATTAGCAAAGAGGCAGGCATGTTTCGCTAAAATATGCCATTTTTTGTGGGCTATTCCCACACTATTCACCACTTTGCCCCACACAGGTGCTTATATTATATTTAGCTCCCCACGAAATTGCAAGCGGTTTTTCAATAAATTTTTGCACAGAAAAAGTGCGCTCCGGGGCGGCGGAGCGCACTTTCGACCATAAAAGCACAAAATTTGGCGCCCATCCGTGAAGATGGGCGTCAAAATGTCAATATCTTGTGTTATGGCGAAATAATTGCCAATTATTTCTGCTGGGTGCTCTGGGCGTCCGGCGTGCCCGTGGCGGTGCGGAACTGGCTGCGGGAGCCGCGGACCTCGTTGAGGGCGGCGGCGAGGCTCTCCTCGCTGCGGCGGAGGATGTCGTCCACGTAGTCGCTGGCGACGTGGCGGAGCTCCCGGCTCTTGTTCTCGGCGTTGGCCATGAGCTCGCTGCTGCGGGTGCGGGCGATGCGGACTATCTCCTGCTGGTCCACCAGGGCGCGGGCCTTTTCCTCGGCGGTACGGCGGATGGACTCCGCCTCCTTCTTGGCGTTGCCGATGAACTCGTCACGCGCGGAGACGAGGCGCTTGGCCTCCGAGAGCTCCACGGGCAGCTGGGCCTTGATGTCCTCTATCATGTTGAGGACCTTGTCCCGCTCAACTATGCACTTGTCGTTGCCCAGGGGCACTCCCCAGGCCTCGGACACCATGGAGTACAGCTCGTCTATGAGCTCCATGACCTCGTTGTCCATTTTCAAACCCCTCCGACCTTGGCCTTAGCCAAAACTTCATCTATTATCTCGCGCGGTAAAAACTCCGAGAGATCCGCCCCATAGCTGGCAAGCTCGCGCACGACCGAGGAGCTGAGGAAGGTGTATTTCTCGCTCGAGGTCAGGAACATGGTCTCCAGGTTGGGGTTGATGGTCTTGTTTATCTGCGCCATCTGGAATTCGTTTTCAAAGTCCGTATTGGCGCGCAGGCCCTTTACGATGACGGCCTTGTCGAACTGCTTTGCGTACTCGGCCAGCAGGCCGTCATAGGTCTCGACGGTGACGTTGGGCAGGTGCGCCACGACGCGGCGGGCCATGTCGACGCGCTCTTCTATCGTGAACATGGGCGAGCGCTTGTTCGCGTTCACCATGATGAGGACGATCACCCGGTCGAAGATGTGCGACGTGCGGCGGACGATGTTCAGGTGGCCGAGCGTCATGGGGTTGAAGCTGCCGGGGCAGATGGCTATGCTCATAGCTCAAGATTCCTTTTTGTAGACTGTTATCTTTATCTTGCCGTAGTTGCGGTAGATGATGCGGGCAAACGGGGCTTTCAGCTCCGGAAGGACCTTTTCCCGACGGCTTTCGCAGACGATTATACCACCATCGGTCAATATGTCAACATTTTGGACTATTTCGAGGCATTTGTCAAGCAAAGTCGTGTCATAGGGCGGGTCGAGAAAGATGATGTCGAACTTGCCGCCGCGCTCAAGGTAGCCCGGGCCGTCGGACTGCATGACGCGCCCCTCCAGCTTGCAGCGGGAGAGGTTCTCGCGCACTATCTTGAGCGCGTCGCGGCTCTCGTCCACGAACACGCACTCGGCCGCCCCGCGCGAGAGCGCCTCGATGCCGAGCTGGCCCGTGCCCGCGAAGAGGTCCAGCACGCGGCGGCCCTCGATGTCGAACTGTATGATGTTGAATACGGCCTCCTTGACGACGTCAGCCGTCGGCCTGATGTCCATGCCCGAGGGCTCCTGAAGTTTGCGGCCCCTGGCCGTGCCAGTGATGACGCGCATGGGTCACTCCCCCTTATCCTTTGCGTGATAGTGTTCATAGACGGCCTGGGCCGTGTTTTTGGGCACCGCCTGCTGGAGCTCCTCCAGGCTCGCGGCCTTGATGGCCTTCACGGTGCCGAAGTGCTTCAAAAGCTCGGCGCGGCGCTTTTCGCCCACGCCCTTGATGTCGTCGAGCGCGGAGTGCAGCTTCGCCGTGCGCAGGCTGCGCTGGTACTCGATGGCGAAGCGGTGAGTCTCCTCCTGTATCGTGCCGATGAGCGCGAACACCGCGGGGTTGGAGCTTATGCCTATCTCCTCACCCTCCGGAGTGGTCAGCGCGCGGGTGCGGTGCTTGTCGTCCTTGACCATGCCGAACACGGGCAGCTCCAGCCCCAGGGAGCGCAGAGTGTCCCGCGCCGCGGCGGCGTGGACGCTGCCGCCGTCTATCAGCAGCAGGTCCGGCACCTCGCAGAACTTGAGGTCGCCGTCCATCAGCCGCAGGAACCGGCGCCCCACGGCCTCGCGCATGGAGGCGTAGTCGTCCGGGCCGGCGACGTCCTTCATCTTGAACTTGCGGTAGTCCCGCTTGAGCGGGCGGCCGCGCACGAACACGGTCATGGCCGCGACTATGCCCTCCGAGCCGAGGTTCGAGACGTCGAAGGCCTCGATGCGCTCCGGCATCGAGGGCAGCTCCAGCGTCTTTTGCAGCCACTCGAGCGTCTTGAGAGTCTTCTGCGCCCCGGTCGCCGCGCGCTCGGACTCCTCCCGTGCGTTGGTGACGGCGCTCTCCACCAGGCGCAGCCTGTCGCCGCGCTTGGGGGTCTCCACCGAGACCTTGTGCCCCGAGAGCTCCGTGAAGAGCTGCGAGAGCGCCTCGGCGTCCTCCGCCTCCGTGGGCAGGAGGATGTACTTAGGCCACGCGCCGCGCTGGGAATAATACTGCCGCACGAGGCCGGAGACGGCCTCGCCGTCCTCCTCCAGCGGCTCCTCCATGAGCTCGAAGTCCTTGGCCGCGAGGTCGCCGCCGACGAAGTGGAGCACCGAGAAGCAGCTCTTGGCCCCGCGGTAAAAGCCCACGGCGTCCGTGTCCGCGTAAACGGCGGAGATGACGCGCTGGCGGTTGCCCAGGCCCTCGATGGCCCGGATGCGGTCCCGGTAGGACGCGGCGAGCTCGAACTTCAGCGCCTCCGAGGCGGAGAGCATCTTCTCCGTCAGCTCCTCGGTGAGCTGTTTTGTCTTGCCGCTGAGTATCATGGCGGCCTGCTCCATGGCGGCGTGGTATTCCTCCGACGTGTGTCCGGCCATGCACCAGCCGGCGCAGGCGCCCATGTGGTAGTTGAGGCAGGGCCGCTGTTTGCCGATGTCGCGCGGGAACTTCCGCGTGCAGGTAGGCAACAGCAGGGCTTTGCAGACCGTGTCTATGATGTCCCTCGACTGCGCCCTTCCGCCGAAGGGGCCGAAATAGCGCGCCCCGTCCTTGGCGTAGCGGTTCGTGAGCGAGAACGTGGGGTACTCGCTGCGCGCGTCGAGGCGGATGTAGGGATAGCCCTTGTCATCCTTTAAAAGTATATTATAGTACGGCTTGTGCCGCTTTATGAGCGAATTCTCCAGCACCAGCGCCTCAAACTCGCTGGTGACGACGATGACGTCGAAGTCGTCGACCTTGTCGGCCATGGCGGCGACCTTGGGCAGGTGCTCGCCGCGGAAATAGCTCGAGACGCGGTTTTTCAGCGCCTTGGCCTTGCCGACGTAGATGACCTCGCCCCGCGCGTCCTTCATTATATAGACGCCGGGCAGCAGCGGGAGGCGGTTGGCCTTCTCGCGCAGCTCGGGCAGCTTCTGGTTCATGCCGCGCCCTTCCTCTCGCGCAGGTCGCCGTGGACGCACCAGACGGTGATGGTCACGATGACCACAAGCCCGCCGATGAGCGCCCAGGCCCCGGGGGCCTCGCCGTCAAAGATGAACACCCACACGGGGTTCAAAAGCGGCTCGAGCGCGCCGAGCAGCGAGCAGGCCAGCGGCGGGCAGGAGCCCGAGGCCCGACCCAGCAGCACGTAGGGTATGCCGAGCTGGACTATGCCGAGCACGAGTATGCAGGCCACCGGCGCCGCCTTGAGCTCCGGCGGGTACATGGCGATGAACGGGATGCTGACCAGGAAGGTCAGGCAGTGGGCGGTGAGGATGGCGCTCATGCGCTCGCTCTCCGTCGCGCCGTCGAGGCTCATGTAGTAGCAGCCGAAGGCCATGCCCGCGGCGAGGGCCACGCAGTTGCCCAGCAGATGCCCCGGAGTGAGCTGGTCGAAGAAAAAGAGCGAGATGCCCACCATGGTCAGTCCCACGGCGAGGATGTCCGCGCGGGAAAAGCGCTTTTTGAAGAACAGGGCCGAGAACACGACGATGAATATCGGCGCGGTGAATTGCAGTACGATGGAGTTTGCCGCCGTGGTCAGCTTGTTCGCCGCGACGAAGAAGGTCAGCGTCACGCACAGCGCGCCGCCGCCGAGCAGGCTGCGTTTGTCGGCCGTGTAGCGTATGCCGCGCGAACGCATGTAGACGAACATGACCAGCCCCGCGATGAGGCTGCGCACGCCCGCGATGACCACGGAGTTCCACGGTATGAGTTTAATAAAAATGCCCGCTATGCTCCACAGCGCGGCGCACAGCAGCATCTCGAAAATTGCCCTGTTTCTTGACATGATATCACCAAACCTGCAAAAGCGGGGGCGTGCAGCAAACACGCCCCCGCCGTTACTTTGTTGCGCGGATCACTCGGAAAAATCGGAGTCGATAAGCTCAGAGAGCGTGGCAATGGCCTCGTTCTCATCCACACCATCGGCTACGATGTTGACGGTAGTACCCTTCACGATGCCGAGAGAGAGCACGCCGAGAAGGCTCTTCGCATTCACGCGGCGCTCATCCCTCTCTATCCAGATGCTGCTCTTGAACTCGTTAGCCTTCTGGATGAAGAAGGTCGCAGGCCGCGCGTGAAGACCGACCTGATTGTTTATTGTTACCTCTTTGGATATCACTGAGAGCCACTCCTTCCACAACCCCTGCCTGTGATAATCAGGCATCATGCAATATAAAGATACCAAATTTCACTGAAAACGTCAACTGATTTTCCCCGATTTGTCTATTTACTACAACAAGGTCTGTTAGGCAACGGGGTATTTATTTCAGTTCAACAACTGTGACTCCCGTCTCGCCCTCGCCGTATCGGCCGAGGCGGAAGCTCTTGACGGCCTTGTTTTTCCTGAGCGATTGCTGCACCGCCTGTCTCAGCGCGCCGGTGCCCTTGCCGTGGATTATCGTGACGGTGTGCAGCTTGCCCATGACGGCGGAATCGATGTACCGCTCCAGGACGGGTATCGCCTCCAGCGTCTCCATGCCGCGCAGGTCCAGCTCAGGGGCCACCGCCGCCTCGCGAAACGTGGTCGTGCCGGAGGACACCACCTTTTTCTTCGGCTGCTTTTCGGTCACGCGCACCTCGTCCTGGCGGGCCGTCACGTTCATTATACCCGCTCTGAGGCTCAGCGAACCATCCTTATTTATGCCCGTCACCTCGGCCTTTACGCCCATGGAGAGTATCTCCACCGTGTCGCCCACCACGGCGGGCCGCGTGGGGCCGCGCTTTTCCTCTGGCATGGCGGGCTTTTCGGCAAAGTGCTCCTCCGCCTCGTTGAGGCGCCGCCTCAGCTCGGCGCGGGCCTCGTTTGCGGCGCGGTGGTCCTCGTCGGCGTTCGCCTTGGAGCGCATCTCGTCTATCTCGGCGAATGCGGCCTCCGCCGTCTCGCGCGCCTCGGCGATTATCCGCTCCGCGTCGCGCTTGGCCTTCACCTCCGCCTTCTCCAGGCGCAGCTCGAGCTCGACCCTTATCTTGGCCGACTCCTTGCGGTTCTCCTCGGCCTCGCGCAGCTTCTTCTGCGCCTCCTCCCGGTCGCGCTCCAGCGCCTGGCGCACGGACTCGAGCTTTTCTATCGTCGCCTCGAAGCTGGCGCTCTCGGTGCCGACGCGGCTCTTTGCGTCCGCTATTATCTCCTCCGGCACGCCCAGGCGCTCCGAAATGGCGAAGGCGTTGGACTTGCCGGGGATGCCCACCAGAAGCCGATAGGTCGGGCGCAGGGTCGCCACGTCGAACTCGCAGGAGGCGTTCATGACGCCCTTGGCCGTCGTGGCGTAGACCTTCAGCTCCGCGTAGTGCGTCGTCGCCGCGATGACGGCGCCGTGCTCCCTCGCGTACTCGATTATGGAGATGGCCAGGGCCGCGCCCTCGGTGGGGTCCGTGCCGGCGCCCAGCTCGTCGAAGAGGATGAGCGTATTAGGGCCGCATTCACTAAGTATGCGCACGATGTTTGTCATGTGCGAGGAAAAGGTGGAGAGGTTCTGCTCTATGCTCTGCTCGTCGCCTATGTCCGCGAGCACGGCTCTGAACACGGGCACGCAGCTCCCGTCCGCTACGGGCAGGTGCAGTCCGCAGGCGGCCATGACGCACATGAGGCCTATGGTCTTGAGCGTGACCGTCTTGCCGCCGGTGTTCGGGCCGGTGATGACCAAGGTGTCGTAGTCGCCGCCGAGGGCGAGGTCTATGGGCACGGCGGTGTCCTTGGGCAGCAGCGGGTGGCGGGCCTTGCGGAGCACCACGGCGCGCTCGGATATCTCCGGCTCCATGCCGTCGTAGGCGTAGCTCAGCTTGGCCTTGGCGAAGATGAGGTCCAGCGACACGAGGATACCGAAGTCGCGGGAGATGTCGTCCGCGTGCTCGGCGCAGTCGGCGGAGAGCTCGGCGAGGATGCGCTCCACCTCTGCCTTCTCGCGGGCACGCAGCTCGCGCAGCTCATTGTTCGCCTTTACCGCGGCCATGGGCTCTATGAACAGCGTTGCGCCCGAGGCGGAGACGTCGTGCACCAGGCCGGGCACGGTGTTCTTGAACTCGGCCTTGACCGGCACGACATAGCGCTCAGACCGCGTGGTGATTATGGGGTCCTGCAGAGCCTTTGAGTAGCTCGGCGAGGAGATTATCTTCTGCAGCGCCTCCCTCACGCGGGCCGAGGCGGCGCGGATGAGGCGGCGGATGGAGGCAAGCTCCGGGCTTGCGGCGTCGGAGAGCTCGTCCTCGGCCGCGATGGAGCCGGTTATCTTGTCCTCCAGGAAGCGGTTTGTGATGAGGGAGTTGAAAAGGCCGTCGATGCAGGTCTTTTCGTTGCCGCGGCCGTCGCCGGCGGCGTAGGTGCGGGCCATGCGCGCGGCGGTGAGCACGCCCGCGATGTCCATGAGCTCGCGGATGTTCAGCGTGCCGCCCATGTCGGCCCGCGAGAGGCTGGCGCGCACGTCCTTGACGCCGGAAAACGAGGGGCTGCCCCGCTTGACCATCATGCCTCTGGCGGCGCTGGTCTCGGCGAGCAGGCGCTGCACCGTCGCCGCGTCCGTAGAGGGCGAGAGCGCCGCGGCGCGCGCCTTGGCCTCGTCGCTTACGGCGTGGTGCGCGAGCATGGCGAGTATCGCCGGCAGCTCCAGCGTCGCAGCGGATTTCTCGTACTGTGTCATTTTGAGTTCCTAACCTTTTTGTAGTAGTCGAGGCTCGCAAAGCCGCGGTCCAGCTCATAGAGCGCATAGGCCTCGCAGACCTGGCCGAGGCGGCGGATGCCCTCGTCGTCGAGCCGGAATGAGAAGATGCGCTTGGGCGCGGCGTCCACGATGTAGCGCATGGCCTCGATGACGGCCCTGTCCACAGGCAGGCCGTCCGGTCTCGGGCAGTCCTCGCAGTACAGCTCGCCGTGGGCGGGGACGAGATAGCCGCTCTCGATGTCGACCTTGCCGCACTTGGCGCAGCCCTCCAGCTCCGGCCGGTAGCCCGAGAGGCACATCAGCCGCAGCTCGAACGCCGCCTTCACCTGCTCGGGCGGGAACATGCCCGAGGCGAGGGCGTACAGGCCGTTGAGCCCGAGCTGGAGTATCTCCGGCTCCGGGCAGTCCTCGTCCGAGACGGCCTCCAGCAGCTCCGCAAAGTAGCTGCCCAGGGCCAGCAGCTCTATATCGCCTCTCAGGCCCCGGAACTGCTCCACGGTAACGGCCTCGTTAATAGTCCAGTAGCCCTTGTGCCCGAAGAGCGTCAGCTCCGAGAAGCACAGAAGCTGCGTCGCCGCGGCGAGCTTGCTGCGCGTGCGCGCAACGCCGCGGGCCTTGGCCGTGATCTTGCCCTCCGTCTCCGTAAGGATGGTGAGTATCTTGTCCGACTCCTTGTACTTGGCCTCGCGCAGGATGAGGCCCCTTGTGGTGTGGTACATATGTATCGCCTCGCTTTTTACGGGGCGGCTCAGGAGCGGGCCGCCCTCTCTTTGCTTTTCTCCGGCGCCGGTTTCGGTTTTTTCCCCTGCTGCTCGCTCTCGCGGCTGAGCAGCCAGTAGACCGGCTCGCCCGTCTCACAAAACAGCGTCCAGAAACTGCCGTTCTTCACGGCCATCACCTCTGGTGCTAGTTTCTGCGCCCGCGGGCCGGTTCAGCCATGGGAATATTTAAGCGTGGGCAGCACGCTAATCGTTGAAGCCGAAGTTGCGCAGCAGCGGCTGGGAGTCGCGCCAGTTCTCCTTGACCTTGACCCAGGTCTTGAGATACACCTTGGCGTCCAGGAAGTTTTCCATGTCCTTGCGCGCCATCTCGCCTATCTTGCCGAGCATTGCGCCGTTTTTGCCGATTATTATGCCCTTGTGGCTGGCTTTTTCGCAATATATCGTGGCGTCTATCTCGATGACGCCGTCCTCGCGCTCGTGGAAGCGCGTTATCTCCACCGCCGTGCCGTGAGGGACCTCTTTGTCCAGGCACCAGAGCAGCTTTTCGCGCAGGAGCTCCGCGCACAGCTGCTTTTCCGGCTGGTCGGTGTACATGTCCTCCGGGAAGAGGTGCGGGCCGGGTTCGGCGAACTTCTCCATCTCCTCCACCAGCGCCTCCAGCCCGTCGCCGGTCTTGGCCGAGATGGGCACGATGGCCTTGAAGTCATACGCCTGGGCGTAGGCCGAGATGACGGAGAGCAGCTCCGACTTCTCCACGGTGTCTATCTTGTTTATCGCGAGTATCGCGGGGGCGCGGGAGGCGCGTATCTGGCGTATGAGCTCCGTCTCCTGCGGCCCGGGCGAGGGTATCGGCTCCACGACGAGCACGACGGCATCCACGTCCGCGACGCTCTCGCGCACGACCTTGTCCATGTACTCGCCCAGCCGCGTCCGCGCCCGGTGGAAGCCCGGCGTGTCCATCAGCACCAGCTGGGTGTCGCCGCGGTTTATTATCGCGGTTATGCGGTTGCGCGTGGTCTGGGGCTTGTTGGAGACTATGGCGACCTTCTCCCCCACCAGCGCGTTGGTGAGCGTGCTCTTGCCCACGTTGGGGCGGCCCGCTATGGTTATCATTGCGTTTTTATCCATTGTTGCTGCACCTCGTTACTGCCCTTATTCTCGCGATCTGCCCGCCTGCGACGAACACTATCGTCGCCAGCCAGACGCAGACAAAGGCCACGGTCATGGCCGGGCTCATCGTCTCGTCATAGAGCAATATGCCGCAGAGAAGCTGCAATGTCGGATTTATGTACATGAGTATGCCCGAGAGCGACATCGACGTCGTGCGGATGCCCGCTGAGTAGAGGAAGAGCGGCAGGTAGGTCACAAGTCCCGCCAGCGGCAGCAGAATCAGCCGCCAGCCGCCTATGACGCCCGTGCTTATCGGCCCGCCGCGCAGCTCCATGACCACGATCACGGCCAGGGCTATGGGCGAGACGAGCAGCGTCTCTATGAACGTTGACACGTCGCCCGGGACGTCGGCCTTTTTCTTTATTGCGCCGTATATGGCGAAGGAGAGGCCGATGAGCACCGCCAACAGCGGGAACTCGCCCTCCATGACCATCGGCGCCGCCACGCCCGCCGCCGCCAGCGCCACCGCGGCCCACTGTGCCGCCGTGAGCTTTTCGCGGAACACGATGAAGCCCACGAGTATGGCGAGGATGGGGTTTATGTAGTAGGCCAGACTCGCGTCCAGCACGCGGTTGGAGGCGACGCAGTAGATGAACGCGCCCCAGTTGAAGCTGATGAAGAGGCCCGCGGCCAGCATATAGCGCCGGAGCCGCCTGTCGCGCAGCACGCGCATGGCCTCGCCCCACTTGCCGCAGAGCGGCACGACGATCAGGCTCACGACAAGCGAGAACACGATGCGGCAGCAGAGCACATACACCGAATCCACGTCCGCGAGCAGCTTCCAGTAGATCGGGAAAACGCCCCAGAGCACATAGCTCAGGAACACTGCGGCAGAACCCTTTTTCATTCCTCTCTCTTTCTCCCCTGTGCATTCAGACGGGCTCAGACGCCAAGCCCGGACATTATTATCTCTTCCCGCGCGCGCATCTGACGCTTCATCTCCGCCTCGTCCACGTGGTCGTAGCCGAGCAGATGCAGCGTGCTGTGGACGGTGAGGTACATCAGCTCTCTCTCAAAACTGTGTCCGTACTCCTCAGCCTGTGCCGCGCACTTTTCAAGCGATATTGCCATATCCCCGAGGAACGCTCTCCCCGTCTCGGGGTCGATGTCGCACATCTCCGCGTCGAACTCGCCCGGCGTCAGCTCGTTTGCCGGGAAGCTCAGCACGTCCGTGGGCCTGTCCACGTTCCGGTACTCTCGGTTCAGCTCGTGGATTCCCTCGTTATCCGTGAGCAGGACGCTAATCTCGCAGTCCACACCCACGTCCTCGGCGCGGAGCGCCGCGTTTATCGCGCGGAGTATCATCCGCCGCGCGTCCGGATATCCAAGGCCGCTTCTAGAGCGGCTCACCATTATCTTCGCGCCCATTACAGCTTGTACACCTCGCGCATCTTGGCCTCGAGATAGCGCGTGTAATAGCTCGCGTCGAACTCGCCGCCGAGGGCGGAGCGCATGAGCTCCGTGGGCTTGATAAGGCTGCCGTGGCGCCAGATGCGCTCGCCCAGCCAGTCGCGCACCGGTGCGAGGTCGCCGGAGGTCACCGCCGCGTCCACGTCGAAGCTCTCGCGCATGCGCTCGATGAGCTGCGCGCCGTAGGCGCTGCCCAGGGCGTAGCTCGGGAAGTAGCCGAAATCGCCGCCGGACCAATGTGAATCCTGCAAGACGCCGTGCGCGTCGTCCGGAACGTCCACGCCGAGGTACTGCTTGTAGAGGGCGTTCCAGTGCCCGGGCAGGTCCTTGGCGTTCAACTCGCCGTGGAGCAGCGCGCGCTCGAGCTCGTAGCGCACCATAATGTGCAGGCTGTAGGTGAGCTCGTCGGCCTCTATTCGTATGAGCCCTGGCTGGGCGGCGTTCACGGCGCGGTAGAACATGTCCGCGTCGTACCTCCCGAGCTCCGGGCAGAGCCGCACGAGCTCCGGCCAGACCAGGCTGCAGAAGGCGCGGGAGCGGCCGATTATGTTCTCGAAGAAGCGGGACTGGCTCTCGTGCACGCCCATGGAGACGCCGCTGCCGAGCTTGGTGAAGGCGTATTCCTCCGCAGTGCCCAGCTCATAGAGCGCGTGGCCGCCCTCGTGGATGACGCTGAACATGGAGGAGGCGAAGGCGTCCTCGTAATACTTCGTCGTGATGCGCACGTCGTAGCGCGAAAAGTCGGTGGTGAAGGGGTGCTCCGTCGTGGCTAGGGTGCAGCGGTCCGGGTCGAGGCCGAGGAAGCGCATGAGCCAGTGTGAGAGCTCGTCCTGCCTGTCGAGCGGGAAGCGGACGCCCAGCAGCGAGGTGTCGGGCGGCTCCGCCGCGCCGACCTTTGCTATGAGCGGCACGAGCTTTGAGCGCAGCTCGGCGAAGAACTTGTCGCAGAACTCCTGCGTCATGCCCTCCTCGTAGGTGTCGAGCCAGAAGTCGTAGGGGTCCTTCTCAGGCTCGACCAGCCCGGCGAAGCGGCGGGAGGCGTCGATTATCTTTTGCAGCAGCGGCTCGAACATGGCGTAGTCGGACTTGGCCTTGGCCTCGCGCCAGACGGTGGCCGCCTCGTTGAGGAGGTCCTTATACGCGACGTACTCGTCCACCGGCACGCGGCTCTTAAAGCGCAGGGACTTTTCGCGCAGCTCCACGAGGCGCTTTTCGGCGGGGGTGAGCTCGTCCAGGTGGTCCGAGAGCACGCGCAGCGTCTCGCGCGCGGCGTCGCTGTTCGAGAGCGAATAGGCCGCCTCGTTGAGCACGGAGAGCGTCTTGCCGCGGGAGACGTAGGTCCCCTTGGGCGCCGCCGTCACTCCGTCGAAATAGAGCATCCCGGCCGCGTGGTTGTAGGCAAACTCGCGCAGCTCGAGGTCTTTGAGACTCTTTCTCGCTTCTTCAAGTGTCATGTATGTCGTCCTCCCGCGTTGTGTCTTTAGTGTGCACTTAACCAAGCTTTTCTCCGATATACAGCAGGTGCTCCGACCAGCTCAGGAGCTCCGGAAGTTCGCAGACGTCCAGCGAGAGCTGCATCCAGGCCGAACGCTGTTCCTCGCTGAGCGTGAACCAGCCCTGCCTTGCGGCGAACAGGCCCTCGCTGCCCAGCAGGTGCAGCTTTCGGAGCGGAAAGCCCTCAAAGTGCCGCAGTATCTGCTCCGGGTTCGTGAAATACGCCCTAGTGAAGGCGTCGCCCGCGTACTCGCCGCCGGATCTGAGCGCGGCATAATATTTCCGCTCCGCCTCGGTGCCTCCGATGCTGAGTATGCCCTCCGGCCAGCTGTCGAGGCGGCCTATGCGGTAGATCATGTCGGAGTATATGGAGATGAAGGCCGCATAGAGCTTGCCGCGCTTTTTGAGCCGCGCGAGGCAGTTCTCTATGGCCCTCAGCCGCTCTTCCCTCTCGAGCAGGTGATAAAGAGGGCCCATGCAGAGCACGTGGTCAAACGGCCCCTCGGGCAGAGTGGCGGCGTCAAGGGCGTCGCCCTGCCGGGCCTCTATCTCCACGCCCGCAGCGGCGGCTTTCTCCCGCGCGAGAGCGACGTTGCCGTCCGAGAGGTCCACGAGCGTGACGTTTGCGCCGTGCTTTGCGAGGTGGATGGAGTAGCGCCCGGGGCCGCCGCCGAGGTCGAGCACGCGCTCGCCGGGGCGGATGTACCCATCGAGGTAAACGCAGTTTATCTCAAACTCCCAGGGGCTGCGCTCCAGGCGCGCCCATTCCGCTTCCGGGGCGCTGTCGTAATAGTCCTTGACTATGTCCCTGTCGTTCATTTCTTCCGCTTGAACTTGGCCGGGTCGAGCTTTTGCTGCGGGGCTCGGCGTTTTTCGTCCTTCTCATAGGCCTCGATTATCTTCTGCACCAGCTCGTGGCGGACGACGTCCGCGCCGGTGAGCTTGCAGATGGCGATGTCGTCTATGCCCTTGAGCACGCGCATGGCCTCCTTGAGGCCCGAGACCTTGTCGCCGGGCAGGTCGATCTGCGTCACGTCGCCGGTGATGACCACGCGGGAGCCGAAGCCTATGCGCGTGAGGAACATCTTCATCTGCTCGCGCGAGGTGTTCTGCGCCTCGTCGAGGATGATGAAGCTGTCGTCCAGCGTGCGGCCGCGCATGTACGCGAGCGGCGCGACCTCGATGTTGCCGCGCTCGAGATACTTGTTGTACGTCTCCGGCCCGAGCATCTCGAAGAGCGCGTCGTAGAGCGGGCGCAGGTACGGGTCGACCTTGCTCTGGAGGTCGCCGGGCAGGAAGCCCAGGCGCTCGCCCGCCTCGACCGCGGGGCGGGTCAGGATGATGCGGTTCACCTTCTCGCTGCGGAAGGCCGCGACGGCCTCGGCCACGGCGAGGTAGGTCTTGCCCGTGCCCGCGGGGCCGATGCCGAGCGTTATCGTGTTGGCGTTCATCGCGTCCACATAGGCCTTCTGGCCCAGGGTCTTGGCCTTGATGGGCTTGCCCTTGGCCGTGATGCACACCACATCGCCCGAGAGCTCCGAGATCTTGGCCTCCCGGCCCTCGGAGACGAGCTTCAAAATATAGCGCACGTTCTGCGCGTCTATGGCCTCGCCGCGGGAGGCGAGCTGCAAGAGGCCGTTTATCGCCTTCTCCGCCGTCATGACGTCCTCCGGCTCGCCGGAGATGCGCAGCTGGTCGTCCCGGTCGGTCACGCGGACGCCGAGCTCGTTTTCTATTATCCTCAGGTTCTGGTCAAAGGAGCCGAAGACGTTTATCACGTTCTCCATCCTGTCTATGGGCAGGGTCCTCTCTATCATTTGCACACCTCGATATCTATTCGGCCTTGGTCTCGGCCGCTATGTCCTCCAAACACTCGGCGCGGAGCGTCACGTACAGCAGCCCGCCGCTCTCGGCGGCGGAAAAGCTCTGGGAGAGCACCTCGCCGCGGCCGTCGAGCTGCCGCTCTAGCTCCGACGCGAGCTGCGTCTCCAGCCGCTGCTGCAATGCGGCGGTATCCGCACTCCGGGTTACTATATCATACTCCAAAATCTCCTCCCGCACAAGAGAAACCGGCAAACTAAAGACCCCCGGCCACTCGAGGGCGTGCTCCGTCGTGACCTTGGAGCAGTTTTCGTCCAGGCCGGAGCCGCCGGGGTAGAGATTGAGCCGCTCGTTCCCCACGACCAGCGCCCAGCGCGTGCGGCTCCCGGCCTCCACGGCCTCGCTGTACTCCAGCGGGGCGGCGGCGGTGAGCTCGTAATAGGTCCTCGCCTCTATCTTCGCCGAGGCGTGGACATAGCGCACGGTGCCGAGGCCGCTCTCGACGGCGCCGGACACCAGCGTCTCGCCCTCGAGCACGGCGTCGCCCGGCTGCACCAGCGGTGCGCCGAGGTACACCTCCGTCCGCTCTATTATGCCCGTTCTGCGCGCCGTCACCGAATACGGCGCGTCCTTGTCCGTGACCTCCGGGGCCTCGTCGCGCTCGCGCACGCGCACGGTGGCGCGGGAGCTGTCCACGCTCACGCCGACCCAGGCGAGCTCGGGTATGCGGAGTATGACCTCGTTTTTTATCCTGTCCGCCGACCACGTGGGCCAGAACGAGCCGCTCTCGACCCCGCACTCGGCCAGGGCGCGGAGTATCTCGCCCTTGGAGACGTCCTCGTTGCCCTCTACCTCGATGTCCCAGACGAAGAGCCGCGAGGCCGCGAGCAGCGCGAAACAGACCGCGAGCCCGGCCATGAGCGCCACGCGATGGCGCAGCCGCCGTCTCACAGCCGGAGCGCCGCGGAGCTTGAGCGTCTTTATCGAGCACTGGCAGCGCAGAGCGAGTGTGCGCGCGGTCTCGAGGTCGCGCGGGCGCAGGGCGAGCCGGAGCGTGAAGTCGTCCTCCGGCTCCGCGCCCCAGAAGCGTATCCCCGCCTCGGCCAGCGCGTTCAAAAACCGCGGCGGCTCCGCGCCCTCGACCTGCACCCACACGCTGCTGCGCAGGTATATCCGCCGCGCGCTCATACGAACTCCACCGAGAGTATGCGCCCCGTGACCAGAAGGGCCTCCCTGTCCATCGCCGTCAGCTCCAGCGCCTCGCCGTTTATGACCAGGCGGGTCCTGCCGCCGTTCACCTCTATCCGTTCCCGCGAATAGCCCGCAAGGCCGCGGTGGTCCTCTATGAGCGCGCGGCTGCGGCCCATGACGGTGACCTTCATCAGCCCCGCCGCCTCGGCGGGGAGAGAGAGCCGGTCTGCTATGTCCTCTCGAAAGCCGTAGCCGGACATTTTCATCACCCCCGTTAAGTGATTTTATGTCCCGGGAACAAATATAATTCTGAGACAAGGCTTACTGGAGGTGTTCGCATGAAAAAAGGCGCCTTTGCGCTCTACGCCGCGGCGGCCGCGGCCTCGGCGCTGGGGCTCATCGCCTGTTCGGCGGAGGCGATGGAGGCCGCGCGATATTCGCTCAGGCTCTGCGGGGAGGTGCTCATCCCCTCGCTCTTCCCCTTCTTCGTGCTCTCGGCGCTCATACAGGAGCTGGGGCTGCCCTCGAGGCTGGGGCGGCTGGCCGCGCCGGGGATGTGGCGGCTCTTCGGCGTCTCCGGCTCGGGCTGCGCGGCGCTGATACTGGGCCTGATGGCCGGATATCCGCTGGGCGCGGCCTCGGCGGCGGGGCTGGTGGAGCGCGGCGAGGTCAGCCGCGAGGAGGGCGGGCGGCTGCTCGGCTTTTGCAACAACTCCGGCCCGGCCTTCATACTCGGCGCGGCGGGCACGGGCGTGTTCGGCGGCGCGCGCTTTGGGCTGCTGCTCTACGCGGCGCACATCCTCGCGGCGCTCACGGCCGGGGTGCTGCTCTCGCTCGGGCGGCCCCGCGCGGCGGTCAGGCTGCCCGAGATACGCCCCGCGCGCGCCGGGGCCCTTCCCGCCGCGGTCACGGCCTCGGTGCGGAACATGATTAACGTCTGCGGCTTTGTCATCGCCTTCGGGGTGGTCACGGGCACGCTCGACGCCGTGGGGCTGCTGCCTGCGCTCGCGCTCGACCTCTCGCGGCTGACGGGGCTGGAGATCTCGGCGAGCCGCGCGGCGATAGTGGGCTTCTTCGAGCTCGGCGGAGGCGTGGGGGCGATGCGTGGGCTCGCGGCGACGCCGGTGAACCTTGCGGTCTGCGCCGCCGTCATAGGCTGGGGCGGTCTCTCGGTGCATTTTCAGACCTCCGCGGTCGTCGCCGGGGCGGAAATAAGCACCGCCCGGCATTTCACCGGGCGGTGCCTGAGCGCTGTATTTTCCTTTGTATACGTCCTGCTCCTCGCCCCGGCGGTGATTTAAGCCCCGGCGAAGGAGAACACTATGCCCACTACGGCCGAGGCCGCGATGAACACGACGGGGTGCAGCTTCTTCGTGGGCTTCACGAGGTTCGTGAGCACCCAGAGCACGACGGCGAGGATTATGGCGGGGATGGAGATGAGGTCCGTGAACACGCCCGTCTCCTTGAAGAGGCTGACGTTGAGCAGGGATATCTCCACCACGGAGACGCCCGCGGCGGCGATGAGCGCCGTGGAGGCCGGGCGCAGGCCGTAGAAGGCCGCGTCCACATAGCGGTTGCCGCGGAACTTGTCCAGCACGCTGACTATGATGAGCACGAGGATGACGCCGGGCAGGACTATGCCCACCGTGGCGGTCACGGCCCCGGCGAAGCCGCCGACCGTATAGCCGACGTAGGTGGCCATGTTGATGCCCACCGGGCCAGGGGTGGACTCGCTGACAGCGAGCATATCCGCAAGCTGGGAGTAAGTATACCAACCCGTGCTGTCCGCGAGGTCATAGAGGAAGGGCAGCGTGGCCATGCCTCCGCCGACGGAGAAGAGGCCGATCTTGAGAAACTCCCAGAACAGCTTGAGGAGTATCATTTGCCGCCCTCCTTTCCGCGCTTGCGCCAGACGAGCGCCTGCAGGCCGATGCCCACGAAGGCGGCGGCGACGACGAAGAGGATGGGCGAGATGTCGGTGACGAGCGAGAGCACGCACACCGGCGCAAAGATGATGACGAGGCACTTCCAGTCCACGATGGCGCTCTTCCACAGCTTCACGACGGCGTTGACGATGAGCACTACGACGCAGACGCGGATGCCGGCAAAGGCGTTTTTGACCACCGGGTAGTCCGAGAAGGCGGTCAGGAACATGGCGATGACGGTTATGATGATGAGCGAGGGCAGCATGGAGCCGAGGGCGGCGACGATGCCGCCGAGCTTGCCGCGGTACTTGCGGCCGACGAAGGCTGCGGTGTTGACCATGATGATGCCGGGCAGGCACTGGGCCATGGCGTAATAGTCCATTATCTCCTCTTCGCTGGCCCAGTGGTTGTGCTCCACGACCTCGCGCTGGAGTATGGGCAGCATGGCATAGCCGCCCCCAAAGGTAAGGGCCCCCACTTTAATGAAGGCCCAAAAGATCTTGAGGTATTCTTTCATTTGCTCAATTCTTCCGCGTATGATGTATATTTGGCGACCCTGGCCTCGCATTCGGCCTTGTCGGCGCCCTGGGTGAGAATGTACACTTTTATCTTCGGCTCGGTGCCCGAGGGGCGGACGATGAAGGCCGTGCCGTCCTCCAGCTCGAAGTAGAGCACGTTGGAGCCGGAGATGTGCGTCTTGCCGACAACGCCGAGCTCAGCGACGGAGACCGTGCCGTTCTGGTAGTCGCGCATGCCGAGGACTGAGGAGCCGCCGATCTCGCGGGGCGGCTTGGCGCGGAGGGAAGCCATCAGCGCCTTCATCTTCTCCAGCCCGTCGAGGCCCGGCATGACGAGGTTGAGCGTCTTTTCCATGAACCAGCCGTATTTCTCATAGAGGCCCTCCAGCGCGTCGGCGAGGGTCATGCCCTTGGAGAAGTAGTAGGCGGCCATCTCGGCTATCATCATGGAGGCGGTGACGGCGTCCTTGTCGCGGACGTAGTCGCCCATCATGTAGCCGTAGCTCTCCTCATAGGCGAGGATATAGTTGTAGGAGCCGTCGCGCTTGTACTCGGCGAGCTTCTCGGCCATGAACTTGAAGCCGGTGAAGGTCTCGTCCACGTGGACGCCGTTCTTCTCGGCTATCTCGCGGCCCATGTTGGTGGTGACGATGGTCTTGATGAAGGCCGGGTTGGCGGGCATGGTGCCGCTCTCGCGCCTTGCGGTGATGATGTAGTCGAGCAGCAGCACGCCCATCTGGTTGCCGGTGATGGTGCGGTACTCCCCGTCCTTGCCGCGTACCATGGTGCCGACGCGGTCGGAGTCCGGGTCGGTGCCGATGATGAGGTCGCTGCCGACCTGCTTGGCGAGGTCAACGGCGAGGTAGAAGCCCTCCGGATTCTCCGGGTTCGGGCTCACGACCGTGGGGAAGTTGCCGTCTATGACCATCTGCTTCGGCTCTGGGAAGAGGTGCTTCACGCCGAGGCGGCGCAGAGCCTCCGGCACCAGCTTGTAGCCCGCGCCGTGGAAGGGCGTGTAGACTATCTTGAACTCGTCCGCGACCTTCTCGACCACGGACTTGTTGATGGACATGCTCATGACGTTGGCGAGGAAGGCCTCGTCCGTCTCGGAGCCGATGACCTCCACGAGCCCGCTCGCCATGGCCTCGTCAAAGCTCAGGCGCTTGACGTCGTGGAAGATGTCCAGCTTGCCCATCTCGGCGGCGACGGCAGCGGCGTGCTGCGGCGGGAGCTGGGCGCCGTCGGACCAGTAGACCTTGTAGCCGTTATACTCCTTCGGGTTGTGGCTGGCGGTTATGTTGATGCCGGCGGTGGCGCCGTAGTGCAGCACGGCGAAGGAGAGCTCCGGCGTGGGGCGCAGCGCGTCGAAGATGCGGACGCGGATGCCGTTGGCGGCCATGACGCCCGCGGCCTCGCGCGCGAACTTCTCGCTGTTGAGGCGGCAGTCGTAGCAGACCACGACGCCCTTGCGGCAGGCCTCCTCGCCCTCGGCCTTGATGACCGCGGCGAAGGCCTGGGTGGCCCAGCGGATGACGTGGATGTTCATGCGGTTCAAGCCCGTGGCCATGATGCCGCGCAGTCCGGCGGTGCCGAACTCCAGCGGCGCGTAAAAGCGGCTCTCTATCTCTTTATCGTCGCCGGCGATGGCGGAGAGCTCCTTCCACTCCTCCTCGCCGAGCGCGGGGCTGTCCAGCCAGTACTGATATTCTTCCTTATAGCTCCTCTTCATCTTCTGCCTCTCCTTCAAGTATGTTCTTGGCATCCTCGAGCATGGTCGCGGGCACAAAGATGTCCACACCCTCCGCGCTTATGCCGAGCATCAGATTGCCGAAACCGCCGTAATGCGGGTATTTCTTCACATACGGGATGTCAAAGGAGTCCAGCATCCCAGTCACTATCGCGTCGCCCAGGTCGAGCTGCGTGCAGGTGGTCAGATACGCCGCCTCAACGAAATTGCCCTGCTCGTCCTTCGGCCACTTCTCGGCCATCTTGCCGGGAAGGTCCCGCGTCCAGTCCAGATTGTGCCCATCCATAGGCAGTATCCCCCTCATTTGTGATAGCGTCCGCCGTTTATGATGGTGAACGCCCTGTATACCTGCTCCGCGAGCATCACCCTAGCAAGGTGGTGCGGAAAGGTCATCCGGGACATGGAGAGCCGCAAATCTGCCACCCTCTTCACGCGCTCGTGCAGCCCGAAGGAGCCGCCGACGACGAAGCAGAGCTTTGAGGCGCCCGCACCCATCACGGCGTCCAGCGTCCGCGCCAGCTCCGGGCTCGACATCTCGCGCCCCTCCACGCACAGCGCGACGACGTAGGCCCCCTTGGGCACGGCCTTTTCGATCTCCGCGGCCTCGCGCTCCAGCGCGCGGGCTATTTCCTTTTCCGAGGGCTGCTCCGGCAGCCGCTCCTCGGCTATCTCGCGCAATTCCGGCTTTCCGAAGGCCCCGAGGCGCTTGAAATACTCCTCGAACGCCTCGGCATAGTGCCGCTCGCGCATTTTTCCGACGAATACAAAGCTCAGGCCCGGCATCTCGCCCCCGCCTCCATGTACACCGCTCCCAGCGGCGGCGCGGCGAGGAGCTCCGGGCTCTCCCCCGCCTCTGCAAGCGCGGCGGATACGGCGGCCAGCGCCTTGTCCGGGCGGTTGTTCTCCCGGCTCAGGTGGCCGAGTATCAGGCCCCGCGCCCCGCTCTCCGCAAGCCGGACGGCCAGGCGGCCCGCGTCCTCATTGGAGAGGTGGCCGTGGTCCGAGAGGATGCGGCGCTTGAGGTACACGGGATACGGCCCGTCGCAGAGCATCTGTTCGTCGTAGTTCGATTCGATGACCGCGGCCTCGACGCCGCACATCGTGTCGAGCACCTCATCCGTCAGGCAGCCGAGGTCCGTGCAGAAGCCGAAGGAAGCCCCGTCGGCCTCGATGCGGTAGCCCACGCTCTCGTCCGTGTCGTGCAGCGTGTGGAAGGCCGTGACCTCCGCACCGCCGACGGTGAAGGGCTCGAGCGCCCGGATGACGTCTATGTAGTCCGCGACGGCGGGCAGCATGCCCCGCAGCCGCGCGGCGACGGTACGCGGCGCGACGACGCGCGTGCCGTACTTTTTTGTGAGCATGGGCAGGCCCGAGACGTGGTCCGCGTGCTCGTGCGTTATGAGCACGCAGGCGATGTCCGCGGGGCTCAGGCCCTCGGCGGCGAGAAAGCCGCTTATGCGCCGGAGCGAGATGCCCGCGTCTATGAGCAGCCGCTCCCCTCCGGCCTCTACGAGCGCGCAGTTGCCGGTGGAGCCGCTGGCGAATACGGTTATGCGCATCAGCCGGCGTTTGCGGTCTTGATCCGCTCCGGCTCGTCCGGGTCGGAGACCAGGGCGATGTCCGCGCCGATGCCGCGCAGCTTGCCGACGAAATTCTCATAGCCGCGCTCGATATAGTGGACGTCCTCGACCTCGGTGGTGCCCTCGGCACACAGGCCGGCTATGACCATGGCCGCACCCGCGCGGAGGTCACAGGCCGCTACCGGCGCGCCGTAGAGCTTGTCTACGCCCTCTATGAGCGCGACGCGGCCGTCGACCTGCACCTGAGCGCCCATCTTGCGCAGCTCGGTGAGGTATTTGAAGCGGTTGTCGTAGATGCCCTCGGTTATGACGCTCGCGCCGTTGGCGAGGCAGAGCGCCGCGGCAAACTGCGGCTGCATGTCCGTCGGGAAGCCGGGATATGGCATGGTCTTGATGTTGACCCGGCGCAGGCGGCCGGAGCTCTTGACCGTAACGCAGTCCTCGCCCGCGATGACCGTCACGCCCATCTCGCGCAGTTTGGCTGAGATGGACTCCAGGTGGCGGGGGATGACGTTGTTTATCTTGACCTCGCCGCCCGCGGCAGCCGCCGCGACCATGTAGGTGCCGGCCTCGATCTGGTCGGGGATTATCGTGTACGTCCCGCCGTGGAGGCTGTCCGTGCCGTTTATCTTGACAGAGTCCGTGCCCGCGCCGCGCACGTCGGCGCCCATGGAGTTGAGGAAGTTCGCGAGGTCGACGATGTGCGGCTCCTTCGCCGCGTTCTCGATGACCGTCCTGCCCCGGGCCATGGAGGCCGCGAGGATGATGTTCATCGTGGCGCCGACGGAGACCTTGTCGAGGTATATCCTCGTGCCGTGGAGCTTGCCGTCTATGGCCTTGGCATAGACGAAGCCCCCTGTGACCTCCACGTCCGCGCCGAGGGCGGTCATGCCCTTTATGTGCTGGTCGATGGGCCGGACGCCGAAATTGCAGCCGCCCGGCATCGTGGTCTTGGCCGCGCCGAAGCGGCCCAGCATCGCGCCGATAAGGTAGTAGGACGCGCGTATCTTGCGCATCAGGTCATAGGGGGCATCGGTATACCGCACGTCGGTGCAGTCGATCTCCACCGTGTTGCGGTTTATCATGCGTATCTTAGCGCCGAGGTGCTCGAGTATCGTCATGAGCATGTCCGCGTCGCTTATCTGAGGAATGTTCTCAAGCCGGCACACGCCGTCCACCATCAGGGCGGCGGGGATTATGGCAACGGCGGCGTTCTTCGCGCCGCTGACCTCCACCTCGCCGTAAAGGGGCTTGCCGCCTTTAATGACATACTTTTCCAAATATTTCACCTTCCAAAGCCGTGGGGAAAGAGGCCCGCACTGTTCTGCCCGGGCCGCGAAACGGCCCGCAGACATATTTTGTCCGCATGGACGCCATACTAACAAAGTATTTTAACACATTGTTCCCATATATTCAAGACGCTCAGGCAAGTACTTCCTCGCGTCCGGTCAGGGCGTTGATGTAGAATTCGCCGGTGTCGGTCACGACCAGCCAGGTGGGTGTGAGGCTGCCCTCGCCGGAGGCGGAGGCGGAAAAGGCGTAGCAGAGCTCGAGCCCGCGCAGCTCGCTGCAGATGTGGCCCTTCTCGCGCGTGAGCTCCAGGAAGCGCATCAGCGCCGTCGGCACGTCGATGACGCTGGAGTCCGTCTCGCTGGTGACATAGTCGAGCGGCCTCGTGCCGGAGACGGAGTAGAGCCTGCCCAGCATGAAGCGAAACTCCACCGTGCAGTTTATGATGCTCGCCCCGTCGGCGGCGCAGGTGTATGTGAGCACGGTGCTGCTGTCGGAGCTCGTGGTCCGGCAGGAGCTCTCCAGCAGGCTGATGCCCAGCTTTTTCGCGTACTCGAGCGCGGTGCGCTCCATGTCCTCGGCCTCGGGCGCACCGGAGGCCGAGAACTGGATATCGAAGCCGCCGGTGCCGCGGAAGGTGGCCTCGCCGTAGGTGCCGCCGTAGTAGATGATGCCGCCGCCGCGGTCCTCCGTGGTCATGCCGCCTAGAACCTCGTCCACGGCCTCGCGCTCGAACTCCGGGCTGCGGGCGACGCCGCGCTGGTTGAGGCTGCGCGTGCTGAGGTCGGCGTCCGCCGAGACGGCGATGCCGTTTTCCTCCAGCAGCGCCACTGCGCCCTGCACGGACTGGTCCCACAGCTCGTCCCCGCGCAGGCGGTCGCTTATTACCACGGCCAGCAGCACGGCGTTCACGATGAGCAGCACCAGGATTATGAAGTTTTTGACTTTGAGAGAATCCATCAGGCTTTTATCCAGTCCGTTTTCACAGTTTCAAGGTCGTCCGAGTAGCACAGCCGCAGCTCACCGCCGCCCTCGGCCTGCAGCAGCGCCGCGGCCAGGCGCGCGGGGAGCGGCGTCTCCGTCCCGCCAGTCGCCTCGTAGGAGCGGAAGAGGATGGAGGCATAGGTCACCCGGTCGCCCGTCACGACTATCTCCGCCGCGTGCTCGCGCCCGGCCAGGCTTATCGGCACGCCGTCGTAGACGTAGTCGTAGCAGATGGTGTACTCCCCCGTCGCGCTGTCGCAGTAGACGTAGGAGAGGCGCAGCCGGGCCTCGTCGCAGCAGCTGCCGGCGGTGGCCTCAATGAGCCGGCGCGTGAGCTCTATGGCGTCCGAGGGCGAGAGGCTGGTCTCGTTCTCCTCGAGCATCTTGAGCGAGTATTTGAGTTCCCCGTCGCTGCCGAGGCGGAGCGTGGCCTCGCCCTCGACGCTGACCTGCGTGCCGTCCGACTCCGGATAGGTGGAGGCAAGCAGGCTGTTGAGCCCGAAGGCGGCGAAGAGCTCCTCGTCCCCGGCGTAGCGCAGGGAGTTCTCGCTGGAGAGCATGTCCAGCCTTATGGTGCCCTGCACCAGCACGGTGTAGGGGTCGAGCGCGTCGTAGCTCGGGGAGAGCTCGAAGGCGTATTCCGCGCCGTTGGGCAGGCTCTCGTCCACCCTGGCGGCGAATTCCGAGGCCGAGACGGAGGTGGAGCAGCGGTAAAAGCCGCCGCTGTCCCGGCTGCGGATGTAGCTGAGCCAGACCTGCCCCTCGTCGAGGTAGATGCATATCCTCCGCGCGGTGTGTCCGGCGGCGGAGCCGCTTATGTCCGTGCCCAGCCAGATGGCGAGGCTGGAGAGCTGAAAGTCGCAGTAGAAGTCGAAGAACACGCCCGTCTCGCCCAGGGCGGCGCGCCACTCCTGCTCGCTTATCTCCTGAGGCTCGCCGGAGGAGCCGAGCGCCTCGGCCAGCGTGGCGGAGTAGCGCTCATAGGCGTCGGAGAGCTCGTCTTCCGAGTACATTATGCCGCAGTGGGCCCCGGCCTCGGGCGTGAGCATCATGCTCAGGGGCTCCGCGGCAGCGGTATAGCCCTGCTGCTGGCCGTAGCCCTGCTCCGTCTGGGTGCCGAGCATGCCGGCGCTCAGGCCGTCCGTCAGCCCGAGCAGTCCGCCCCCGCCCGCGAGCAGCACGGCAGAGACCGTGAGCGCGAGGATGAGCACGTCCTGCGCGAGCCCGATTATGCGCCGCTTCGCCTTGGGCGAGAGCGCGGAGAGAAAGCCCTTACGCATCCGCCGGGCCCTCCACGGGCAGCCAGACCGTTATCCGCGTGCCCTTGCCGAGGCGGCTCTGCAGGTCTATGCGCCCGCCGTGGCGCACGACTATCTCCTGGGCTATCGAGAGGCCCAGGCCCGTGCCGCCGGACTCGCGGCTGCGCGCCTTGTCCACGCGGTAGAAGCGGTCGAACACCTTGGCCGTGTCCTCCTGCGGGATGCCGATGCCGTTGTCCTTGACCGTGCACCAGACCTCGCTGTCCTTCCAGCCCGCGGTCATGCTTATGCGGCCGCCGTTTTTCGTGTATTTTATCGCGTTGGAGACCATGTTCATGAGCACCTGCTCCACGCGAGCCTTGTCGCCGTATATCTTCGGCAGGGGTATCTCCAGCTCCAGCGAGAACTCGTGCCCGTGCGCCTGCGCCTCCATGAGCGTGGCGTTATAGACGTCGCGGACGCTCTTTTCAAAGCTGAAGTAGTCAAAGCTGAACTCTATGCTGCCCGCGTCGAAGCGCGAGAGCGTGAGCAGGTCCTGGACTATCTTCGTCATGCGGTCGGACTCGTTCAGGATGACGCCGAGGAACTTCTGGCGCACCTCCTGGGGCATGTCCGGCTCGCCCTCGAGCGTCTCGGCGTAGCTCTTGACGCTGGTTATGGGCGTGCGCAGCTCGTGGGAGACGTTGGCCACGAACTCGCGGCGCATCTGCTCCGACTTCTTGAGGTCGGAGAGCGTGTCCTCCAGCTGCACGGCCATGTCGTTGAACGTCCGCGTGAGGACGCCTATCTCGTCCTTGGACTCGTTGTCCACCTTGCCGGTGAAGTCGCCGCCCGCGACCTTCTCAGCCGCGCGGGTCAGGTCCTGGATGGGCGCTATCATGGTCTTGGCCAGCAGCAGGCTGAGAAACACCGATATGATGAGGCCGACGCCCATGGCCTCCACGATTATGCGCAGGAGCTGGCTGTTCAGGCTCTGCATCGTGGCGCGGTTGTCGATTACATAGACGATGTAGCCCGTGGAGCCGCCCTCGATGGGCAGGGCGACGTCCATGTAGTCCGCCGTCGGGTCGCTGGCGTAGCCGTTGACACCGGAGATGGCGGAGATGATGTTAGGCGTGATGGCCACGCCGTTTTCCGGCGTGGTGCTGCCCGCGAGCCAGCGGCCCGTGTCGCCGGAGAGGATGTGGTAGTTTCTCGTGCCGGTGTCGATGCCCAGGCGGCCCGTGTAGGCGCCGAGCACCTCCGCCATGTTCTCCGGGTCGTCCGCCGCGGCGGCGGAGCGCAGGCCCGAGGCCAGCTCCTCGTCCGCAAAGACCTCCTGCATGCGCGCGTAGAACTCGTTGAGGTAGTAGCTGCGCACGCCGCGCGTGAGGAACACCCCCGTCACCGCCGTAAGCGCGATGATGAGGAAGAGGATTATGAGCACCAGCTTTGTGTAAAGGCTCCGGTTCATGCCTCGGCCCTCAATCGGCGAAGTAGTAGCCCGCGCCGCGCTTGGTCATGACGTAGACCGGCTCGGAGGGGTTGTCCTCCAGCTTCTCGCGCAGGCGCCGCACGGCCACGTCCACCGCGCGCAGGTCGCCGAAATAGTCGTACTGCCAGACGGAGCCCATGAGCTCCTCGCGCGACATGACCCGCCCCGGGTTCTCCGCCAGGAACTTTATGAGCTCGTACTCGCGCTGCGTGAGCTCCAGCTCCTTGCCGTTTTTGTAGACGGCGCGGCGGGTGCGGTCGATGACCAGGTCCTTGACCTTTATCTGGTCGCCCGGCTCCTCGGCCGCGGCGGGGGCCATGGAGGCCGCGCGGCGCATGTTCGTCCGCACGCGGGCCAGCAGCTCGCGCATCGAGAATGGCTTGGTGATGTAGTCGTCCGCGCCGAGCTCGAGGCCGAAGACCTTGTCCGTCTCCTCCTCGCGCGCGGTTATCATTATTATCGGCACGTTGTTGCCCTCCGCGCGCAGCGTGCGGCAGACCTCAAAGCCGTCCATCTCGGGCAGCATGACGTCCAGGAGTATGACGTCCGGGTCGCACTCGCGCGCGAGGCGCAGGCCCTCCGCCCCGTCGTAGGCGCAGACGGCCGTCATGTCGTTTTTCTCGAGGTTGTACCGCAGTATGTCCACGATGGACCTCTCATCGTCAACGATGAGTACCTTTCTGTTCATTTTCCGGCCTCCAGATACTTCCGGGCCTTGAGGACGGCGATGATGGTCTTGGCGTCGTCTATCTCGCCGCTCATGACCTTTGCCTCCAGCTCGGAGAGCTTGTATTTTTCAACGTTGAGGAACTCGTCCGGGTCGAGGTGCATCTTCCCGCTGTGCAGGCCGCGGGCGAGGTAGATGTGCAGCACCTCGGTGGAGAAACCGGGGGAGGTGCAGCAGGGGCCGAGGTAGATGAGCTCGTCCGCGGAGAAGCCCGTCTCCTCAGAGAGCTCGCGCACCGCGCAGTCGCGGGGGTCCTCCCCCCTCTCGAGCTTGCCCGCCGGGACCTCCAGCATCTCGCGCCCGAAGGGATAGCGGAACTGCCGCACGCACCAGACCGTCTCGTCCGCATCCACCGGGATTATGGTCACGCCGCCCGGGTGCTCCACGACCTCGCGGCCCACTATGCTGCCGTTCACCAGCTCGGCCTTGTCGCGCCGGACGTTGACTATGATGCCCTCGTAGACCATGCTCTGCTCTATAGTTTTCTCGTATGACATTATAGCGCCTCCGTTGATCACATAGTTATACGCATACCATATTACCATATATTGCGCCTCAATGCCAGTATTTTTGACTTGACGCCGCGGGCAGTCCGGGACATGATAGTTTCGGAGGCGATTTGATGGAGCTTCAGACGGTGGGGAACGGCTGCGTGGCCCTGCATATACATAGCCGGGTGACCGGCGCAAAGGAGGCCGCTGGGCTGGTCCGGGCGGCGCTGCTGCTCGACGGGCTGGAGCCCTGGCCGCGGATGGAGCTGGAGCTCTTCCCCGCCGGCGGCGGCACGCTCATCGTCGCGCGCCCCTCGGAGGGCCTCGCGGTCGAGGTGGCGGACTACGCGCTCCCCTTTCTCGGCGGAAAATGACTTCAAACTGTAACGCGCCGGGGGTTTAACGCCCTTGACAGCTGTGGTATACTCTTCTAAGATGAGCAGATCTTGGGGAGGCGAGGCCGTGGCACGCGCACAGGGTATAAAGCAAATAGCGCAAAACCGCAAGGCGTTCCACGACTATTTCGTCCTCGAGCGCTACGAGGCGGGCATAGAGCTCTTCGGCACGGAGGTCAAGTCCATCAGGGCGGGCACCGTGAATCTGAAGGACTCCTTCTGCACGGTCAAGGACGGCGAGCTGTTCGCCCGCGGGCTGCACATAAGCCCGTATGAAAAGGGCAACATATTCAACCGCGACCCCATGCGCCCGAAGCGGCTGCTTATGCATAAGCGCGAGATAATGAAGCTCAACGCCCGCGTCATGCAGGACGGCGTTGCGCTCATCCCGCTCTCGCTCTACTTCAAGGACGGCCGCGTAAAGCTGGAGCTGGGCCTCTGCAAGGGCAAAAAGCTCCACGACAAGCGCGACGCCGAGGCCGAGCGTCAGGCGAAGCGGGACATGGACAGAACGATAAAGGAGAGGAACGCGTAATGGCAAATCCGATAGTCACCATCGAGATGGAAAACGGCGGCGTCATCAAGGTCGAGCTCTACCCCGAAATAGCGCCGAACACGGTCAATAACTTCCTGAGCCTAGTGAACAAGGGCTTCTACGACGGGCTCATCTTCCACAGGGTCATCCCCGGCTTCATGATCCAGGGCGGCGACCCCCAGGGCACCGGCATGGGCGGCCCGGGCTACAGGATCAAGGGCGAGTTCAAGCACAACGGCTTCAGCCAGAACAACCTCAAGCATGATCGCGGCGTCCTCTCCATGGCGCGCTCCATGATGCCCGATACGGCGGGCAGCCAGTTCTTCATCATGCACGACAAGGCCCCCCACCTGGACGGCGAGTACGCCGCCTTCGGCAAGGTCATCGAGGGCATGGACGTGGTCGACGCCATCGCCAACACCGCCACCGACTACAACGATCGCCCCAAGGCCGAGCAGAAGATGAAGAAAGTCACCTCCGAGACCTTCGGCGTCGACTACCCCGAACCCAAAAAGTTCTAAGCGCAAACAGCAAAGCGCCTTTGCGCACCCACCGCGCAAACAGCGCAGCGCATTTGCGCAAAACCCACCACGCAAACAGCAAAGCGCCTTTGCGCAAAACCCACCACGCAAACAGCAAAGCGCCTTTGCGCAAAATTTCCCCCGTACCCCGTCCCGAAGCGCCCCCGCTTCGGGACGGAGAGGAGGAGCAAGGGAGCGTGCGCAGTTTTCGCATATCGGCGCAGCCGCTATGCGGAAACGGAGCTAAGCGGACTTTGCGACGACGAGGGGCCGTACTGGTTTCGACGGGGGTGCAGAAACGGGGATAGCGGGCGGATGCGCCTGGCATCCTTAAAACGGGCAATTATAAATTAAAGAACAGCAATAAGACTGCTCTTCTCGCTGCCTAAGCAGTGAGCGTCTCCTCCGGGAGGGCCGCGGCCCGGATGTGAGGCGTCGATCAGCGGCGAACGTGAGTGCGCAAAGCTTTGAGCGCACCATGCACAATGAAGCTACCGACTCCGTGAGTGTGAGCGTCCACGCTCGGACGAGGGAATAAAAAGGACTCTCTGCGCCCGGAGAAGTCCCCGCGGAAGCACTTTCGGACGGGGGTTCGATTCCCCCCGGCTCCACCATATAAGGACCGCGATTTGCAATGGTCGCGGCCCTTATTTTTTTAAACGCATGGAGGGCTTCACATGGAAGCGGACGATATAATCAGGCATTTTGACTTGCTGCGCGCTGCGAGGCCGGTCGTCACGCAGCTGGCGCATGAGGAGGACGGAGAGCCCTACCGGGTCTGGAAGCTCGATTGCGGCGGCGCCGTATACCTTTTGAAGGAGGCCAAGGAGTACGAGGCCGAGGTCTATCGGGCCATTCTCCCCAAGGTCGGCGGAAGCGTGCCTGCGCTTTATCAGACCGCCGACATCGACGGCAAGGCATACCTGCTCATGGAGTTCGTGGAGGGCTCCGACCTGCGCAGATGCAGTCGGCGCGGGCTGACTCTGGCGCTGGATGCCCTGATATACATGCAAAAAGCCACCTGGAACGACGGGGCTTTGTCCGGCTGCGCGTACACGTTTGAAAAGAGCCTGAAAGACCGCGAGCACCGCGGGAAATACCTCAACGACGCCGGGCTCGAGGCGGCATACGCGGTATTTCTGGACGAGTACGCTTCCGTGCCAAGGGCCCTGTGCCACGACGACCTGCTCCCGTTCAACGTCCTCGTCTCGGAGGACAGGGCCGTGCTGATAGACTGGGAATTTGCGGGCATACTCCCCTACCCCGCCTCCTTCGCGCGCCTCATCGCCCACGGCGAGGAGGATGAAAACGCCTTTTTCTATATGACGCAGGCAGACAGGGAATTTGCGATACAGTATTACTACGACAATCTGCTCAAGGAGATGGGCATCACGAGTGCGGAATGGCGCCGCACCCTTGAGCGCTTCCTGCTCTACGAGTACTGCGAATGGGTCTTTCTCGGCAACAAATACGGCGAGGTCAACGAGGGATACTACAGGAAATACCTCGCCCTTGCAAAACGGCAGGCGGAGAAAATCCTGCGCATGAGATAACAAACGAGCCGGAGGCTGCCACACACGGCAAGTCTCCGGCTCATGTTTTAACAGACGTGTCTCCGGCGGCATAGAATACTGCAAGGCTCAAAATTGGGGGGCGGGTTCTATGAAGCGATATAATTGCCGGGAGGATGACTGCTGCTGTTATTGCGCGGTGCCGGGGCCTACGGGGCCGTCGGGAGAGGCCGGGCCGCCCGGTCTCACAGGGCCTGCGGGGCCGACTGGACCCACTGGACCCACGGGGCCGTCTGGCGCGGACGGCGCTACGGGGCCGACGGGGGCCACGGGCATTCCGGGGCCGACCGGGCCCACGGGCGCTACCGGAGCGACGGGTCCGGCCGGGGACATCACGTCCGGGCCGACTGGGCCCACCGGGCCTACGGGGCCTGCGGGAGCCGTCGGGCCCACCGGACCGACGGGGGCGGGAGCGCCCGGAGCCGCCGGGCCAACCGGGCCAACGGGAGCGGCGGGGGCAACGGGACCCACGGGGCCCACCGGGCCGACCGGAGCCACCGGGAGCGTCCAGCCGAATCCCTATGATCTCTACGTCCAGTCCGACGCGGCCGCGGGCGGGGACGGCAGTCAGGCGGCGCCGTTCCAGACCATCGACGAGGCGCTCGCGGCGGTGGAGCCCGACGGGACCATCCACGTCCTGCGCGGCACATATCCCATAACGCAGCAGCTGGTCGTGAATAAGCCCGGCGTGACCATCCGGGGCACGGCGGGGGCGGAGGTGCTGCTCAAGGCGCCTATCGTGCCCTTCCTGCTGACCGGCGGGGACGACACCCTGGACGGTCTCACAATAACCAGCGACCAGCCCTATCCCGTCGAGTTCATTCAGGTCGCCGGGGACGGGAACCAGGTGCTCAACTGCCAGATCTACGGCCCGGACCAGGCGGGCGACTCCTCGACCTGGGTGGTGAACCGCGGCCTTGTGACGCAGGTGGGCTCGACCAACCTGCTGGTGCGCAGCAACATCTTCCACACCCTGCGCCAGCCCGCGTATCTCAACCCCAGCTCCACAGGGACGTTCATGGACAACGTCTGCTACAACACCCGCGGCTATGTGGTGGACCGGGCGATATTCCTCTTTTCGGGCAACTCCTGGGGCCTGCCGGCCAACGCGGTGGACATCGCGCTGCTCTCCGGCACGCTCACCGGCGCGCCCTACGACCCGCTCTCCGCCCTGGAGGCGAGCAACAGCTCCGCCACGGTCAGCGACCAGCGCTAGCTCTCTCCCGCCGTCAGGCCGCCCCGTTGCAGCAAAAAACGCCCCGGTCCGTTTTGGACCGGGGCGCCGCTCATCAGGGCTTGTACACGTTTTTGCCGCAGAAGGGACAGGCGCTGCTGCGCGCCCTGGCCAGCGAGGCGCCGCAGTGAGGGCAGAAGCTGAGGAACTTCCGCATCAGGACCGCGATGCCCATGATGACTATGCCCACCGCCGTTATGAGCGACCTGTCCGACAGCGCGCCGACGAGGCCGACGGCGAGGCCGCATATGAAAACGGCCGAGGCCAGGATGACGACAGTTTTGACTCCGAGACGCTTCAAGGCGCAACCCCCTTTTTCACGCAGTATACCACCCGCGCGGGCCTTGTTCAAGTCTCACGCCCTCGAGCTCCAGCAGCCGCCGCTTGACGTCGAGGCCCGCGGCATAGCCGGTGAGGGCGCCGTCCGAGCCGACGACGCGGTGGCAGGGTATGATTATCGAGATGGGGTTGTGGCCCACCGCGCCGCCGACAGCCCGCGCCGGAGCGCCCAGGGCGCGCGCTATCTCCCCATAGCTCGTGACCGCCCCGCTCGGTATCTCCAAAAGCCGCCGCCAGACGCTCAGGCGAAACCCGCTGCCCCTCGGCGCGAGGGGGAGCTCCCCCGGCTCCGGGCTCTCCCCGGCAAAGTACCGGCCCAGCCACTCGGCCGCGGCGGCGAACACGGGCAGCTGCGCCTCCGCGGCGTCCGGCGCGAGGCCCGCAGAGTGGTACTTCTGCCCCGCTATCCAGAGCCCGGTGAGGCTCTCGCCGTCCGAAGCGAGGGTCAGCTCGCCCACGGGCGAGGCCAGGCGCTTGATATACTCCATACCGCATTCCCCCTTTTTAGACATTATACCACATCTGTGCCGCTTTTTGGTTTGCTTTCGCGCGAGGCGCTGTGTTATAATGCGCGAAAGGGGGCGGTAATTTGGCGCTGGATATGAAGGCTGCCATCGCAGAGAGTTTCAATTCTCTTGTGCGCCAGCGCGGCATAGACAAGGTCACGGTCAAGGCTGTCATCGAGGACTGCGGCATCTCGCGGCAGACCTTTTATTATCACTTTCAGGACATAATGGACGTTGTGGAGTGGTGCGCCCGTCAGGCGGTGGCGCACATGGTGGAGCGCAGTCTCGCCGCGGCCTCCCCCCAGGAAGCGCTCGCCGAGCTAATCCGCTCCACGGCTGAAAACTACACCCTGCTGCGCAAGCTGATGAACTCGCAGAGGCACGAACAGATCCAGCGCATTCTGGGCGAGGCCGCGCGCTCCTATCTGGAGGAGCTGGCGCGGCGCAGGCCCACGGCCTTCCGGGCCGAGTACGGCGACGCGGACATCGCGCTCGACTTTCTCACCTTCGGCCTAGTCGGCATACTGCTAAAGCACTGCGGCGAGCCAGATCTCGACCCTGACCGGCTCGCAGAGCAGATGATACGCATACTCGGCGCGAAGCTCGGGCCACTGGATGAGGCCTGAGCCGCGCGGAAAGCGGCGCCGGAACGATATCCGGGACCTTTTGAGAGGCAGATGCCCCGAAAGGCCCCGGATATCTCTATATTCGGCGGCGCTGCGCGGTCACTCCAGCTCCAGATACAATCCCGCCAGCTTGAGCGTGGCCCGCAATGCGTCCATATGGGTGCGCTCCATGCCGTGCGAGGCGTGCACTCCCGGCCCTATCAGGGCGGCGCGGGCGTCCATGCCGGCCTCCCAGGCGGCGGCCACGTCGGAGCCGTAGTGCGGGTAGATGTCCACGGCGCAGTCCACGCCGTTGTCGGCGGCCAGCTTCACCAGGCGGCTGACCATACCGTAGTCGTAGGGGCCGTTGCTGTCCTTGGCGCAGATGGACACCTGATACTCCGTGCAGGACAGGTCCTCCCCGATGCAGCCCATGTCCACGGCCAGCAGCTCGTCCACCTGCGGCAGGGTGGAGCCGCCGTGGCCCACCTCCTCGTGCACGGTGAAGCCGATGCAGGTGTCGTACCGCGGGCGCTCGCCGGTGTGGTGCATACGCCAGAGCAAGGTAAGCAGGCAGGCCGCGCTGGCCTTGTCGTCCAGGAAGCGGGACTTGACGAACCCGCTCTCGGTGATGACCGTCTTGGGGTCGTAGCACACGTAGTCGCCGGGGGCGATGCCCAGCGCCTGCACGTCCTCCCGGCTGCGGACCTTCTCGTCGATACGCACCGCCATGTTCTTCTCATCCCGGGCGCGGGTGGCGGCGTCGTCCTGCACATGCGCCGACGGCGAGAGCGAGAGCACCGTGCCGGTGAACACCTTGCCCGCGCGGGTATAGATGCGGCAGTATTCGCCGTCCAGCGTGGGCATCAGCGGTCCGCCCACCCGGGTGACCATCAGCATGCCGCTGTCGCTTATTGAGCGCACCATCAGGCCCAGCGTGTCCACGTGGGCGCAGAGCCCCACGCGGCGGCCGCTCTCCCGGCCGGGCACGTTCACGAACAGATTGCCCTTGTTGGTGCGGCGGGTCTCAAAGCCCTGTTCGCGCGCTATGCCCTCGGCCAGGTCCACCGCCCGTCCGGTGAAGCCTGTGGGGCTGTCCTGAGCCAGCAGCATTTGCAGCGTGTCGCGCAGGAAGGCCTCCTGCTCTTGTTCCAGAGTGGTTTCGTCTATCATCTATGTATATCCTCCCTTGAAAATGCTTTGTTCCGCACCATCTTACAAAAAGACGCCGCGTTTTGCAAGAGCCCCGCGCGCACCGGCGGCTTTTGCCGAAAAGCAAAAGGGGCTGCCGCCAAACTTCCGTTTTGCAGCAGCCCCCGCGTTTATGTAACTGTTATGCGCCCTTGGCCATGCCCTTCTGCCTGGCGTACTCGGCGGCGCCCAGCGCGCCCATCAGCTGCGGGTCGGTCTTGAG
>UQYT01000009.1 GCA_900545405.1 uncultured Eubacteriales bacterium | reverse complement strand
CCCAAAGAAACGGTGTCGAGCCGCCAAAGAAAAGCGCTTTTTTACCCCGGCGGCTCCACCATCCGCGTGAGCGCTGCCGGTCGGTAGACTATACGTTCCTCGCCCGACTTGGGGAGGGGCTGGTGCGGGGCGGGGCGGGGTGCGTGAGACGGCGCATGCGCTGAGGCGCAAAAAGAGGGCCCTCCGGGGGGAGGGCTCTCTTCTCAATATTTGAAGTCGTGCGCTTTTTCTAGGACCATGTCCTTGACCTTCATCAGGCGGACCTTGGTCGAGTTTTCGTTCTCCTCGAGCTTCATGGTGATGTAGCGGATATTCTCCTCAAAGTTCGGGATCATGACGTACTCGAGCGCATTGACGCGGCGGCGGGTCTTTTCGATCTCCTCTGCCAGCAGCTGCATGGTCTTTTCTACCTGCGCAAGCTCCAGCATGTCCTCAAAGACCTTTGCCAGCTTCTCCAGCGCGTCGTCCAGCTCGCCGCTCGTCTGAGCGAAGCCGTAGGGGTAGATCTCCGACGGGTCGTTGTTCTTCGTACGGAAGCTGTACACCGGGACGTTCACGCTCATGATGTTCTTGTAGCTCATGCCCAGCTCCACGCTCTGGCGCGGATACAGCAGCGCCTGCTCCAGCATCTCGGGGGACATTATCGTGCTCGCCACCGTCAGCGACGCGAACGCGCCCGTCATGCCCTCCTCGACCTTGAGCCTCAGCTCCTTGTTGAGCTTCACAACGTCCATGAACTGGCGCATCAGCTCGTCACGCTTATCCTTCAGGAGCTTGTGGCCGCGGCGCGCCGTCTTTAACCGGCCCTTGAGCTGGTTCAGGACCATTCTGGTCGGGGTAACAGCGGTTTTAGGCATAAGTCACCGCCTTACTTGTCTTCCGGCATATACTTCTCGATGTACTCAGGCTTGATGCGCTTGAGCTCCTTCCTCGGAAGTATGCGCAGAAGCTCCCAGCCAAGGTCCAGCGTCTCTTCGATGGTGCGGTTGGTGTCGTTGCCCTGGCTGACGTAGCGGCGCTCAAACTCGTCCGCGAACTTCGCGAACAGCTTGTCGTCGTCCGAGAGGGCCGCCTCGCCGAGTATCGTCATCAGCTCCTTGGCGTCCTTGCCGCGGGCGTAGGCCGCGAACAGCTGGTTCATCGTGCCGGAGTGGTCCTCGCGGGTCTTGCCCTCGCCGATGCCCTTGTCTTTCAGACGGGAGAGGCTCGGCAGGACGTCCACCGGCGGGACGATGCCCTTGCGGTGCAGCTCACGGGAGAGGATGATCTGGCCCTCGGTGATGTAGCCGGTGAGGTCGGGGATGGGGTGGGTCTTGTCGTCCTCGGGCATGGTCAGGATGGGGATCATCGTGATGGAGCCCTTCTTGCCTATGCGGCGGCCGGCGCGCTCGTACATCGTAGCAAGGTCGGTGTAAAGGTAGCCGGGGTAGCCGCGGCGGCCGGGGACCTCTTTCTTCGCCGCGGAGACCTCACGCAGGGCCTCGGCGTAGTTCGTGATGTCGGTCAGGATGACCAGGACGTGCATGTCCTTCTCAAAGGCCAGGTACTCGGCCGCGGTCAGAGCCATACGCGGGGTGGCGATACGCTCGACAGCGGGGTCGTTGGCGAGGTTCGAGAAGACGACGGTGCGGTCTATGGCGCCCGTGCGGCGGAAGTCCTGGATGAAGTATTCGCTCTCCTCAAAGGTGATGCCGATGGCGGCGAACACGACGGCGAAGTTCTCGTTCGCGCCGAGGACTCGCGCCTGACGCGCTATCTGCGCGGCCAGCGCCGCGTGCGGCAGGCCGGAGCAGGAGAAGATGGGCAGCTTCTGGCCGCGGACCAGGGTGTTCAGGCCGTCGATCGTGGAGACACCGGTCTGGATGAACTCGGCCGGGTAGGCGCGGGCTGCGGGGTTCATGGGCAGGCCGTTTATGTCGCGGTGCGCGTCGGCCAGGATCTCGGGGCCGCCGTCGATGGGCTCGCCCATGCCGTTGAAGACTCGGCCCAGCATGTCCTCACTGACGCCCAGCTCCAGCGGGTGGCCCAGGAAGCGGACCTTGGTGCCCGCGAGGTTGATGCCCTGAGCGGACTCGAAGAGCTGCACGACCGCGGTGTCGCCCTCGACCTCGAGGACCTTGCAGCGGCGGATCTCGCCGTTGGGCAGCTCAAGCTCGCCCAGCTCGTCGTAGGTGACGCCCTCAACCTGCTTGACGACCATCAGAGGATTCGCGACCTCGCGTATTGTTTTGTATTCCCTGATCATTCGTCCTCACCTCCCTCGGCTATTTCGGCGACTTCGGCCTTCATCTCGTCGATGATGCCGTCGTAGGTCTTGACGACCTCGTCCTGCGGGACCATCTTCGCGCGGCCTATGCGCTCGCGCGCGGGGATATTGAAGAGCTTGTTCATGTCGGCGCCGGAGCCTATCGCCTCGCGGCAGACGGCGTCGTACTGCAGGACCATGTCCAGCAGGCGGAACTGCTTGAGATAGCTCGAATACGCGTCCTCGTCGATGAAGGCGTTCTGCTGCAGGAAGTCCTCGCGGATCATCTTGGCGGTCTCCATCGTGAGGCGGTCGGCGGGCGAGAGGGCGTCCTGGCCGACGAGGCGGACGATCTCCTGCAGCTCGGCCTCCTCCTGGAGGATGTGCATGGCCTTGTCGCGGTTTTGCATGTACTTCGGCCCGAACTCGCTCTCATACCAGGGCTTGAGCGTGTCGACGTACAGGGAGTACGAGGTCAGCCAGTTGATGGCCGGGAAGTGACGCGCGTAGGCCAGAGAGGAGTCGAGCGCCCAGAAGACCTTGACTATACGCATGGTCGCCTGGGAGACTGGCTCGGACGTGTCGCCGCCCGGAGGCGAGACGGCGCCGATGGCGGTGACGGAGCCCTTCCGCTCGTCGGAGCCGAGGCACTCGACCACGCCGGCGCGCTCGTAGAACTGGGCGAGGCGGCTGGCGAGGTAGGCGGGGTAGCCCTCTTCGCCGGGCATCTCCTCGAGGCGGCCGGACATCTCACGCAGGGCCTCTGCCCAGCGGGAGGTGGAGTCGGCGAGGACGGCCACGTCGTAGCCCATGTCGCGGAAGTACTCGGCTATGGTGATGCCCGTGTAGATGCTGGCCTCGCGGGCCGCGACGGGCATGTCGGAGGTGTTCGCTATGAGGACGGTGCGCTTCATGAGGGGCTCGCCGTTGCGCGGGTCGGTCAGCTCCGGGAACTCCATCAGAACGTCCGTCATCTCGTTGCCGCGCTCGCCGCAGCCGATGTAGACGACGATGTCCACGTCGGACCACTTGGCGAGCTGGTGCTGCACGACGGTCTTGCCCGAGCCAAAGGGGCCGGGGACCGCGGCGGTGCCGCCCTTGGCGATGGGGAACAGCGTGTCGATGATGCGCTGGCCGCTGTTCATCGGGCGGGCGGGGGTGTATTTCTGGCTGTACGGCCTGGGGATACGCACGGGCCAGTTCTGGACCATGGTGAGCTCGTGGGTCTTGCCCTTGTAGTCCTCGACCACGGCGATGACGTGGTCGACGGTGAACTCGCCCTTTTCGATGCTCTTGACCGTGCCGCTCAGGTTGGGCGGCACCATGATCTTGTGCAGTATGGCCGAGGTCTCCTGCACGGTGCCGAGGACGTCGCCGCCGGCGACGTGCTGGCCGGGCTCCGCCACGGGGACGAAGTCCCACTTGCGCTCACGGTTGAGCGCGGACACCTGGACGCCGCGGGTGATGGTCTCGCCCGTCAGCGCGCGGATCTCGGGCAGGGGGCGCTGGATACCGTCGTAGATGTTCTCCAGCATGCCGGGGCCGAGCTCCACGGACAGCGGCAGTCCGGTGGTGACGACCTCCGCGCCGGGGCCGAGGCCCGAGGTCTCCTCGTAGACCTGTATGGAGGCGGAGTCGCCAGTCATGTTAAGTATTTCGCCTATGAGCCGCTGGCTGCCCACTCGGACGACGTCCGACACGTTCGCGTCGGCCAGTCCCTCGGCTACGACCAGCGGGCCCGAAACTTTCGTTATAATTCCGCTCATCTGCAAACCTTCTTTACAAAATGTCTATTCCCACGGCCTTCTCGACCGCCGCCTTCAGTGCGGACTGGCCGAGCCCGAGCGGGCCCTCCCTGCCGGGGATGAGGATTATCGCGGGACTGGGAACGTCCTTGTACCGGGCGATCTCGTGCTCCAGGTACTGGGCCAGGTTCTCCTCGACGTAGATGATGGCGTATTCCTCGTCCGACTCCCTCGTGAGGTGACGGAAGATCTCCTTGGCCTCCTCGGCTCCGGAGGCGGGGAACACGTCCAGGCCGAGGGCCTTGAAGCCCATGACCGTGTCGCGGCCGCCCAGAACGGCTATTTTAAGCATTGATATCACGCAGCCTTTCCCGTATGACCTCCGGCTCTATGCCCGCGAGGCGCCCGGTGAGTATCATCCGGGCCGCGGTGATCTCGCTCTCGAGCAGGGCCAGATACTCCGCCGCCGGCTCTATGCCGAAGGGCTTGGTCTTGGCCTGGGAGAGGTAGGCGGAGACGGCGTTGTCGCACTCGAGCTCAAAGTCGGTGAGCGACCCGCCCTTCATCGCCTCGGCGCCGAGCGCGGCGGCGTGCTCCAGGCAGGTGGAGGCAAAGACGGCGGCCAGGCCGTCCCCGCTCTCCGCCGCGGCGGCCAGGATATCCCGGTCGGCAAAGCCTCCGGGCACCAGCGCCGTCAGCATGAAGTCGCGGTCCTTGCCCATGCGCACCGTGCGCACCGCGGCGCGGAGATTCGCGCTGTCTATCATCGTGCGCACATAGCCCTTTATGAAGTCGCTGCCCGTGGCCTCCGCGAGGCGGAGCAGTTCGGCAAAATACGCCGCGTCCAGCTCAAAGTCCGCGAGCTGGGGGTTGCCCGTGCGCGCGAGCACGCTGCGGGCCTCCTCATAGGCGCGGGCCATGTCGGCGGGCAGGCTGGAGAGCGAGTCCTCCTCCACGGCGGCCTTGAGCTTTTCAGGCGCCACGCGCCCGCTGCCGGAGAGCAGCCGGTCGCCGGATACATTGGCGCCCGCGGCCTTCACCAGCGTCTTTATATTGTGGTAGTCGTACTTCAGCCGGAAGATGTCCACCACCTCCGGCTGCGGGGCCATGCCAGCGAGCTCGGCAAAGATCTCGTTCCTGTGCTTTGTGAGCGCCGCGTCTATGCCGGCCGCGTCCGCGCCCGAGAGGTCCTCGTAGCCGCACTCGGCGAGCAGCTTCGCCGCCTCGGCATAGCTGCCCGCGGCGAGCATGCGGTCCATCCGGTCGCGCCCGAGCATGTTGGCCTCGCGCGCGCGGAGCATCGCAGACATGGCGAGATAATCCAGATCTTTCGTTTTCTTAGACAAGTCCTTACCTCCTTGTCCGTGAATGTGCGCCGCCGAACGCGGCCTCAGCCCTCAAAGAGCACCTCCGCCACTCGCGCGGCGAGCTCGCTGCGAGAGAGGTCGAGCAGCGTGTCCACCGTGCAGTTGACCTCTATGTCGCCCTGTTTGAGGATGAGGCCCCCGGTCATGGGCCGGGTCTCGTCCGAGAGGGTGAGGCAGCCGTCCAGCCCGCGCTTGGCGAGGAGCTCGTTGGCGGCCTTCACGGCCTTTGCGCCGCAGCCGGCGCGGTCCTTTGCAGAGAGGATGACCTCCTCCTGGCCCGTTATCGCGGCCTCAGAGGCCTCGCGGGCGAGGAAGGCGACGTAATCCGCCTCCGGCAGTCCGGCCAGCTTCTCGCGTGCCAGGTCGAAGGCGCGGGTGACGGCCTCCTGCTTCATGTTCAGCACGCTCTTCTTGGCCTCGAGGCGCGCCGTGCGGCCGAGGCGCTGCACGCGCTGCTCGGTGTCCTTGACGCCCTCGCGCACCAGCCGCCAGTATTCTTCCTGGGCGGCGCGCTCGTTCTCGGCGCGGATGGCGGCGCAGCGCTCCTCGGACTCGGCACGGATGGCGGCGCATTCCGCCTCCGCGTCCGCCCTGATTCGGGCGGTTATCTTCTCGATTCCGTTCATAGCTGTCTACCTTGCAGAGATTCCGCTCAACCGATGTTGAGGATCATGAGCATGGAGGCCAGCAGGGCAAGTATCGCGTAGAACTCGACGGTGATGCAGAGGACCATGCCCTTGGACCAGTCGTCCGGCTTCTTGGCGAGTATGTTGATGGAGGCGGCGGCCACGCGGCCCTGGGCAATGGCGGAGATCCAGCCGCCGAGCGCCATGGGCAGGCAGGCGACGAAGTAGCGCAGGCCCTCGGTGACCGTGAGGTCCATGATGGTGCCGTCCAGCAGACCCATGCGGAAGGAGGCGAAGAACCACACGACGAGGCCGTACAGGCCCTGCGTTCCGGGGATGACCTGGAGTATCATGACCTTGCCGAACTTGCTGGGGTCCTCGCACAGCAGGCCCGCGCCCGCTTCGCCCGCGATGCCGGTGCCCTTGGCGGAGCCGATGCCGGAGAGGGCGGCCGCGAGACCGGCGCCCAGAAGGCCGAGAGCCATTCCGCCGAACTGTTCAAGAAAACTCATTTTAATTTCCTCCTCTTATTTGTCGGTTGTAGCGACGTTTACAAATTTGGTGTTTATCGCGAGGGGCTTGAACGGCCTGCCGCCGTCCTTATAGAACTTGCCGAAGTACTCCAGGCACTGGAGCCTCAGGTCGTGCACGAAGCAGCCGAGCAGGTTGAGCGCGAAGTTGAGCGCGTTGCCCGCTATGGAGATGATGAGGAACACGACGATGTTCCCCGCTATCGCGCCGATGGTGTTGAACACCTGGGCGATGACGCTGCCCGCCAGCATGAGGGCCATGAGTCTGGAGTAGCTGAGGATGTCGCCGAAGTAGCCGGTGACGCCGTTGTATATGGCGCCGACGAAGCCGGTGAAGATGCCGAAGCCCTTCTTTCCCTTTGCCGAGCCGATGAACAGCATCACGACGCCTATGGCCAGGACGACCGGCACGCCGGCCACGCTGCCGATGCCGAGCGCCGCGAGGCCGCCGCCGATGAAGATGACCCACCAGGTGCCCTCTTCAAACACGGCGCCGAACACGTCTCCGGCCTTGCACTTTTCGACGAAGCTGATGATCATGCCGGTGATTATCTGGATGACACCGAGGACCATCGCGCCGAGCAGGATCATGATGGTGTCGTTGAGCGGCGTGAACAGGGCCGGGAGACCTGTCCAGGTCGTCTCGGGGTTGATTATCTGGGCTATCTGCAGCGGCATGTCGCCGAAGAAGCCGCCGGTTATCGCGCCCCAGATGGTGGTCGAGATGCCGCACCAGAGCAGCAGCTCGAAGAAGTTTCGCATGCCGGCCCTCGGCTTCTTCTTGCCGAGGATGACCAGCGCCGCGATTATCATGAGGATGCCGTAGCCCATGTCCGCGAGCATGATGCCGTAGAACAAAATGAAGAACGGCGCCATCAGCGGGTTCGGGTCCACGCCGTCGTAGGCCGGGAGAGAGTACATCTCCGTGACCATGTTGAGCGCGCGGGTGAAGCGGTTGTTCTTGAGCTTGACCGGGACTTCGGGGTACTCGTCCTCGGTGGGCTCCACCGTCTCCCAGGCGCAGTCGTACTTTGCGAGGACGCTGCCGAGCTCGGACTCCTTTTCCGCGGGCACCCAGCCCTGGAGGCACACGGAGGTCTCCGTCTGCATGAGCCTGGTCTCGGCCTCGGCGCGGGCTATCTTGGTGGCCAGCGTGTCCGCCCGGAGCTTGAGCTCCGCGCGGTGCGGGGCCTCGGCGGCTATCGCCGCGGAGAGTTCGCCGTTTTCGCGGGTGAGGTCCGCGATCTTCTTTTCGCTCCGCTCGGCGGCCTGCCGCGCGGTGCAGTCAAATTCGCCCGGGCTCATGAGGTTCAGACCCATGGGCCGCAGGGCCTCCATCGCCGCGTCCTGCTCCTCCTTCAGACAGACGAGCAGCACGTAGTGCAGGCTCTTGTCGTCGGATACACGGAAGAGCTGGGCTTCGGGTGCGGCCGCGCCGAGGGCGGCGTCCGCGTCCGTCATGTTGACCGCCGTGGGCAGCGACGCCGTCATCGCGGCGGCGCGCTCCGTTCCCTTGCAGGAGAGCGGCAGGTCCAGAGGCAGCCACGGGGCCAGGGCCTCCAGCTGCGACTGCTCGCGCTGCACCTCCGCGCCGTTGCGCCGGATGTGCTCTTCGAGCTCCATGATCTTCTCAGCCAGGGCGATGTCCTGCGGAAGCTTTGCCTCGTCCAGGAGCTCCGACGCCTCAGCCTCCGGCAGAGGCTTGAGAAAGCCGGACTTCTCGGGCGCGTATTTGTCCAGCAGCTTTACCGCGTTGGTGAGCTCCGCGTGCTGGGCCTTCACCCGGGCCAGCTCCGCGGAGTCGCAGCGGCTCAGCGCCGGATACGCCTCCTCCGAAAGCTCCGTCGGCTCGCTGACCTCGACGCAGCCTAAGAGCAGCAGCTCCCGCAGCAGCGCCTCCCTGTCCGCAGACATGGCCAGCAGCCTGAGCTTTTTCATCTTTACGATCGCCATATCAGCCGTTCACTACCCTTTCCACGATAAGCGCGGCGGCCTTTTCCAGGCGTGCGTCGGCCCGCGCGCGCATTGCCGCTTTCCTGTTCTCCGTATCCGAAGCAAGTTCCAGCGCGTCCTCCTTCGCTTTCTCGTCGGACTTGGAGCGCAGCTCGGCGAGCTCGGCCGCGGCCTTTTTCTCAGCCGCCTCCATGGCCGTGCGGCCCTCCGCCTGCGCCGCGGCCTCCGCCGCCTTCGCCGCAGCCTGAGCCTCGGCCTTCATGCGCTTTGCGTTCTCCTCAGCCTCGCTTATCGTCGTGATCGCTTCAAAAGACATTGATACACCTCCCACCGAAAAAGACGGATGCGGAAAGCGCCATCATCCGTCAGGTATCTACGTTATCAATAATACCAAAACCCCCTAAATTAAGCAAGCGCATTTGCACATATTGCTTGATTAATTAACTACAATCCGCAGCCCAAAAACTACGTCAATGTTTTGTCAATCTTCACGAATGTGAAGAATTAAACACTCTGCTCTCCGTTCGGACTTGATTTGCAGGGAAAAACGTATTATAATGTAAAATCCTTGAGACTATATTATCCGTCCTTGGAGGTCTGAAAGCTATGAGTGAACCCAGCTACCGCCGCCGCTTCGGCGACCGCAAGGAGGGCCGCCGCCTTCGCACCGTCCCCGCGCTCAACCAGTTTGAGCCCTACATAATGATCGATAGGAACGACGCCTGCAACCAGTTCTCCGGCTCGGTCGAGATCTCGGATACCGACCGCTGGCTCCGCGCCAAGCGCCAGGAGGGCTACAAGGGTCTCGGCATGCTGCACCTCTTCATAGCCGCGTACATCCGCGTCGTCTCCCAGCTGCCCGGGCTCAACCGCTTCGTCTCCGGCCAGAGGATCTATGCCCGCAACGAGATACTCATCAACATGATGGTCAAACGCGGCATCACCACCGAGTCCGAGGAGACCTGCGCCAAGGTCGTCTTTGAGCCGACGGACACGATCTACGACGTCTACCGCAAGATGAACGAGGCCGTCGAGGAGATACGCGCCTCGGACGACAGCGGCACGGAAAAGGCCGCCGGCGTGCTGATGAAGATACCCCGGCTCATCCTCAAGTTCGCGGTGTGGATAATCAAGATCCTCGACTACTTCGACCTGCTGCCGATGTCCCTGCTGCGCGTGAGCCCCTTCCACGGCTCCATGATCGTCACCGACCTCGGCTCCCTCGGCATCCCGCCCATCTACCACCACCTCTACAACTTCGGCAACCTGCCGGTGTTCCTCGCCTTCGGCGCGAAACGGCGCGTGGTGGAGCTCGACCGCCACGGCCAGCCCGTTGAACACAAGTATGTGGACTACAAGATAGTCTGCGACGAGCGCATCGTGGACGGCGCCTACTACGCCGCCGCGTTCAAGCACCTCAAATACTTCCTCAAGAACCCCTCCGAGCTCGAGCACGCCCCGGACAAGGTGCTCGACGACATCTTCTAAAAAGCACGGCCCGCCCCGTTTGGGGCGGGCTTTTCATATGGCTTGACGCGGCGGCGGAAATGCTGTAAAGTATAGCCGCACTTGAAATAAACGCGATCCCGTGCCTTTCGGCACGTCTGAGCGCCGGGCAGGACCCGGCGGGAGGAGTCGGGGGAAGGCGGTGCAAATCCGCCGCAACAGCCATTGCCGTGTGCGCCCGCGGGCGCGAGCCGGAATGCCCGACGCTTTGTGTGATGCAGACCGTTCCCGGGCAAGGGGGGACAGGGGCAGCAGCGCGCCGCGGCATCGGGCGGCGCGCCGTATTGTCGCGCTCCGCTCCTTCGGGGGTGGGGCGTTTTGCTTTTTTGAGAGGCACATTTCAGAAAAGAGGTATGTGAAAATGACCAGAACCATCAAGAGATCCGCCGCGCTGGCGCTCGTGCTCGCGCTCATGCTCAGCCTCGCCGCCTGCGGCGCCAAGGCCGAGGGCCTCTGGGCCAACGCCACCTACACCGAGGACACCGAGCTCGGCGAGGGCGCGACCACCATAACCGTCGAGGTCACCGCCGAGGACAAGACCGTGACCTTCACCATCCACACCGACGGCACCACGCTCAGGCAGGCGCTGGAGGAGAACGGCCTCATCGCCGGCGACGAGAGCGACTACGGCCTCTACGTCAAGACCGTGGACGGCATGACCGCCGACTACGACGCCGACGGCCTCTACTGGGCCTTCTACAAGTCCGGCGAGTATCTGATGACCGGCGTGGACACCACCGAGATCGCCGACGGCGAGCAGTACGAGCTTGTCTGCACCGCTGCCTGAAAAAAAGCGTAGACACGCCATAAGCGTCCGGGAGATGGCGGTGTACGCCATGTTCGGCGTCCTGATGCTGACCTCCAAGATATTGATGGAGGCCGTGCCGAACGTGCACCTGCTGGGCATGTTCACCATGCTGCTCACCGTGGTCTACCGCCGCCGGGCGCTCTACCCCATCTATGTCTATGTCCTGCTCAACGGCGTCTACGCTGGCTTTGCCTCCTGGTGGCTGCCGTATCTGTACATCTGGACGGTGCTCTGGGGCGTGACGATGCTGCTGCCCCGGAACATGCCGAAGAAGTGCGCGGCCGTGGTGTATCCGCTCGTATGCGCGCTGCACGGGCTGGCCTTCGGTACGCTCTACGCCCCGGCGCAGGCGCTTATCTATGGGCTGAGTTTGGAGGGAATGCTGGCCTGGATAGTCGCCGGCCTGCCCTGGGACGTGGTGCACGCCCTGGGAAATCTGGCCGCCGGGGTGCTGATACTGCCGCTTTCGGAGCTGCTGCGGCGCCTGAACGCGAAGTTCGGCATAGCCGCCGCCGAGGGGGACAAATGAACACTGCGGGGGCCGCCTTTGCGGTCCCCGCTTATTTTTTACATGGCTCTTGAAAAGGCGGAAAGTTATATTATAATGTGCCTTGCAGAATTCTCCGGGAGGGCTGAGCCTTGAGAAAGCAGAACGACCTTGGCCGGGACCCGATACGGCCTCTGGTGTGGCGCATCGCGTTCCCCAGCATGCTGGCGCAGTTTGTCAGCGTGCTCTACTCCATCGTGGACAGGATATACATAAGCAACATCCCCGTCACGGGCGAGACGGCGCTGGCGGGCGTCGGCGTCTGCGGGCCGGTCGTGACCATGCTCGGGGCCTTCGCCTTTCTCGTCGGCGTCGGCGGCGCGCCGCTCATGAGCATCAACATGGGCGCGGGCCGGGAGGACGAGGCGCGGCGCATCCTCTCCAACAGCTTCCTCATCCTCTGCGTCTGTGCCGTCGTGCTCACCGCCGCGGTGTTCCCGCTCCAGCGGCCCATGCTCATGTTCTTCGGCGCGAGCGAGACGACCTACCCCTACGCGGAGGAGTATTTCTCCATCTACCTCTGCGGGACGGCCTTCAACCTGCTCTCCCTCGGCATGAACCAGTTCATCATCAGCCAGGGCTTTGCGAAGAAGGGCATGTTCTCCGTCGTGCTCGGCGCGGCGCTCAACATCGTACTCGACCCGCTCTTCATCTTCGTCTTCGACATGGGCGTCGCGGGCGCGGCCGTCGCCACGGTGCTCTCCCAGCTCGCAAGCTGCGTCTATGTCCTCTGCGTCCTCTTCGGTCGGACCGTGCCGGTGCGCATAGGCTTCGGGCGTTACAGCCTCCGGCTCGTGGGGCGCATACTCGTCACCGGCATCTCGCCCTTCCTCATCATCTTTGTGGACAGCATCATGATAATCTCCATGAACGCCGTGCTGCAGAGCTACGGCGGGCCGGAACTCGGCGACAGGCTCATAACCTGCGCCACCATCGCGCAGAGCTTCATGCTGGTCGTGACCATGCCGCTCGGCGGCATCTCAGGAGGGACGCAGACCATCCTCGCCTTCAACTTCGGCGCGCACCGGCGCGACCGCATACTCGAGGCGCAAAAGCACATAACGCTCCTGTGCGTGGGCTACACGGCCATAATGTTCGCCCTCGCGCGGCTCGCGGGCGGGCTCTTTGTGCGCCTCTTCACCGATGAGGCCGACCTCGCCGCCGAGGCGCTCTCGGCCATCCGGGTCTGCACCCTCGCCGTCATCCCCCTCGGCGTGCAGTACGCCATAGTGGACGGCTTCACCGGCATGGCCCAGGTCAAGCTGGCGCTGCCGCTCTCTGCCTTCCGGAAAATCGTCTACTTCGCCGCCCTCTTTGCGCTGCCCGCGGCCTTCGGCGCCCGCGCCGCCTTCTGGGCGGAGCCCGTCTCCGACATTATAGGCCCCATAGCGAGCGTCGCGGTGTACGCCATATTCATAAGGAAGATACTCACCTTCCCCGCCGCCCCCGCACATCACAGGGACGGCTGAAAAAGAGGGCGGGGCCCCGATGGGGTCCCGCCCTTTTGTTCTCATTCGCAGTCGAAATCCGTGTCCATATAGTTGGCCATCGTCTGCGCGTACAGGCGGCGCCCGGCGCAGTGGCCGGACGAGTCCGGCACCACGAAGCGGATGCCCTCTATGCGCACGTCGCGGCAGTCCGGGCCGCAGTGGGCCGGGATGGCAAAGGTCTTGAGCGCACGGTAGCCGTCCTCCTCGCCGTCCGTCAGCAGCACGGCGAGCGCCACGCGCCGGCGCGGGCAGACGTTCACCATCGTAAGGCTCAGCTCCACGATGCGCCCCTGCGCCGCGAGGGACAGCTCGCCGGCGTCGAAGGTCACGGCCTCGGTGCAGCCCTCCGCAACGAGCTCGCGCGGCTCCGTGCATGGCTCAGGCTCTATGACCTCGCCGCAGTCCACGTACACCGTCGGGTCCGGGAACTTGACGGCGTTCTGTTCCTTGTCCGTGTACTCTATCGACTCGTTCACGTGCAGGTCGCCCGTCGTGTCGCCCACGTGGCGCACGGTGAAGTTCAGCACCGCGCTCTCGCTGGCGGTGGTGCCGAGGGAGTCTATGCTCCAGCGCAGGCTGCGCGTGCCGGTGATTATCGCCGTGCCCTTGGCGGGCGGGTCCACGTCCACTATCTCAAAGTCGTCGGTCAGCTTTTCCTTGATGACGATGTCCGTCGCGCCCGCCTTGGAGATGTTGGCCGCGAGCTCCGCAAAAAGCTCCTCGAGGTCGGCCGCGTCCGGCGTCACCGCCACGTGCGTGGCGTCCGGGTCCGTCGCCCAATTGTTGAGCGCCGCGATGTCCAGGCCGTCCGAGCCGATGAGCCCTATGCAGTAGATGATGGTGCCCGCGGCGCGCGCGGCGGCGGCTATCGGCCCGGGCGCGGGGCCCGAGGTCGTCACGCCGTCCGTGAACATGACGATGACGCGCGCGTTGGACGAGGTGTTCTCGAAGAGCCCCTGCGCCTTGGCAAAGGCGTCGCCGTGGTTCGTGCCGCCGCCGGCCGTGAGGCCGTTTATCGCGCTCTTGAGGTCGGCGACCGAGGTCTCCAGCGGGGACACGACCGTCGCCGTGGCCTCGAAACTGACTATGCCTATGCGGCTGCCCGAGCCTATCTCGCCCGAGCCGGAGCCGCCGGTGGATTCGGAAATGATGTCAATAAACGTCTTCGCCCCGAGCTTCATGTCCGCGAGCGGCGCGCCGCTCATGCTGCCGGAGCAGTCGAGCGCGAGCACGATGTCCGTCGGGTTGGTCACGATATCCGGCGCCGCGGTCAGGGCGAGGGTCATCTTGAACTGGTCGCCGCAGCATATCGCCGCGGTGTCAGCAACTTTGTTGGAATTGGTCACACCCATCTGGTGCTGCCTCCTTCCGGGGTTGGTCCCCGGAAGTATATTATGCCGCACCCGTGCAGGTTTGTCACAGCCTGGCTCAATTCCCCCGCTCCAGCACGCGGCGCAGCTCCTCGAGAAAACGAGCCGCCGGACGGGACATGAGCTGGTACTTTCTCCAGATCAGCGCCGCCTCCGCCTCCAGCCGCGGTGAAAACGGCCGGAAACACAGCCCGCTCCCCTCGTCCGCGCTCACCAGGCGGTCGAAGCAGAGCGTATAGCCCAGGCCCTCGCTCGTGAGCAGCGAGGCGTTGAACACCAGGTTGTAGGTCGCGACGACGTTCAGCCGGCTCACGTCCCGCCGCAGCCAGGCGAACACCGGCCAGCTGCCGTCCTTCTGCGCCGAGATGATGAGCGGCTTGTCCCAGAGGTCCTCCGGGCTCACGCTCTCCTTTGCCGCCAGCGGCTGGTCCCGGCGCATGAGCACGCCCCAGACGTCCCGCTCAGGCAGCGTCAGCGCCTCGTACTTTGCCGAGTCCACGGGGCCGAAGATGAGGCCGAAGTCTATGAGCCCGCGGTCGAGCTGCTCCGTCACATAGGCCGCGTTTCCGCTGGAGATGTTGTAGTGCACGTCCGGGCAGCGCTCCTGCAGCGCCCGGGCCGCCTTCGCCAGCAGGCGCAGCGACTGCGTCTCCCCCGCGCCTATGTGCACCTCGCCCGCAACGGCCCCGTCCGAGAGCGAGACCTCGCTCTCCGCCTTGCGCACCAGCTCGAGTATCTCCTCGGCGCGCTTGCGCAGTATCATGCCCTCCTCCGTCAGCGTCACGCGCCGGGAGCCGCGCGTGCCGCGGATAAGCAGCCGCTTGCCCAGCTCCTCCTCCAGCGCCTTCAGCTGTGTCGAGAGCGTCGGTTGCGAGAGGTGCAGCGACTCCGCCGCCGCGGATATGCTCTGCTCCCGCGCCACCGCCAGAAAATATTGCAGTACCCTCAGCTCCATGTCATCGCCTCCACGCCCAGTTTATCAGGCCGAGGCATAGGTTTCAACTATGCTCAGCCATTCTTAATAAGCATTTGCTATTTTCCCGCGCCGGACCTATACTTATAGCAAAAGTACCGAAAGGAGCGCATTTATGGGCAAAAACATCCTCATCATCTCCGCGAGCCAGCGCGAGGGCAGCAATTCCGAGGCCCTGGCCGACGCCTTTGCCGAGGGCGCTCGCTCTGCCGGGCACGACGTGCGGAAGATAAGCCTGCGCGGGAAGGACATCGCCTTCTGCCGCGGCTGCTTCGCCTGTCTCAAGACCGGCCGCTGCGTCATCGCCGACGACGCGCCCGAGATAACCGCCGCGATGCACGACGCGGACGTCATCGCTTTTGCGACGCCCATCTATTACTACGAGCTCTCCGGCCAGCTCAAGACGCTGCTGGACCGCTCGAACTCGCTTTTCGACTCCGACTACGCCTTTGCGGACATCTACCTCTTCGCCGCTGCTGCCGAGGAGGGCGAGGTGGTCTTCTCCCGCGCAAAGGCGGGGCTCGAGGGCTGGATAGAGTGCTTTGAGCGCGCGCATCTGGCCGGGACGGCCTTCGCCGGGGGCTTCAACGACGCCGAGCGCGCCGCGGGCAGTCCCGCGCTGGACGAGGCCCGGCGGCTCGGCGAGAGCGTGAAATGAAAGGGAGGCTTTGAAAATGGCAGTAAAACAGACGGCGGGCCGGGATTCCCTCGGGGATTTCGCGCCGAAATTCGCCGAGCTCAACGACGACGTGCTCTTCGGCGAGGTCTGGAGCCGGGAGGACAAGCTCTCGCTGCGCGACCGCTCCCTCGTGACGGTCACGGCGCTGATGGCGCAGGGGCTGGTGGACTCCTCCTTCCGCTACCACCTCGAGAGCGCGAAAAAGAACGGCATCACCCGCACGGAGATAGCCGAGATACTCACGCATGCGGCCTTTTACGCGGGCTGGCCCAAGGCCTGGGCGGCCTTCCGCATGGCCAAGGAGGTCTGGGCGGAGGCCGGGCCCGGCGAGGACGCGATGGCCGCGCACGCGCGCGGCATGCTCTTCCCCATCGGCGCGCCGAACGACGCCTATGCGCAGTATTTCATCGGCCGGAGCTACCTTGCGCCGGTCTCGACCAGCCAGGTGGGCATCTACAACGTCACCTTTGAGCCCGGCTGCCGCAACAACTGGCACGTCCACCACGCCGAGAGCGGCGGCGGGCAGATACTCATCTGCCTCAACGGCCGCGGCTGGTATCAGACCTGGGGTGAGCCCGCGCGCGAGCTGCACCCCGGCGACGTGGTGAACATCCCCGCGGGCGTCAAGCACTGGCACGGCGCGGCGAGCGACAGCTGGTTCTCCCACCTCGCCGTGGAGGTCCCCGGCGTCTCCGCCTCCAACGAGTGGCTCGAGCCCGTGGGCGACGAGACCTACGGCAAGCTCAAATGAAAAACCCGGCCCGCAGATGCGGGCCGGGCTCTTTTTATTTTATCAGTCTTGCGAAAAACACCTCGGGGTCGAACTTCACGGCGTGGCTCGCCCAGTTGTGCATGGCCTTTACCGAGACGGGCATAGTCACGATGCCCTCGCCCATGCGCTCCCGGGTCACGATGTCCAGCCAGCCGCCGGAGTCGCCGGAAAAGCGGATGTAGTAGGGGTGGACGTCGATGGAGTTGTCGCACTCCGCCTCCCCCTCCGGCCCGGCGCCGCCGGTGAGGCTCTCCTCGGAGGGTGCTTCCACCTCGCGCCAGCTGTCCCCGTTGTACACCAGCAGTCGGCGCCCGCCGGAGGCGAGGGGGTGGTCCTTGGGCAGGAAACAGGGCTCGGTGTAGGCCGTCATGCCCTCGGCGGCGCTGTGTCCGCCGCTCATGAGCACGCAGGCGAGGCCGCGCTCCGCCGCCGCGGCGGTGTCGCAGTCCCGGAGGTGCTCCAGGCCGAAGGCGGGCACGTCCCCGGCGCGCGGGGCCCTGCCGAAGGCCAGGGCGGCGCAGCGGCGGCATGCCTCCGCCTCCCGATGCAGCTCCGCGCCCGTGGTGAGCACGCCGCAGAAGGCCGGCGCGCCCTCAAGGCAGCCGGTGCTGCCGTCGTATTTATCTGTCATTTGAGTTCCTCTCCTTGACCGTCCGCCATCTCCACGAACCGGGCCAGCGCGGGGTTGGCGTTGTCGGACGAATAGAGCCACGCGGACTCCAGCACCAGGGGCTCTGCCAGGCTCACGAAGGAATAGAGCTCCGGGTTCCAGGACTCCCGCTCCGAGCAGGGGACGATGTTGCCGCCGAGGTTTATGGACACCATGAAGGTGGCGACGTCCTGCTCCGGCACGCAGATGACGTTCTGCGGCTCTATGCCCGAGACGCGGAAATAGTCCATGTATTTCTTTATGACGTAGTCCTCGACCTGCGGGATACCGCCCCAGAAGGTGACGTACTCGGCCAGCTCCTGCTTGCTGACGCTCTCCCGCCCGGCGAGGGGGTGGTCCTTGCAGACCATGAGGCAGTGCTCGTTTTTGATGACCCCGCACTTTTTTATGCGCTGGTTGAGGGTGTAATACTGCGGGATGTCGAAGGCGAGGTCGAATTTGCCCGTGAGCAGGTCCTCGTATTTCTTGTCCCTGTCTATCTGGACCGGCTGTATCGTCACATCGGGACAGAGCCTGGCGAAACGCCTGAGGACTTCGGCCTTGGTCTTGAGCTGCATGATGCCTTCTATGCCTATGGTGAGGTGGCTCTTCTTCCCCGCGAGGGTGGAGGTTGCGCGGCTCACGGCCTCGTCAAAGCCCGCGAGCAGGCGCACGCAATCGACGTAGAAGCTCTGGCCGGCATCCGTGAAGGACACCCGCCGGGTGCTGCGGACGAAGAGCGGAAAGCCCAGTTCGTCCTCCAGTGACTTTATCTGCTGGCTTATTGCTGACTGCGCGACGTGGAATTCCTCGGCGGCCTTGGAAAAGCTCATGTTCCGGGCCACGGCGCAGAAAGTCTCTATCCTGTCTAGTCTCATACTACTGTCCCAATGCTTCTTTTTCATATTGATTTCCTTATATTATAGTGATTATATCTCAGCATTAATCATATTTCAAGAAGAATAGCGGCCGTCTTGGGCAAACGGCCGCTATTTGCTTTGGGTGGGTCAGCCGTTCAGATAGACCTTGGCCTCGATGGGCCTGGTTGGGGCTCTCTTGGTGTCCGGCAGGATCTTGTCGAGGGGCAGGCCCGTCTCCTCGGAGATGATATGGGCCACCAGCTTTTCGCAGTACTTGCCCTGGCAGAGGCCCATGCCCGAACCGACGCGCTTTTTCACGCCGGCCACGGTCACGGCGCCCTCGCGTATGGCCTCGAGGACCTCGCCGTAGGTTATCTCCTGGCAGCGGCAGATGACGGTGTTCTTATCCATGCTCACACCTCCCTTTCAAGGCGCTCTATGGACTTCACCTCGCCCGCGTATTCGGCGGGGAAGGCGATGCGGATGACGCAGGTGCCGTCGTTCTCCTTCGGCTTGCGCACGGAGAGCACGGCGGCCTCGCAGACCGGCGCGCCCGCTCTGTTCACGGCCCGGACGGTATCGCCCTCCGCGGGCAGGGGCAGGAACTCGTAGGGGAAGTCCAGCGTGGCCTTGTCGGCGCTGTACGCCATGTTCAGCACGGTTATGGCCTGGCCTGGGCAGCGCGCGACGCACTTGCCGCAGCCGATGCACTTGTCGCCGTCGAGCTTCGGCGCGTTGGATATCGCCCCGCCGAGGCTGATGGCGCCCGTGGGGCAGGCCATCTCGCAGGGGTTGCAGGGGATGCACTGGATGCACTCTATGACCGCCACGGGGCCCTTTGCCATGCGCTCCCGCGTGGGGATGCCGGCGCAGGAGCCCAGCTCCTCGGCGCTGGGGATGCCGGTATAGGCTATGCCTTCTTTCATCTTTCAGCACTCCTTTCCGCAGCAAGAGCGCTGCATGTCGTTGAGCTGCTTGTGCCGGGCCCGCTTGCGGCTCTCGCCGGTGCCGCTCTCGAGCTGCGAGATGCGCTCGATCGCGTGGGCCCTGAGGTTCTCTGCGGCGGCACTCTCAAGGCGGCCGCAGGCCTCGGCGGCGGAGATACCGGCCAGGCGGCCCTCCTCCATCGCGATGGGCGCCTCCTCAACGCCGGTGACGTCGCCGGCGACGTAGAGGCCGGGGACGGTGCTCTCCATGCGGCTGTCGTGCAACGGCACAAAGCCGCCGAGCTCCGCGATGTAGTCAAAGTCCGCGCCCGCCTGCCAGAGCAGCTCCGTGAGCGGGGACATGCCCACCGCGAGGCAGAGAGTGTCCGCCTCTATGGTCTGCTCGCTGCCGGGGACGACGCTGCCGTCGGCGGCGACGGAGGCGACATGCAGCCGCTCGAGGCTCTCAGTGCCCTCCGCGGCCACGACGGTGCTGCCCGTCAGGATGGGCACGCCCGCGCGGCGGATCTTGGCCGCGTGCACGCCGTAGCCGCCGATGCGCTCCGCGCGCTCTATTACGGCGGCGACGTCGGCGCCCGCCTGGAGCAGCTGGTAGGCCAGGATGAGGCCCACGTTGCCGCTGCCGAGTATCACTATGCGCCTGCCGGGCAGGACGCGGTGGACGTTCACCAGGGTCTGGGCCGCCCCGGCGGTCATCACGCCGGGCAGGGTGCTGCCCGGGAAGGCCACGGGGTCCTCGCTGCCGCCGGCGGCGACTATCGTCTTGCCGGCCTTGACGATATAGCCCTGCTCGCCGCGGACCAGGCCTACGCCCTCCTTGAAGATGCCGTAGGCGACGGTGTCGGGCCAGAACTCCACGCCCGCGTCAGCCGCCTGGCGTGCCAGGGAACCGGCTATCTCATAGCCGCGGGTGCCGGCCATGTGCTCGGCCGAGCCGAAGAACTTGTGTATCTGCTTGAAGAGCTGGCCGCCCAGGCGGGAATTCTCGTCCACGAGCATGACCTGGGCTCCGGCCCGGGCCGCCTCGATGGCGGCGCAGAGCCCGGCGGGCCCGGCGCCTATAACTACGATCTCTCTTTCGATGGTCTTCATCTGACGTTCCCCCTTATTGCAGGCCGTGCTGCACCTGGACGCGCATGCCGTCCCTCACGGGAGTTATGCAGGTGCGAACATTGGGCTCGCCGTCAACTATCATCATGCAGTCGGTGCAGCGGCCCATGGCGCAGTAGACGCCGCGCGGCTCATGGGTCTTTTCCGTCGTGCGGTGCACCCGGATACCGGCGCTCGCCAGGGCGGCGGCGATGGGCTCGCCGGCGCGGGCGGCTATGGGCCGGTCCTCGTAATAAATCGTAACTGTCTTGCTGCCGGCGTCCGTTCCGAGGATAGGATGCTCGGTAACTCGCATGGAATCGCTCATGTTCTCGCCCTTCCTTTCTCAGTTTTCGGCGTAGAGGCGCATGGGGGAGAATCTGCTGATGTCGCAGTGCTCCGTGCATCCGCGGGTGAGCAGCTCCGCCACCGCCTCGCCGGTGGCCGGGGCAAGGGCTATGCCCTCGCCGCCGTGGCCCGTGCACTGGCAGAAGCCCGGCACGGACTCCACAAGGCCGATGTACGGGTCGCCGTCGGGCGTGCCCGGGCGGACGCCCGCGTAGGTGCGCATTATCTTGAGCTTGCCGAGGCGCGGGATGAACTTGCAGGCCGTCTGCACCAGCAGCTCTATGACCTCGGGGATGACGCTGTTGTCAAGGCCGGAGTCCATCTCGCGCGTGCCGTGGATTATGCACGAGCCGGTGCTGGTCTGCTCGACCGAGAAGCCGAGGTTGTACTTTATCGCGCTGGCCGGGAAGAGCTCGGGGTGCTGGACTATGGTCTGGTACTGGGCGCTGCTTATCGTGGTGTTGCAGAAGTGCTTTGTGGGCTCCGTGATGGCGAACTCGCCCCTTATCGGGTGGATAGGGCCCTTTACCCCGGCCATTTTGCACACGGTCTCGGACCAGACGCCGGTGCAGTTTATTACCGTGCCGGCGTAGAAGTCGGCCTTCTCCGTACGGGCGCCGGTGACGCGGCTGCCGTCGAAGATGAGGCCCGTGACGGGCGAGGCGTTCACAAAGCGCGCGCCGAGGCGGGTCGCCGCGTTGCGGAAGGCCAGGGCGAACTTTATGGGGTTGAGATAGTGCACGCGCGGGACGTAGATGGAGCCGAGCATGTCGTCCGTGACGGAGGGCTCCAGCTCGTGGGATTCGCGGCTGTCGATGAGGTGGGCCTCAAAGCCGGGGAGCTTGAAGTCCTTCACCAGCTGGGCCGAGGCCTCCCACTCTATCTCGTTGGAGATTATCTGCATGTTGTAGCTGTTGTAGTTGAGCTCGAAGTCGGCGTCCAGCTCCTCGGGCAGGTGCTCGAGCAGCGCCTGGCTGCGCATGAAGAGGTCCATCTGGGACTCGGCGCAGGTTATCCAGTTCACCAGACCGCCGGAGGCCCCGGCGGTGCCGAAGGCCGTGTCGCCGCGCTCGAGCACGGTGACGGACGCGCCCGCGCGGCTCAGGTAATAGGCGGCAGAGGAGCCTATCATGCCGCCGCCGAGGACGAGAAAATCAGATCTGTTTTCCATTCCTATTCTCCTCATCAAAATTGGATTCCGGCCTCACTTTTTGTCGGCCGCTTCCTTGTCGCGCAATGCCTGGAGCACGCGCTCGCGCGTCATGGGGATGTTGTGGATCTCGGCGCCGGCGGCGGCGTTTATCGCGTTGGCCACGGCGGCCATGACGGGGATCATGGCGACCTCGCCTATGCCCTTGGCACCGTTGGGGCCGGTGGCGAAGGGCTCGCCGACGAAGTCGACCTTGACGTGCTCGTTGTTCGGGTTGTCCATGAAGGTGGGGACCTTGTAGTCGCGGTAGTTGCCGTTTATGACCTTGCCCTTGTCGTTTATCATGATCTCCTCGAACACGGCCTGGCCCAGGCCCATGGAGAGCGCGCCCTCGATCTGGCCCTCGCAGGTCTTGCGGTTGATGACTCGGCCCGCGTCGTAGAAGCCGCCGGCCTGCATCAGCTTGACCTCGCCGGTCTCGATGTTCACGCCGACCTCCATGCCCCAGCCGCCGATGGAGTAGAACAGCACGGGGTTGCCCTGGGCGTTGCGCGGGTTGTTGAGAGCCTGCTCGGGCATGAACACGCCCTTGCCGACCAGCTTGCCCTCCGGGGCCCAGCCGCCGCCCTCGTAGAGGTCGTGGAAATAGATGAAGTGCTCCGGGTTCGCCTTCTCGTAGATCTTGTAGCCCTCGGTCTCGAGGCCGTCCTTGTCCACACCCATGCGGGTGGACGCGCGCTCGAGGATCTGGCGCTTGGCGTCCTTGCAGGCCAGGATGATGGCGTTGCCGTTTATATAGGTGCCGCGGGAGCAGTAGGTGCCCTCGTCATAGGGCATGAAGTCGCTGTTCTCGTTGCGGATGCGGATGCTGCTCATCGGCACCTTGAAAAACTCCGCGACGTGCTGGCAGTCCACGGTCATGGAGCCCTGGCCCATCTCGACATGGGAGACGTGGACCTCGATGGTGTCGTCGTGCTGGATTATGACGTTGGCCTCGGTGCCGGTGTGGCCGTAGGCGGTGAACTTGTTGCCGAGCGCCAGGCCCTTGCCGTAGCGCCAGGGGCCCTCGGCCGGGCGCACGGGCTCGTTGAACTTGATGTACTTGGCCGCGGCCTCGAGCGCCTCGGCGCTGCCGTTGCTGGTAACGACCTGGCCGTGGCCGTCGACGTCGCCGAGGTGCAGCACGTTGCGGCGGCGGATCTCATACTTGTCGATGCCCAGCCGCTCGGCGGCCATGTCGAGGTTGCGCTCGACGGCGTAGACAAAGAGCTCGCAGCCCAGGGCGCGGTAGGGGCCGTTGAACTGGGTGTTGGTGTAGATGCCGTAGGCGTCGACGAGGAGGTTCGGGTTGCGGTAGTTGCCGGAGAGGCCGTAGACGCTGTGGTCGAGCATGACCAGCGCGGAGGTGGTGTAGGCGCCGCAGTTCACAAAGGCCTTGACGCGGCGGGCGGCGAGGGTGCCGTCCTTGTTGTAGCCGTCGGTGACATAGATGACGGCGGAGGGGCGGGGCTGGCCGTTGGAGAAGACCTCCTCGCGGGTCTGGACTATCTTGACGGGGCGCTTGCACTTGAGGGCCAGCATGATGGCCGGGCCGGTGCAGGGGCTGTCGTCCTTGCCGCCGAAGCCGCCGCCCATGAAGGGGACGTGGACGTGGAAGTCCGAGGGCTTGAGGCCGAAGGCGGAGGACATGCTGTTCTTGATGAGGCGGCCGCCCTGCTCGCTGGACCAGAGCTCGATGCCGCCGTCCACCAGCGGGACGACCACGCTGACGTGGGGCTCCATGAAGCAGTGGCTCACGCGCGGGAACTCATAGCGCTGGGTGGGCAGCTTGAGATAGGCCTTGTCGAACTCCTCGTTGAACTTCTTTTCAAAAGCCTCGTCGTAGGCCTCCGGGGTCTCGAAGCTGTCGGGGTCGAGGTCGAAGCTCTCGCTGTGGCGGACTTTGCGGCGGATGGCCTGGTTGGGGTGCTTCTTGTCCATGCAGTGGGCCACTCCGTGCAGGTCGAGGCGCTTGTAGGACTGCACGTCCTCGTGCACGACGGCGTGGCAGTCCTCGCGGAAGGCCTCCTCCACGTCCAGGACGTAGGGCAGCGGCTCGTACTCGACCTTTATGAGCTTGCAGGCGGCCTCGGCGATCTGCTCGTCAGTGGCGGCGACGGCGGCGGCGAAATCGCCGACGTAGCGGACCTTCTGGCCCACGCGGTTCATGATGTAGCGGTCGGTGAGATAGCCGCCGATGGTGGGGTGGTCGGGGCCGTCCTCGCCCGTGACCACGCAGACGACGCCGGGCAGCTTTTCGGCCTCGGAAGTGTCTATGCTCTTGATGATGCCGTGGGGGATGGGGCTGCCCAGGATCTTGCCGTACACCATGCCGCGCGGGTGGATGTCGGTGGTGTATTCCGCCTGTCCGGTCACCTTGAGCAGGGCGTCCTGGCGGATCTCGCCCTTCCCGATGGAGTAAAACTCTTCAGCCATGTCACTTTGCCTCCTTGCTGTTCTCGGCGCTGCCGCCGCAGGCGGCCACGTCCACGGGGGCATAGGGGTCGTTTGCCTCCTTGTGCTCCCTGACGCCGGTCTTGCCGCCGTTTATCATCTTCTTCGCCTGCATGATGGCGTCGATTATCTTTGTGTAGCCGGTGCAGCGGCAGATGTTGCCGCGCAGCACGTCGCGTATCTCGTCCTCGGTGGGGTCCGGGTTGTGGTTGAGCAGCGCCACCGCGGCCAGGATCATGCCCGGCGTGCAGAAGCCGCACTGTACGGCAAAGCACTCCACAAAGGCCCTCTGCATCGGGTGCAGCACGCCGTCCTTGGCGAGGCCCTCGATGGTGATTATGTCGTGGCCCTCGGCGTCCACGGCGAGGTAGGTGCAGGAGACGACGGCGTTGCCGTCCATGAGCACGGTGCAGGCACCGCACTCGCCCTCGTCGCAGCCCTTCTTGACGCCCTTGAGGCCCAGATGGTCGCGCAGCGCGTCCAGCAGCGTGGTCCTGGTGTCCAGGGCCAGGGTGTAGTCCGTGCCGTTTACATGCAGTGTTACGATCTCAGTCATGGCTTGTTCTCCTTACTTCTTTAGTGCGAGCATGACCCCGTCGCGCACGGAGAGACGCACGAGCTCCCTGCGGTAGTCGGCGGAGGCACGGATGTCGCTGATGGGCGAGCACTCGTGCAGCGCGGCGTGCTCGGCGGCGGCGTTTATTAGCTCATCGGTGAGCACCTGGCCCTTGAGCATGGCCTCGGCCTCAAAGGCGCGCTTGGGCACCACGGCCACGGCGCTCATCGCTATGCGTGCGTCGCGGCAGACGTCCCCGTCCATGACAACGTAGGTGGCGACGCCCGCTATCGCGAGGTCCAGCGCCTTGCGGCAGGGGTTCTTGTAATAGGCCATGACCGCCTTCGGGTCCGGCTCCGGGACGAAGATGTCGGTGACTATCTCGTTCTTCTTGAGCGTGGTGCGGCGCACGCCGGCGAAGAGCTCGCCGATGGGCACCTTGCGCTCGCCGTCCACGGACTTGACGGAGAGCACTGCCTCCAGCGTCAGCAGCGGGGCCGCCGTGTCCGCGGAGGGCACCGCGTAGCAGATGTTGCCCGTCACGGTGCTGATGTTGTGTATGGCCGTGTTCGACATGCCGTGTATGCCCTGATATAGCGAGGGATAGACCCTCTGGACGTCGGGGTCGTACTCTATCTTGGTCAGCGTAGTGCTGGGCCCGATGTGCAGGCCCTCGCCCGGCGTGTAGCGCAGATAGAAGAACTCGGGGATGTGCTTGAGAGAGATGATGTGGTCCGGCGTCACTACCAGGGACTTCATGTTCGGGATGACCTCGGAGCCGCCTTCCATGAGCAGCCCGTTTTCCTGGTACTTGTCGATGAGCACGAGCGCCTCGTCCAGGGTCTTGGGCTTATGGAAGCAAAAATCGTTCAAAATCTTGGATTCCATATTAACTTCCTCACTGTTTGTGTATTAGCAGACCGGTGTTGTAGCGGTCATACTTGGTTGGATAGCACTTCGCTCCGGGAAAGGGACAGTCCCTGCAGTCCTTTGTGCACTCATAGTCGTCTGTTATGCGCTTGTTGTAGTCGACCTGGGTCTTGCTTTCCTTTGCGTTTTCCATGGTTTTTCCCTGCCTTTCCCGAGGATTGATTAGTTATATCTTATGAATTGTGGATTAAATATCAGTTTTCGCTATAAATAACTGAAAATTATTCACAGTCTTTCCCCAAGAGATGTCAAAGAAAGCTGTGTCGGCAGTCCCCCGCGGGCCCTTTCGGGTCCGCGGGGCGTGATTTAGTCTCAGGCCTGGGCCTTGGCCTTGATTTTCCTGACGATGTAGAAAGCGGCGAGGGCGCCGATGACGAGCAGCACCGTGGTCATGCCGAAGATCCACTTGTAGCCGTTGAGAGCGTAGTTGTCGATGAAGAAGCCGCAGACGGCGGAGTAGAAGATGTCGCTCACGAAGCTGAACATGGAGATGACGCCGATGGCGCTGCCGGTGATGGCCATGGGGATGCCGACCTCGGACACGGGGGTGAACTGCATGGCCCAGGTGGCCATGATGCAGAGGGCCGCGGCCATGTACAGCACGATGGCGAGCACCAGCAGGTTGGCGTTCTGCGGGAAGATGATGAAGAGCACGAAGCAGACCGCCGCGATGAGCAGGCTCAGACCGAGCACCTTGGTGACGGGGACCTTCTTCTTGGTGGCTATCCAGGTCATGATGGGCGCCGCGACCAGCGCGCAGTTCTTGGCGATGATGGCATAGATGGAGGAGGTGGAGGCGTCCAGGTTGTAGATGCTGGCCAGGAAGGGCTGGAGATAGGTGACGCCGGTGCTGGCGATGTAGGTGCAGAAGCCGATGAGGCCGATGGCCCAGACTTCCGGCATCTTGAGGACCTGGCCGTACTCCTTGAGGTTGATGCTCTTCTCGCTTGCGGCGGCGAGCTGGGACTGTACGGGCTTGTAGGTGATGGCGGCGATGATGGCGCAGATGATGGCGCAGGCGCCGTAGAGGTAGAGGGTGAACTTCAGGGCCTCGGCCTCCTGCATACGGGCAAGCAGGCCGCTGCCGACGAAGCTGATGATGAGGATGGGCAGCGTGCGGCCGTAGGCACGGATGGTCTGGATCTTGGCCTGCTCGTCGTCCTCACTGATGAGGCGCAGGACCTTGATCTGGGGGTTCCAGGCGATGAGGATGGCGAACACGGGCCAGATGACGTAGAGGGCCATCATGATGGGGTAGCTCGGGAACTGGGCGATGAAGAAGCCCACCGCGCCGGCGCCGATGAGGCCGATGGTCATCAGCTTGAGCGGGTCAAACTTGTCCGCCAGGAAGCCGCCGGGCAGATACAGGATGGTGGAGGCTATGCCGAGCACGGTCAGCAGCAGTCCGAGCTGCGTGTTGGTGAAGCCCGTGGCGGTCTGGATGCCGACATAGTACTGTGTGTAGGCGTAGACGATAGAGAAACCGAAGTTGGAGGCCGCCGCTATGCAGAAGGCGCATATCGCGGCTCTCGAGCTGACTTTTTTCTTTTCCATTTTGAACTCCCCTCAAATTCTGAACCCGTACTTGACCGGGTCCTCGTCGTCGAACACCAGGTGGTTGAAGCCGGTGATATAGGCCGAGGCGGTTATCTGCGGCACTATGGCGTCGTAATCGCCGACCTTGCTCTTCCTCAGGGGCACGCCCTTGAACTTGGTGCAGATGACCGATTCATAGGTGAAGGTGTCGCCGATGGCGAGCTCGCCGCGGCTGACGAGGATGGCCATCTTGCAGCTGGTGCCCACGCCGCATGGCGAGCGGTCCACGGAGCCGTCGAAAATTACGACGTTCTGATAGTCCGCGTCCGGGCTCTTGGCCGGTCCCCAGACCTCGACCATCGCGGCGCCGTGCACCTCCGGGAACAGCGGGTGCTGCACGACCATGTTCTCGTTGACCCAGTCGTTGAGGATTGTGGCCTTCTCGATGAGGACGGGCAGGTTCTCCGGGCAGATGTCCGCGCCGAAATAGGACTGGTTCACCAGGACGGCGAAGTTGCCGCCGTAGGCGATGTCGAACTTGACATGGCCCAGGCCGGGGACCTCGGCCTCGACGTCGGACTTGTACACAAAGGCGTCCACGTTCACGATGGTCACGCTCTTGGCCTTGCCGTTCGCGACCTCCACGTCAGCGTGGATGAGGCCAACGGGGCACTCCGCGACGACGTGGGTGACGGGCTCGTGCGCCTCGACCAGGCCGGTCTCGACCGCCGCGGTTATGACTCCGATGCTGCCGTGGCCGCACATGTCTATGTAGCCGCCGGCGTCGATGAAGAACACGCCGAAGTCCGCCTCGCTCGAACAGGGCGGCACGATGACCGCGCCGACCATCTCGCGGTGGCCCCTGGGCTCCATGAGCACGCCGCGGCGCAGGTCGTCATAGTGCTCGCGGAAGTACTCCTTCTTCTCCATCATGGTCGAGCCCTCGACCTTGGGTATGCCGCCGACGATGACCCTGGTGGGCTCGCCCATCGTGTGGGTGTCCACGGCATAGATGCTTTTACTGAGCTTCATTGCTTCTCCTCTCTCCTCCTCAGCGTCCGGCGTCGCTCTTGGCGGCCGCGGCCTTCTTCTTGCGGATCATGTTGCTCACGAACATGCCCACGAGGACGATGGCTCCGACATAGCCGGACATGCTGTAAATGAAGTTTATGAGATCACCCAGACGGAAGTAGTGCGTGGCGATCATGCCGAGCACTGTGAGCGCTATTATGCAGACACGATATTTGAGCGACTTCTCGTCGGTGGTGATCTTGCGGCAGAAGCCCCACATCATAGGGCAGGCGGTGGTGTAGATGGCGAGGATTATCATGACGACGAAGATGCCCTGAGCCACGGGTCCGAGCAGGCCGGAGAGCGCCAGGTTGGGGACCTGGGCCGCGCCTACTATGTCGAGGTTGCCGAAGATGGCAAAGACGATGACCGCGATGGCGAGGTGGAACATCAGCACGCCGAAGACGGCGGCGGCGGTGGTGGTCTTGCGGTTGTTGGCGGTGGCGCCCATGGAGGGCAGGGCCGGCGTGAGCGTCATCATGGCGAAGCAGGGGTAGGCGATGCCGCAGAGCCACCAGTTGGGCGCGGCCTTGCTGAGGTTCATGGTCTGGAGCGTCGCGTCAACGTTGCTGAAGTCCGCGCGGAAGAGCGCCACGACGCCGATGATGACGGAGAAGGCCGCGATGACGGGGCCTATGCTGCCGATGATGTCCGTCAGCTTCCTCAGGCCGAACCAGACCGTGATTATAGCCGCGAGGGCCATGAGCGCGGCGCCCACCAGGGGGTCCCAGTCGAGGTACTGGTTGAGCGTGGTGCCCGCGCCATTGAGCATGATGAGATAGCAGCCGCCGACGAGTATGGCGGAGAACCAGTCGAATATCTCGCCGCCGATTTTGCCGAAGTAGTAGGCCAGGATGTTGTTGTGGTATTCAGCGGGCAGGTCCTGACCCTTGTTGAAGAGCTCCTTGGTGAAGAGGAAGTATATGATGAGCGAGATGGCTATGGCCCCTATGGCGCCGCCTATGCCGTGCGCCACGAAGAACGAAAGGAACTCGGAGCCGGTGGCAAAGCCTGAGCCTATGCACGTCGCCATGAAGGCGCCGCCCAGGATCACCGCTCTCTTGACGTCTATTTTGCCGCTTTTCAAATCTGATCCCCACTTTCTTTCAAATTTAACTTCCTAAGGGCAAAATCACGAAGTCCTCTTTTTTGCATTGCGCTTTCTCAGGATGTTGCTTATCACCATGCCCACCGAGGCCACGGCGCCGACGTATCCCGAGATGCTGTAGATGAAGTTTATCAGCGTCCCCAGCGGGAACAGGTAGGAGAAGGCCATGCCCACGACCGTCAGGGCCAGGATGCAGACCCTGTACTTGACGGACTTCTCGTCGCGCTCGATCTTGCCGCAGAAGCCCCAGATCATCGGGCAGGCCGTGGAGTAGATGGCGAGAATTATCATGATGACGAACAGCGTCTGCACGCCCTTGCCCATCAGCCCCGAGAGCACGAGGTTCGGCACCTGCGCCGTGCCTATGATGTCCAGATTGCCGAGTATCGCGAGGATGACGACCGCCAGCGCCAGGTGGAAGGCAATGACTCCGAAGAGCGCCGCGCCGGTCGTGGTCTTTTTGTTGGGCGCCGTGGCTCCCATGGACGGGAGGCAGGGCGTGAGCGTCAGCATGCAGAAGCAGGGGTAGAGTATCCCGGCTATCCACCAGTTGGGCGCGGCCTTGGCCAGATGCAGCGTCTCAAGGTTTGCCGCCGTGCTGCTGAAATCCGCCCTGCCGAGCGCCGAGATGCCGATGATCAGCGTGAAGAGCGCCATGAACGGGCCGATGACGCCTATGATGTTCGTGAGCTTCCTCAGCCCGAACCAGACCGTGACCACCGCCGCGAGCGCCATCAGCGCCGAGCCCGCCACAACCGGCCAGCCGAGGTATTGATTTATCGTCGTCCCCGCTCCCGAGAGCATCACCAGGTAGCAGCCGCCCACGAGTATCGCGGAAAACCAGTCCAGCAGCGACCCCACGGCCTTGCCGAAATAGTAGGTGAACAGCGACGTGCACTGCTCCGGCTCAAGTTCCTGTCCCTTGTTGAAGAGCTCCCTTGCGAAGAGAAAGTACACGACGAAGGACACGGCCAGAGCGCCCAGCGCCCCGCCTATGCCGTAGGTGACGAAAAACGAAAGGCACTCCGAGCCCGTCGCAAAGCCGGAGCCTATGCACGTCGCCATGAACGCGCCGCCCAGCTTCAACGCCGTCAGCCAATGTATCTTGTTGTCCCTTTCCATTCCGTCCGGTTCCCTCCTCTCTGTTTGTCCGGGATGTGCCCTGAGGCGCATCCGAGTTGAACTCACAGGAGCCCCTGTTTCGACGTCGAGGATAGAGTAGCAAATTGTGAATCAAATGTCAATCAATAAGAAGATTTGCTTATTTATCATTCGGCCAAAACGGGCGTTTTTTGATTCATTTCGGAAAATTAGCAGGTTTTTACATAGTGATTAATAAGTTTATCAGAATAATCTTCTTGAATCCCCACCGCTCGCACGGCCGGTTTTTGGGGCAAAATCCGATTGATAGCCAATTAATTAACGTTTATTCGGTCCCTCTTTAGCGCTGCATCGTTCTGATTAATAAGTCTGCGCAATTCAGCCGAAAAAAGAGCACTGTTCAAAAATGAACAGTGCTCTTTCGTTCACGAAATTAAAGAAAATTTTCAGCGCTCGTTTTGTAGTTTTTCTACAAAATCATCTGAAAAGTACTCCTGAAACAGCCAATTTGACAGTTTTGCACACTCTTTGCTCATATTTTGATAGGCCTCGAGGAGGGCCGTTCCCTGCTCCGTCAACAGCGACCCGCCGCCTCTGGCGCCGCCCGCGGCGCTCCGGACTATGGGCACGCCGAGCTGGCGCTCCATGTTCTTTATCTGCCGCCAGCTGCGGGTGTAGGGGACGTTCATAAGCTCGCTGGCCAGCTGCAGGGAGCCGGTGTACTGCACCATCTCCAGGAGCCGCATGGTCTCCCGGTTCATTATGACGTCGTCCACCGAGAGCAGTATGTCGCACTCGGCGTGCAGCTTGCCGCGCCCGCAGCGCTGGGCCTCCATGGCCAGGACCTGCTCGTATTCCTCGTAGCTGTTCACATCCAGCAGCACGCCCCGATCCTCCACCGGCACCACGCGCACATCAGCGTCCAAGCCGCCGAGCAGCTCGCGCAGCCCGCCCTCGCCGGAGTACTGCTCTATCGCGCCGAAGAGCTCCCGCGAGATGAGGATCGGGTGGCCCTCGCGCCCCTCAAAGCCGGGTTTCACCAGCGGCGCCGAGCAGGCCATGAGCTGCCTGAGCGTCTCCGGCCTCACCAGTGGCAGGTCCGCCGGGAACACAAAGGCTCTGTCGCAGCTCTCCGCAAGGGCCGCGATGCCGAGCTTGAGCGAGCAGAACATGTCCGTGCTCGCGAATTTCCGGTTGCGGACTATCACCGCGCCCGTGGAGGCCAGGCAGCGCTCGATTATGTCGGAGCGGTAACCGGTGACGACCACGATGGGCGAGAGCTTCAGCTCTGTGAGGGTGTCCACGATGTGCCGTATCATCGGCTTTTGCCCCACGCACATCATCGGCTTGCCCTCCTTTATCTCTCCCGGAGCCCCGGCCGCCAATATCACCGCGCCAGTCTTCATCTGCAAGCCTCCCGACATAGTGTTTCACAAATCACAAACTTTATAGTAAGATTAGTCGCCAAATTTGTCAAGATATCCGGCTTTTAGGCTTTTTTACCAGCTTCAGCGAGATGCCGCGTTTCTCTGCCGCGGCATTGATCAGAGAGGCGGCGGAGGCGGCGCGCCCTTTTATCGGCTGCTCGGGGAGGGCCCGGAGGGCTTGCAGCGCCTCGTGCAGGACGGGGAGCGGGAGGAGATACGCCGCGGTGCAGAAAAGGCTCTTGCGCCGGCCGTCGTTATAGCCCGCGAGCAGCTCTGAGAGCAGCTCTGCCTTCTCGCGAAGCTCCGAGATGTACGCCTCCAGCCCCAGCTCACGTGCGCGTTCGAGGTCGGCCCTCCTGCGGCTGTGGGGAACGAAGGAGTCCGCGTCGTCAAAGCCCTCGTAGCGGGCGCAGGGATACTCCTCACAGTCGGCGCAGAACTCGACGCCGCGCCCGAGCGAGCAGCGCGCAATGGCGCAGTTCTGGTTCCCCTCCCCGCCCCCGCAGCCGGGGCAGTAGCCGCCGACATGCATGGCGCAGAGCACGCAGTTGAGCCCGCAGAGCGAGAACATCGGCTCTTTCCGTGAAAAACCCTTCATCTCACGCCCTCCTCACCGGTATGCGGATGACCGTCCGGAGCCGCTCCGGCTTGCAGCGGCGGGGGTCGCTGAGATAGAGCTCGTGGTGGAAGCGCCCGGCGTAGTCGGGGACGCAGCCGTTTTCGGCGGCGCAGCGTTCCATGGCCTCAAGTGTCTCCGGCTCGGCGTCGTAGGAGCCGAGGTGCATGCACTGCACCGAGAGGCCGTCGGCGTATCGCAGCAGCTCCACGCGCAAGAGGTCCAGCCCCTTCTTTCGCTCCGCCGAGGCGACGGCGGAGGCGAAGACATCGCGCGTCACGAAATCCGGCAGGCGGATGAGCGCGATCCAGTGGAAATCGCCCTTGCGCGTTAGGTCTATGCCCAGCCCGTCCTCCGTCCACCAGAGGCCCTCCAGCGGCGGCACGACGTAGTCGAAATAGCCCTCCGGCGCGCTGCCGGAGAGGCGGCTCATCTTTATCGTGTACGCCACGGCGTAGAGCATGCCCACGGCTGCCTTGTACTCGCCGCCCTCGGCGTTGGGGTCGCCCCTGCCGCGCACGGCGAGGTAGGGCAGCTCGGGTATCTCTATGAGATGCGGGGTGCGTGCCGGGAGATAGAACTCCGGGAACTCCTTTTTGAAGTCAAATGCAGCCATATTTCCTCCTTTTGGGACGCTCCGAGGCCCTCAGCGCCTCGCAGGTGAGCGAGGCGAGAGCCGTGAGCGTCTGCGTGTCGTCGATGTCCTCGACGAGGATGTAGTCCTTCGCGCCCTCGTATGGCGGGGCCATGGGCAAGTCAGGGAAGGCCGAGCGCGCCGCCTCCGTGGGCTTGATGAAGAGCTGGTCCGCGCAGACGACAGCAAAGAACAGCCCATCGCAAAAGAGCCCGTACTCCCCGAACATCCGCTTCGCTCGCACGCTCCCCGCGCCCTGCAGCTGCTCCGTGACGTACTCGACAAAACCCCTGTCAGTCGCCATCCGTCCCGCCTCCTTTGGAATATCGCTCCGCCAGCTCCCGTCCCAGCCGTGAGAGCTTCTCCCTCAGTTCCTCGGGCTCAGTCAGCTCCGCTCCGCCGCCGAAGGTAAGCAGCCAGCTCAGCACGCTCTCATCGTCCGGGAAGCAGCCGGTGAAGCGCAGCCGCCCGTCGGTGCGGGTGGTAAAGCTGTCGGAGCCGTACTCCTCTACCAAACGCCACTTGTACCGAGGCTCAAAGAGGACTGTGACCTTGCGCCGCGCGGGAAATATGTGCTCAGGCTCTAGCTGGGGGAGCGGCGCCCCGCGCGGCTCAAAAGTCTCGCCCGGCTCTAACTCCGCCATGCGGCCCAGCTTGAAGAGCCGGTAATTCTTCCGCAAACGGCACCAGGCCCATACATACCAGGACGACCAGTGGAAGACGAGATAATATGGCTCCGCCTCGCGTATGCTCTCGCCAGATGGGGAGAAGTATGCGAAGCGCAGTGTCCGCCTCTGCTCAATTGCGGCGCTTATGAGCTCTATCTTGGGCGGCAGACTGGTCCTGTACCAGGAAGAGAGGTCAATTAGCATGTGTGCGCCGCCGGGCACGAGCGTGCCTGAGCCGGCTGAGAGCTTTTCCATGAGCTGGGCATAGCGCCGTGTGCCGCTGACCGAGTCGAGACTGCGCAGCCCGGCGAGAATGGCCTGCATCTCCGAGGAGGTGAGCACGGTGCGGTCGAGCCGATAGCCATCCATTATGGATATGCCCCCACCCGCCCCCTGGATGGTTACCAGCGGTATGCCAGCGCGGCAGAGCTCGTCCACATCCCGCAGCACCGTACGTCGTGAGACCTCGAACAGCTCCGCCATCTCTGCCGCCGTGACCCGCTCGCGCTGGAGCAGCAGCGAAAGTATGCCGATGAGTCTGTCCAACCTCAAGCCCCCGCCCCCTTCCGCACTTTTTGCCCATTATAGCATACAAACGTGACAACTGTGCGTCACGTTTGTCCTGCGGTTAGAATTTACTTAGTGCTGCGATGTGTGGTATGATAGCTGTGAAAAAATAACAGGGGGCGTTGACATGGATGATCTGATGGCCCGGACAATGGTCGAAAACCTCAGCATCGGCATAAACCCCATCACCGGCGAGGCGCTGTCCCATTGGGACTGCTGCTCCGACGAGCTCGTGCAGGAAGCGCTGCGCACTGTACTGGAGCACTGTACGCTCGAGTCATACGCCTCCATGCTGAAAAAGCAGCGCGAAGAGCGCGAGGCTGAGAAAAAGGCAGCCAGGGAAGTCTCGGCGGCGAAGCGCAAGTCCATGTATCAAAATGCCGGAAAACCCTGGACAAAGGCAGATGATGCGCGTCTCAAGAGGCTCTATTTCGGCACCAGCCGGAGTACACGGTATCTTTCCCGGGAAATGCAGCGCAGTCCCGACAGTATCACGAGCCGCCTTCGAAAGCTGGGGCTAATAGATTGAGCGGTCACCTCCTCACCAGCGCCGCTCGAAGTAGTCCAGGCGGAGCATTTCACGCCAGCGGGGTTCTTCGAGGTACTTCACGTCCTCGGTGACATAGACGCTGCCGGTCTCGTCCTCGTGGTACACGCGGGTGAGGCGGTCGTTTTCACGGAGAAAGAGCCAGCGGTAGAAGCGGTTTTCGTAGGTGAAGTCGTGGCTGTCGAAGCAGGGGAAGCGCTCGGCGAGATAGAGCACCTCCCGGCCGCAGCGGTCGCGGCAGAAGGTCTTGGTCTTGTCGTGCTCGGTGAAGAGCTCCGAAAGCTCGCCGTAGCGCCGTCCGGCGGCGGTGAAGCCGCCCGCGAGGGCGTATTTCACGGTGCTCTCATGCGGCTCGCGGACCCTGAGCGGTTCGCCGTCCGCCCCGCGCTCGCGGCTCACCCAGCGCAGCGCGACGGTCGAATAGCTCGCTAGCTTGTAGCCCGCGCGCTTGCCGGGTCCGGCTGCCTCGAGCACCATCTCCCCGCTCCAAGGCTCTGTCGTTTCAACAGAGAAAAGCGCCCTTTTGAGTTTCTCCAGCATGATATCGCCTCCCCTTGAAGATTTGGACGATTATACCATTCCCCTGTGCGCCTGTCACCTGTTTTCCACAGGATACGGGGAGAATTCAGGGATAGTTCATATATTCACAAGGCCGCTGTGATATGCTCGCGGCATCCCCTGTAAGGAGGCCGACATGGAGACGAATTTCACCTTTCTCATATCCCCCGCCGACGCCGGTGCGCTCGAAGGGCAGGTCAGCCGCGCGCTGGAAAAGCGCGTGGAGCTCGCCTCGCGTGAGCGGATGCCGAAGCTCTGGGAGCTCACGGACAAGCTCAACAGCGTTGAAAAGGCTCCGGAGGACGTGCTCGGGAACCGGCGCCGCCGGCAGAGGGCGCTGGGCTTTTTCTGCTGGCTGCTGAGTCTTGCGCTCATCGTGCCGTGCGCGATGCAGCCGCGGGAGCTGCTCTGGCCGCTCATCGTCGGCGCGGTCTGCTTTGTGGTGGGCTCGGCGTCGCTCTGGCGGAACGCCCCGCGTCTGCTGGGCGCGGCGGGGCTCATCGCCGGGGCGCTGCTCTGTTTCGGCGCGCTCGTGGCCAGGGAGGAGCTCGGCGTGCTGCTTTGGCCGGGGCTCATCTGTCTGCTGCTCGGCATTGCGGGCCTGCTCAAGCGCCGCTTCGCCCGGCCCAGCGCCTATGACCGCGCGGCCAAGCAGCTGCTCTCGCGCGAGCTCTCCCCCGCCGAGGCCGCAAAGCTGCGCGTGAGCTTTTCGGACGAGGGCATGTCCCTCACGCAGGAGGACAACCTCGCCGCGGCGCACAGCTACGGCTACGGCGACTTCGAGTGCGTAGTCGAGACGGCGGACCTCCTGATGCCCGTCTACGCCGGCTGCGTCACGCTGCTGCAAAAGAAGGACCTGCTGACCGGCACGCTGCCGGAGCTGCGGAAGTTCCTCGCCGCACGTGTGAGATACGCGGATGTCAAATAAATTTCAGGCCCGGGGCGGTTCGCTGTTGAATCGCCCCGGGCTTTGTGGTAAGATAAATACGGTTTCTTGTTTTTGTCTTTATTTTGAGGGGAGGGTCGGGATGCCGAAGGTAGCCTATTCCGAGGCCGAGCGCGAGCGCATACGCAACGAGCTGGTCTCCGTCGCGCTGGAGCTGATGGCAAGGCAGGGCATACAGCACACTACGGTGGAGCAGATATACCGCGCCGTGGGCATCTCGCGGAGCTTTTTCTACACCTTCTTCCCCACCAAGGAGGACCTCATCGTCGAGTCGCTCTATCTCCAGCAGCCGCGGATACTCGAGTACGCGCGCAGCCTGATGGCGGACCCGGAGTTGAGCTGGCGGGAGGCGGTGCGGCGCTTTCTGCACTCGTGCTGCTACGGCGAGCAGCACGGCATCGCGGTGCTGACGGTGGAGGAGCAGCAGCTCATCTTCCGGCGGCTCTCGCCCGAGAGTTACGCCGCCTTCCGCGAGAAGCAGGCGCGGCTCTTCGGCGGCATCCTCGAGAGCTTCGGCATCCGCGCGGACCGGGAGCGGATAAGCCTCTTCATAAACCTCAGCCTGACCGTCATGATAGTCCGCCGGGGCATACCGGACACGCTGCCCCTCTTCGTGCCCGAGGCGGCGGACGCTACGGCCGCTTTTCAGATTGACGCCATCGTGGACCGCCTCGACTTGTTCCGGCGGGAAAGTGAATAGATCCGCCCGGGCGCTCCGGCGGATATGTTTTTTGCGCAGAATAAATACAAATATTCGATTTTGTATTTATTATAAGAAAAAATCAGGAGGAAAACTCACATGGGACTTTTCGGCAAGCTCTTCAAGGGCCCGGAGATCGACATGGAAAAGAGCGCGGCGAACGCGCGGCGGATGCGCGAGCTCTTCAACGACGCCGTGGAAAATGGGGACGACTACCGGCTGATCTACGGCTACACGGAGGACGTGAGCCGCTTCAACTACGGCTTCGTCCACGGCAGCAAGACGAAGATAGGCAGCCTCATCGTGGGCTGGAACGAGGCCGCGGAGACGATAGTCGTGGTGCCCACCGTGCCCGACCTGAGCGGCCGGGGCGAGGCCGTGGTCTGCCGCCGCTCCGACATCCTCAAGGCCTATCGGAACAAGTACCCCACCGACGCCTTCGTCATCTGCCCCGACAAGCGCGGCTACATAGCCATCAACGCCTACGACTGGCTCGACGACGAGAAGCTCTACGTCTACGTCTCCCAGGACGAGGAGCTCGCCGCCTTCACCGACTTCTTCACGAAGAAGTTCGCCACGAAATAAAAAACGCCCCCGGCCTCGTCGGCCGGGGGTATTCTCATGCTTTGCGCGCCTTTTTCCGCGTGAGGAGACGAAAGACGGCGTAGGTGGTGATGGGCAGCAGCATGCCCAGCCAGTCGAGGTCTGACTGAATGAGCAGGTTGAACGTGGCGTGGTAGGTCATGGCCAGGGACAGCAGGCCGAAGATGCCGGTGTAGAAGAGCTTCTTCTGCCGACGCAGGAACTGCATGCCGTAGCCCACCGCAAGGGTGCACAGCCCGTGAGAGAGGCTGGTTGAGATGCCGCGTATCACGGCCCAGCCGAGCGTCACCTGTTCGGCGTAGGTTATGAGCAGATAGGCGTTCTCCAGCAGGGCGAAGCCTATGCCCACGGACATGCCCAGCGGGAGCAGCTGCCGCCTGTCGTCGCAGACCAGCGCGGCGTAAAAGAGCACGGGCAGGGCCTTGAGCAGCTCCTCCACCACGGGCGCGACCTTGACGGAGATCTCCCGCCCGGACATGCCGAGCAGGAACTGCACCGTGGAGTTTATCTCATAGGAGCTGACCGCCACGAGCATGCCCAGCAGCATGAAGCCCACGAGCAGGCGCGAGCGCCTGTCGAGCAGCGTCATGAGCAGGAGCAGAGGCACGGCGAAGCAGATGAGGATCAGATAAACCACTTGCGCACCCCCATTCTCGCCGCGGGCAGAGCCAGCGCCAGCAGCACACCGTCGCAGGCCGCGAGCGCCCAGCCCGCCGCGCCGCCCGGAGCGAAGCAAAACTCCGCCGCCTGCACCACGCAGAGGAGCAGGACCAGCGCGTTGAAGGGCCGCATCGCCGCGATTATGCCGAGCTCCACGTCCGGCATGATGAGCAGCTTGGCCGCGAAGTAGGCCGCCATGGTCACGGGCAGGATGAAGATGGTCAGCAGCACGTGCTGCCCCGACGCCAGCCAGGCCCCGCAGAGGCCCGACACGCCTATGAGCGCCGCGGCCAGGCCCGCGATGAGCCGGAAGCGGCGAAATTCCCGCCCGCCGCCGTCGGCGAGGCTGTTTATGGCCCCGTAATAGGACGAATACAGGAAGAAAAAGAGGCCGATATAGCCGAAATATCCGACGTGGAAGCCCTCCGCCGCCGAGGGCTCCAGCAGCCGGGCCAGCGCCTCGTAGCAGCTGCCGAGGAAGCAGCTGGCCATGCCGAAGAAAACTATCTTGTAGTAGAGCGGCACCCTGGGCCGGAAGGCCGTGCACAGTCCCCAGACCAGCGCGGCCGCCGCCCCGGCAAATCTCAGGTAGATCATGACGCCTTGGAGGACTTCTTTTTCAGCACCAGCGCCGTGACGCCCGCGCCGACGGCAAGGCCGACTATGAGCGCGGTCACGGTCATGCCGAGGCCGGAGCCGAGCATGGTGCCGCTCATCATTAAGTCGCTCAGGGTCTTGTTTGCGGCGTCGATGGCCGAGGTGGCGCCGCTGGTATAGCTGTCGTACAGGCCCATGTAGTCCTGGATGTACGTCGTGCTGTAGTTGATGTCTGTGCCCAGGTATTCAACGTAGGACTCCAGACCGACGATGGCGTCCTCCAGCTGCTCGCGGTTAACGGCGGAGGGGTCCTCCGGCAGGGCGATGGACTTCTCCTGCATGTATGCGACGATCTCGTCGGGCATGGCGCAGGTCATCTCGTCGTCGGCCAGCTTGAGCCTGAGGCCGCGCAGATCACTTATGTAGCCGGAGACTTTGGACTGCTCAGCCTGTTGCGCCCGGATTTCCTCGATGCGATCCATGGCGGTGCTCTTGGCCTCTTCGGCCAGCTTCTTCTGGAGCTCGGCGAAGAGCTGATTGATGCTTCCTCCATATGAGCCGGCCGTCATGCTGCCGGTGAGCCCGTCGCCCTCCTCGGGCAGGGCTATCTCCGCGTTGGAGAGCTTGTCGATGATCTCGTCAAGTTCCTCGGGCGTGGTGTTCTCGTCTATGGAGCCGACGTTGTCCGTCATCCAGGCGTTGAATTCGTCCGGCTCCCAGGTGTCGGCCAGGGCGCCGGTCATCAGGCCGCCGCAGAGCAGGCAGGCGGTCAGAAGCGTTGCTGCGAGTTTTTTCATAATGGCATACCTCTCAGGAAATGTGATTTGCCGGGGCGTCGTCCCTCAGCTTGTGACAGTACTGGGAGCTTATCCGTGCACTCCGAGCACTTGAGCGCCGCGTTGGCGTGGTCCCAGAAGCGCTCCGGGTACATCATGACGCACAGCTCCCAGACCAGCCAGGCCGCTATTGCCATGACGACCAGCGAGACGGCGTAGAAGCCGCCCATGAAGATAAGCGGCGAGAACATCATGAGATGGTCCCAGTTGAAGATGCGGCAGGTGGTGCAGCAGCGGTTCTTCATGATGAGCCGGAAGGGGCACCAGATGAGCACGCAGATGAGGTCGCAGACGTAGAACAGCACCGAGATTATGAAGAGCGCCGTCCGGTCTATGACGCCGAAGCGGTGCAGCAGCCCTATCGCCGCGATGAGCAGGCACCAGAGGATGAACACCTTGTACGCGGAGCGGGTGGTGGCCGTTATATAGTTCCTCAGCGCCTCGTAATTTATCTTCTCGCGGATAGGTCTGAAGCGGTTTGCAAAGAGCTTCTGCGAGCCGAGCGGCACCTTGTTCTTTATGGGCACTATCTGCAAAAACATGTCTGCGGCCCAAATCACCCAGAGCAGGTGCAGCGGCGAGAGGCGGCGGAAAAAATTGTTCCCCTCCAGCACGTCGAAGGCCTGCGGGCGGAAGACCCAAAGGCAGACGCAGGCGATGAAAATCAGACAGCGCCCTACCAGTCTTGCGACATATCTCTTTCTTGTGGCTGACATCTCATACTTCTCTCCCCATGGCGGGCGCGCGGCCCGTGTCTTTATCTCCTCAACCGGATATTGTAACTCTCTCTGCCGAGGCGCCAAGGCAAGGGTTTTCGCGTTATGTGACCTCGTCACGGTGCGGCCGCGGCGGATGTGGTATGCTCTCTCCACTTGAGTTTGTGGAGGGATATCATGAGTCCGGTGAAGAAGCGGCGCAAGGCCGTTGTGGATGAGTCCGCCTGCGTGGCCTGCGGCTGCTGCGTCAAGGTGTGCCCGATGCGGGCCATATCGGTCGTCCGGGGCATAGCGGCCCGGGTGGACAGGGATAAGTGCATCGGCTGCGGCAAGTGCGCCAGGGAGTGCCCGGCCAGCGTCATTGAGCTTGTGGAGGTGGAGGCATGAAAAAGCGTTGGTACGACTATCTGTGGATCGCGTCGCTGCTGTATTTGACGCTCGGCTTTTTCAACATACTCTTCGCCTGGCTGGGGCTGCTGTGCTTCTTCATACCCATCATCATCTCCGTCGCCGCCGGGACGAAGGGCTACTGCAACCGCTACTGCGGCCGCGGCCAGCTCTTTGCGCTGCTGGGCGGGCGCTTCGGCCTCTCCAGAAGGCGGGATATCCCCCGCTGGATGAAGAGCAAGCCCTTCCGCTACGGCTTTCTCGTCTTTTTCTTCGCCATGTTCTTCCTGATGCTGTGGAACACCTATCTCGTGTTCGCCGGGGCGCGGGACCTCGGGCAGGCGGTGACGCTGCTGTGGACCTTCAAGCTGCCCTGGCACTGGGCGTATCACGGCACGCTGCTCCACCCCGGCGTAGCGCAGTTCGCCTTCGGTTTTTACAGCGTCATGCTCACCTCCACCGTCCTGGGGCTTATCACGATGGTCCTCTTCAAGCCCCGCAGCTGGTGCGTCTACTGCCCCATGGGCACCATGACGCAGCTCATCTGCAAGGCCAAGGGCGGCAAGGCCGCCTGAGCGCCTTTGCGTGACCTTATCACGGAAACGGGCCGGTTTTTTGGGTATACTGGGCCCATACAAAAGAAAGGAGCTGGCAGATATGGCGGCTATTGAGATAAACAGGGAGCAATTCGGACAGATGGCGGGCGGGGATAAGCCCGTGCTGGTGGACTTCTGGGCGCCCTGGTGCGGCTACTGCCGCAGGCTCGGGCCCGTGTACGAGAAGATAGCAGAGGAGTACGGCGACCGCATCGCCGTGACCAAGATAAACATCGACGAGGAGCCCCAGCTCGCGGACGCGGAGCGCGTGGACGTCGTCCCGACGCTCATCATGTACCGAAACGGCAAGGCCGTGGACTCCATCGTGAACCCCGGCTCGAAGGCCGCCATAGACCGCTTCATCAGCGAGGCCCTGGCCAACTGAGGGGGCGCGCGCATGGACGGAAAGCATGTCTACGACATGATAGTCGTCGGCGGCGGCCCCGGCGGCTACACGGCGGCGCTCTACGCCGCGCGCTCCGGGCTGGACACCCTGGTGCTGGAGAAGCTCTCCGCCGGCGGGCAGATGGCCCTGACCGAGGCCATTGACAACTACCCCGGCTTTGAGGAGGGCATCGACGGCTTCACCCTGGCCGAGAAGATGCAGCGTCAGGCGGAGCGCTTCGGCGCGAAGAGCGAGTACGCCGAGGTGGAGCGCGTGGACCTCGCCGCCTCGCCCAAGGTGCTGGAGACCAGCGCGGGCGTCTTTTACGGCCGCACCGTGGTGCTGGCCACGGGCGCCGGGCCCCGGGAGCTGGGCCTCGCGAACGAGGCCGCCCTCACCGGCCGCGGCGTGGCCTACTGCGCGGCCTGCGACGGGATGCGCTACCGCGGCAGGACGGTGGTCGTCGTGGGCGGGGGCAACTCCGCCGCCGGGGACGCCCTGGCGCTCAGCCGAGTGGCCAAAAAGGTGATACTCGTCCACCGCAGGGACAGCCTGAGGGCTACGAAGGTGTACCACGAGCCGCTCATGCGGGCGGAGAACATAGAGTTTCGCTGGAACAGCGCCGTGACTGAGCTGCTGGGCGGCGACAGGCTCACAGGCGTGCGGCTCCGGGACCTCAGGACCGGAGAGGAGACGCAGCTCGACTGCGACGGCGTGTTCATAAGCGTGGGCAGAAAGCCCGCGACGGAGCTGGTACAAGGCCAGCTGGAGCTCGACCGCGGCGGCTATATAGTCGCGGACGAGACGACGAAGACCAGTCTCCCCGGCGTCTACGCCGTGGGCGACGTGAGGACAAAACCCCTGCGTCAGGTGGTCACGGCGGTGGCCGACGGGGCCATGGCGGTCCACATGGCGGAGGAATATCTGGCGGGAGGCGAATGACATGAAGGAATTCCTGAAAAAACTGCTGCGCCCGGTGCTCTTCACCGCTGGCGGCGCGCTTGTGGGCCTCGGTTACTACTACCTGGTGGGCTGTTCTACCGGGACCTGCGCCATCACCTCGAACCCCTACATTACCGTGCTGTACACCGGCCTCATCGGTTTCCTGCTCTCCGGAGCCTTCGGCTGCTGCTGCGGCGGGAGCTGCAAGGTGGAATCCAAATCCGACTCCGAATAAAAAAGCCCGGCCGCGAGATGCTGCTCGCGGCCGGGTTTTCTTTGTCACTCCGCTGCGGCGGCAAGATAGGCGTCCAGACGGACGGCCACATTCTGCTGCAGGTTGCGGTAGAAGAACTGGTAGTCGTAGAGGTGGTACACGCCCTCGGGGAAGATGGAGAGCCCGGGAGGATACTCCTCCGGCGTGACGTCCGTGACCTTCAGCGCCCCGCGCACGGGGTCGATATAGGCCCCGGTGAGCTGCGGTATCTCGCTGACGATGTCCCCGCTGTAATTTGTGAAGCAGGCGCCGAGGTTGGCCTCCTTCCCCGCCGGGGTGGAGTCCGTGCGCCAGTTGAGGGGGTTGATGGCCAGCGTGCGGGTGCCCTCCGGGATCAGGATGGAGTCCGTGACGCTCTCCGCCTCGCTGTTGAAGGAGATGATGACGCCCGTGTCGTCCTCGCCCGTGGCAAAGCGCAGGTGAGGATACTCCGCTATCTCCTCCTCCGTGATGCTCCAGCCTATGGCGTAGCAGGCCACGAGCAGGCGGTTCACCTCCTCGTCGGCAAAGCGGTCCTTGAGAAGGCGCAGGCACATGTCCGCGCCCTGGGAGAAGCCCGCGACGATGATGGGCCGCCCCTCGTTGTAGTGCTCCAGATAGTAGTCGAAGGCCGCGCGCACGTCCTCATAGGCCAGCGCGAGATAGGGCTCGCGCTCCTCCGCCGGCAGCTCGTATACGCTCAGTCCGGCCTGGCAGTAATATGGCGCGAAAAAGCAGCTCTCCGCGTCGTAGATGCCCTTTTCCATGTTGGTCGCGCCGAGGAAGCTCTCCCGCGCCTCCCCGTCGCTGAGCGGCATGTTCTCGTCGCCCTCCCCGCCGCCGTAGACGGTGGGGCAGATGAAAAACACGTCCGCCGCCGCGGTCTTGTCCGTCTCCAGATAGGCCCAGTTATCCGCGCTGGAGTAGTCCGGGCCCGCCTCCGCCCCGCAGCCCGCGAGGGCGAATATAAATGCCAGCGCCAGCAGCAGCGCCGCGTATCTCTTTTTCATCGGATATGTCCTCCTTTATTTCTGCTTCGCCGCGTGCGGGATGGTGATCTTCTGCACGCGGAGCCGCCCGCCTTCGGCCTCGGCCAGCATCAGGGTTATCTCCTGGGCAAAGCGCCGCGGGCCGCAGGAGCCGGGGTTGAGCCAGAGCACGCCGGAGCGTTCTTCCTGAAAATACCTGTGCGAGTGGCCGAAGACCACCGCGTCCACGCCCGAGAGGTCCGCCGGGACCTCCTTTTTGTTGTGGACCATGTAGAACGTCACGCCGCCGAGCGTGACGGTGAGCTCGTGCGGGATATCCGCGGCCCAGTCCTTGTCGTTGTTCCCGCGCACGACGTAGAGCGGGGCGTATCGCCGCAGTTCGTCCATGACGCTCTGCTTATTTATGTCCCCGCCGTGGAGTATCACGTCCACGCCCTCTATGTGCTCAATCACCTCCGGCCTCAGCAGCCCGTGGGTGTCGGAGATTATGGCGAGTTTCATGCTCTTCACCTCTTCGGTTTATTCACAGCGCTCAATCGGCGTAATTTTCGGCGCAGTAGCTGCAGGCCGTCAGCGCGAGCAGCAAACATTTGAGCTTTTCATTCCAGCGTCCACCCGAAGTCGCCGTGGTATATCATCTGCCGGGTCATGCCGCCGTCGATGCAGATGTTCTCGCCGGTGATGAAGCCCGCCTTGTCCGAGCAGAGGTAGAGCACCATGTTCGCGATGTCCATGGGGTTCCCCACGCGGCCCGCGGGCTGCTGACAGGCGTCCGGGCCCTCATAGACTGTGTAGTCCGTGTCTATCCAGCCGGGGGAGATGGAATTCACGCGCACCCGCCCAGCGAGGCTCACCGCGAGCGCGTGGGTGAGTGCGGAGATGCCGCCCTTGGCCGCCGTGTAGCTCTCCGTCTGCGGCTGGCTCATCCGGTCGCGCGAGGAGGAGATGTTCACGATGGCCGCCCCGGGAGCGAAGTGGGGCGCGAACAGCTTTGCAAGATAGAACGGCGCCGTGACGCCCACGCGCAGAGCGTAGTTGAACTCCTCGTAGGTGCAGCTGTCGAGGCCCTTCATGAGCGGCAGGGCGTTGTTTACGAGGTAGTCCACATGCCCGAAGTCCGCCACGACCTTAGCGGCGAAGTCCTCGAGCACGGCCTTGTCTCCGACGTCGCCGGTGTAATAGCCGCCGGGCAGCAGGTCTATGACGCAAACCTCGGCGCCATTGCGGCGAAACTCCTCCGCAATGCATTTGCCTATGCCCTTCGCGCCGCCGGTGACGACGGCGATCTTGTCCTTGAACATGGCTGTGCCTCCTATATTATTGTCCCCTCGCAGTGGTCGATCTCGTGCTGGATGATCTCCGCCGTCCAGCCGGTGAAGGTCTTGATGCGCTCCTGAAAGCGCTCGTTCTGCCAGCGGACCTTGATGCTCTGCCAGCGCCGCGTCCGGCGGGTGCCCGTGAGGGAGAGGCAGCCCTCCTCGGCCTCGTAGGGGCCGGACTTTTTGATTATCTCCGGGTTGAACATGAGCATGTACTCGCCGTCGTTGTCAAAGGCTATGATGCGGCGGTTCACGCCTATCATGTTCGCCGCCATGCCCACGCAGCCGTCCCTGTGGTGCTCGAGCGTCTCGAGCAGGTCGGCGGCGGTCTGCATGTCCTCCGGCGTCGCGGGCTCCGCCTTCTGCGAGAGGAAGGCCTCGTCCCTGCATATGTCGCGTATCATGGCTTCTCCTTTCACCAGTTCCAGCCGAGCACGGCGGCGAGGGTCTCGTCCGTGGCGGCGGGGAAGTTTTTCCGCACCTGGCGGAAGATCAGCTCGCGGGACTGCTCCGGCCCGGTGGAGTAGGCGGAGGCGATGTGCTCATAGCCCCAGAGCGCCTCGGGGGTGGAATAGACCGAGATGGGCCAGCCGTAGGGCAGTCCCTTTTTGTTTATGCGCTGCCGGAAGTCGCGGATGAGGAGGTAGGTGTACATCTGCAGGTCCGTCACCGTGCCCTCGAAGTTCCGCTCGCCCTCCTTGCCGAAACCGGCCAGGCGCTTGAGCTCGAAGGAATAGAGCTCGGCCCCGTCCGTGAACAGGTCCATGACCCGCTTGAGGCGGATGCGGGTCAGGCCCTCGTCCCAGCGGCTGTCGAAGTCGTAGCCGTCCCTACGCCAGTTGGCAAAGTGCGGGAACCACTCCCGGGAGACAAAGCCCGCCTTCCGGCCGAAGAACTTGCCGTAGGCCACCCGGCCGCTGCGTGCGATGAGCTCCCGCCACTCCCAGGGGTCCTGCTTCGCGTCGCCGCTCCACCAGTAGAGGTCCGAGGTGTGCTCCTCGGCGGAAAAGCCGTCTATCTCGTTTTTGAAGAGGGGCAGGAAGCCGACCTCGTCTATCCAGTCCGCAAGCTCCTGCCAGCTGCGGATGCGGCCCGGGTCGTCCCAGTCGAGCCCACGCATTATCCAGATCCCGTTTTCAACGGCCATGTCCCCGCCTCCATTTCTTTCTACTACATTATAACACAGCCGCGCCGGCGCAAAAAGTCCCCCCGAAACCCTCCGGTTTCAGGGGGACTGGTCGGAGTGGTGAGACTCGAACTCACGGCCTCCAGCTCCCAAAGCTGGCGCGCTACCAGCTGCGCAACACCCCGGTGAATTTTGATTATACTATGGCCGAACGCGATTCGCAACCTTTTCTTCGTTGAAGTTTTGCGCGGGATATGTTATCATCTGTGCGGAGCGTGATATGCTTTGAGAATGAGAAAAAAACCCAACCTCGTGCCGCGCTGGGAAAAGTGCGCCGAGCTGCTTGAAAATACCCCTGAAGTCCACCGCGGGCGCTGGCTCGCGGATTTCCCGGGACATGAGCGCCTCTGCCTGGAGCTGGGCTGCGGCAAGGGCCGCTTCACCGCCGGGATGGCCGCCGCGGAGCCGGACGCGCTGCTCTGCGCCGTGGAGAAGGTCCCGGACGCGATGGTCGTCGCCATGGAGCGCGTGCGCGACGCCGGGCTCACGAACGTCCGCTTTCTCGACCGGGACGCCGCGCTGCTGCCGGAGTTCTTCGCCCCCGGCGAGGTCTCGCGCATCTACATAAACTTCCCCGACCCCTGGCCGAAGAAGAAGCAGTTCAAGCGCCGTCTCACGGCCCCCGGCTTTCAGAAACTTTATTTCGACCTCCTGCCCCCCGGCGGCGAGGTCTGGCTCAAGACCGACAACGTCATGCTGTATGAGTGGAGCCTCGAGCAGTTCCAAAACTGCGGCTGGACGCTCAAGGAGGTCACGCGCGACCTCCACGAGCACGGCATCCAGGGCGTGATGACCGACTACGAGGCAAAGTTCCACGAGCAGGGCGTCAAGATAAACCGCCTGGTGGCGGTACGCGGGGAGGTATGGCCATGCGAATGATATCCTGGAACGTAAACGGCCTGCGCGCCGTTATGAAAAAGGGCTTTGAGGACATCTTCTGGGGCCTCGACGCCGACATATTCTGCCTGCAGGAGACTAAACTGCAGGCCGGACAGCTGGAGCTCGACCTGCCGGGCTATGAGCAGTTCTGGTGCTACGCCGAAAAGAAGGGCTACTCCGGCACCGCCGTATTTACGCGCATAAAGCCCCTCGGCGTCTCCTACAATCTCGGCCACGCCGAGCACGACTCGGAGGGCCGGGTCATAACGCTGGAGTTCGAGGACTTCTACCTCGTCTGCGTCTACACGCCGAACTCCCAGGACGGCCTCCGGCGCCTCGACTACCGCATGCAGTGGGAGGACGCCTTCCGCGACTACCTCGTGGAGCTCGACCACATAAAGCCCGTCGTGGTCTGCGGCGACATGAACGTCGCGCACGAGGAGATCGACCTCAAAAACCCCAAGACCAACCGCATGAACCCCGGCTTCACGGACGAGGAGCGCGGCAAGATGACCGAGCTGCTCGACGCCGGGTTCACGGACACTTTCCGCTACCTCTACCCCGACCTCGAGGGGGCCTACACCTGGTGGAGCTTCCGCGCGGCGTCCCGCGAGCGGAACGTCGGCTGGCGCATAGACTATTTCCTCTGCTCCAACCGGCTGGCGGAGCGCATTGACAAGGCCTACATCTGCCCCGAGATCATGGGCTCCGACCACTGCCCCGTGGGCCTCGACCTCAAGTGAGCGCGGGTTTTTCGATAGGCGGCGTGCAGCTCGCCGGGCGGGCGGTGCTCGCACCCATGGCGGGGGTCACGGACTCCGCCTTCCGCGGCCTCTGTCTCGAACAGGGGGCGGCGCTGGTGTACACCGAGATGGTCAGCGCCAAGGCTCTGTGCTATAATGACAGGAAGACCGCAGCGCTGCTGCACGTGCCCGAGGGCGGACGGCCCGTCTCGGCGCAGATCTTCGGCCACGAGCCGGAGTCCATGGCCGAGGGCGCAAAGCGCGCGCTGGACATCTCCGGGGCGGAGATAATAGACATCAACATGGGCTGTCCCGTGGGCAAGGTGGTCAAATCCGGCGATGGTTCGGCCCTCATGCGCACGCCGGAGCTGGCGGCGGAGATAGTCGCCGCCGTGGCCATGGCCGTGCCCGTGCCCGTCACGGTGAAGATACGCAAGGGCTGGGACGGGGGCTCCGTCAACGCCGTGGAGCTGGCAAAGCTCCTGGAGCAGGCCGGGGCCGCGGCGATAGCCGTGCACGGCCGGACGCGCGTGCAGATGTACGCCGGAAGGGCCGACTGGGACATCATCCGCGAGGTCAAACGCGCGGTTTCAGTGCCCGTCATCGCGAACGGGGACGTGTTCTCCGGCGCGGACGCGGCGCACATTTTGAGCTACACCGGCGCGGACGCCTGCATGGTGGGCCGGGGCGCCTTCGGCGACCCCTGGCTCTTTGCCGAGATAAACGCGGTGCTCGCCGGGCTCGAGCCGCCGGAGCGCCCGCCTCTCGCTGAACGCATGGCGACAGCCGTGCGCCAGGTGGAGACCGCCGCCGCGGAAAAGGGCGAGAGGCTCGCCTGTATCGAGGCCCGGGCGCGCCTGCCCTGGTATCTCAAGGGCGTGGCGTATTCCTCGGCCTGGAAGCAGAAACTGGTCAGGATATCAACTTTGGACGAGCTGCGCTCCATCGCGCGCGACATCGCGCTCGGGAGGCCGCCGCTGGACGACATTATATAGAGAGTGATGGCATGACCCGGGAAGAAGAACTTGAGATCATCCTCCGGGTGCGCGCCGGCGACACGGACGCATTCGAGGCCCTGGTGCTTGAACATCAAAATAAGGTATACAGCCTCGCGCTCCGGATGGTGGGCAACGAGGAGGACGCGCGCGACATGGCGCAAGAGGCGTTCATACGCGCGTTCAACTCCCTTGCAAGCTTCCGGGGCGAGAGCAAGTTCTCGGTCTGGCTCTACCGCCTGACGAGCAACATCTGCATCGACTTTCTGCGCGGGCGCGCCAAGCGGCGCACAGTCTCCCTGAACTGGGAGGACGAGGACGGCGAGGAGGGCGAGCTGGAGATACCGGACGAGCGTTTTTCGCCCGAGGCGAGGCTTGAGCGCACAGAATTGCGCGAGTCCGTGCGCCGCGGGCTGGACTCGCTCTCGCCCGAATACCGCGAGATATTGCTCCTGCGCGAGATAAACGGACTGAGCTACGACGAGATAAGCCGCGCCCTCAACCTTGAGGAGGGCACCGTCAAATCCCGCATCTTCCGGGCCCGAAAAAAACTTTCCGAATTTTTGATCCGCGAGGGGAACATTCCAGGGTCCATCGCGTCAAACGAGCGGAAGGGAGGTGCGGACGCATGAGCGAGTGTGACAGATATCTTGAAATGATAAGCCAGCTGGTGGACGGAGAGCTGCCGGAGCCTCAGAAGACCGAGCTCCTCGCACACCTTGACGGCTGCGCGAACTGTCGCCGTGTTTACGATGCGTTCAGTGCCATTTCCCTTTCACTTGGGGAGACGGCCGCGCCGGAGGGCTTTGCCGAGGGCGTGATGGCCGCCGTGCGCACCCAGGGCGGCCATGGGTCAAGGCGGGCCAAGAAGCCCGGAAAGAGCCAGGTCCGCTACATGGCCCTTGCCGCCTGCATAGTCCTGGCCGTACTGGCGACAGTGCGGCTGGCTTTGCCGTCCGAGAGCACCGGTGCGGCCTCCGGAGAGCCCCAGGCGGCGCAGTTCGGCATCGCCGCAGCTCCCGGAGAGATAGACCCTCGCAATTCCGACGCCGGTGCAGACTGCGCCGCGCCGGACCCCTCCCCCGCCGAGGAGACCTCTCAGCGCGAGGAGCCAACCGCCGATGAGCCGGCAGACGGCGCGGCAAACGGCGTCTTAGAGCAGGCGGGCGAGGACGAAACTCCCGCCGTGGAGCAGTTCGGCGCCTCCGGCGGAAGCGCCGTGCAGCTCGACGCGGAGCAGATAACCTCCATCGAGATAAGCTCCCCCGACGGGGACACCACCGTCACCGACGAGGACGGCATCGGCCTCATCGCCGCGCTGCTGAGCCCCTCCGGTCAGGCCCAGAGCTGGAAGGCGCTGGGAGAGGCCAGCTACAGCGTGGACATAAACTACGCCGGGGGTTCCGCCAGGCTGGACGTCTATGTTGCGGACGGAAGTCTCGTCTGCATCACGGACGGCGGCGGCGCGTATTCCGCCGCGGGCTCCCCCGCCGAATTTCTGGACGCCCTCAATTGACGCCGAGTGCGATTTCTTCCCCCTCACTTTGCCCATTGGTCAAATTGAGGGGGTTTTTGTGTAATTTTCGCAAGATTTACAGATTAATTTCCCTTGAAACGCTTGCATCGCTGTGCTATAATTCTACACTGAAATCTGACAACTCTCTTTTAAGAGGATAGAAAAGGAACTTGGTGGGAAAAAGTGAAACAGCTCAAGGTATCCAACAACGTTATAAGGCGTCTGCCGCGCTACCTGCGCAAGCTGGACGAGCTCAAGACCGCGGGTGTGGACCGCATCTCCTCCGGTGAGCTGGGCAGGCAGATGTCGCTGACCTCCTCCCAGATCAGGCAGGACTTCAGCTGCTTCGGCGAATTCGGCCAGCAGGGCTACGGCTACAACGTCACCGGTCTGCGCGGTGAGATAGCCTCCATACTCGGAATGAACCGCGACTTCTCCGTCATCCTCGTCGGCGTCGGCAACATCGGCCGCGCGCTCATCGAGAACTTCTGCTTCGAGCAGTACGGTTTCCATATGCTCGCCGCCTACGACGTCAGGCCCGAGCTCGTCGGCACCGACATCTCCGGCATCCGCGTGCACGACATCTCCGAGCTGCCCCACATCTTCGACAACAACAAGGTCGACATGGCCGTCCTCTCCGTGCCCAAGATCATGGCCAACAAGGCCGCGCACGAGCTGGTCGACCACGGCGTGAAGGCCATCTGGAACTTCACCAACGTCGAGCTCGACGTCTCCGAGAGCGAGGTCATCGTGGAGAACATCCACTTCTCCGACAGCCTGCTCGCCCTCGGCTACTACCTCTCCGAGCGCATCGACGCCGAGGCGGCCGCCGCTGCCAAAAACCAGAAATGATGAGACACCCCGTGCGTAAGCGTCTGCTCGTCCTCGCTCTGACGCTGCTGCTGCTCTGCGGCACCGTGACCGCCTCCGCGGCGGGCAGCGCCTCGGACCCGCTGGTGTCCAAGAGCTATGCCGACAGCTGGGCAAGCTCCCTTGTCGAGGATGCGGCCGAAGGCATAGACGCCGCGCTGCGCCCCGCCTTTGAGCAGTCGGGGCAGTCGGGCGGCTCCGCGCGCGTGTCCCTCTCCGCGGGCCAGGTCCTGAGCCTCAAGGAGGGCGCTTCTGTGACACTGCTCTCCGGCTCCGCCACGGTCAGCATAACCTCCGGCGCCTTCCTCAACGTCAGCGTCGGCGGTGAGGCCACAAACGGGCGCATTAACCCGAACCAGATGTACATCGTCTGCGAGGGCTCCAGCGCCTCGGTCACCGCCTCCTCCGCCTCCACGCTGCTCGTCGGCGGGTCGTACTCCGCCTCCTCCGCGCTCACGTTCAGCGACGTGCCCGCGGGCAGCTGGTACGCCGAGTATGTCTACGCCGCTGTCGATCTGGGCCTCATAGACGGCGTGGCCGAGGGGCGCTACGGCCCGGATGAGAGCTTCACGCTCGCCCAGGCCATCAAGATCGCCGCCTGCATGCACCAGCTCTACCACGAGGGCGCGGTCACCCTCACCAACGGCAGCCCCTGGTACACCACCTATGTGGATTACGCCGTGCGCAACGGCATAGCGCCCGAGAGCTACGGCGCTCTCTCCCGCGCCGAGTACGACTCCCCCATCAGCCGCAGGGACTATGTCCGCCTCTTCTATAACGCCCTGCCCGCCTCCGAATACCTCGCGATAAACAACATCGCCGACGGCGCCATCCCCGACGTCGCCGCGGGCAGCATAGGCTCCGAGGAGATATACGCTTTCTACCGCGCCGGCATCCTTGACGGCTCGCTTGCGGACGGCTCCTTCCTCCCCGACAGCGGGATAAAGAGAAGCGAGGTCGCCGCCATAATCGCCAGGATGTTTGACGACTCCCTGCGCAAGAGCGTCACGCTCGGCTAAACACCATACCATCAAAAAAGCCGTCCTCCGGGGCGGCTTTTTTTAAAGGAGTTTTCAGCATGTCAGACACCATTGCCGCCATCGCCACGGGCGAGGTCGTCTCCGCCATAGGCATAGTCCGAGTCTCCGGCCCCGGGGCGGTCGCCGCCGCAGAGGCCGTGTTCCGCCCCGCCGACGGCAGGCCCATGTCCGAGCACCGGGACCGACAGCTGGTCTACGGCCGCCTCGTGGACGCCGCCGGGCACGTGCTCGACATCTGCCTGTGCACGATCAGCCGCGCGCCGCACAGCTACACCGGCGAGGACACCGCCGAGCTGCAGTGCCACGGCTCCCCCGTCGTGCTGCGCGCCGCGCTCGAGGCACTCTTCGCCGCCGGGGCCAGGCAGGCCGGGCCTGGCGAGTTCACCAAGCGCGCCTTTTTGAACGGCATGCTCGACCTCACCGAGGCCGAGGCCGTCATCGACATCATCGAGGCCGCCACAGCCGAAGCCGCCGTAAACGCCGCCGGCCAGCTCGGAGGCGCGCTCAGCCGCCGGGCCGAGAGGGTGTACTCGGATGTGGTTGACATAATATCACACTTTGACGCCGTGCTGGACTACCCGGACGAGGACATCGAGCCCTTTGAGCTTGCAAACTACGCCTCGCGCCTGGACGCGGGCGCGGCGGAGCTGCGCGAACTGCTCGCGAGCTTTGAGCGCGGGCGGGTCATGCGCGAGGGCGTGCGTGCGGCGATAGTCGGCCGCCCGAACGCGGGCAAGAGCTCGCTTTTGAACGCAATACTCGGCTACGACCGGGCGATAGTCACGGCCCAGCCGGGCACAACGCGGGACACGATTGAGGAAAAGGCCCTGCTCGGCGGGGTACTGCTGCGCCTGACGGACACGGCGGGACTGCGCGAGGCCGCGGATGAGGCCGAGCGCGAGGGCGTGCGCCGGGCCTTTGCCGCCGCCGAGGGTGCGGAGCTGGCCATAGCGGTGTTCGACGGCTCGCAGCCGCTCTCGGACGCGGACGGCGAGACGCTTGCCGCCGCGCGCGCGGCCAAACGGGCCGTCTGCGTCATAAACAAGTGCGACCTGCCCCAAGTGCTGGATGCGGCGGAGCTCACGGGCTTTGACGCCGTGGTGAGCCTCAGCGCGCGCACTGGCGAGGGGCTAGACGCCCTGGCCGCGGCGGTGGCGGAGCTCTTCCCCGCCCCGGCGGCCCCCGCGGGCGAGATACTCACCAACGCCCGCCAGGCCGAGGCCGTGGGCCGCGCGCTCTCCGCGCTTGACGCCGCGCGGGACGCCCTCGCCGCCGGACTGACCCCCGACGCCGTGCTCACCGAGGCCGAGGACGCCCTCGCCGCCCTCGCCGAGCTCACCGGCCGCAGCGTCCGCGACGACGTCACAGACCGCATCTTTTCGCGCTTCTGCGTCGGCAAATGACGAAGTGCGCAGATTGGTGTTGACAGGGTGCGTGCGGTGTTGTATGATACATTTGGTACGTTAGGTATATTTGGAGGGTGATTTATGAAACGCAACACCAGAGTCGGCCTCGTCACCTCGGGCGGCGACTGCCAGGGCCTGAACGCGGCCATCCGCGGCGTTGGCAAGGCGCTGTTCCAGTACGTCGACAATGTCGAGATCTACGGCATGTACGACGGCTACAAGGGCCTCATCGAGGGCGACTACAAGTTCATGGAACCGAGCGACTTTTCCGGCATCCTCATCGAGGGCGGCACCATTCTCGGCACCTCTCGTCAAAAATACATCCCCGGCAAGGCCATCGTGGACGACGAGGGCAACGACCTCATGCCCGCGATGCTGAACACCTACAACCGGCTCAACCTCGACTGTCTGGTGGTCATGGGTGGCAACGGCACGCAGAAGAGCGCCAAGCTGCTTATGGACGCGGGCATGAACATCGTTACTCTGCCCAAGACCATCGACAACGACATCTGGGGCACGGACACCACCTTCGGCTTCCAGAGCGCCGTGGACATTGCGACGAACGTCATCGACTACATCCACTCCACCGCGAGCTCCCACAGCCGCGTGTTCCTGGTGGAGCTCATGGGCCGCGACGCGGGCTGGCTGACGCTCAACGCCGGCATCGCCTCCGGCGCCGACATCGTGCTCATCCCCGAGATCCCCTACGACATCGAGAAGGTCGCCGCGGCCATAGAATACCGCCGCAAGCGCGGGCGCAACTTCTCCATCATCGCCGTGGCCGAGGGCGCCGTCTCCTCGACGGACGCCGTGCTCAGCGAGGAGGAGCGCCGCCGCGTCAAGGAGGCCTCCCGCCACTCCACCATCTCCTACCGCATCGCCGCGGAGCTGGAGAGCATGACCGGCCAGGAGACGCGCGTCACCGTGCCCGGCCACTATCAGAGGGGCGGCCCCCCCTGCCCCTACGACCGCGTGCTGGCCACCCAGTTCGGCACCGCCGCCGCGAGGCTCATCATGCAGAAGAAATACGGCACCATGGTCGGCATCCAGGAGGGACGCATCGTGGACGTCCCGCTTGAGGACGCCGCGAGCCGCACCAAGTTCCTTCCCACCGACCACCCGCTCATCCAGACCGCGAGAGACGTCGGCATCTTCTTCGGAGACTAAAACGAAAACCGCCGCGAGGAAATTTCCTCGCGGCGGTCTTTTTTTATCTCAGTCGCCCAGGGAGGCGGCGATGAAGGCCATGAACAGCGGGTGCGGGCGGTTCGGGCGGGACTTGAACTCGGGGTGGTACTGCACGCCGACGAAGAAGCGCTCGCCGCTGAGCTCCACAGCCTCGACGAGCCTGCCGTCGGGAGAGAGGCCGCTTAGCGTCAGGCCCTTTTCCTGCAGCAGCTCGCGGTAGTCGTTGTTGAACTCGTAGCGGTGGCGGTGGCGCTCGGTTATCTCGCGCTCACCGTAGCAGCGGGCCATGGTCGTGCCCGGCGTGATGACGCATGGGTAGCCGCCGAGGCGGAGGGTGCCGCCCTTGTCCACGCTCTCGCTCTGGCCGGGCATGAAGTCTATGACCTTGTTCGTGCTCTCCGGGTCGAACTCACCGGAGTTGGCGTCCGCGAGGCCCGCGGCGTCGCGCGCGAACTCGATGACCGCCGTCTGCATGCCGAGGCAGATGCCGAAGTAGGGCACATGGTGCTCGCGCGCGTACCTCGCCGCGATGAACATGCCCTCGGTGCCCCTCAGGCCGAAGCCGCCGGGGACGATTATGCCGTCAAGGCCGGAGAGCAGCCGCTCGCCGTCGGGCTTTTCCAGCTCCTCGGCGTCTATCCAGTCGATGTCCACCTTGGCGTCCTGGGCCCAGGCGGCGTGGCGGAGCGCCTCGGCCACGGAGAGGTAGGCGTCGTGGAGCTTCACATACTTGCCGACGAGGCCTATCTTCACGCTGCGGCTCTGGCTGTGCATGCGTTCTACCATGGCGCGCCACTCGGTGAGGTCCGGCTCCGGGGTCTCCAGCCCCAGCTCGCGGCACACGACGCGGGCAAGGCCCGCCTCCTCGAGCATCAGCGGCGCCTCATAGAGCGTGGGCAGCGTGACATTGCCGATGACGCAGTCCTCCGAGACGTTGCAGAAGCCCGCCACCTTGCGGAAGATGCTGCGGTCCTCTATGGGCTCGTCGCTGCGCAGCACAATAATATCCGGCGAGACTCCGAGGCCCTGTAGCTCCTTTACCGAGTGCTGGGTGGGCTTCGACTTGTGCTCGCCGGAGGCCTTGAGATAGGGCACCAGCGTGACGTGGATGAAGATGGCGTTGCCCTTGCCGGCCTCACGGCCTATCTGCCGTATGGCCTCGATGAAGGGCTGGCCCTCTATGTCGCCTATGGTACCGCCTATTTCGGTTATAAGCACGTCCGCGCCTGTGCGCTCGGCCAGGGCCCGGATGCTGCCTTTTATCTCATCGGTGATGTGCGGGATTGTCTGCACGGTGCTGCCAAGGTACTCGCCGCGGCGCTCCTTCTGGATGACGGAGGAGTATACGCGGCCGGTGGTGAGGTTGGAGAGGCTGTTGAGGTCCTCGTCTATGAAGCGCTCGTAGTGGCCGAGGTCCAGGTCCGTCTCCGCGCCGTCGGTGGTGACGTAGACCTCGCCGTGCTGATAGGGGCTCATCGTGCCGGGGTCGACGTTTATGTAGGGGTCGAGCTTCTGCGCCGCGACCTTCAGGCCGCGAGCCTTGAGAAGTCTGCCCAGCGAGGCGGCCGTTATGCCCTTGCCCAGGCCGGACACCACGCCTCCCGTCACGAAAATATGCTTTGTCATTTTCCCGCTCCTCCCACTTTATTCATAGGTTTTTATGATTATCTCGGCAAGGCCGCGCTTGGACACGCGCTGGTCCATGGCCTGCTTTTCCATGTATCTGTGAGCCTCAGCCTCCGTCATGCCGAGCCGCTCTATGAGCAGCCATTTGGCGCGGTTCACGAGGCGGATCTCCTCTATCTTCTCCTCCACGGAGGCCTGGCGCGCCTCCATGCGGCGCAGCCGCTCCCGCGTGGCGCAAAGCACGCTCAGCGACTGGCGCACCACCTGCAGCGGCGCGGGCTTAGACACCGTGAGCACGCCGTACTCCGTGACCTTGGAGCAGACGTCGTCATACATCGCGGCCTTGACGAAGAGCAGCACGCCGAGGCCGGTCTCATTGCAAATGCTCGTGGCCAGCCGGGTGCCGAAGTCGTCCGGCAGGGGCGCGTTTATGAGCACGAGGTCGTACTCCGTCTCCAGCATGCGCCGCCGCGCCTCGTTGACGCTGCCCGCGAAGTCCAGCGGCCAGTAGTCCGTCATGGGCAGGAGCGTCTTCATGGTGCTGTTGAATTTTTCCGAGGACGAGACGACGAGGACGCCGTAGGTGTGCTCCCGAAAGACCAATCGCGCTCCCTCCCTTCTCCGGAATTTTTATACCGCTCAGTGTCTGAAATATGCCTGGGCCACAGCCTCGGGCAGGTGTTTTGCAATGAATTCGCTCTTTGCCGCCGCGGCCGCGGCCTCGGTCAGGGAGGCGGGCAGGCGGCGGTAGCTGTCCACAACGCTCTGCGGGGCGGTGTAGAGGTTTATGTCCGCCGGCTCGGGCAGGTTGAGCCGGCCCTTGATGCCGTCCAGCCCCGCGTGGATGAGCAGGGCGAAGGCAATGTAGGGGTTCGCCATCGGGTCCGCGGAGCGGAGCTCGGCGCGGCGGAACTCGCCCTCGGCCGCCGGGATGCGGATGAGCTGGGAGCGGTTCTCGCTCGACCAGGTGATATACCTCGGCGCCTTGAAGCTGCCCAGGCGCGCGTAGGACGCCTCGCAGGGGTTCAGGAAGGCCGTCATGTCGTAGATCTTGTCGAGCACGCCCGCGATGACGTAGGGCATGGGGTCGAAGCCGCCCACCTCGCCGCGCACAGACATGTTGATGTGCAGTCCGCTGCCCGCAAAGTTGGGCAGGGGCTTGGGTGAGAAGTCCGCGCACAGGCCGTTGCGCGCCGCTATGGTGCGCACCACGGCGCAGAAGGTCACCGCGTTGTCCGCCGCCGAGAGGGGGTCGGAGTAGCGGAAGTCTATCTCGTTCTGGCTCGGGCCCTCCTCGTGGTGGGAGCCCTCCGGCCGGATGCCCATCTGCTCGAGCGTCAGGCAGACCTCGCGGCGGATGTTCTCGCCGCGGTCCTCGGGGGCTATGTCCATGTAGCCCGCGTGGTCGTAGGGGATGCGGGTCGGCTCGCCGTCCTCGTCGCGCTTGAAGATGTAAAACTCCATCTCGGAGCCGAAGGCGAAGCTGTAGCCCGCGTGCTCGGCCCGCTCCACGGCGCGGCGCAGCAGCGCGCGGGTGTCCGCCTCAAAGGGGCGGCCGTCGGGATACTTTATGTCGCAGAAGAGCCGGACGACCTTGCCGTTTTCGGGCCGCCAGGGCAGCTCTGCAAGCGTGCCCGGGTCGGGGTGCAGGAGCATATCCGAGCGCACCTCGCCGCCGAAGCCCGGGATGGCCGAGGCGTCTATCGCGATGCCTGAGCGGAAAGCCCGCTCCAGCTCAGAGGCCATGACGGAGATGTTCTTCTGCCGCCCGTACACGTCGCAGAAGGCGAGGCGCACGAACTTCACGTTTTCCTCGCGCGCGTACTGTATTATCTCATCGGCGGTGTACTTCATTTCGCTCCCGACCTTTCTGCCGTTTCAAAATCAAAAACCGAGGGCAATCATTCGACACTTCTCCCTCGATACGAATGAACTCCCTCGTTCATGCGGTAACTTTACTACACTATAGCCTGTTTGTCAACGTGGATTTTTGACTATTGTGCTGATTTTCGCAGTTGACCTCTTGACAAATTGCACTATCGAGCTTATAGTGTTCGCGTTGTACGGCAAGGGCGCCGCAGGCAGCATAACCTGCGGCGCCCCTGTCTTTTTATTTTTTTAAAGAGGTGATCGTCATGGCGACAGTACCCGAGTATTTTGGATGTATGGTTTTTGACGACAGGGTCATGAAGGCCCGTCTCCCCGGTTGGGTCTATAATTCCCTGAGGGAGACCATAGAGGCCGGGAAGCCGCTCAATTCCGACGTCGCGGGCGAGGTCGCCTCGGCGATGAAGGACTGGGCCGTTGAGCACGGAGCCACGCACTTTACGCACTGGTTCCAGCCCATGACCGGTATTACCGCCGAGAAGCACGACAGCTTTATAAGCCCCGCACCCGACGGCGGCGTCATAATGGAGTTCTCCGGCCGCGAGCTCATTCAGGGCGAGCCGGACGCATCGAGCTTCCCCTCCGGCGGCCTGCGCGCCACCTTTGAGGCCCGCGGCTACACCGCCTGGGACCCCACCAGCTACGCCTTCATCAAGGGCCACACGCTCTGCATACCCACGGCCTTCTGCTCCTACGGCGGCGAGGCCCTGGACAAAAAGACCCCGCTCCTGCGCTCCATGGCCGCGCTCTCCCGTCAGGCCCTGCGCGTGCTCAAGCTCTTCGGCAACGAGGACGTCCGGCGCGTGTACCCCTCCGTCGGCCCCGAGCAGGAGTACTTCCTCATCGATAAGGAGCTCTTCAAGAAGCGCCGCGACCTGGTCTGCACCGGCCGCACCCTCTTCGGCGCCCGCCCGCCCAAGGGCCAGGAGCTCGACGACCACTATTTCGGCAGCATAAAGCCGAGGGTCGAGGCATATATGAAGGACCTGGATGAGGAGCTCTGGAAGCTCGGCGTCCTGGCCAAGACCGAGCACAACGAGGTGGCGCCCGCCCAGCACGAGATCGCGCCCATCTACGGCCCGGCCAACATCGCCACCGACCACAACCAGCTGACCATGGAGATCATGCAGAAGGTCGCGGCCAAACACGGCCTTGCGTGTCTCCTTCACGAAAAGCCCTTCGCCGGTGTGAACGGCTCCGGTAAGCACAACAACTGGTCCCTCACCACCGACACCGGGATAAATCTTCTCTCCCCTGGCGAGACGCCGCATGAGAACGCGCAGTTCCTCACCTTCCTCTGCGCGGTCATCGAGGCCGTTGACGAGTATCAGGACCTCCTGCGTCTCGCCGTGGCCACGGCGGGCAACGACCACCGTCTGGGCGCCAACGAGGCTCCCCCCGCCGTGGTCTCCATTTTCCTCGGCGATGAGCTCACCGCCGTCCTCAAGGCCCTGGAGCAGGACGCCCCCTACTCCGCCGCTGAGCGCAGCCAGCTGCGCCTCGGCGTGGACACCCTGCCGAGGTTCCAGCGCGACACCACGGACCGCAACCGCACCTCCCCCTTCGCCTTCACCGGCAACAAGTTTGAGTTCCGCATGCTCGGCTCCTCCAACTCCATAGCCTGCGCCAACATCATGCTCAACGCCGCCGTCGCCTCCGTGCTGCACCGCTACGCCGACATCCTGGAGAGCTCCGAGAGCTTCGACACCGCCCTGCACGAGCTCATCCGCAGCGTCATCATCTGCCACAAGCGCATAATCTTCAACGGCAACGGCTACGACGCGGCCTGGCTGCGCGAGGCCGAGGAGGTCCGCGGGCTCTCCAACCTGCGCACCACCCCCGATTGCATGCCGAGACTGCTTGACAAAAAGAACATAGATATGCTAACCTCCGAAGGGGTGTATACTGAAGCAGAGCTCCACTCCCGTTACGAGATCATGCTGGAGAACTACTGCAAGACCGTCAGCATCGAGGCCCTGACCATGGCCGACATGGCGAAGAAGGAGATCCTCCCCGCCGTCGAGGCCTATGCCGCCGACACCGCCCGTGCCGCCGCCGCCAAGCGCGGCCTCGACCCGGACTGCGCCTGCACCTATGAGCGCGGCCTTGTGCGCCGGCTCTCCACGCTCTGCGACGTCATTGCCGCCAACACCGAGGCGCTGGAGGATTCCATGCTCCACCTGCACGACGCGGCCGACGTCACCGCCGAGAGCTGCGCCATTCGCGACGACGTCCTGCCCAGGATGCGCGAGCTGCGCGCCGCGGCCGACGAGGCCGAGAGCATCACGTCCGCCAAGTACTGGCCCTACCCCACGTACAGTGAGCTGCTGTACGGTGTGGGCTGAGGTGCACCATGTGCTCCATAATGGGCTGCTGCGGCCCAATGCCCGAAATGGCCGCCTTCACCGAGGGCTTCGAGCGCACACGCTCCCGCGGTCCCGATGACAGCCGTATCGTGAAGCTCGACGACGGCATACTGTGCTTTCACCGCCTGTCCATCATGGGACTCGACCCCACGGGCATGCAGCCCTTTGAACTGGACGGCAGCTATGTCGTCTGCAACGGCGAGATCTACGGCTATGAAAAGATAAAGGAAGAGCTCTCTGCAAAGTACACCTTCAAAAGCGGCTCCGACTGCGAGGTGCTGCTCCCGCTCTGGCGCGAGTACGGAACGGATATGTTCAAGATGCTCGACGCGGAGTTTGCCTGCATCATCTACGACGCCGAGACGCACGAGTTCATCGCAGCGCGCGACCCCATCGGCATTCGTCCCCTCTTCTACGGCTACGACATGCACGGCACGATGCTCTTCGCCAGCGAGGCGAAGAACCTCGTCGGGCTGGTATGGCGTGTGCGCCCCTTCCCTCCCGGATGCTACTGGAAGGGCGGGCAGTTCCACCGCTATGCCGACCCCGGCGAGGCCGGGCCGATCATCCGCGGCACCGAGGACGAGATCTGCGCCGGCATCCGCGAGAGGCTGATAAAGGGCGTTGAAAAGCGCCTGGTCTCCGACGCCAAGGTCGGCTTCCTGCTCAGCGGCGGCCTGGATTCCTCCCTGGTCTGCGCCATCGCGGCGCGGCTCACGGGCAAGAAGATCCGCACCTTCGCCATCGGCATGAGCGGCGACGCCATCGACCTCGGCTATGCCCGCGAGGTCGCGGAGTTCATCGGCAGCGACCACATGGAGGTGGTCGTCCCCGTCAAGGAGGCGGTAGCCGCCCTGAGCGACGTCATCGCCACCATCGGCTCCTACGACATCACGACGGTGCGCGCCAGCGTGGGCATGTACCTCGTCTGCAAGGCCATCCACGAGCAGACCGACGTCCGCGTCCTGCTCACAGGCGAGGTCTCCGACGAGCTCTTCGGCTACAAGTACACGGACTTCGCACCCTCGGCCGAGGAGTTCCAGAAGGAAGCGCAAAAGCGCATGCGCGAGCTCTACGCCTACGATGTTCTGCGTGCCGACCGCTGCATCTCCGTGCACTCGCTGGAGGCCCGCGTGCCCTTCGGCGACCTGGACTTTGTCCGCTACGTCATGTCCATCGACCCGGAGATGAAGATGAACCGCCACGGCGTGGGCAAGTATCTCCTGCGCCGCGCCTTCGACGGCGAAGGACTGCTGCCGGACGGCATACTCTGGCGCGAGAAGGCCGCCTTCTCCGACGCCGTGGGCCACTCGCTGGCCGACAACCTCAAGGCCCTCGCCGAGCGCATGTACTCCGACGCGGACTTTGAGCACAAACGCAGAAGATACACTTTTTCGCAGCCGTTCACCAAGGAATCCCTGCTCTACCGCGAGATATTCGAGAAATTCTACCCCGGTCAGGCGGAGATGGTCCCCGGTTTCTGGATGCCCAACCGGAACTGGGCGGGCTGCGACGTGGGCGATCCCTCCGCGCGCTATCTCTCGAACTACGGCGACAGCGGAAGGAGCTTAAACGAGCTGGAGGAAGTAAAATGTCAAACTGCGCGGTAGTTGGAATCAACTGGGGCGACGAGGGCAAGGGCCGCATGGTGGACCTGCTCACCCGGGACTTTGACGTCGTCGTCCGCTACCAGGGCGGCGGGAACGCGGGGCACACCGTTATAAACGAATACGGCAAGTTCGCCCTGCACCTGCTGCCGTCGGGCATCTTCCGCCCCGGGGTCGTGAATGTTCTCGGCCCCGGCGTGGCGCTCGATCTCCAGAGCCTCTGGGAGGAGATCGAGACGGTCCGCGCCCAGGGCGTGAAGATAACCCCCGAGAATCTCATGATAAGCGAGCGGGCCAGCCTGCTCCTGCCCTGGCACAAGGAACAGGACGGCCTCGAGGAGCAGCGCCTCGGCGCACACAAGTTCGGCTCCACCAAGCAGGGCATAGCGCCCTTCTATTCCGACAAGTATCAGAAAAAGACCATCCAGGCCGGCGACCTCAGCTATCCCAGGCAGATGACGGAGCGCCTCGCCGAGATACTGGAGTGGAAAAACCTCATCCTCACAAAGGTCTACGGGGCCAAGGGCTACACGCTCGAGGAGATCACCTCCTGGCTCGAGCGCTACGGCGAACCGCTCCGTCCCTTCATACGCGAGACCGGCCGCTTCCTCATGGGAGCCGCGGCCGCGGGCAAACGCATACTTTTTGAGGCTCAGCTCGGCGCTCTGCGCGACCTGGAGCACGGCATCTGCCCCTATACGACCTCGTCCAACACCCTTGCAGCCTACGCCCTGATGGGCAGCGGTATGCCTTCGGGAAGCCTGGACGAGGTCGTCGGCGTCGTCAAGGCCTACTCCACCTGCGTGGGCGAGGGCCCCTTCGTCTGCGAGTGGTTCGGCCCCGAGGCCGATGAGCTGCGCACCGCCGGCGCCGAATACGGCGCCAAGACCGGCCGCCCCAGGCGCGTCGGACCCATCGACCTCGTCGCCACGCGCTACGGCGTCAGGCTCCAGGGCGCTACCTGCATCGCCCTCACCAAGCTCGACGTGCTCGGCTACATGGATAAGATACCCCTCTGCGTCGCCTACGAGGTGGACGGCGCCGAGACGCGCGACTTCCCCTTCCCAGCCGCTCTCGAGGGCGCCAAGCCCGTCGTCGAGTACATGGACGGCTGGAAGTGCGACATCTCCCACGCCCGCCAGTGGACCGATCTGCCCCTCGAGGCGCGCCGCTATGTCCGCCGCATCGAGCAGGAGACCGGCTGCCCCATCCGCTATGTCTCCGTGGGCGCGGGCCGCGACGAGTATATAAAGCTTTAACCCCGTTTCTGGAAAGGATATGGTATGTGCGGAATTGTAGGCTTCACCGGAAAGCGTGAGGCGGCGGGCGTGCTGCTCGCCGGCCTCAAGGCGCTTGAATACAGAGGCTACGACTCGGCCGGTATCGCCGTAATGGGCGAGACCGGCCTCGAGCTCGCCAAGACCAGCGGACGCATAGAGACTCTCTGCGAGCTCACGCGAAACGGCGCGTCCCTCCCCGGCCGCTCCGGCATAGGCCACACCCGCTGGGCCACCCACGGCGCGCCCACGGACACCAACGCTCACCCCCACGTCAGCAACAACGGCAAGTTCGCCGTCGTCCACAACGGCATAATCGAGAATTACGCAGAGTTGCGCGCCGAACTCACGGAGCGCGGCTGCGTATTTCAGAGCGAGACGGACACCGAGGTCATCGTCCACCTGCTGGAGACCTGCTACACCGGCGACTTCAAGGCGGCCGTCATGCGCACCGTGGCGCGGCTCGAGGGCAGCTATGCCATCGGCATACTCTGCGCCGACGAGCCGGGCACGCTCTACGCCGTGCGCGAGGCCAGCCCCCTCATCCTCGGCCTCGGCGTCGGCGAGAACTACTTTGCCTCCGACGTCACCGCCCTCGTGGCCCACACCAAGAACTCCATCTGCCTCGAGGACGGCCAGTTCGCCGAGCTCACTCCCGATAGCATCACCGTCTTCGACAGCGCCGGGCGGCCCGTCAACGCGCCCGTCACCCGCATCGAGTGGAGCGTCGAGGCCGCGGAAAAGGGCGGCTACGAGCACTTCATGCTCAAGGAGATCATGGAGCAGCCCCGCGCCGTCCGCGCCGCGCTCGAGCCCCGTCTCCGCGGCGGCGGCATAGAATTTGAGGAGTTGGGGCTTGACGACGAGGCACTGAGGAGTATAAAATCCATAGTCATCACCGCCTGCGGCTCCGCCTATTACGCGGGCTGCGTCGGCAAGCAGGCGCTTGAGAAGCTCTGCCGCATCCCCGTCACCGCCGAGCTCGCCAGCGAGTTGCGGTATTCCGACCCGCTCATCGGGCCGGAGACGCTGGTCATAGCGCTCTCCCAGTCCGGCGAGACGGCGGATACCCTCGCCGCAGCGCGCGAGTGCCGCTCCCGCGGCGCGCGGCTGCTCGCCATCGTCAACGTAGTGGGCAGCAGCCTCGCCAAGCTCGCGGACGACGTGGTGTACACCCGCGCCGGCCCCGAGATCGCCGTGGCCTCCACCAAGGGCTATACCACCCAGGTGGCCGTCATCTGCGCTCTCGCCGCGCACTTTGCGCACCGCCTCGGCCGCATAGACAACGAGGAGCTGCACCGCCTCGCGGGCAGGCTCTACCTCATCCCCGACGCCATCCAGCGCGCCATTGACATGAATCACGCCCTCCCCGCCCTCGCCAAGCGCTATTGCCTGGGCGACGCGCTGTATTATATCGGGCGCAATGTCGATTACGCCGTCTCGCTGGAGGCCGCGCTCAAGATGAAGGAGATCAGCTACAACCACTCCGAGGCCTACGCCGCCGGTGAGCTCAAGCACGGCACCATCGCCCTCATAGACGAGGGCACCCCCGTCGTGGCCCTCTGCTGCCGCGAGGACCTGCTCGAGAAGATGATAAACGGCATCGAGGAGGTCAAGGCCCGCGGCGCGAAGGTCCTGGCCGTGGCCCTGGCGGGCAACCGCCGCATCCTGGCCGCGGCGGACGACGCCATCTTCATCCCGCGCATAGACCCGTTTTTCGACGCCGTGGCCGAGATAGTGCCGCTGCAGCTGCTGGCCTATTACGCCGCGCGCGAAAAGGGCTGCGACATAGATAAACCCAAAAACCTCGCAAAATCTGTAACTGTCGAGTAATTTGGAGGCAAAAATGGAGGAAAAGATACTCGTAATCGACTTCGGCGGCCAGTACAGCCGCCTCATCGCCCGCCGCGTCCGCGAGCAGGGCGTCTACGCCGAGATACTGCCCTGGCGCAAGGCCACCGTGGAGGCTCTCCGCGAGAGCGGCTGCAAGGGCGTCATTCTCACCGGCGGCCCGCAGAGCGTGCCGGAACCCGGCTCGCCCAAATGCGACCGCAGCGTGCTGCACGCGGGCGTGCCCGTGCTCGGCATCTGCTACGGCTGCCAGCTCATGGCGTATCTTGAGGGCGGCGAGGTGGGCTCCGCCGGGGCCTCCGGCGAGTATGGCGGCGTCCGGCTCAAGAGCCGCGAGAGCTCCCTCTTTTCCGGCTGCGCCGGCGAGGGCACCTGCTGGATGAGCCACACCGACCGCGTGCTGCGCGCGCCCGAGGGCTTCGCCGTCACGGCCTCCACTGAAAAATGCCCCGTCGCCGCGATGGAAAACGACGCCGAGCGGCTCTACGGCGTGCAGTTCCACCCCGAGGTCACGCACACGGAGCGCGGCACGGAGATACTCCGCAACTTTCTCTACAACATCTGCGGCTGCGCCGGCACCTGGCACATGGGCAGCTATGCCGAGCGCACCATCGAAAAATACCGCACCGAGCTCGCAGGCAAGCGCGCCCTCTGCGGCTTGAGCGGCGGCGTGGACTCCGCCGTCGCGGCGGCCCTGCTCGACAAGGCCATGGGCGACCGCCTGGTCTGCGTGTTCGTCGACCACGGCCTGCTCCGCGAGGGCGAGGCCGAGCTGGTGGAGCGCGCCTTCAAGGGACGCAGTGGCCTGCAGTTCGTGCGCGTCGACGCGCGCGAGCGCTTCCTCAGCCGTCTCAAGGGCGTGACCGAGCCCGAGCAGAAGCGCCGCATCATAGGCGAGGAGTTCGTCCGCGTGTTCGAGGCCGAGGCCCGCAGGCTGGGCAGCCCCGAGTACCTTGTGCAGGGCACCATCTACCCCGACGTCATCGAGAGCGGCTCCGGCGAGGCGGCGACGATAAAGAGCCACCACAACGTCGGCGGCCTGCCGAAGGACATGGACTTCAAGGGCGTTGTCGAGCCCCTGCGCGAACTCTTCAAGGATGAGGTCCGCGCCCTGGGCCGCGAGCTGGGCCTGCCCGAGGAGCTGGTGAACCGCCAGCCCTTCCCCGGCCCCGGTCTCGCCGTGCGCGTCATCGGCGAGGTCACGGAGGAGCGGCTGCGCATACTCCGCCGCGCCGACGCCGTGTTCCGCGACGAGATAGCTAAGGCGAAGCTCGAGCACATGCCCGACCAGTACTTCGCCGTGCTGACCAACACCCGCAGCGTGGGCGTGCGCGGCGACGCGCGCAGCTACGGCGAGACGATAGCCCTCCGCGCGGTCACGACCGACGACTTCATGACCGCCGACTGGACCCGCATCCCCCTTGACGTCCTCGCCCGCGCCAGCGACCGCATCACCGGCGAGGTCCCCGAGATCTCCCGCGTAGTCTACGACATCACCAGTAAGCCCCCCGCGACGGTGGAATGGGAATGACGCTCGAAACGGCGAAAACCCGCATGAATACAGGCTTTTTTGCCCGTCCATACTGCTCTTGATACTGG
>UQYT01000008.1 GCA_900545405.1 uncultured Eubacteriales bacterium | reverse complement strand
CAGTTCTACTTCCGTACCACCGACGTGACCGGCGTCATCTCCCTGCCCGAGGGCGTTGAGATGTGCATGCCCGGCGACAACGTCGACATGGACGTCGAGCTGATCACCCCCATCGCCATCGAGACCGGCCTCCGCTTCGCTATCCGCGAGGGCGGCCGCACCGTCGGCTCCGGCGTCGTCATCGCCATCAACGAGTAATTGACGGTCTAAGCAAACAAAAATACAGGGAATTGCCGAAAGGCAATTCCCTGTAATTTTAACTCAGCCCGTGCATGAAGCCGCCGAGGGAGGCGGAGTGTATGTCGCCGCCGATGACCCGGCCCTTGTAGACGAAGAGCTGGGCTATGACGCCCGTCTCGCCGCTCGGGTAGCTCGTCAGGACGTAGGTGTAGCTCTCGCAGACCTCGCCGCAGTATTGGCTGAGGTCGAAGCCCTGCTGCTTTTGCAGCTCGTTGTACTCGGCCAGCACGCCGCCCATCTCGTCGGGCAGGACTATCTCCTTTGCCGTCTCGCTGGCGGGGTCCACCTCCCAGCCGAGCGAGGCCAGATATTCCACCCGCGCTTCAGTCGTCGTCAGCCCCGAGCCGGAGCCGCCGGAGCAGATAAGCACGATGACTGCGATAACCACCGCCGCGGCTATTATGATGAATACCGCGCTTCTTTTGGTCAATTTTGATTTTGTCACGGGACATCCCCTCCCGTTTGAAGTATATTGCAGCTGAGGGCCGGATATGACAGAACGCCTTGACAAACTCATATCGGACAGCGGGCTCTATTCCCGCAGCGAGGCCAGGACGCTCGTGCGCGCGGGCCGGGTCAGCGTGGACGGCGAGACCGTCACGGCCCCGGAGCGCAAGTTCCCGCGCGAGGCCGCCGTCCGCGTGGACGGCGCGGCCGTCAACTGCTCCAGATACCGCTACTTTATGCTCGACAAGCCCGCGGGATACGTCTGCGCAACCGAGGACCGCAGCCTCCCGACCGTGCTCGAGCTGCTGCCCGCGGAATACCGCGGACTCGGCCTCTTTCCCGTGGGCCGGCTCGACCGGGACACCACGGGGCTGCTGCTCCTCACGAACGACGGCGACTACGCCCACCGCGTCATTTCGCCGAAGTCGAAGGTGGAAAAGTGCTACCTCGCCTCGACCGAGGGGCAGGTGACGGCGCAGGACGTCTCGGCCTTTGCCGAGGGCCTCACGCTCGCGGATGGAACACAATGCCTGCCCGCGAAGCTCGAGCCGCTGGAGGCCGGACGCTGCCTCGTGCGCGTCATGGAGGGCAAGTACCACCAGGTCAAGCGCATGCTCGCCTCGCGCGGAAAGCCCGTCACAGCGCTGCGCAGGCTGTCCATAGGCGCGCTCTCTCTGCCGGAGGCCTCGGAGCCCGGAGAGCTTCGTGAGCTTGACGAGAAGTCGAAAAACCTTGCTTTGACGCAATATTGAACGAATGAAAATGCCTAATTTGTGCCATTTAACAACGAAAAACTAAAATGTTCACAAAAAGAACACAAATTTCTATTGAACTTTGCACATAAATGTATTATTATGTTAAGCGCAAAATCGGTGTGTATTGTATATTATAACTAAAGCCCGCGAGAGCCGGGGGAGAGCTGTGGACGGACTCTAAAAGGCTTTTGTTGAACAGGGAGGATGCTAAATATGTCAAGCAGGGTGTTCCAGAGCGTAATAGTCCAGATGAAGGAGGCCACCGACAGGTGCATAGGCGTGGTGGACGAGCAGGGCTTTGTCATTGCGTGCAGCGAGCTTTCGATGATAGGCTCGCACCTTGACGACCTGCAGGCCGCGCTTGCGGATAATCCGGAACAAATTTTCACTTCAGCCGTCAGAACATATAAACTGCTCGGCGTGACGGGCTCGCGTTTCGACTACGCGGTGTTCGTGGCCGGGCACGACGCCGTCGCGCGCAGCGTGTGCATCCTCGCCTCCGTCGCGATGAACGAGGCGCGCACGAATTACGAGGAGAAGCACAACAAGGCCACCTTCGTAAAGAACATAATCTCCGACAACATCCTTCCCGGCGACGTGTATGTCCGCGCCAAGGAGCTGCACTTCGTCACCGACGTGCCCCGCTCCGTCTACCTGGTCCGCCAGCTCGACCGCTCCGACGTGGCGGCGCTGGAGGTCATCCAGAACCTCTTCCCGGACAGGCAGAGGGACTTCGTGCTGTCCGTGAGCGAGACCGACATCGTCGTCATCAAGGAGCTCACGCGCGAAGAGAGGCCCGAGGACGTCATCGCCGTGGCCGAGAACATCGAGAATGCCGTCAAGAGCGAGCTGCTGGTCAAGACCGTAATCGGCATCGGCACCACGGCTTACCACCTGCGCGAGCTGGCCGACCGCTACAAGGAGGCCCAGGTCGCCATCGAGGTCGGCAAGGTGTTCGACACCGAGAAGTCCATCATCAACTACGAGAATCTCGGCATCGGCCGCATCATCTACCAGCTGCCCACCACCCTCTGCGAGATGTTCCTCTCCGAGGTCTTCAAGAAGAACCCCATAGAGGCCCTGGACCCGGACACGCTGGAGACGATAAACAAGTTCTTTGAGAACAACCTGAACGTATCTGAGACAAGCCGCAAGCTGTACGTCCACCGCAACACCCTGGTGTACAGGCTTGAGAAGATAAAGAAGATCACCGGCTTGGACCTGCGCGAGTTTGACCACGCCATCGTGTTCAAGGTCGCCATGATGGTCAAAAAATACCTCGACACGCAGAACACCTCGAAATACTGAGTGCCGGGGACAAACGGAGGCTCGTTAACCTATGGTTCAGATGAACAACGTCACGATGATCTACGACAGCAGCGGCACTGAGGCGCTCAACGGCGTGGATCTCGAGATCAACGAGGGGGAATTTGTGTTCCTTGTCGGCCCCTCCGGCTCCGGCAAGACCACGATAATCAAGCTCCTCACCGGCGAGGTACAGGCCGCATCAGGCGAGATAACCGTCAACGGTTTTGACATGCGCCGCATAAAGCGCCGCAAACTGCCCATGCTGCGCCGGACGCTGGGGGTCATCTTCCAGGACTTCCGCCTCATCGACAAGATGACGGTCTACGACAACGTCGCCTTTGCGATGCGCGTTGTCGGCGCGGCCAACAAGGACATAAAGGAGCGCGTACCCTACGTGCTCGAGCTGGTCGGCCTCAAGGGGCGCGAAAAGCGCTATCCCCAGGAGCTCTCCGGCGGCGAGCAGCAGCGTGTGGCCATTGCCAGAGCGCTGGTGAACAGCCCGCGTATGATAATCGCGGACGAGCCCACCGGCAACCTCGACCCCGTGCGCAGCCTGGAGCTCATGCTCCTGCTCGAGAAGATAAACGAGCTGGGCACCACGGTGCTGGTCGTCACGCACGAAAAGGAGCTTGTGAACGCCTTCTCCAAGCGCGTTGTCGCCATAGACGAGGGCCATGTCATAAGCGACGGAATGGACGGGTACTACAACTATGAATAGACTTGGATATCTGATAAAGTCCGGCTTCACCGGCATATTCAGCCACGGCCTCATGAGCTTCGCCACCGTCACGATAATCATGGCCTGCCTCATCATCATGGGCAGCTTCGGCCTGCTGGTTGTGAACATAAACGACATGATCTCCGGCCTCGAGTCCGAAAACGAGGTCGTCGCCTTCGTGGACGACGCGCTGACGCTGGACGAGGCCGAGGCGCTCCAGCCCCTGGTCGAGTCCGTCCCCAACGTCGCCAGCGTTGAGTTCATCACCAACGAACGGGCCATGGAGGAGTTCAAGGAGGACTACGACCCCGAGCTCTTCGACATCCTGGACGCCTCCGTGTTCCGCCACAGATACGTCATCCACCTGACCGACATCAGCCTCATGAGCCAGACCAAGGCCGACCTCGAGGCCGTTGACGGCATCGCCAAGGTGAACGCCCACCTCGATTACGCGCAGGCGTTCATAACCGCGAGGAACATAGTCAGCGTCGTGTCGCTCATCCTCATCATCATCCTCATCGTCGTGTCCTTCTTCATCATGTCGAACACGATAAAGCTCGCCACCTTCACGCGGCGCGAGGAGATAGCGATAATGAAGATGGTCGGCGCCTCGAACGGCTTCATCCGCTGCCCCTTCATCGTCGAGGGCCTCGTGCTCGGCATAGTCGGCGGCGGCCTGGCCTACCTCATCGAGTGGGGCCTCTACAATCTCGTGACCGGAAAGATAGTGACCGGAGTGGCCGGCACGCTCATCAGCGTCGTGCCCTTCTCCGAGGTCATGCTCCCGCTGCTGGGCGCCTACCTTGCCGTAGGCGTGCTCGTCGGCGTAGTCGGCGGCTCCAGCGCGATAAGGAACTACCTGAAGGTCTGAGCGCATAGGAGATTCTCATGAAGAAAAAAGCGATATCCATCGTCTGCATAATCCTGGCCTTCCTCATGATGGTGACGCTGGTGGTGTCGGTTATCGGCTCCCTCGGCGCGCTGGCCGCGGGCGGGCAGGACCAGATAGACGCCCTGGAGCAGCAGAAGTCCGAGCTCCAGAGCCAGCAGGCGAGCATACAGACCAACATTGACGACCTCATCGCCCAGCAGGCCGACGTCATCGACCAGAAGGCCGCGATGGACGAGAAGAACGAGCTGGCCCGCCAGGAGATCGAGCTCATAAACGAGCAGATAGACGTCTACACGGGCCTCATAGAGGACAAGGCCGAGGAGCTTGAGAAGGCCGAGGCCGCCGAGCAGGCGCAGTACGAGCTCTACCGCAAGCGCGTGCGCGCCATGGAGGAAGAGGGGAGCTATACATATCTCGACATCCTGTTCCAGTGCCGCAGCCTCTCGGACGTGCTCTCCGCCATCGACATGATAGGCGAGATAATGGACTCGGACAAGCGCCTCTTTGAGGAGTACAAGACCGCGCGCGAGACCACCGAGCAGGTCAAGGCCGAGTACGAGGCCACGCTTGCGCAGCTGGGCGAGAAGCAGGAGACGCTCGAGGCCGAGAAGGCCGAGCTCGAAGAGCAGATAGCCGCCGCCGTCGAGGTCATAAACCAGCTCCAGGACGACATAGACGCCGCCAAGGCCGAATACGCCAAGGCCGCGGCCGCCGAGGCCGCCGCCCAGGCCTCCATCAACGCCATAATCGCGCAGATGCAGGCCGAGGAGGAGGCCGCAAGGCAGGAGGCCGCCCAGAACAACCAGCAGTACACCGGCACCGGCTCCACCGCCACGGGCACCTACATCTGGCCCTGCCCCTCGAGCACCTACGTCACCAGCGCCTTCGGCATGCGTGACCACCCGCTCTTCGGCGACGAGCGCCCGCACTCGGGCATAGACATCGCCGGCTCCGCGGGCTCCGAGGTCCTGGCCGCCGACAGCGGCACCGTCGCCGTCGCGACTTACAGCTCGTCCTACGGCAACTACGTCACCATCTACCACTCCAACGGCGACTACACGCTCTATGCCCATATGAGCAGCCTTGCCGTCTCCGCAGGCCAGAGCGTCACCCAGGGCGACGTCATCGGCTATGTCGGCTCCACCGGCTGGGCCACCGGACCGCACCTGCACTTTGAGATTAGGGTCAACGGCTCCACGGTCGATCCGCTGTCCTACTTCTCCAACTACACCCTCGCGCCGGACGCCTGAGCGCGCCGCGCGGCAGCATAATAACCACCCACGGGCGGCCCGAACAAGGCCGCCCGTATAACGGCATATGCGGGCAAAAGCCCTGCGGATGGGAGGAAAACCATGAAAAACAGATTTGGCGGGCTCCTGCGCGCATTTTTCGGCATAAAGATACGCTTCTGGGCGTTTATACTCGTGTGTGCCATCTGCGTGGCCGCAACCTACGGCCTGACCGTCCGCAGCGAGCGCGACCGCATCGGCAGCGGCGACAACTACACCCAGGCCATGAAATATCTCGAAATAAAGAACGTCCTCGACACCAATTTCGTGGACGACATCAACGAGGAGAGCGTCTCCTCCGCGGCCTTCGCCGCCATGGTGGACGGCCTCGGCGACAAGTGGAGCTACTACATGAGCCCCTCGGAGTACGAGGCGTACAAGCTCTACTCCTCCAGCCAGTACACCGGCCTCGGCGTCAGCCTCGACAAGGACACGGCCACCGGCGGCTTCGTCATCAAGGGCGTCACGGCGGACTCCCCGGCTGACAAGGCCGGGCTTGAGGAGGGCGAGATCATCCTCGCCGTAAACGGCCAGGACCTCACCAGCATGACGATAGGCGACGCGCGCAGCTATATAAGCTCAAACCTGAGCAAGAGCGTGTCCGTCAAGATAATCAACGCCGACGGCAACGAGACCACCGTGAACGTCGACTGCAGCGTGGCCTACACCAACCCCGTGTCGTATGAGATGCTGGAGGGCAGCATAGGCTATGTGCGCATCCTGAGCTTTGACGCGGGCTCCGGCGAGGCGGCGGTCTCCGCCGTGGAGAAGCTGCTCGCGGACGGGGCGCTGGGCTTCATCTTCGACGTGCGTACCAATCCCGGCGGGCTGTACAGCGAGATGGTCACGCTGCTCGACTACCTCCTGCCCTCGGGCGACATACTCGTGTACGTGGACTCCACGGGCGCCGAGGAGGTCACGAAGTCGGACAACGTCTGCCTCGACATGCCCATGGCTGTGCTTGTGAACTCCGACAGCTACGCGGCGGCGGAGTTCTTCGCCGCGGCGCTCAAGGACTACAACTGGGCCACCATAGTGGGCGAGCGCACGACGGGCAAGGGCCGCAGCCAGATAACCGTTGAGCTCACGGACGGCAGCGCCGTGCACATCTCCAACGGCAAATACCTCACGCCCAACCGCACGGACCTCTCCGCCGAGGGCGGCCTGCGCCCGGATATCGACACCGCGCTGACCGACAGCGGCGACGCCCAGCTGAGCGCCGCGCTCTCCGAGGTCCAGTGGCAGACCTGAGTTTATGCGGTTGACAGGCAGGAAAAAGCTTACTATAATACAACGGGCCGGGACCGGCTCACATTATTAAAAAAGAAATCGACAACCAACATATATTTTGAGAGGAAGATCAGTAATGGCGGCTGAAAGCAAGTACAAAATGAGTCAGGAGCGGTACGACGAGATAAAGCAGGAGCTGCACTATCTCGAAACCGTCCGCGAAAAAGAGGTCTCCGAGCTCATCAAGGAGGCCCGCTCCTTCGGCGACCTGTCCGAGAACAGCGAGTACGACGAGGCCAAGACCGAGCAGGGCAAGCTCTACTCCAAGATAGCCGAGCTCAAGGCCCTCATAGAGAAGGCCGAGATAATCGAAAAGCAGGACATGGACAAGGGCGTCGTCGCGCTCAGCAGCCGCATCAAACTGCTTGACGTGGACGAGAACGAGGAGCTGGAGTATCAGATCGTCGGCTCCCAGGAGGCCAACCCGATGTCCGGCCGCATCTCCGACGAGAGCCCGATAGGCCGCGGCCTGCTGGGCCACAAGGTCGGCGAGACGGTGACCATCGACGCGCCCGCGGGCCAGATGAAGTTCACCATACTCGCCGTTGAGAACGCTTGAGAAGGGATAAGGGGATAAATGAGCGAGGAGACGAGAAACCAGGCCCCGGAGCAGGAGCTCTCGGAAATACTTCAGATCCGCCGTGAGAAGCTCGCGGCACTCCAGAAGGAGGGGCGCGACCCCTTCAAGCTGACCCGCTTTGTCCGCAGCGCGTGGTCCAACGAGATAGGCGACAACTACGAGGCCTTTGAGGGCAAGACCGTCCAGGCCGCGGGCCGCATCATGTCCAAGCGCGGCATGGGCAAGGCCATCTTCTGCCACATCAAGGACGACAAGGGCCAGATACAGCTCTACGTCCGCTCCGACGCCGTCAGCGAGCAGGAGTTCGCGGACTTCCGCAAATACGACATCGGCGACATCATCGGCGTCTCCGGCTATGTGTTCAAGACCAAGACCGGCGAGGTCAGCATCCATGTCGAGAGCGTGACGCTGCTCTCCAAGAGCCTGCGCCCCCTGCCCGAGAAGTTCCACGGCATGACCAACATCGAGCTCAAGTACCGCCAGCGCTACGTCGACCTCATCATGAGCGACGAGAGCCGCCGCAACTTTGAGATCCGCAGCAAGTTCATCAGCTACGTCCGCCGCTTCCTGGACGCGCGCGGGTTCATGGAGGTCGAGACCCCGGTGCTCAACACCATCTCCGGCGGCGCCACGGCCCGGCCCTTCATCACCCACCACAACGCGCTGGACATCGACATGTACATGCGCATCGCCACGGAGCTGCACCTCAAGCGCCTCATCGTCGGCGGCATAGAGCGCGTCTACGAGATAGGCCGCATCTTCCGCAACGAGGGCATGGACACCCGCCACAACCCCGAGTTCACCACCGTCGAGCTCTATCAGTCCTACGCCGACTTCAACGACATGATGGACCTCTTCGAGGACCTGCTCTCCGGCGCGGCGAAGGAGATACTCGGCACCTACGAGCTGGATTGGCAGGGCGAGCACGTCTCCCTGGCCCCCGGCTGGCCGAGGATGACCATGGCCGAGGCGGTAAAGAAGTACCTCGGCGTGGATTTCATGGCCATCAACGACGACGCGGAGGCCGTCGCGGCGGCCAAGGCCGTCGGCGTAGACATGGACGGCAAGGAGCCCACCTGGGGCCACGCGCTCTACGAGTGCTACGACCAGAAGGTCGAGGACCTCATGATCCAGCCCACCTTTATAACCATGCACCCCGTCGACGTCTCTCCGCTCGCCAAGCGCAGCCCGAAGGACCCGCGCCTCACGGAGCGCTTCGAGCTCTTCATCTGCCGCAGCGAGATGGGCAACGCCTTCTCCGAGCTCAACGACCCCATCGACCAGCGCCAGCGCTTTGAAAAGCAGGTCGAGCTCCGCGCCAAGGGCGACGACGAGGCCGGCATGATGGACAACGACTTCATAAACGCCCTCGAGTACGGCATGCCCCCCACGGGCGGCCTGGGCATAGGCATAGACCGCTGCGTCATGCTCCTCACCGGCTGCGACTCCATCCGGGACGTCATACTCTTCCCGACGATGAAGCCCCTCGACTCCCAGAAGGCCGAGAAGAAGGCCGAGAGCGCCCCCGCTCCCGCTCCCGCCGCCCCGGCGGTCAAGGCGGAGGAGGTCATCGACTTCTCCAAGGTCGAGGTAGAGCCCCTCTTTGCCGACTACGTGGACTTTGAGACCTTCTCCAAGAGCGACTTCCGCGTCGTCAAGGTCAAGGCCTGCGAGGCGGTCAAGAAGAGCAAGAAGCTCCTCAAGTTCACCCTCGACGACGGCAGCGGCACCGACCGCGTCATCCTCAGCGGCATCCACGCCTATTACGAGCCCGAGGAGCTCGTCGGCAAGACCTGCATCGCCATAACCAACCTGCCGCCGAGGCAGATGATGGGCATCGACTCCTGCGGCATGCTCATTTCCGCCGTCCACCACGAGGAGGGCGAGGAGCGGCTGCACCTGCTGATGGTCGACGACCACATCCCCGCCGGCGCCAAGCTCTATTGAGCGGGAGGTGAAAACTGTGAAATGCCTTGTCGTAATCGACGTGCAAAATGACTTCGTCACCGGCTCGCTCGGCACGGCGGAGGCGGTGGAGATGCTCCCGCGCCTGCTGGAGAAGATGCGCTCCTTCGAGGGCGCCATCCTCATGACCATAGACACCCACGAGGAGAACTACCTGGACACCCAGGAGGGCCGGATGCTGCCCGTCAAGCACTGCATCATGGGCACGGAGGGTTGGCGCTTCCCCGAGGAGGTCAACGCCCTGCGTGAGAGCCGCGGCGCGCGCATCTACGCAAAGCCCACCTTCGGCAGCGAGAAGCTGGTCGCCGACCTCAAGCGCCTCTATGAGAGCGACGAGCTGGAGTCCGTTGAGCTGGTCGGCCTGTGCACCGACATCTGCGTCATCTCCAACGCGCTGATGATAAAGGCCGCGATGCCGGAGCTGCCCGTCTACGTCGACCCCTCCTGCTGCGCGGGCGTCACGCCGGAAAAGCACCGCGCTGCGCTCGAGGTCATGAGCAGCTGCCAGTGCATTTTGAAGTAATACCCAGATAATTTACAAATTGTTCATAATCACCCCGGAATATGATGCAACTCCGATACATGGCTCATGTAAGCTGTGTAAAAAGAGGAAAATTCATGTTTCGGGGTGATTTTATGCGTACATTCAAGAAAATAGCCGCCCTGCTGCTGGCACTGAGCCTCGCGGCAGGCCTCGCCGCCTGCGGCGGCGCGCCGCAGGAGCAGGAGCTCCCGGCCCCGGATGAGCCGGACGCCGTGGAGACGGTGGGGGAGGGGCTCGTGAGCACGCTGGTCATAAAGCAGGAGGAGCTGCCCGGCGGCCTTGCGGAGCTCTCCGCCATGAATACGGCCGGGGAGGGCCTGATCCTCGCCGGCTGGGACGCCGCCGCCTCGCCCGTGCTCGGCACCCTAGGCGAGGACGGCGGCTTTTCCGCGCTCACTCTGCCCGAGGACGTCGTGAGCGTCGAGGCCGTGTGCCGGGACGGCGAAGCCGTCGCCGCCCTGGCCGCGACTGAGACCGGCATGTGCGTCCTCAGCCTCGGCGGCGGCCAGGACTCGCGCACGGAGCTGGACGCCGACGACGCCTCCATGCTCTACGGCGACCTGGCCCTGACGGTGCAGGACGGGAAGTTTTATGTCCTGTACTACATGGGCATAGCCGAGTTCGGCCCGGACGGCAAGGCCGCGCGCGTCTGCTACGGCCCTGAAAAGTGGAGCTTCTTCACCTCCATGCTGGAGGTGGACGGGCACATCTACGTCGCCGTGGGCGACGGCATGAACGGCGGCGGCAGCCTCTGCGAGCTGGACACCGAGGCCATGAGCCTCACGAGTATAGACACCGGCGAGCTGGGCGTCAAGGCCCTGGGCCTCTCGGCGGAGGGCGGCCTGCTGCTGAGCGGCAGCCTCGGCGGGCGCGACATAGTCGCCGCGCTGGGAGAGGGCGAGCCGACCGAGCTCTTCGACTGGGCCGAGCCCGGCGTCGCCATAGTGAGCTGCCTGGGCATCTGGGAGCAGCCGGACGGCAGCTATATCCTCTATCAGCCCGGCGATAAGGTGCTCGAGCGCCTGACCGAGGAGCTGGCCGCGCCGAAAACCGAGCTGGTGCTGCTCACGGACTACGCCGGCTCGGAGATGTACGACCTGGTGAACACCTTCAACCGCGAGAACCCGGACTACAAGGTCCGCGTCGAGAGCCTCTATGACGAGGGCATGAGCATGGAGCTGCTGAACACCCAGCTCATCGCCGGGGACGGGCCGGACATCTTCGCCTTTTGCAACTATGACAACCTCATGCGCCTGGGCCCCGCGGCGACGGTGGACCTGCTGCCCTATCTCGACGCCGACGGGGAGTACTCGCGCGAGAGCATACTCCCCAGCCTGCTTGAGGCCATGAGCCCGCAGGGGAAGCTCAGCGCGCTGCCGTATACCTTCAGCTTGGTCACCTTCACCGCGCCCGAGGACGTCATAGCCGAGCCGGGCGTCACCTTTGCCGAGGCCAAGGCCGCGGCGGACGAGGCGGACCTGCCCCTTTTCCCGCTCTGGATGACGCGGGAGACGCTCTGGGGCTGGATGGAAGAGTTCGCCGCCGTGCAGTTCACTGACCTCGAGGCCGGGACCTGCTCCTTCGACAGCGAGGAGTATATCGGCCTGCTGCGCGAGTGCGGCGAAACGAGCACGGATTTCCCCGCCGACATCAGCCAGAACTACGTCGGCCTGCTGCAATTCGAGCCGCTGCAGGGCTACATGCGCCTGAGCGTCATCAGCGGGAACTACGGCGGGGAATACACCTTTGCCGGCATGCCCAACGACGAGACGAACGGCAGCATGTTCAACATTGAGTTGAGCTATGCCATCTCCGCGCAGAGCAAGCACGCCGACGGGGCCTGGCAGTTCATAAGGCGGTGCCTGGGCCAGGAGCGGGGCGTGTCCTCGATGGGCTTCCCGGCCAACGCCGAACTGTTCGCGGAGCAGCTGCAGTCCATGGTCGAGACGGGCTATGACAACTACGGGCAGCTCGTGAAGATAAGCGAGTCCGACGCGGAAAAGCTCCGCGGGCTCGTGGAGGGCATCACCACCGTAAATTACAGCCTGCCCACCGTGTCCGACATCCTGTCCGAGGACGCCGCGCAGTATTTTGCCGGGCAGATAAGCGTGGAACAGGCCGCCGCGTACAGTCAGGAGCGCGTGAGCACCTGGCTCGCGGAGCAGGGTTGACAAATGCTGGCATCATATGATAAGGTAGACAAAAGTCCACCTTTGGAGGTGCAAAAATGAAAAGACGCAGCACGATGGCCCTGGCGCTGGCGTTCGCCCTGCTGCTGGCCGCCTGCGGCGCACCGCCCGCGCCCGCCGCGGAGAGTGACGCCGCTCCGGTGCAGACCGCCGCGATAACGCCCGAGCCGGTGTCCGACTGGCAGAGCGAGGGCCGCGCCTACAAGCAGAGACCGGTGAACACCGGCGCGGACTCGACATTCGACATCTTCGGCCTGGGCGCGGACTATTACGCGACGGCCATGTTCTTCGGCACGGACGGCCCGAGCGAATACATTCTGCTCAAAAACGGCGCGCGCTTCTATGCGCCGGAGGAGGCCGCCGTGGAGCTCGCCTGCGCCGGGGACGGCTGCCTCTGGCTGACGGAGAGCCGCCGGAGCGGGGAGGGCGCGCAGAGCCTGCTCGTGCAGCTCTCCACGGAGGGCGAGGTGCTCTCCGAGCTTGACCTCGGCGCGCTGGGGCTGGGCGAGGCGTATTTTTCCGCCATTGGCGCCTCGGCCGAGGGCGTCTGGCTGGTCGGCTCGGGCAAAGCCGTGCTAATATCCGGCGGTGCCGTCGCGGCGGAGCTCACCGTCCCGGCGGAGGCGGAGGTCGTGTGCAGCGGCACCGGCGAGGTCTGCATCGCCGTCTATAACGACCAAAACGTGGTTGTGAGCGCTCTCAGCCCCGACGGCGGCGAGCCGCGCTTCTCGCTCGAGGGGGCGGACGTGCGGGTGTTCGACGGCTCGGACGAGTTCTACCTCACCTGCGCCACTGAGGAGCGGCTCTGGGGCCTCGACAAGACGGGCTGGCGGACTACGGTCGCCGTCTGGGCCGACTGCGGCACGGAGCTTGCCGAGCACTGGACGCTCGCGCCGCTCTCGGGCGGTGACTTCCTGCTCAAGAGCTCGATGGGCCTGAGCCTGCTCACGCAGGTGGACCCCTCGGAGCTGCCCCGCGGCGGCGAGCTGACCATCGCAACCCTGGGCGGGAGCCTCTATGACCTCATATATTCCTTCAACGCGAGCGGCTCGGGCTGGAAGCTCACCGAGGTGGACTACACCCAGGGCGGCGAGATAAGCGCCCGGGACGCGCTCACCAGGCTCTACGCCGACATAGCCGCCGGCGAGGGCCCGGACCTCCTGCTGCTCGACGGCGTGCCGGTGGACAGCCTCGTCCGCCGGGGCTATCTCGAGGACATCGCCAGGCTGCTGGAGGGCGACCCGGAGCTGAGCGCGGACGACATCGTGTTCGCGGGCAGGCTCGGCGGCGGGACCTACTACGTCTCGCGCGGCTTCGGCATAGATACATACGCCGGGCTCAAATCGAACTTCGGCGAGGCCGGGGGCTGGACGCCGGAGGAGTATCTGGAGGCCGAGCGCTCCCTCACCCCCGGCGCGCAGATGATGTACTACGTCACGCGCGAGAGCTTCATCCGCGACGCCGCGCTGCGCTATATGCAGCGCTCCATAGACTGGCAGGCGGGCAAATGCGACTTTGAAAGCGCGGAGTTCATCTCCCTCCTCGAGACGGCGGGGCAGATAACGGAGCACCCGGAGACCACGGAATTCACGGGCTACACCCCGCCGGAGGAGCAGCTCCGCACGGGTGAGACGTATGTCGAGGCCGTCCACGTCGGCAGCGTCACCGCGCTGCGCGACTTTGAAGAGCGGGTGGGGCAGGCGCTGAGCTTTGTCGGCATGCCCGCGCCGGACGGGAGCAACGGCTCGGTCGTGGACCTCAGCCAGCCGGTGGGCGTCCTCGCCGGGGGAGAGCACCCCGACTGCTGCGCGGCGTTTTTGAAGTTCCTGCTGCTGAGCTACGACCTGGGCTACGGCGCCGAGAACAACGCCTCGCTGCCCATGTACCGCCCGTATCTCGAGCAGCTGGAATCGGACGCCGAGGCAGAGGGCCGCATGACGCCGGAGGACACCGCGCGCTTTGAAGCCTTCCTCGCCTCGGTGGAGAGCTCCACGCTCTGCGACGAGACCGCCCTCGGCATGATCTGCGAGGAGGCCGCGTCGTATTTCGCCGGCGCGTGCACGGCGGAGGAGGCCGCCCGCGTGATACAGGAGCGGCTGTCCATCTACGTGGCCGAGCAGAGCTGAACGCAAATAGAATATCCGCAAACGCGGCGCGCCGGGAGGTGCGCCGCGCTTTTTTGGGGGCTTGTGCTTGCGTGGAGGTTGTGTTAGAGTTATATAATAATGTGACGGCACTAGAACTTTTTGACAATGGGCGGCGGATATGTTACAAATGGAGAGGATAACTTCCAGGAAAAACGGGTATATAGCCTATCTGAGACGGCTCGCCTCCGAGGGCGCATTGAGGCGCGAGAGGGGCGAGACTGTGCTGGATGGGGAAAAGCTCCTGGGCGAGGCGCTCTCCTCCGGCTGTGAGGTCACGAGCGTCCTCTCGGACGAGGCGCGGCCGCCGGAGCGGCTCCCGGAGGGGGCAAAGCTCTATTGCGCGCCCGCGGAGCTCGTGGGCTATGCCTCGCCGGTGAAGAACAGCCCCGGCCCGGTGTTCACGGTGCGCCTGCCTGAGCGGCGCGCGCCGGAGCGCGTGGACTGCGCCGTAGTGCTCGAGAGCGTGCAGGACCCCGGCAACGTCGGCACGGTCATCAGGACGGCCAACGCCCTGGGCGTCGGCGCGGTCATCCTCACCGGCGGCTGCGCGGACCCGGCCTCGCCCCGCTGCGTGCGCGCCACGATGGGCGCGGCCTTCCGCCAGTACGTCGCGGAGACGGACCTCGCCGGGCTCGCGGAGCTGCTCCGCGCCTGGGACCTCCCGCTCTACGGCGCGGCGCTCGCGCCCGGGGCGCGGGACATACGCGAGGCGCGTCTGGAGCGCGCCGCCGTCGCCATAGGCAACGAGGGCCACGGCCTCTCCGCCGGGCTGATGGAGCTCGGCGCCGGGGCGGTCATTATCCCGATGGCCCCGGGCAGCGAATCGCTCAACGCCGCCGTGGCGGGAGCCATCGTCATGTGGGAGCTCTCGGGCCGCAGACTGTGAGGTGGACGCGGGATGTCGGAACTTAAATACTGGCTCTGGCTCTCATCCCTTGCAGGCGTGCGCGCGAGGACAAAGCGGCTGCTGCTGGAGCTTCTCGGCGGCGTGCGGGAGATCTACTTCGCGCCGCGGGGCAGCTTCGCCTCGATAAGCGGGCTGACCGAGCAGGAGTGCGCCGCGCTGGAGAACAAGAGCTTTGACCGTGCCTACCGGATAATGCGCAGCTGCGATGAGCTGGGCGTGGACATCAAGACCATACAGGACGCGGACTATCCCCGGCGCCTCGCGGCCATATACGACCCGCCCGCCGTGCTCTACGTCCGCGGGCGGCTGCCCGTTGTGGACGAGAAGGCGGCCATAGCCGTGGTCGGCACGCGCCGGGCCTCGCCCTACGGGCTGAAGATGGCCGCGCGTATGGGCTATGAGATAACCCGCTGCGGCGGCCTGGTGATCTCGGGCCTCACCGCGGGCGTGGACGTCACGGCGGCTCAGGGCGCGCTGATGGCGGGCGGCAGCTGCATAGGCGTGCTCGGCTCGCCCATAGACGACACCGGCTGGGGCGGAGCCGTGGCGCGGGACGTCGCGGAGGTCGGCGCGGTGATAAGTGAGTATCCGCCGGGGGCGGCGCGGAGCCCGGCCGGTTTCCGGGCGCGCAACCGCATAACCGCGGGATTGAGCGTCGCGGCCGTGGTGGTTGAGGCCCCGAGGAGGAGCGGCGCGCTGCTCTTCGCGGACGAGGCGGCGAGCCAGGGCAAGGAGGTCTTTGCCGTGCCCGCGAACGCCGACTGCGAAAACGCCGCGGGCGGCCTCGCGCTCATCATGGACGGCGCGGTGCCGGTCACCTGCGGCTGGGACGTGCTCTGCGGCTTTGCCGGGCGCTTTTCGGGGCTGCACGACCCCGGAGCGGCGGGCACAATGCCGGAAAGCTACGCCGGTGCGCCGGCCGCCGCGGCGCAGGCCGAGCCTCCCTCACCGGAGCCGGAGAAACCGCCCGCGGGGCAAAAAGACGTTGACAAGCCCCAAGGGGTGGAATATATTGACCTAAGGAAACAGCTTGAGGGCCTCACAGAGGCGCAGCTCGCCATCGTGGCGGCGCTGGAGCGGCCTTCAACGCACATAGACGACGTAATAGAACGCACGGGCCTGCCCGCACAGGAGGTGCTCTCCGAGCTGACGATGCTCCAGATAAGCGGCCTCGTCAGACAGGAGCCGGGCAAACGGTTTACGCTGAATATCAGTCAGAAGTGAGGACATTTTAATGGCAAAAGCAAAGACGGCACTGGTCATAGTCGAATCCCCGGCCAAGGCCAGGACCATCGAGAAGTATTTGGGCAGCGACTACAAGGTCGTGGCCTCCATGGGCCACCTGCGGGACCTGCCCAAGAGCACGATGGGCGTGGATATAGAGCACGGCTTTGAGCCGCAGTATATCCCCGTCAAGGGCAAGGAGGACGTGATAGCCGACCTGAAGGAGCGCAGCCAGAAGGCGGCCATGGTCTATCTCGCGACCGACCCGGACCGCGAGGGAGAGGCCATCGCCTGGCACCTGAAGGAGCTGCTGGCCCTGCCGGACGACAAGGCCTGCCGCGTCACCTTCAACGAGATAACAAAGCGCGTGGTGACCGAGAGCATCGCCGCGCCCAGGGACATAGACATCGACCTTGTGAACGCCCAGCAGGCGCGCCGCATCCTCGACAGGATAGTGGGCTACGAGCTCTCGCCGCTGCTGTGGAAGAAGATCCGCCGCGGGCTCTCCGCAGGCCGCGTGCAGTCCGTCGCGACGCGCATGGTCGTGGACAGGGAGCAGGAGATACGCGCCTTCGTGCCCGAGGAGTACTGGCTGCTGGACGCCGTGCTCCGCTCCGGCGACGGCGAGTTCACCGCCCGCTACTTCGGCAATGCCGAGGGCAAGGCCGAGCTCCACAGCGAGGAGGAGACGGACGCCGTCATCGCCGCCGTCACGGGCAAGGAGTTCAAGATACAGAGCGTCAAGCGCGGCAAAAAGCAGCGCAGCCCCTCGCCCCCGTTCATAACCTCGACCCTCCAGCAGGAGGCCAGCCGCCGCCTGGGCATGACGCCCCGGCGCACCATGTCCATCGCCCAGCAGCTCTATGAGGGCGTGGATATCACCGGCCTCGGCACCGTGGGTCTCATAACCTACATGCGTACCGACTCCCTGCGCCTCTCGGACGACGCCGTCGCCGCCGCGCGCAGCTTCATAACCGCGCACTACGGCGAGGCCTACTGCCCGCCGGAGCCGCGCCGCTACAAGACCAAGGCCGGCGCCCAGGACGCGCACGAGGCCATACGCCCCACCAACGCCGCCCTCGCGCCCGAGCAGGTCAGGAAGGACCTCACCAAGGAGCAGTACATGCTCTACCGCCTGGTCTGGGGCCGCTTCATCGCCTGCCAGATGTCGAACGCCGTGTACGACAACGTCGTGGTGGACGCCGCCTGCGAGGGCCACGTCTTCCGCGCCAACTACTCCAAGCTCGTGTTCCCCGGCTGCACCGCCGTCTATGACGACGAGCGCGAGGAGGACGCCGCGGCCCCGAAAAAGCCCCTGCCCGAGCTCAACGAGGGCGACAGCGCCGAGGCCGTGAAGCTCAACAAGGAGCAGAAGTTCACCCAGCCGCCCTCCCGCTATACGGAGGCGACGCTCATCCGCGCGATGGAGGAAAAGGGCATAGGCCGCCCGTCCACCTACGCGCCCACGATAACCACCATCCTCAGCCACGAGTACGTGGTCAAGGAGGGCAAATACCTGCGCCCGACCAGCCTGGGCGAGGTCGTCACCGGCCTGATGGAGGAGCGCTTCCCCGACATCGTGGACCTCAAGTTCACGGCGCGCATGGAGGACGGGCTCGACGACATCGAAAAGGGCGAGAAGGGCTGGAGAGAGTACCTCGCGGACTTCTACGGCGGCTTCGAGTCGGAGCTCAAGAACGCCGAAAAGGCCATGGAGGGCCAGCGCATAAAGGTCCCGGACGAGGTCTCGGACGAGGTCTGCCCCGTCTGCGGCAAGAAGCTGGTGTACAAATCCGGCCGCTTCGGGCGCTTTTTGGCCTGCCCGGGCTTCCCGGATTGCAACTTCACCATGCCCATAGTCGTGGAGATGCCGGGCAAGTGCCCCGCCTGCGGCGGCAGGCTGCTCAAGCGCACCTCCAAGAACGGCTACACCTATTACGCCTGCGAGCGCGGCAAGGACTGCCCCTGGCGCGGCAAGGGCGCCGACGGGCGGGAGATAATCGGCTTCATGACCTGGGACGTGCCCACCAAGGAGACCTGCCCCGAGTGCGGCCAGACCCTGTTCCGCCGCTCCGGCCGCGGCCGCTCCAAGGCCTTCTGCATAAACGAAAAGTGCCCGCTCTTCGTCCCCGAGGACAAGCGCGGCTATAAGAAAAAGCCCGCCGAAAAGCCCGCCGAGGACAAGGCTGAAGCCTCCGCCGAGACCGCCGGGGCCGCCGAGACCAAGAAGCCCGCGGCAAAGAAACCGGCCGCCAAAAAGGCCGCCGCCAAGACCACGACAAAGACCGCGACCAAAACCGCCGCCAAGACCACGGCCAAGAAGCCCGCGGCCAAAAAGACCGCCGCCAAGAAGACGGAGGCGGCGGAATGAGGCCCGTCACAGTGGCGGGCGCGGGGCTCGCAGGCAGCGAGTGCGCCTGGCAGCTGGCCCGGCGCGGCATCCCCGTGCGCCTTGTGGAGATGAAGCCGGGCAAATACAGCCCCGCGCACGTGTCGCCGGACTTTGCCGAGCTCGTGTGCTCGAACTCCCTGCGCAGCGACGAGCTGACCAACGCCGTCGGCCTGCTCAAGGAGGAGATGCGCCGCCTAGGCTCCCTCGTCATGGAGTCCGCGGACAAGAACCGTGTCGCCGCCGGCGGCGCCCTGGCCGTGGACCGCGAGGGCTTCTCGCGCTATATAACCGAGCGCCTGCGCGCCTGCCCGAACATCGAGGTCGAGGAGCGCGAGCTCACGGAGATACCCGAGGGCGAGACGGTCATCGCCACCGGCCCGCTCACGAGCGACGCCATGGCCGACGCCATCGTGAAGCTCTGCCCCGAGTTCGATTTGCACTTTTACGACGCCGTGGCCCCCATCGTCACGCTCGAGAGCGTGGACATGGAGAGTGCCTACCTCGCCTCGCGATACGGCAAGGGCACGGCGGATTATGTAAACTGCCCCATGACGAAGGAGGAGTACGAGGCCTTCGTGACCGAGCTGAGAACGGCGAAGGAGGCCCCCGTGCACGGCTTTGACGACGGCGCGGTGTTCGAAGGCTGCATGCCCGTCGAGGTCATGGCCCGGCGCGGGTTCGACACGCTGCGCTACGGGCCGATGAAGCCCGTGGGGCTCACGAATCCGCATACCGGCGCGGAGGATTGGGCCGTCGTGCAGCTCCGGCGCGACAACGCGGAGGGCACGCTCTTCAACCTCGTGGGCTTCCAGACGCACCTGACCTTCGGGGAGCAGAAGCGGGTGTTCTCGATGATACCGGCGCTGCGGAACGCGGAGTTCGTGCGCTACGGCGTCATGCACCGGAACACATATCTCGACTCTCCCCGGCTGCTGGACAGGTACTACCGCCTGAAGGCCGACCCGCGCATCTCCTTTGCGGGCCAGATGACCGGCGTGGAGGGCTATGTGGAGTCCGCGGCCTCGGGCATGCTGGTGGGCATAGAGACGGCGGCGCGGCTGCTGGGCCTGCCCGCGGCGGATTTCCCCGCGGAGACGGCGATAGGCGCGCTGGCGCAGTACATATCCGGCGGCAGCGTGGGCGACTTCCAGCCCATGAACGTGAACTTCGGCATAATAACGCCGCTGGGCTATCGGGTAAAGGGCAAGCGCAACAAGAACGCGGAGCTCTCGGCCCGCTCGCTCGGCATCATAGAGGCTATGCTTAAAGATAGGGAGGTCCTGAGCTTTGAGGGTAATAATTGACGCCATGGGCGGCGACAATGCGCCGCAGGCGCCCGTAGCGGGCGCGGTCCGTGCAAAGCGCGAGCTGGGCGTGGACGTTACGCTGGTCGGCAGGCGCGAGGACATCGAGCGTCACCTCGGCGGCGAGAGCGGCATAGAGATAGTCGACGCCCGCGAGGTCATCTCGATGGAGGACGACCCGAGCACGGCGACGCGGAGGAAGAAGGACTCCTCCATGGCCGTGGCGCTGAACCTGCTCAAGGAGGGCAGGGGCGACGCCGTGGTCTCCGCAGGCAGCACCGGCGCGCTGCTCACGGGCGCCACGCTCACCGTAAAGCGCATCCGCGGCATCCGCCGCGCGGCGTTCGGGCCGGTCATCCCCAACGGCGGCAGGGGCGTCATGCTCATAGACTGCGGCGCGAACGCGGAGTGCACCAGCGAGTACCTGCTGCAGTTCGCCTTCATGGGCAGCTTCTACTCCAAGTACATCCTCGGCTGCCCGAACCCGAGGGTCGGCCTGCTCAATAACGGCACGGAGGAGACCAAGGGCACGGAGCTGCAAAAGCAGGCCTGGACGGCGCTCAAGCGCGTCTCCGACGAGGGCCGCATAAACTTCATCGGCAACGTCGAGGGCTCCGCCGCGCTCAGCGGGGACGTGGACGTCATCGTGACGGACGGCTTCACGGGCAACATCATGCTCAAGAGCTGCGAGGGCATGATAAAGTTCCTGATGGGCCAGCTCAAGGGCGTGTTCCTCTCCAGCACCAAGAACAAGCTCGCGGCGCTCATGCTCAAGGGCGACTTCAAGCGCCTCAAGGACATGATGGACGTCAACAAGGTCGGCGGCACGGCGCTGCTCGGCATCTCCAAGCCCGTCATCAAGGCCCACGGCTCGTCCAACGACGAGGCCATCTTCAGTGCGATACGGCAGGCCGTGCAGTTCGCGCGCGCCGGCGTTATTGAGGAGATAGAAAAGAACATAGACTACATGCGTCTGCCCGCAGGCGCGGTAAAAACGGAGGAATGAGGAATATGACCAGCGAAAAGATAATCGGATACGTGTCCGAGCAGTTCGGTGTCGACAAGGACAGCCTGTCGCGCGACACCAACTTCGTCGACGACCTGAACGCCGACTCCCTCGACGTCGTCGAGCTGAGCATGACCATCGAGGACGAGTTCGGCATCGGCGAGATCTCCGAGGAGGACCTCAAGAACATCAAGACCATAGGCGACCTGGTCGACTATGTCGAGCACGCCTCGGGCAACTGATGGAAGCCTTTGAGGAAAAACTCTGCCACCGCTTCGGTGACAGAAGGCTTTTGGAGACCGCGCTGACGCACAGCTCCTATGCCAACGAGAGCCGCGCCGCCGGCTGCGAGTGCAACGAGCGGCTGGAGTTCCTGGGCGACTCGATTTTGGGCATGGTGGTGGCGGACGCGCTGTTCCGGCGCTTCCCCGACATGCCCGAGGGCCGGATGACCCGGCTGAGGGCTCGCCTGGTGTGTGAGGAGAGCCTGCACGCCGTCGCCTCGGAGCTGGGCCTGGGCAGCTACATCCGCCTCGGCCGCGGCGAGGAGCACACCGGCGGCCGCCAGCGCGCCTCCATCCTCGCCGACGCGGTGGAGGCCGTCATCGCGGCGCTCTATCTCGACGGCGGCATGGACACCGCGCGCGGCTTCATAGAGCGGCACATACTCTCCGCGCTGGACTCCGGCAGCCCCTCGCTGCTGCTCGGCGACTACAAGACGGAGCTGCAGGAGCTCATACAGCGCAAGAGCGGCCAGAGCCTGAGCTACGCCCTGCTGGGCGAGTCCGGCCCCGACCATGACAAGGTGTTCACCTCCGAGGTCTGCCTGAACGGCAAGCCCATAGGCTCCGGCTCCGGCCGGACCAAGAAGGAGGCCGAGCAGGCCGCCGCCCACGCCGCGCTGGAGGCGCTAAAGGCGTGAGCGCGAGGGAGAGCATAATACCCGTGTTCGTGCCGCATCTCGGCTGCCCGAACGACTGCGTTTTCTGCAACCAGAGGCGCATCTCGGGCAGCCTTGTCCCCGCGCGCCCGGAGGACGTCGCGGAGGCCATAGAGCGCGCCGCCGGCGTCACCCCGGAGGGGACGCGGCGGCAGCTTGCGTTTTACGGCGGCTCGTTCACGGCCATACCGGACGCCGAGCAGGAGGCGCTGCTGGGCGCGGCGCAGCCGTACCTCGAGCGCGGCGTGATAAGCTCCATCCGCCTCTCCACGCGGCCGGACGCCATTGACGGCGCCGTCCTCGCGCGGCTGCGCCGCTTCGGCGTGGAGACGGTGGAGCTCGGCGCGCAGTCGATGTCGGAGCGCGTCCTGGCCCTCTCGGGCCGCGGCCACACGGCGGAGGACGTCGTGACGGCCTCCCGCGCGGTAAAGGCCGCGGGCTTCCGCCTCATATTGCAGATGATGACCGGCCTGCCCGGCTCGGACGACGAGTCCGACGTCGAGACCGCCCGGCGCATAGCGGCCTTGGAGCCGGACGGCGTCCGGGTCTACCCGACGGTCATAGTGCGCGACACGGCGCTCTGCGACCTCTGGCGGGCGGGAAAATACACAGAGCACACGGTGGAGGACGCCGTGCGCGTCTGCGCGCGCATTTTGCCCGTATTCGAGGCGGCGGGCATACCCGTCATCCGCCTGGGCCTGAACCCGACGGAGGACCTCTCCGACGGCGACGCCGTGGGCGGGGCCTATCACCCGGCGCTGGGCGAGCTCGTGCGCGCCCGCATAGCGCGCGAAAAGGCCGAGGCGCTGCTCGAGGGCACCCCCGAGGGCACGGACGCGGTGCTCGAGGTGCCCGCGCGGCTGATGAGCCAGTACGTCGGCCAGCACGGCTGCAACCGGGACTACCTCGTGCGCAAATTCGGCCTGCACAGCCTCAAATTCATCCCCTCGGCGCAGAGCAAAGGAGTCAAACGCGATGCCTGAACACAGCTTCATAATAAAGGGCGACATCTGCCACAGCCTCGCCCCGGGAGAGCTGGAATGCGCCGGCGGAGCCTATCTCGTCTGTGAGGACGGGCGCTCCGCCGGTATTTTCCGCGAGATACCGGAGCGCTGGGCAGGGCTGCCGGTGGAGGACTGCACGGGGCGGCTGGTGCTGCCCGGGCTGGTGGACCTGCACGTCCACGCCTCGCAGTTTGCCTATCGCGGCACGGGCATGGACGTGGAGCTGCTAGACTGGCTGAACGCCTACGCCTTCCCGGAGGAGAGCCGCTTCGCGAGCCACGAGTACGCGCGCGAGGCCTACCGCCGCTTTGTTGAGGACGTGCGCCGCGGCCCGAACACCCGCGCCTGCGTCTTTGCCACTGCCCACGCCGAGGCCACGCTGCTGCTCATGGACCAGCTGGAGGACAGCGGCCTCGTGACCATGGTCGGCAAGGTCAGCATGGACAGCGCCGCGCCGGACGGCCTGCGCGAGCCGGACGCGGAGAGCGCGCTCTCCTCCGTCCGCACCTGGCTCGACGCCGCCGAGGGCCGCTATGAGCGCACGACGCCGATGCTGACGCCGCGGTTCATACCCTCGTGCTCGGCGGAGCTCCTTGAGGGCCTCGGCGGGATAAGGCGCGAGCGCGGCCTTGCCGTGCAGTCGCACCTCTCCGAGAACCATGCCGAGGTGGAGCTGGTGCATTCGCTCTTCCCGGACAGCGCCTTTTACGGAGCGGCCTACGACCGCTTCGGCCTCTTCGGCGGCGAGGGCGGGCCGACGGTCATGGCTCACTGCGTGCTCTCGGAGCAGCCGGAGCTGGAGCTCATACGCGAGAGGGGCGTGTACATCGCGCACTGCCCGGCCTCGAACATGAACGTCTCCAGCGGCATCGCCCCCGTGCGCCGCTTCCTGGACATGGGGCTGCACACCGGCCTCGGCAGCGACGTGGCGGGCGGCACGGTGACGAGCATCTTCCGCGCCATGGCCGACGCCATACAGGTATCCAAGCTCCGCTGGCGGCTGGTGGACGGCAGCCTGAGCGCCCTCACCGCGCCGGAGGCCTTCCACCTCGGCACCGCCGGGGGAGGGGAGCTCTTCAACACCGGCAGTTTCCGGCCCGGCAGGGAGTTCGACGCCATCGTTATGGACGACCGCCGCTACAGCCCGCCGGGGGAGAGCGACATTCCCTCGAGGCTGGAGCGCACGATATATCTCTCCGACGACCGCGACATAGAGCACAAGTTCGTCCGCGGCCGCAGGCTCTTCTGAGGAGGGCGCCGCGTGAAACAGATGCAAGCTGAACATGAGACCTCGGCCCCGCGCCTCATGACGCGGGGCCGGGCCGCGCTGTTCGCGCTCTGCTGCGCGGGCTTTGCGCTCTACGGAGTCTACTGCAACGGCTTCGGCACCAACGCCGAGGCGGCCATGGCCTACTTCGGCATAGACGAGGTGCAAAACGGCGCGATACTGACGGTGCAGTCCGCGGGCTGCCTCGCCGCGGCCGTGTTCCTCGGCCTCTTCGGCGAGCGGCTCAACAAGGTCTACGCCCTCGCGGCGGGGCTGCTGCTCCTCGGCACGGCAAGCGTGCTCACGGGGCTGATACCGGACATCGCGCCGCGCGCTGCGGCCTATGCGTATATGCTGGCCTTCTCGCTCGCGGGCGGGGTGGGCTACATAAGCGTGGACCTCTTGACCAACAGCCTCATCGCGGACGTGTTCCGCGCGGGCAAAAACCGCGTGCTGCCCTATGCCCACGCCTTTTACGGCGGCGGGGCCATGCTCGCGCCCGTGTTCGTGACGGCGCTGGTCAGCCCCGCGCGGCCGGAGAGCTTTGCGCGGCCGTACCTCTTCGTAGGCATCGCGGCAGTCGCGGTGGGCGCGGCGCTGGCTGCGGCTGGCCGGGGCATAGTGCCCGAGACGCCCTACGCCGACATGTCGGCCATACGCCGCCGCGCGCGGGCGAACCCGGCGGAGATCTTCCGCGACGGCCGGGCCTGGATCTTCCTGCTCTCGGCCTTCATGAACCTCTGCTTCCAGAACGGCGTGACCACCTGGCTGCCGCGCTACTGCTCCGAGGTGCGGGGCTACGGCTTCACGGCGGCGGGGCTGATGGTGACGGTGTTCTTCCTCGGCGCGCTCATAATGCGGCTGCTCTCGCCGCTGGTGTATACGAAAATAGCGCCCCGATACTTTTACCGCGGCGCGCTGCTGAGCTCGGCGGCGCTGTTTCTGGTGTTCCTGCTCGTGCCTATGCCGGACTGGGCCGCGGCCGCGATAACGGGCGTCATGGGCCTTTTGCAGGGCGCAACGGTGCCTACGCTGGTCATCATCTGCTGCGACGTGTTCCCGGAGCGGACGGCCTCGGCCACTTCCATCGTGGTGTTCGGCGTCTCGCTGGCGTCCATGACCTCGCCCGCGGCCATGGGCGCGGTCATCGCCTCGGCGGGCGCCCAGGCCGCCATGCTCAGTGTGACCGCCTGCACCGTTGTCGCCGCGCTCGCCCTGCCCAGGCGGAGATGAGGCGTCCCGTTTACAAAGGCGCGCGGGTATGATATAAATATAATTTACAGATTCAAAAAGGAGAAATGCGGATGCTCGAGAGGCTCAGGGACATAGAGGCAAAATATGAGGAGCTGGAGCGGAAGATGGCAGACCCGGAGTACTACTCCGACGCCGAGGCCTACGCCAAGCTCGCCAAGGAGCAGAAGGAGCTCGCGCCCCTGGCCAATGCCTGCCGCGAGTATCTCAAGTGCGAGGCCGACATGGAGAGCGCAAAGGAGCTGCTCTCCGACCCCGAGATGGGCGAGCTGGCTCACGAGGAGTTCGAGGCCGCCAAGGCCCGCATGGACGAGCTGGACGAGGAGATAAAGCTCCTCATGCTCCCCGGCGACCCCAACGACGGCAAGAACGTCATCATCGAGATACGCGCCGGCGTCGGCGGGGAGGAGTCCGCGCTCTTCGCCTCGAGCCTCTACCGCATGTACTCCATGTACGCCGAGTCCAAGCGCTGGAAGACCGAGGTCGCCAACGTGAACGACACGGAGCTCGGCGGCATAAAGGAGATAAGCTTCGTCGTGGAGGGCGCGGGCGCATATTCGCGCCTCAAGTACGAGTCCGGCGTCCACCGCGTCCAGCGCGTGCCGGAGACCGAGGCCGGCGGCCGCATCCACACCAGCACCGTCACCGTCGCCGTCCTGCCCGAGGTGGACGAGGTGGAGTTCCAGATAAACCCCGCCGACCTGCAAATCGACACCTTCCGCTCCTCCGGCGCGGGCGGCCAGCACGTCAACAAGACGGAGAGCGCCATCCGCATAACGCACATCCCCACCGGCACGGTGGTCGAGTGCCAGGACGAGCGCAGCCAGTACAAAAACCGCGACCGGGCCATGAAGATACTCGCCTCGCGGCTCTATGAGGCGGAGGCCCGCAAGCAGGCGGAGGCCATCGCCGCAGAGCGCCGCAGCCAGGTCGGCACCGGCATGCGCAACGAGCGCATACGCACCTACAACTTCCCGCAGGGCCGCGTGACGGATCACCGCATCGGCCTCACGCTCTACAAGATAGACCAGATAATGGACGGCGCGCTCGACGAGCTAATAGACGCGCTCATCGCCGCCGACCGCGCGGAGCGCCTGAAACAGCACTCGGAGGAACTATGAAAACCAAAGTCATAACCGAAAACATCACCGAGGCCGCCGAGCTCATAAGGCAGGGCGCGCTTGTCGCCGTGCCGACCGAGACGGTGTACGGCCTCGCGGGCAGCGGCTTCAACGAGAGCGCCGTGGAGCGCATCTACGAGGTCAAGGGCCGCCCGGAGGTCAAGCCCCTGTCGCTGATGGTGCCGGGGCCGGAGGCCTTTGAAAAGTGCTGCACGGAGGTGCCGGAGGCCGCAAGGGTGCTCGCAGAGCGCTTCTGGCCGGGGCCGCTGACCATCGTGCTGCCCGCAAGGGAGGAGATACCCAGCGTGGTGCTCGCGGGCGGGCACACCGTGGGCCTGAGATGCCCGGACCACCCGCTGACGCTCCGATTGCTGCGCGATTGCGCTCTGCCCCTCGCCGCGCCCTCGGCCAACCCCTCGGGCGAGCCGAGCCCCAAGACGGCGCAGCAGGTGCTCGGCTACTTCGACGGCAAGATAGAGGCCGTCATCGACGGCGGCGAGTGCGGCATAGGCCGTGAGAGCACAATAATCGACCTCACGCGCACGCCCTACCGCATACTCCGTCAGGGCGCCCTGCCAGAGCGGGACATCGCCGCGGCCCTGGGCGAGCACATGCGCATAATCGGCCTCACCGGCGGCACCGGCACGGGCAAGACCACGGCGCTGGAGGTACTGCGCGGCATGGGCGCGCTCTGCCTCGACTGCGACGAGGTGTATCACGAGATCACCGAGACGAGCGCGGAGCTTCGCGAGGCGCTGGAGCGCCGCTTCGGCAGCGTGTACGGCGCGGATGGGAAGCTCGACAGGAAGAAGCTCGGCGCGGTGGTGTTCAGCAACGCCGCGGCGCTCAGCGAGCTCAACGCCATCACCCACGGCTTCGTGGACGAGGAGATAAAGCGCCGCCTGCGCGACTTCGCCATGACCGGCGGCACGCTTGCCGCGATAGACGCCATAGCCCTCTTCGAGAGCGGCGCGGACGGGCTCTGCACGGAGACCTTCGGCGTCATCGCCCCGAGGGAGCTGCGCGAGGCGCGCATCATGGCCCGCGAGGGCATTTCCCGGGACTACGCGCGGCTGCGCATTGACGCCCAGCAGCCGGACGAGTACTATATCGAGCGCTGCACGGGGATACTCGAAAACAGCGGCACAAAAGCAGAATTTGCGGCCAAATGCACGGCCGCTTTCACGGAGGTAATAGAAAATGGAAGAAAAGAAGGACTACCGCAAGGAACTCTTCTATAAGAAGAAAAACGGCTATGACAACATGGACGCCGCCGCGCGCAGCGCCATGGAGGACTACTGCGAGGGCTACAAGGCCTATCTGAACGACTCCCGCACCGAGCGCGAGGCCGTGACCAACGCCATCCGGCTCGCCGAGCGCGAGGGCTTCGTGGAGTACAAGCCCGGCATGAGCCTCAAGGCCGGGGACAAGGTCTGGTTCAACAACCGCGGCAAGGCCCTGATGCTGGCCGTCGCGGGCAAAAAGCCCCTGTCCGAGGGCGTTGTCGTCGCCGCCGCGCACGTGGACGCGCCGAGGCTCGACCTCAAGCAGACCCCGCTCTACGAGGACAATGAGCTGGCCTTCTTCAAGACCCACTACTACGGCGGCATCAAGAAATACCAGTGGACGGCCATACCTCTGGAGCTGCACGGCGTCGTCGTGAAGAAGGACGGCGAGGTCGTGGACGTGGTCATCGGCCGCGAGAAGGACGACCCGCAGTTCGTCATCAGCGACCTGCTGCCCCACCTCGCCGCCGAACAGATGAAAAAGACCCTGGCCGAAGGTGTGACGGGCGAGGGCCTGAACATCCTCATAGGCTCCGCTCCCTATGCCGACGAGGGCGCGGACAGGGTGAAGCTGGCCGTGATGAGCATACTCAACAGCCGCTACGACATCACCGAGGAGGACTTCATCTCCGCCGAGCTCTGCGCCGTGCCCGCCTTCGACGTGCGCGACATCGGCCTCGACCGCAGCCTCATCGGCGCCTACGGCCACGACGATCGCGTCTGCGCCTACGCCGAGCTGAAGGCCATCTTCGACGTGAAGGAGCCGGAGCAGACCTGCGTGTGCATCCTGGCCGACAAGGAGGAGACGGGCTCCGACGGCGTTTCCGGCATGAAGAGCGAGGCTTTCGAGTGGTTTGTGGGCGACATGTGCAAGGTCCAGGGCGCAGAACTGCGCGACTGCTTTGCGCACAGCATCTGCGTCTCGGCGGACGTGACGGCGGCCTTTGACCCGAACTACCCCGAGGTCAGCGAAAAGCTGAACACCGCGCGCCTCAACTACGGCGTGGGCCTGCACAAGTTCACCGGTTCCCGCGGCAAGGCCGGGACGAATGACGCGCCTGCGGAGCTGGTGGCCTATATGCGCCGCATCTGCGCAGAGAACGGCGTCCAGTGGCAGATGTGCGAGCTGGGCAAGGTGGACCAGGGCGGCGGCGGCACCGTGGCGATGTACATGGGCAACCGCAACATCGCCACCATCGACGCGGGCGTACCCGTGCTTTCCATGCATGCGCCGTTTGAGATAGTTGCGAAGTATGACTGCTATATGACCTACAAGTGCGTGCTTGCCGCCTACGCGGCCGAGAAGTCCTTCTGCTGAACGGATACGACGACACAATGGGGGACCCCGCCGGGGCCCCCCATTCTCATACTCGCCGGGAGGGCAACTACTGCTTGTTCTTTTGGAAAAAGTGTGCTAATATAATTAGTTAGTGCGCGCCGGTAAGGCGTGGCGAAAACCTTAGCTGGAGGACTGCTTTGTGACCATCTCTTCGGCCATTTTACTCGGCATCGTGCAGGGCGTGGCGGAGTTTCTGCCCATATCGAGCTCTGGCCACCTTGCCATACTGCAAAACCTGTTCGCCCTCTCCGCGGGTGAGGACCACCTCTTCTTCGACGTGCTGCTGCACCTCGGCACGCTCATCTCCATCTGCGTCTGCTACTGGGGCGACATCGTCGCCATGGTGCGTGAGGTATTCATCGTCCTGCGCGGCGGACGCCGTGCGGACGGCACGCCCGTGCAGGGCAACCTCGGCGCCGCGAGGCTCTTCATGATGATAGTCGTCGGCACGCTGCCGCTCTTCCTCGTGCTGCCTATAAACGACAAGGTGGAGGAGCTCTACTACATAACGCCCTTCATCGGCGTCGCCCTGCTGCTGACGGGCTGCATGCTGTTCGTCTCGGACAAAATGACCCCGGGCAAGCGCACGGAGAAGAACATGCGCTTCCGCGACGCGCTCGTGATCGGCCTGTGCCAGTGCGTGGCCACGCTCCCGGGCCTCTCCCGCTCCGGCACCACCATCACCGCCGGCATCGCCACGGGCCTGGACAGGAACTTCGCGATGAAATACTCCTTCCTCCTGAGCCTGCCCGCCGTGCTGGGCGCGAACCTGCTCAGCTTCATCAAGGCCCTGGGGGAGGAGAGCATAGATGCCTCGCTCATCCCGGCCTACCTCATCGGCATGCTCGCCGCCATGCTCTCCGGCATAGCGGCCATCTCTCTCATGAAGCTCATCGCCAAAAAGAGCAAATTCGGCTGGTTTGCCTACTACTGCTGGGGCGCCGGCGTACTGACGATAATCTTCAGCCTCATCTTCTGAAAGGACTGACACCATGGCGAATTCCACAGGCAGCCGCAAGAGCTCCGGCTCTTCGGGCACTGCCAAGAAAAGCGGCGGCACGGCCAAAAAGAGCCAGACCGCCGCGAGGAGCAGCTCCAAGACCGCGAAAAACGCGCCGAAGCCCATCAGAAGGGAGGTCGGCGCGGCCGTCTGCGCCTTCCTGGCCATCTTCTCCTTCATCGGCTATTTCAACGTCGACGGCTGGTTCATAGACTTCTTCTGCGGCTTCATAAAGGGCCTGCTGGGCTGGGGCTTTTACCTGTTCCCGCCCGCGCTGCTGCTGGCGGCGATCGGCCTGGCCTTCCACCGCGGCCGCCCCGTGGCCTTCAGGATATTCTGCTGCGTCATGCTGCCCATAATCTTCGGCGCCATGGCGCATCTGCTGTTTTCCCGCACGGCCCTGGAGCTCGGCGGCAGCTTCGGCGAGCTGACCAAGGGCCTGTATGCCGAGGGCAAGCTCATGCAGGGCGGCGGCCTCGTCGCGGGGCTGCTCTCCATGGCGCTGGAGTCGATGTTCAGCGTCTACGGGGCCTTCCCGCTGCTGCTGGCGCTGTTCCTGTTCTTCCTCATGTACTCCGTGAACCTCAGCATAGGCAAGGTCGCCCGCTGGCTCTCCGGCCGCGAGCGCGTGGAGTATGAGTACGAGCCGGAGCCCGAGCCCGCCCCGGTCTCCCGCAAGGAGGCCAAGGAGGCCGCAAAGCCCGCCAAAAAGCCCAAAAACCGCGCCATCGACATCCCCGTGGACGACGAGCCCGACGAGGACGTGGACTACGGTGGGGTGAAGGTCAGCTACTTCACCGAGGAGGAGGCCGGGCAAAAGCGCGCCAAGCCCGAGAAAAAGCCCGCCCCCGCCCCGGAGCCGATATTTGATTTCGAGCAGCCGCTCGACGAGCCCGCCTTCGCGCCCGTGGACGTGCCCGCCGCCGCGCCGATAAAGCCCGCGGAGCCCGCCAAGCCCAGCCGCGCCGAGGTGGCCGCCGAGACCGCCGCCGTCGCCGCGGAGATAGAGAACGCCGCGTCCACAACGCCGGAATACGAGTTCCCGCCCATAGACCTCCTGCGCAAGGGCACAGCCGCCGCCGTGGATGGCCGCGACGAGATAGCCCTCAACCGCGACAGGCTGGAGACCACGCTGCACAGCTTCGGCGTCGCGGCGAACATCGTCGGCGTCACGCGCGGGCCCACCGTCACGCGCTACGACCTGGAGCTCGACGCGGGCGTGAAGCTCACGAAGCTCACCAACCTCTCCAGCGACCTCGCGCTCTCGCTGGGCGTCATGAACGTACGCATAGCGCCCATCCCGGACAAGATCTCCACCGTCGGCGTAGAGGTGCCTAACAAGATAGTCAGCATCGTCTACCTGCGCGACATCATCGACTCGCCCGCGTTCAAGAACGCGGCCTCGAGCCTCTCCTTCGCCATCGGCAAGGACATAAGCGGCGAGTGCGTCGTCGGCAACATCGCCAAGCTGCCGCACATGCTCATAGCGGGCACCACCGGCTCCGGCAAGAGTGTCTGCCTCAACTCGCTGCTGCTGAGCCTGCTGTACAAATCCACGCCGGAGCAGGTCAGGCTCATCATGATAGACCCCAAGATGGTCGAGCTCGGCATCTATAACGGCATCCCGCACCTGTACGTCCCCGTCGTGACCGACCCGAAAAAGGCCGCCGGCGCGCTGCAATGGGCCGTCGTGGAGATGCTAAAGCGCTACCGCCTCTTTTCCGAGGCGGGCGTGCGCGACCTCGCGGGCTACAACGCCCACCAGAAGAAGCTCGGCGGCGAGACCATGCCCCAGGTCGTCATCGTCGTGGACGAGCTGGCCGACCTCATGCTCGTCGCCTCCAAGGACGTGGAGGAGAGCATCTGCCGCGTGGCACAGATGGGCCGCGCCGCGGGCATGCACCTCATAATCGCCACGCAGAGGCCCTCCGCCGACGTCATAACCGGCCTCATGAAGGCCAACATCCCCAGCCGCATAGCCTTTGCGGTCTCGAGCGCGATGGAGTCGCGCATCATCCTGGACACCGCCGGAGCCGAGAAGCTCATCGGCATGGGCGACATGCTGTATTCGCCCCTCGGCAGCGGCAAGCCCATCCGCGTCCAGGGCGCCTACGTCTCCGACGAGGAGCGCGAGGACGTCATCGACTTCATCAAGCGCAGCTCCGCGCCGGAGTACTCCGAGGACATCCTCGAGCAGATCGAAAAGGCCGCGGAGGACAAGCCCGCGAACGGCTCCGCCAAGGGCGGCGAGCCCGAGGAGCCGCAGGCGAAGTCGCAGTTCGACGAGCTGCTGCCCCAGGCGGTGGACGTCATCTTCGAGACCAAGCAGGCGAGCGTCTCCATGCTCCAGCGCAGGCTGAAGCTGGGCTATTCGCGCGCGGCGCGGCTGGTGGACCAGATGGAGCAGCTCGGCATCGTCGGGCCCTTCGAGGGTTCCAAGCCGAGGCAGGTGCTCATAACCAAGCAGCAGTGGCAGGAGATGCAGCTCATGAACGGCGCCGCGCCGACTGAGCGCTTCCAGACCGAGATGGAGTTCGGCACGGACTCCGACATGGACGCGGAGTGACATGACGGACGCAGAACTGGGAAAACTGAGCATACTCGCCCTCGCACACGTGGGCGACGCGGTGTATGAGCTGCTGGTGCGGACGCTGCTGGCCGAGCGCGGCGTGGCGACGGCCCTGCAGCTCCACCGGGAGACCGTGGCGCGCGTCAAGGCCCCGGCCCAGGCGAAGGCGGCGGCGGTCATACTGCCGCACCTCACCGAGGCCGAGCACGACGTATACCGCCGCGGCCGCAACAGCCACGTCAACACCGTGCCCCATGGCTCCACGCCGGGGCAGTACCACGCGGCCACCGCCGTGGAAGCGGTGTTCGGCTGGCTCTGGCTCCGCGGCGAGCACGAGCGCGCGCGGGAGCTGTTCGGATATATCACGGAGGACTACGATGCCGCTTGACGCAGTGTGCCTTACGGCACTTGTAAACGAACTCGCGCCCCAGCTTGAGGGCGCGCACATAGACAAGGTGCAGCAGCCCGCGAGGGACCTGCTGCTCCTTTCGCTGTATACGAGGCAGGGGGCGAAGAAGCTCCTCATCTCCGCCGGCGTGGGCATGGCCCGGCTGCACTTCACCGCCGGGCGCTACGAGAACCCGGAGACGCCGCCGATGTTCTGCATGCTGCTGCGCAAGCACCTCGTCGGCGCGAGGATAGACCGCGTGACCCAGCCGGAGAACGAGCGCATGGCCGTCCTCGAGCTCACCGCCCGCGACGAGCTGGGCGTGGAGACGAAAAAGAGCCTCATCGCGGAGCTGATGGGCCGCTCGTCGAACCTCATCCTCGCGGACGCGGACGGCGTCATCATAGACTGCCTGCGTCGCGCGGACTTCGGCGAGGACGCCTACCGGCGGCTGCTGCCGGGCATGCTCTACCGCCTGCCGCCGAAGCCCGCCAAGCCGAACCTGCTCGCGCTGAGCGCCCCTGAGCGGCGCGCGGCGATAGAGAACACCCCGGACGATAAACCGGGCGACAAGCGCCTCCAGGACGCCTTCTCGGGCCTCTCGCCGCTCATAGCGCGCGAGATAGCCCACCGCGCGGGGGAGGGCGGCGACCTCGCCGCGGCGGCGGACGCCTTTGCCGAGAGCGTGCAGGCCGGGGAGCTGACGCCCTATATGCTCACCGAGGACGGCGAGCCGCGGGACTTCTCCTTCATGCGCATAACGCAGTACGGCGCCGCGATGAAATGCGAGCCTCGCGGGAGCTTCTCCGACCTGCTCGACGAGTTCTACTCCGGCCGCGAGCGCGCCGAGCGCATGCGCCGCGTCTCCCACGACACGACCAAGACGGTCAAGACCCTGCGCGACCGCCAGGCGCGAAAGCTCTCCCAGCAGCGCGCGGAGCTCGCCAGGACCGCGGACCGCGAGGAGCTGAGAAAGCGCGGCGACCTCATAACCGCGAACCTGTGGCGCGCGGAAAAGGGCGCGCGCAAGCTCGTGTGCGAGGACTATTACGCCGAGGGCTGCCCGACGGTGGAGATAGCGCTCGACCCCATGAAAACGCCGCAGCAGAACGCCGCCGCGGCCTATAAGGAATACAAAAAGGCCGCCGCCGCGGAGCAGCACCTCACAAAGCTGATTGCCGAGGGCGAGGCGATGCTCGACTACCTCGAGAGCACGCTCGACAGCCTCAGCCGCGTCTCCAGCGAGAAGGAGGTAGCGGAGATACGCCGCGAGCTCACCGCCGCGGGCGTGCTGCGCGCGCCGAAGGGCGGCAAGGAGCGCAAGATAAAGCCGCTCGGCCCCATGCGCTGCGTCTCCTCCACGGGCTACGAGATACTCATAGGCCGCTCCAACGCGCAGAACGACGAGCTGACGCTCAAGACCGCGCGGCGGACCGATATCTGGCTGCACGTGCAGAAGGTCCACGGCTCCCACGTCATCATCCGCGCCGAGGACACGCGCCCGGACGACCGGACGATAGAGGAGGCCGCGTCCCTCGCGGCGTACTTCTCCCAGGCGCGCGAGAGCGGCAAGGTGCCGGTGGACTACACCATGGTCCGCAACGTCAAAAAGCCCTCCGGCGCCCTCCCCGGCAAGGTCATCTACACCAACTACGAGACCATCATGGCCGCCCCCGACAAGACGCTGGCCGAGAAGGTGAAATAAAAAAGGGCCCGTCCCACGTGGGACGGGCCTTTGATTTTGCGGGTTTATTTCGCCATCTTGGCCTCGCACTTGGCGGTGAACTTGTCCATGTCGACGATGAAGCGCTCGTGCTTGCCCTCGCCGATGAGGCCGGTCTCGTCGTAGGCCTTGACGGCAAAGACGAGGCGGCGGCGGTCGATCTCGATGAGCTCGCTCTCGGCCGTGACCTTCATGCCCACGGGGGTGGGGGAGAGGTGGGAGACGTCGAGGTGGGTGCCGACGGTGTCCATGCCCGGCTCAAGATAGGGGCGCACGGAGACGAGGGAGGCCTCCTCCATGAGGGCTATCATGATGGGCGTGGCGAACACGTCCAGCCCTCCGGAGCGCAGGGCCTTAGCGGTGAGGTCCTTGGTGACGGTGCAGCTGGCGCTGCCCTTTATACCGAGTTCAAGCGACATAGTTCTTCCTCCTGATATGTATACTTTTTTCAGCCGTTGAGCAGCGCGGCGGCGGCGGAGCCGAGCATCGTGGCGTTCTCCGTGGACCAGATGACGGCATGGCGGCCCAGGCTGCCGGTGATGAAGCTGGCCATGAGCTCGTCGAGCTCGCCGCGGAAGGCGCGGCTCTTGCGAATGACGGAGCCGTCGGCACAGACGCAGGCCGGGTGCTCCGGGTCGGAGCCGCGGTCGGTGAGCACGAGTATGGCCGCGATGTTGGAGCAGACGCAGCGCGCGGAGCGGACAAAGACCGCGTTGCAGAGCTCGCCGGCCGTCTCGGCGTCCTCGCCCGTGAACATGTCCCCGCCTCCGCAGGCCAGGGCGTCGGCCTCGGCCGAGTTGAGCTCCTCGAGCGCGAGAATCTTTGCGGCGGCCTCCTCGGAGAAGAGGCCCTCGGCGGCGGCGCCGCGCAGCATGAGGCGGCATATCTCGCCGAGGTAGGCGCCGGAGGTCATCTTCTCGTGGCGGTAGACGCCCGGGTCGTGCGTGGCGCTGTCGAGCGCCTCGTCGTAGTCGCCGCGGGGCAGACCGGTGAAGGCCCCGGACTCGAGGTTCACGAGCATGCTGCCGGAAAAGGCGCCGTGGGGCTTCTTGATAGCCTCGTCGGGCAGGACGCAGCAGGTGTTCGTGCCCGTGCCGGAGATGAGGCCCAGCAGCCCGTCGCAGCCCCGCTCCGCGGCGTAGGACGCGCCGGAGAGCAGCACAGCGGGCGTGTCGTTCAAGAGCACGAGGCTCTTGCCGCTTATCCCGCGCCTCTCGAGCTCGGCGGCGAGGTCCGCGCAGATGAGGCGGCCCTCAAAGCCCGTGAGCTCCACCTGCTTGGTGAGGCTCAGCATGCGGCCGTCGCGCTCCGGCGTCTCCTCGGTGGGGTAGGAGAAGCAGAAGCCGACCTTGGACGCCCTGTCGAGCAGCGGCGCGAGGCGGTCCGCGGCGAAGCTGATGAAGTCCTCCCAGGTCACGGCCCCGTCCGTGCCGGGCATGGCGCAGACGTTCAGCGAGTCGATGACCGGCCCCGCCTCCGTGAAGCTCACCAGCGCGGTGCGGAAGTTGGTGCCGCCCGCGTCGATGACCGCGGCGGGCTCGTCCATGGGCAGGACGCCGTCCGCGGTGAGGTAGGTGGGAAGCATCTTCAGCGAGCTCTCGCGCCCGCGCAGGCCCAGCTCCATCTCGCCCAGGAAGGCGGCGGTGGTCTCCGCGAGGTCGATGCGCTCCGGCTCCATGTTGTGCCGCGTGAGGAAGACGCGGACCTTTTCTGAATACAGCATTTTGTCACCCCAACACTGCGCCGGTACGATAGACCGCACCGGCGCAAAATAGTCTTTTTTTGTTTTCAGCCCCGCCTTATTTGGCTGCCGGCTTCGGCTCGGGCTTCTGCGGCTCCTTTACGGCCTCGACGATGCCCTCGGCCAGCCCGGCCAGGCCCTGTATCTCGGAGGGGATGATTATCTTCGTCGCGCGGCCGTTGGCGGCGGCGGTGAAGGCCTCGAGGGCCTTTATCTTGATGACCGGATCGGTCGGCGCGGACTCGTTGATGAGCTTGATGCCCTCGGCGGTGGCGCGCTGCACGGTGAGTATGGCCTCGGCCTCGCCCTGGGCCTCGAGTATCTGCGCCTGCTTTTTCGCGTCGGCGCGGAGTATGGCGGCCTCCTTCTCGCCCTCGGCGGTGAGGATGGCGGACTTCTTCTCGCCCTCGGCGCGGAGAATGGCCTCGCGGCGCTCGCGCTCGGCCTTCATCTGCTTCTCCATCGCGTTCTGGATCTCGCGCGGGGGCAGGATGTTCTTGAGCTCGACGCGGTTGACCTTGATGCCCCAGGGGTCGGTGGCCTCGTCGAGGATGGAGCGCATCTTGGTGTTGATGACGTCGCGGCTCGTGAGGCACTGGTCCAGCTCGAGGTCGCCGATGATGTTTCGCAGCGTGGTGGCCGAGAGGTTCTCGATGGCGACGATGGGGCGCTCTATGCCGTAGGTGTAGAGCTTGGGGTCGGTTATCTGGAAATAGACGACGGTGTCTATCTGCATGGTAACGTTGTCCTCGGTGATGACGGGCTGGGGCGGGAAGTCCGCGACCTGCTCCTTGAGCGAGACGACCTTGGCCACGCGCTCGATGAAGGGCAGCTTGAAGTGCAGGCCGACGTTCCAGGTGGTCTTGTAGGCGCCGAGGCGCTCTATGACGTAGGCCTTGGCCTGCTGCACGATGCGCACGCAGCGCACGAGGATGATGATGACGATGAGGGCGACGATGCCGATGATGATGTAGGGCAGCATGGATACTCCTCCTTTTTTGCTTATCAGGCTTGACTTTGCGCCGGGACGGGTTCTACAATCAGCTTCACGCCCTCGATGCGCAGCACGCTGACGACGGCGCCGGACTTAATGCGCCCGCCGTCGGCGGAGCGAGCGGTCCAGACCTTGCCGCCCACGGATACCGCGCCGATGGCCTCCACATTGTCTATGTCCTCGGTGACGAGGGCCTCCTTGCCGATGACCATGTCGGCATTGGTGGGCTGGCTGCGGGAGTTCACATATTTTTTGACGAGCGGCCGCGTAAAATACAAGGTCACGAAGGAAATGACCAAAAACCACACGATCTGCAGCCAGAGCTGCGCGTCAAAGAGCGCCGCGATGAGCGCCGCGAGCGAGCCTATCGCAAACCAGATGCAGGTGAGCCCCGCGGTCGCCGCCTCCACTACGAGAAAGACGACCATGAGCACGACCCAGACTATACTCATGTTGCTCAGAATGTAATCCAACATCAGGCGTTGACCTCCTCTCAGAGTATGCGCTCTGCGTTCAGCTTCATTCTATCTCAAAAGAGGCATCCTGACAATAAAAATCTTTCGCGCGGTCAAATTATGAATTTTTCGTCAAATTCCTGTAAAGCCTCTTTACTTTTACACATTAGGGTTATAAAATATAAAAGCATAAATAACAAATGAAGCATGTGTGAGGTGCTATATGAATAAGCAGAACAAGAAACCCAGGAGCGACGACATGTATGAGGCCATACTGACGCTCAAGACCGTTGAAGAGTGCAAGCGATTTTTTGACGACCTCTGCACGGTCACGGAGCTCCAGGCCATGGAACAGCGCTATCAGGTCGCGGTGTATCTCAGCCAGGGCATGATATATAACGACATACTCGAGCGCACGGGCGCCTCCAGCGCGACCATCTCGCGCGTGAACCGCAGCCTGCAATACGGCTCGGACGGCTACGCCGTCGCCTTTGAGCGCCTGAAGGCCGAGGGCAAGCTGCAGATCAAATGACGGCGTACTCGGCCCTGGCCGCGTGGTATGACGAGCTGACGCGGGACGTGCCGTACGCGGCCTTTGCGGACTATTACGAGCGCCTCTTCGCCGAGCACGGCGGGGAGACCAAGCTGCTGCTGGACCTGTGCTGCGGCACGGGCACCCTCGCCTGCCTGATGGCGGAGCGGGGCTATGAAATGATCGCGGCGGACGCCTCGGCGGACATGCTCATGTCCGCGCGTGAAAAGGCGTCCGCGCTTTCTGCGGGCAAAATGCCCCTATTCATCAACCAGAGCGCCCAGGAGCTCGACCTCTACGGCACGGTGGACGCGGCGTACTCCTCGCTGGACAGCCTGAGCTATGTCCCATTTGAGGATTTGCCGGAGGTCTTCCGGCGGCTGCACCTCTTCGTCCGGCCCGGCGGGCTGCTGGTTTTCGATCTGCGCACGCCGGAGTTCCTGCGCGGCATGGACGGCAGCGTCTCGGTGGACGAGAGGGAGGACCTCTTCTGCGTCTGGCGCGGCCGGTTCGAGGACGCGGCGCTCTATTACGGCATGGACATCTTTTACCGCAGCGGCCGCGCCTGGCAGCGCGCGTCGGAGGAACACATAGAATACGCCCACGAGCCGGAGGCCGTGGCCTCGCTGCTGAGGCAGGCCGGGTTCGTGGACATCAAAACGCGCACGGACGGGCCGATGGGCGGCGGGGAGCGCGTCTTTTTCACAGCTGTGAGAGGAGAGTAACTCAAAATGGACGAAATAGTCAGAGCCGTTACCAGGGACGGCCTTGTGAAGATATCCGCCATAAGCGCGAGGGCCACGGTGGAGCGTGCCCGGGAAATACACGGCCTGTCGCCCACGGCCTCGGCCGCGCTGGGCAGGACGCTCTGCGGCGCGTCCATGCTGGGCGAGCTGATGAAGGAGGAGGACGCCTCCCTGACCATCCGCGTCAACGGCGGCGGCCCGGTGGGCAGCGTCATCGCCGTGTCCGACAGCAGCGGCAACGTCCGCGGCTATGTGACGGAGCCGAAGGCCGACCTGCCCCTGCGCAAGGACGGCAAGCTCGACGTGGGCGGCCTCGTGGGCACTGACGGCATGCTGACCGTCAGCCGCGATATCGGGCTCAAGGAGCCCTACGTGGGCTCCACGGAGCTCGTGACGGGCGAGATAGCGGAGGACCTGGCGCAGTATATGGTCGAGAGCGAGCAGATACCGGCAGCCGTGGGCCTGGGCGTCCTGGTGGACACCGACAGGACGATAAAGGCGGCGGGCGGCTTCATCGTGCAGCTCATGCCCGGCGCGCCCGAGGAGCTCATAGCAAAGCTCGAGGACAACATCCTCTGCATGGACCAGCTGACCACCGTGCTCGACGAGGACGGCCTTGACGCCGTGCCCGCGCAGGTGCTCAAGGGCATGGAGTACGACATCGTCATGCGCGTGCCGGTGGAGTACCGCTGCTCGTGCAGCCGGGAGCGCGTTGCGGCGGCCCTGGAGAGCTGCGGCGCGGCGGAGCTGGAGGACATGGCCGCTTCGGGCGAGAATACAGAGGTCAGTTGTCAGTTTTGCGACAAGGTGTACAGTTTTACGCCCGCGGAATTGAGGGAAATAGCAAAGGGAAAAAATTTTTGAAAAAGATATTGACAATACAGGGGGTGTTTAGTATAATGACAAAGCCGCTTATCCGGGAGCATAGCTCAGCCGGTTAGAGCACTTGCCTTACAAGCAAGGGGTCACTGGTTCGAGTCCAGTTGTTCCCACCAGTAATCCTTTCAGCGGCGGGGAAATAGAATATGCCTCGGTAGCTCAGTTGGTAGAGCAACGGACTGAAAATCCGTGTGTCGCCAGTTCGACTCTGGCCTGAGGCACCATCTGCGGGCATAGCTCATTTGGCAGAGCGCCACCTTGCCAAGGTGGAGGTAGCGAGTTCGAATCTCGTTGCCCGCTCCATGTTCCGGCGAGACTAGGAATAGTTTCGCCGGAACCCATAATAGAATATTTCGGCGCCATAGCCAAGTGGTAAGGCAGGGGACTGCAAATCCCCGATTCTCCGGTTCAAATCCGGATGGCGCCTCCAAACCCCGGTCTCAGACGAGACCGGGGTTCTTCTTTTGCCTCACGGCGTATTCACTATACCCGCAAAGAGCGGCAGGCCGTCGCCGGTGACGACGGAGAAGAGGAAGGGCCGGTCGAGCGTGAAGTGTATCTCCAGCTCCGGCGGCATCGGCGCAGTGTCGCCGGGTTCCAGTACCGTGAAGGCGGCGGCCTCCACGCCGTCCTCGTCTATCTTCACCCGCGCCGCGTGCGTCGCCGTGGTGACGCATATCTCGTCCGCGTCCGCCGTCATCGGCGTGAAGTCCGAGACTGCGCTGTCAAATACATCCGTGACGCCCAGCACCTTCAGCCCATCTATGAGGTCGAGCTGAGAGGCGATGTCGAACTTCGGCACGGAGAGGTATACCCTCGCATACTCGCCCCCGCCCGCCTCGCCGGCGGACATCAGCCGCATGACCTCGGCGTCCTCCAGCAGCGCGTCCGCGCTTACGCCCTCGTCGGGGAGGATGAACCACATGCCGTGCCCGCCCCGGAGACCGAGCCGCACCGCGCCCCAGCCCTCGCCGCTGTAATAGTCCATGAACTTCCCGGCATACATGTACCCGGCGTCCACGTCGCCCGACGGGGCGTGAAAGACGTCGGTGTAGTTGAGCTCCTCGTTGAACTCGTCCGTCCACTGTGCGCTGTAATAGAGAGTCGTCGCCAGCAGCAGGACGGTCAGCGGGTCCGTCTTGATGGACGCGGCCTGCTCCTCCAGCAGCCCGCGCGTCTGCTCGTTCAGCCAGCCCTGGATGGCCCCGTCCAGCTCCGCCGTGCCCATCTCGCCCCGGTAGGACGAGGCGTAGTAGACGTCCGCAAGAGTGTCCATCGTGTCCTGCACATAGCCGATGTCGTCGCGCAGCCAGATGGAGGCGGCGAGCAGGCTCGTGCACTCGTCGCTCTCACCGCTGCCGGCTTTCCAGATGGCCGACGCCTGCTCCCGCAGCGCCTCCACGCTTTCGATGCCGATGAGCTCCAGCAGCTGGCCCCGGCTCTCGCCGTCCGTCAGCTCTGCGAGCATGGCAAGGGCCATGTAGATGTTCACCGGCGAGAGCACGGCGTTTTCCTCGCCCGCGCCGGAGAGAAACTGCGCCGTCAGCGCCTCGAAACAGCCGTACGGCGCCGAAATGCCGTCCGGCAGTCGCTCGTGCCCGTCATACGCCGCCTCCGCTATCACGAGCGCCGAGCCGCCGGGCCGCAGCAGCGCCGCGGCGATGACCACGACAAGTACCGCCGCGACGGCGCTGATATGCCAGGCCCTGCGGGGCCTTTTGCGCTTTGCTCCGGCGCTCTCGACCAGCTCGTCGGAGATGTTCGTGACCGCCTCGTAGATCTTTTCGCTTTTTTCGCTCATATTTCGGCTCCCTCCGCTTCAAGATAGGCCCTGAGCGACCTCCTGAGCCGGAGCATCAGCTGCGCCAGCTGCGCGGGCTTCACGCCCTCCGCAGCCGCCAGCGGGCCCAGCGCCTCGCCGTACCAGTAGCGCCGCACAAAGAGCCGCCGCTCGCGCTCCGGGAGCGTGCCGAGCCAGCTTTCGATGTGCCGCGTCAGCTCCATGGCGTCGAGCACCTGCTCCACCGTCTGCGGCGCGGGCACGCAGTCGTCGAGCTCCGAGAGCAGCGCGTCCATGCCGGCATAGCGCTTTTGCGCGCGCAGCAGCCGGTAGCGGCTGATGGAGAGGTTTCGCGTTATGCGGCCCAGGAAGACCCTCAGGCTGGCCGGAAGCTCCGGCGGCATCCGGGTCCACGCGGCAAGGTAAGTGTCGTTCACGCACTCGTCTGCGTCCTCACGGACGCCCAGCAGGTTCAGCGCGATGCGCAGGCAGAACGCGCCGTACTTCCTCGCCGTCTCCTCTATCGCGCTCTCGCTCCGGGCGTGGTAGAGGGCGACTATGTCCCTGTCCTCCACAGCTCCGCCTCCTTTCATTCCGGTCTCACCAAATAAGTCGCAAAACGCGCGGGGATATTGCGGGACATATGGGAAGATGATACAATGTTTCCAGCACCAAGCGGGAGGTCATCACCATGGAATACTGCATAGAAAACGAAAAGCTCCGAGTCCGGGTCTCCACAAAGGGCGCTGAGCTTCAGTCTATACGCGGCGCGGACGGCACCGAATACCTCTGGCAGGGGGACGCGCGCTTCTGGCACAGCCGCGCGACGAACATCTTCCCCTACGTCGGCCGCCTGACGGAGGACAGCTATATCTGGCGCGGCGAGCGCCATAACATGGGCCGCCACGGCTTTGCGCGCGGCATGGAGTTCGAGGCGGAGACGGTCTCGGACACGCGTCTCACCCTCACCATCCGCGCAAACGACGAGACGCGCGCGAGCTATCCATTCGACTTCAAGTTCGGCCTCATCTACGAGCTCTCCGGCGACACGCTGCGCGTCATCTACCGCGTGGCGAACAGGGGAGGGGCGGACATGCCCTTCGGCCTCGGCGGGCACCCGGGCTTCAACGTCCCGCTCGCGCCGGGGCTGCGCTTTGAGGACTACCGCCTCGAGTTTGCCGGCCCCTGCGAGCCGCGGCAGGTGCTGCTCTCGCCCAAGTACTACATCTCCGGCGAGGAGGCGCCCTACGCGCTCGAAAATAACGCCATACCCCTCCGCCACGGGCTCTTTGACCACGACGCGGTGATCCTGCGCGGCACCCCGGGCACCGTCACGCTCAAAACCGACAAGGACGCGCACGGCGTGGAGCTCAGCTATCCCGACATGAACTACATCGCCTTCTGGCACACGCCGGAGACGGAGGCGCCCTTCGTCTGCATCGAGCCCTGGCTGAGCCTGCCCTCGCGCCAGGACGTGGTGGAGGACCTGGAGCGCCAGCCGGACATCCGCGTCCTCGCGCCCGGCGAGGTCTATGAAAACCGCCTGAGCATCCGCCTCCTGGGCCTGTGAGCTCAGATGCGCTGCAGCCGGACGCGGAGGGTCAGCGTCCTGGGCGTCGGCGTCTTGTCGAACTTGATGACATAGACGCGGCGGGCCGCGTCCACCTCGAGCACCGTGCCGTCGCCGAAGGCGGCGTGACGCACGCGGTCACCGGGGGCAAAGAGCTCCTGCGGCGCGTCCGAGGCGCCGGAGAGGCGCGCCGTGTGCGCCGAGATATATTCCCGGGCCTCGGAGACGAGGCTCTCGCGGGGTCTGCCGTCCTGGACGAGCAGGCCCCGGTCTATTTCAAGCAGAAAGCGCGAGGGATAGCGCGGCGCGCCGTCGTGCCCCCGGCCCTCGCTGTCGGAGAGCACCAGGCCGCGCTTGGCGCGCGTGAGCGCCACGAAGGCGAGGCGGCGCTCCTCCTCCATGCCCTCGGGCGAGTCGGTCTTTTTGGAGGGGAGTATGCCCTCGTTCAGGCAGCAGAGAAAGACATAGGGGAACTCCAGTCCCTTCGCCGCGTGGATGGTCATGAGCTTCACGGCGTCGCGCCCCGTGTCCGCGTCGCTGTTTGAAAAGAGCGCGACGTGGCTGAGGTAGTGCGTGAGGGAGCACTCCTCGCCGCTCGTCTCCTCGTATTCGCGGACGGACTGCTTGAGCTCCGCGAGGTTGTCCAGCCGCTCCTGGCTGCCCTCGGTGCGGAGATATTCCTCATAGCCGCTGCGGTTCAGCACCTCGCTGAGCAGCTCCGCGATGCTCCGGCCCTCGCAGCCGGCGGAGAGCTCCTCGACGAGCGAGACGAGCCGCCGGGCCTTGGTGCCGCGGAAGAGCTCGTCGTCGAGGCAGCGGCAGAGCGCGTCATAGAGCGAGCAGGCGTTTTTCGCTGCGTACTCGCGCAGAAATTCCATGCGCCGCCGCCCGAGGTTCCGCCTCGGCACGTTGGCCACGCGCATGAAGGAGAGGTCGTCGCGGTAGGCGATGAGGCGCAGGTACGATAGCGCGTCCTTGACCTCCGCGCGGGCGAAGAACTGCACGCCGCTGTATATGACGTAGGGCAGCTTGAGGCGGATGAACACCTCCTCGATGGTGCGCGTGACATAGTGCGCGCGATAGAGCAGCGTCATGTCGCGATAGGGCACGCCCTCGTCGTGCAGGGCCATTATGCGCTCGGCAATGCGCCCGGCCTCGTCCTCGGGGCTCTCGCAGTGCATCCAGACCACCGGCGCGCCGGAGGGCAGGGTGGGCGTGAGCTCCTTTTTCATGCGGTTTTGGTTCTGCGCTATGAGCGAGTTGGCCGCGGCGAGTATCTCGGGCGTGGAGCGGTAGTTTAGCATCATCATGATGGTCCGCGTCCCGGGGAACTCCTTATCGAAGTCGAGCAGGTACTTCACGCTCGCGCCGCGCCAGGTGTAGATGGTCTGGTCCGGGTCGCCGACGATGAAGAGGTTCCTGTGATAGCCGCAGAGGGCGCGCATGAGCCGGTACTGCGGCTTGTCGATGTCCTGAAACTCGTCCACCATGATGTATTGCAGCCGCTCCTGCCACTTTTGGCGTATCTCCCGGTCCTGCTGGAAGATGTAGAGCGTGAAGAAGATGAGGTCGTTGTAGTCGAGGCCGAAGCACTTTTTCTCCTCGTAGAGATAGCCGTAGAAGATGATGTCGCGCACGGAGACGGCGTCGAGATACTTGCGGTGCAGCGTCTCGAGGTCCATGTCTATCATGTCAAGGTAGTACTCCGGGTCCTCTATGCCCTTGCGTATCTCTATCATGTCCCGCGCGTCGGAATAGGTCATGTGCCGCAGCGTGAGGCCGCGCTCTTCGTATATGCGCGCGAGCATGGCGTCGATGTCCGCGTTGTCGAGGACGAGGAAGCTCTTCGGGTACTGCACGGCATGGCTGTCCTCCTGCAAGACGGTGACGCAGAAGCTGTGGAAGGTGCAGATGTGGCCCGTGTCGCTGTCGCCGGTCAGGGCGCGGATGCGCTGGCGCATCTCGGCGGCGGACTTGTTGGTGAAGGTCACGCAGAGTATGCTGCCCGGCGTGACGCCCAGGTCATTAACGAGATAGGCAAAGCGGCGCGCCAGCGCCCGGGTCTTGCCCGAGCCCGCGCCCGCCACGACGCGGATGTAGCCCTCCGTAGAGGCCACCGCCTCGCGCTGCGCGCTGTTGAGTCCCTCGAATATGTCCAAGTCCTCGCCCCCTTTTTTCCAAGTATACCACCGCCCGCGCGTCCTTGCCAAGCGCATACGAAAAGGCCCCGCCCGATGAGGGCGGGGCCTTAGGCTCAGAGCTCGGTGAGCCCGTCCGGGTCCAGCTCGTATGCGCGTGTGGAGACCTCGGAGATGAACTTCCTGTCGTGCGAGACACTGATGACCGCGCCGCCGAAGGCGCGCAGCATCTCCCGCACCACCGGCCCTGAGAGCGGCGAGAGGTTCCGCGTCGGCTCGTCGAGGATGAGCACGTCGGCGCGCTCGAGCGCCATCGAGGCCAGCAGCAGCTTGGCGCGCTGGCCGCCTGAGAGGGCGGAGCAGGGGCGCTCCATCTCGAGCGAGGTGTAGCGCAGGCTGCCCAGCAGGGCGCGTATCCGCTGCTCCTCCTCACGGCTGCCCGAGCGGTTCAGGAGCTCCACGGGGCTCAGCGCGCCGTCCAGCCGCTCGCCGAACTCCTGGGGCATGTAGGCGGCGCGGATGTCCCGGCGGGGCAGAAGCTCGTCGGCTATGCGCCGGAGCAGCGTGGTCTTGCCCACGCCGTTGCCGCCTAGGATGCAGACGCGCTCCGGCCCCGCGACGTGCAGCTCTATGTCCCGCGCGAGCAGCCTGCCGCCGGCCTCCAGCCGGGGCAGCACGAGGTCGAGCACCCGCTTGCCGCGCGGTATCGCGGCCTCGGCCGGGAAGGCGAGGAAGATGGCCTCCTCGGCCTCGGGCATGGCGGTCAGCCTCTCGCGCTCGCGCTCAAAGCGGCGGCCAATGGCCTGGACGGAGTGCATCTTCTTCTTGAGCAGCCGCCCGCCGTGCGGGTCCTGGCGGGTGAGGTTCGCCTGGGCGCTCTCGACCTTCTGGCGTATCTGGCGGTAGCGCTCGAGCTTGCGGTCGAACTCCTCCCGCTCCTTGCGCGCCGCCTGCTCCTGCCTGGCGAGCGCGCGGCAGCGCGACTCCACATAGACGCGGTAGGGCACCCTCGCCACCGTGGCGCGGGGCGCCGTCTTGCGCCGCAGCAGCTCCAGGTGGACGATGACGTTCGCCGTGCGCTCTATGAGCGTCTCGTCGTGCGAGACGAAGAGCACGGGCTGCCCGCGGCTGAGTATGAAGTCCTCCAGCCACTCGAGCGAGGCGAGGTCGAGGTCGTTAGAGGGCTCGTCGAGCAGGTAGAGCTCGGGTTCCTCGGCGGCGAGGGCCGCGAGCTGGAGCTTTATCCTCTCGCCGCCGGAAAACTCCCTGAGCGGCCGCTCCGAGGCGAACATCGCGGCGTCGAGCCCCAGCTCGGCGGCCAGGGCGGCGCGCTCCCTGGGCGTGAGCCGCCCAAAGCCGCGCGAAGCGTCAAAGAGCCGCCGCGCGGGGGCGTCGAGCTCGGCGGGGGAGAGCTCCTGGGGCAGATAGCCCGTGCGCCCGCCGGGGGAGACGGCGCCGCTCCACTCGACGTAGCCCTCTGCGAGGGCGGGGTCGTGGATGAGGCGCAGGAGGGTGGACTTCCCGTCACCCTCCTCACCGATGAGCGCGGCGCGCTCGCCCGGGCCGAGCTGGAGCGAAAAGTCCGAGAGTATGCAGCGCAGGTCGCTGCGGCAGGTGACGCTGAGTTTGTCTATCGTAAGCATAAATAAGCCCGCTCCTTTGCGTGTATTGCCCCGGCGTGCCGGTGCGCAGACGCGCAAAAAGCGGGCCTCCCCCATAAAAAGGGCGGCTGAAGCGGCGCATCTGATCCGGCGCGGCAAGCCGGACCCGCCTGTAAAGCGGGCCGGGGCTGGCCTTGCTTGGAATCAGATCACTTCCGCATCTTCCCACCCTTTTCACTTCGTATTTGGTTCATTATACCGTATCTTTCAGCTCAAAGCAAGCCCTCGCAAAGACCGGCAGCCGCCCCTCGCAGGGGCAGACGAGCTCGGCGGGGCCGACGTGCGCCTCGCCGGTGAAGAAGTCGCGCCACTCGCCCTCGGGGAGGTAGACGCGGCGGCTCGCGGAGTTTTCCTCGAGCAGCGGGGCCACGAGGATGTCGCGCCCGAGCAGGAACTCGTCGGCGCAGTCTGCCGCCCGCGCGTCGCCGGGCCAGTAGTACACCAGCGGCCGGAGCATGGGGCGGTTTTCCGCGGCGCACTCGCGCGCGATCTTGAGGAGATAGGGCAGGAGCTTCAACCTCAGCTCATGCCAGAAGCGCATCTCCTCGGCAAAGCCGGGCAGGGCGTAGGCGCGCTCCATGTTCCAGGGGCTGCGCTCGTTGTTGCCCTCCGCGCCGGGCATGAGCTCGCGGAACTGCCCGCCGTCCGGCTCCGAGTGCCACTGCATGACCGGGCAGAAGCAGGCCAGCTGCGTCGCCCGGCGGTAGAGGTCCGGCGTGGGCAGCGGGCCGGCAAAGCCCGCGATGTCGAAGCCCCAGAAGGCGATGCCGCTGCACGCCGCCGAGAGCCCCGCCTTCAGCGCGCTGCGGAGCTCGCTGTTCACGGACTGCTGGTCGCCCGCCCAGAGCAGGGGCGTCCTGTGCTGCCCGGCAAAGCCCGCGCGGCTGAAGAGCGCCTGCTCCGGCCCCAGCACGGAGGCATAGGCCTCGGCGTAGTCGCGCGCGTAGCGGTTTTTGCCCTCGCGGCCCGTGCTGCCGTCGAAGAAGCGTACGTCGTCCGAGTATATGAACTCGCCGCCGTCGGTCTTGAAGCCGTCTATGCCCATCTCAAGCAGATAGCGCCGCTTGCCGAGCCAGACTCGCCGCGTCTCCGGGTTGGTGAAGTCCGGTATCATGGAGCCGGGGAACCAATGCCCCTCGGGTATCGTGTAGGGCGAGCCGTCCGCGTTGTGGACGCAGAGGCCGCGCCTCACGGCGTCGGCGCAGTCGAGGCGGTGCTGCTCGTTTTCGGGCTCGTCGGGGCCGAGGGCCTTGTACACGGGCGCCTGCCAGAGCAGGACGCGGATGCCCTTCTCGTGCAGGCGGCGTATCATGCCCGCGGGGTCGGGCCAGGGACTGCCCGAGAAGTCGAAGTCCTCGAGTGAGAGCGGCGCGCCGTCCGGCTTCGGCGTGTACTTCGCGCCGCGCCAGATGTAGAAAGTCGCCTCGTCGCTCCAGGCCTCGATGACCAGCGCGGAGACGGGAAAGCCCAGCCGCTCGGCCTCGGCAACGGCGTTTTCCACGTCGGCCTGGCTGCTCCAGCGGTTGGCGGATATCCAGGGCCCGAAGGCCCAGTCCGGCGGCAGAACAGGGGAGCCGAAGAGGGAGAGATACTCCGCTATCATGCTCTCCGGCGTGCCGGAAAAGAGGGTTATCACGCAGTTTTTCGGCAGTTCTGCGATGATCTCGCCCTCCCGGAAGTCAAAAGCGGTGCTCTCGCAGGTGTCCGCATAGAGCCCGAAGCCGCTGTCCGTCCAGAAGAACGGCGCGGGGCAGTAGGTCTTGCCGCCCTGGAAGCAGAACTTCTCCTCCACCTCGCAGACGGCGCGGCGGCCCTTCTGGTTGAGGGCGTCAAAGCGCTCGCCGAGGCCGTAGGCCCCGCGGTAGGCGAGGGAAATGCGCAGCGGCGCGCCCTCGCGCCAGTACAGCCGGGCCGGGCCGAAGGCTCGCGAACCCGAGCCGGTGAGCTTGAGTTTTTCCATAGCTCCTCCTCAGCCCTTGATGCCGCCCGCCATGAGGCCGGACTTGAACTGCTTCTGGGCCGCGATGTAGATGATTATGATGGGTATCATGGAGATGAGGCTGCCCGCCATGAGCACGTTGTACTCGGTGCTGTATTGCCCGTTTAGGGTGGAGAGCGCGATGGGCAGGGTCATCTTGTTCCGGTCCGTGAGCATGAGCAGCGGCCAGAGATAGTCGTTCCAGCTCTCCATGAAGGTGGTGACGGCGAGCGTCGCGAGCGTGGGGATGCACAGCGGCAGGGCTACCTTGCGGTAGGTCTGGAAGAGCCCCGCGCCGTCTATCCTCGCGGCGTCTATGTAGTCGTTGGGGATGGTCTTCATCTGCTGCACCAGCAAAAACACCGCAAAGGGCTTGAACATGCTGGGCAGTATTACGCTGGCGTAGCTGTCTATGAGCCCGAGCCGGTTCATGACGACGAAGAGCGGGATCATCGTCACCTGCGTGGGTATCATCATCGTCGCGATGTACACGCTGAGTATCGCGCCGCTGCCGCGGAAGCGCAGCTTTGCAAAGGCGAAGGCCGCCATGGAGGCGGAGATGAGCGTGATGAGCGTGTAGGCGACGGAAACGAGCAGGCTGTTGCCTATGGTGCGCAGGAAGGGGAACCTTGAAAAGACCTTGGCATAGCCGTCGAGCGTCGGCTCGGCGGGTATCCACTCTATGGGTATGCTCATCAGCGCGCCGCGGCTCTTGAGCGAGGTGGAGATCATCCACAGGAAGGGGATGAGCGCAATGACGGCCAGCACGATGGACACGACGTAATAGCCCGCGGTGCCGAGTCTGTGTTTATGCGTCATAGTTCACCCACCTCTTCTGCAGCTTCATCTGAAGTCCCGTACAGGCCATGATGATGACGAACAGCAGCCAGGAGAAGGCCGCGGCATAGCCCATGCGGTAGTAGCGGAAGCCGTATTTGTATATCCTCTCGACCATGACCTGCGTGGAGCCGTTTGGCCCGCCGTCGGTCATTATCATTATCTGCGGGAACAGCTGGAAGGCGTTTATCAGGCTCACGATGAGCACATAGAAGATGGCGGGGCTCAGCAGCGGCAGCGTTATGCGCCAGAACTTGGTCCAGGCGCCCGCGCCGTCGAGCGAGGCGGCCTCGTAATAGCTGCGGTTTATGCCTATCATGCCGGAGAGCAGTATGAGGCCGAAAAAGCCCATGTCCTTCCACACTGAGACGAGCACGATGGCCGGCATGGCCCAGTTTTCGTCCAGCAGCCAGCCGGGGCCCTCTATGCCGAAGAAGCCGAGGATGCCGTTGAGCGCGCCGTACTGCGGGGAGAGCACGCTCTTCCAGATCAGCGAGGCGGCGACCCAGCTCGTCAGCACGGGGATGTAATAGATGATGCGGAAGGCGGTGACGCCGCGCCTCTGGCGGCTCAGCAGCGTGGCCACGGCGATGGAGGCCGCGAGCATGAGCGGGATGTACATGATTATGTAGCGCAGCGTGTTCCAGAGCACGTTCCAGAATTCGGGCGTGGTCAGGATGTTCTTGAAGTTCTCGAACCCGATGAAGTGCTCTGCAAAAAAGCCCGGCGCCGTCAGCTCGTCGAGCCCGTTCCAGTCCGTCAGGCTTATGAGCGCCGATATGATGAGCGGCAGAAGCGAAAATATTATAAGCCCTATGAGGCTCGGCAGCAGAAAGGGCGAGGCCGCGAGCAGCCCGTCGCTGCCCAGGGGGCGGCCCTTTTTCCTCGCTTTCATTTGATGGCGGCACCTCCTCAATGTCCATCTTAGTCAAAGAAGCGCCGGAAAGGCGCTTCTTTGACCTGAATTTGCTCTATTTCTCTCAGCCGAGGCTTATCTGCGCCTCGCACTGGCTCTGGGCCTGGTTCAGGGCATCCTCGACCGACATGGTGCCCGCAGCCGCGGCGGCGAGCGCCTGGCCGATGATGTCGCTCATGAGGGCGTAGTCCTCAATGACCGGCGGGGTCACCAGGTAGTCAAGGCTGTCGAACACGGCCTGACGGTTGTCAGGCGGGGTGATGTCGAGATAGGCGGCGAGCGTCGCCTCGTCGTTGATGGCGGGCAGGTCCCAGCCGGCCTCGATGCGGAGCGCGGCGGCCTCGGGGCTGGAGGTGAGCCAGGTTATCCAGGTGGCCGCGGCCTCCTTGTTCTCGCTCTGGGCGTTTATGACGCAGGCGTTGGAGAAGAAGTGGGTCGCCTTCTGCACGGCGCCGGGCTCAACGGCGATGTCCCAGGCAAAGTCGCAGCCCTCGGTGAAGGTGTTGAAGGCCCAGATGCCGGTGGGGATCATGCCGAGGCGGCCGCTCATGAAGAGGTCCCAGTCGCCCATGCCGCCCATCTGCACCTCGGTGGGCTGCACGTTTGAGACGAGCACGCGGTCGACCATGACCTGCGCGGCCTGGATGTTCTCGGGGGAGTTTATGGTGAACTCGGTGAGGTCGTCGTTGAGCAGGCTGCCGCCGTACTGGGCCGCGACCTTGTAGAACTCGTTGTAGGTGATGGGCTGATAGATGCCGTAGATGTCGTCGCCCAGAGCGCGGATGGCCTCGGCCGCAGCCTGAAGGTCGTCCTGAGTCCAATCGTCGGTGGGGTAGGCCACGCCGGCCTGGTCAAAGAGGTCCTTGTTGTAGACAAGCACGACGTTGGAGAAGTTGCCGGGCAGGCCGTACTGCTTGCCGTCCACGTTGAAGGCGGAGAGCGCCGTCTCGTTGAGGCCGCTGAGGTCCACGCCGGTGATCTCGGCCAGGGCGCCCTTCGCGGCGTAGGAGGCGAAGTTTTCGATGTTCAGCTCGTAGCAGTCGGGGGCGGTGCCGCCGGCCACGCGGGTCTGCATCTGGGTGAAGTAGTCGTCAAAGCCGATGGTCTCGATCTCGACCGTGATGTTCGGGTACTCGGCGTGGAAGGCCTCGTACATCTTCGCAAGCGTCTCCTCGTTGCCGCCGGAGGCGTTGAAGTTGCAGTATGTAATGGTGACGGGCTCGGCCTCAGCCGGCGTCTCCTCGGCCGGAGGAGCCTCGGTGCCGGTCTCTTCGGCGGGCGGCTCGGAAGTCTCCGCAGCGGGCGTGCCGCAGGCGGAGAGGAGCATCAGGAACACCAGCAGAACGGATACAAGCGATAAGAGCTTTTTCATTTTTGCATTTCCTCCTCACTAATTTTTGGTCAATCAGTTGATTTCTTTGCCCTTTTCGCTTAAAATATCCGTGGCGAAAAGAGCTGCCAGGCTTTTTTCCCGCGCGGTCTGCACCGGACTTTCCAGAGGGCGGTGCGGGCCGCTTTTTTGCACCTCCGTTTCAGATTTTTGTAAATTATACGAGTTTCTTGACCGAGCCGCGCTCTATCAGCTTGAGAGGGAGTATCTCCTCCTGCTTTGAGAGGCTCGGGTCGGCGATGTGTTCAAGCAGCAGCTCCACGGCACGCTGGCCCTTGAGCGATATCTGCTGCCGTATTGTGGTGAGGCCCGGGGCGAGGTACTGCGAGATCTCGAGGTCGTCAAAGCCGATTATCGACATGTCCTCGGGCACGAGCAGCCCGGAGTTGTAGAGGCCCTTTATCGCGCCTATCGCGAGTATGTCCGCCGCGGCGACGATCGCAGTCACGCCGGTTCCCGAGCGCGCGAGCCGCTCAGCCATCGTGACGCCGCTCTTGTAGTCTATCTGTCCTTCAAAGACATAGTCCTCGCGGTAGGCCGCGCCGAACTCCTCGAGCGCCTGCCGGTAGCCCGCGAGGCGCTTTTGCATGACGCCGTTTTCCTTGAGCTGCCCGGCGAAGAAGGCCGCGTCCCGGTGCCCGCACTCGAGCAGATAGCGCGTCGCAAGGTAGCTGCCGTAGGCGTCGTCGATGCGGATGTTGTTGTAGTAGTGGTCGTTGCAGTAGCTGTCTATGAGGACGATGGGTATCTGCGTCTTTTTCATCTGCTGGTAAAATTCGTCCGGGTACATGCCGATGACGATTATGCCGTCCAGATTCCGCTGCTTGGCGAGGGTGAGGTAGCTCTCGTTGGCGTCCGTGGCGGAGATCAGGATGTGATAGCCGCGCTGGCGGGCGTAATATTCGATGCTGCCGAGCACCTCGCTGTAAAAGCTGTTCTGGAACATCAGCCGGTCGCCCGGCTCCGTCTGGGGGACGACCACGCCTATGAGCATAGAGTCCCGGCGGCTCAGCCCGCGGGCCGCGAGGTCGGGGACGTAGTCGAGCTCCTCTATGGCCTCGCGCACGCGGCGCTTTGTGTCCTCGGAGATGGTGCGCTTGCCGTTGAGGACATAGGAAACGGTGGCCGAGGACACGCCCGCCCTGCGCGCGACGTCCTTGAGCGTTGTTCGAGCCATGTTGCCGCCTCCCTTCAAAGTTTAACCGCTTAAATTATTTACGGCCTAATAATAAGCCACATTTGGCAAGACTGTCAATAGCTTTTTGCGAATTTATCTAAATTAAACTTGACAACGCCGCGAATTTAGGTATATTTGATAGATAAGAGAGTTTAAGCGATTAAACATTTTCCCGAACGGAGGCGCACGATGGAGAGATATTTGCCCACCGGCAGCGAGCAGGTCTCGCTGCCGCGTGTGAACGAGATAAACGCCGGGGTGGAGGACCTGACCTTCCTGCACATGGCGAGCCGGGGCCTCATCGACCTGCGCGGCGGACAGCTCGAGCCGCTGATGCGGCCCTTTGTCGCGCAGCAGGGGGTGGAGGCGGAGCTGGGAGGCTTTGAATGGAGCCGCCTCGGGTACTGGTATCCGCGCTTTGCGGCGCGCGCGGGCGCTCTCGGGCTCGAGGGCGTCATCCTGACGCCCGTGGGCGAGCGCGGCTTCGGCTATCGGCTGAGGCTCACGAACAACGGCGCGGAGACGGTCGAGACCGCCTTCGGCCTGCGCGGGCAGACGGGCTCGGCCTGGCACTGCGTCAATGTGGACAAGCCCATCGAGGGCGCGCTCAACTGCTATGTCAGCGGCTGGAGCGGCCTGCCCGTGTTCGAGCAGATGTGCGGCGTGCCGCTCTTTGCCCTAGCGCCCATATGCGAGGGGGAGTGCCGCGCGGAGTTTGAATCGGCGGGGGAGGGCTGGCTCTGGCGGCTCGAGCGCACGGTGCGCCTTGCGCCGGGGGAGAGCGCGGAGTTCACCGCCTGGTGGGGCCTGGGCCTCGAGGAGGTCTCCGCCGTCACCAGCGCCCGGGAGCTGCAGCGCCGGGGCTGGGACTGGGAGCTCCGCCGGAGCCTCGCCTGGCTTGCACAGCGCAGTCTCGACCTCGGGGACGAGGCGCTCACGCGGCTGTACAACACGAATCTTTTCTTCTGCATCTTCTTCTCCACCGGCCGGACGCTGGACACGGAGGAGCTTGTCCTCGTCACCAGCCGCTCGCCGCGCTACTATGTCAGCGCCGCCTACTGGGACCGCGACAGCCTGCTTTGGAGCTTTCCCGCCGTGCTGGACGCGGACGCGGCCCTCGCGCGGGAGATGCTCGGCTATGTCTTCGGCCGCCAGCGGCGGAACATCGGCGTGCACTCGCGCTTCATAGACGGCACGGTGCTCGAGCCGGGCTTTGAGCTCGACGAGCTGATGGCCCCGGTCCTCGCACTCGAGCGCTATGTGGACGCGACGGGCGACCGCTCCGTCCTCGCCGACCCGGACGTGCTCCGCGGCATAGATGGGATACTGAAAAAGCTCGACGCCGAGCGCGCCGAGGACTGCGAGCTCTATGAGACCTTCCTCCAGCCCACGGACGACGAGCGGGTCTATCCCTACATAACCTACGACAACGTCCTCGTCTGGCGCGCGCTCCGCGCCCTGGGTCGGCTTTTCGAGCGCCCGGAGCTCACCGAGCGGGCCGAGCGCGTGCGCCGCGCGATATACGATAACTGCATATTCGACGGGGCCTTTGCCTGGTCGGTTGACCTCGCGGGCGGGCACGACGTCTATGACGAGCCGCCCGGGAGCCTCCTGCTGCTGCCCTATTACGGCTTCTGCGCCTGGGACGACCCGGTGTACCTCAAGACCGCCGAGATGATACGCAGCCCAGATTACACCTACAGCTTCGCCGGCTGCGAGATAGCGGAGATAGGCTGCCCTCACGCGCCGCACCCCTGGCTGTTGAGCATAGGCAACAGCCTGCTCTGCGGCCGGAGCAGCGAGGCGCTGGAGCACCTGCGCCGCACGCGCCTCGATAACGGCATCGCCTGCGAGAGCGTGGACGAGCACACAGGCGAGTGCACGACGGGGGAGGCCTTCGCCACCTGCGCGGGCTTCATCTGCCACGCCCTGCGCCGGGCCATCGGAGGTGAGCGCCGTGAGGGATGACGTCCGCCTTGAGGGCTGGAAAATATCCGCCGCGGGAGCGGGGGACGACCGCTTTCTCGAGAGCGTGTTCTTCACCGGCAGCGGCGTCCTGGGCGCGAGGGGATATCCCGCGCTCCGGCCTGAGCCGAGGCCGCTGGACACCGGCATCTTCGCCGCCGGGATGTTCGACACCATCTCCGAAAATACGTCCCTGACGGACTTCGTGAACCTGCCCACGCCGATTTTTCTCACGCTCGGACACGGCGGCGCCGCGCTGGCCCCCTGCACGCCCATACGGCGCGAGCTGGACCTCGAGTGCGGGCTGCTTGGCTTTGAATACGCCGTTGAGGGCCCGAACGGGCGCGTGGAGGTGCGTGAGCGGCGCTTTTTCTCGCTTGCGCGCCCTGATCTGCTCTTTCAGCGCGTCGAGCTCTCGGACGCGGCGGACCTCACCCTCCGCGCGGGCATCGACTGCTCGAGCCGCAACAGCCCCATCCCCGACGACCAGGTCAAGGAGAACACCGAGACGATATGCATGACGCGCCTCATCTCCGCCTCCGGCGGCGCGGGCGGCATATCGGCGGCGTTTCAGACGCGGCACACGGGCCTCGGCCTCGAAATGGAGCTCAGATTCCGCACCGGCGGCCTCGACTTCGCGGCATACGAACCCGAGGAAGAGCGGCTCTGCGCCTGTTTCACCGGCCGCCCCGGCCCGGCCTATATTGAGACGGCCGCGCGCATCCGCCCGGGCCGCTGCCTCGACCCCCTCGCGGCGGCGGAGATACCCGAGAGCTGGAGCTTTGACGCCGCGCTGACCGCGGAGCGCGAGCACTGGCGCGATGTCTGGGCCGCGCGCGGCGTGGAGATAGAGGGCGACCCGGCGGCGGAGACCGCCATGCGCTATGTCATCTATCAGCTCACGGCCAACTGCTCGGCCCGCGACCCGGGCGTGAGCATAGGCGCGCGCGGACTGACCCACGCGCGGTACAAGGGCTGCTATTTCTGGGACACCGACCTCTTCCTCGCGCCCTTTTACGTCCTCGAGGACGTGGAGGCCGCGCGCAGCCTCATGCGCTACCGCATAGGCGCCCTGCCCGCGGCAAAGGAGCACGCCAAACGCATGAACGGCGCCGGCGCGCGCTATCCCTGGATGGCCGCGCTGGACGGCAGCGAGCAGTGCGAGAGCTGGGACATAGGCGCAAGCGAGCTGCACGTCACCGCCGACGTGGCCTTCGCGCTCGGCCATTACCTCGACTGGACGGGCGACGATGAGCTGTTTTTCGCCGGCGGCGCGGCGCTGCTCATTGAGACGGCCCGCTTCTGGCCGAGCCGCTATTCGCCCGCGCCGGACGGGGGAGTGAACCTCCTCTTCTGCAAGGGCCCGGACGAGTACTGCGGCATCACCAGCAACAACCTCTTCACCAACGTCATGGTGCGCCGGAACCTGTCGCTCGCCGCGCGCGCGGCGGAGCGGCTCGAGAGGGAGGGCCCGGCGCAGTACGCCGCCCTCGGCCTCAGCCCCGGGGAGGTGCGCTCCTGGCTCAAGCTGCGCGAGGCGATACCCATTCCGCGCGACCCTGAGACGGGGCGTCTCCGACAGGACGACAGCCTGCATCTCCTGGAGCCGGTGGACCCCGCGAGCCTCAAGTCCGGTGACGAGGCGAGCTATCACAAGGTCTGCTTTGACCGCGTGCAGAGGTACAAGGTCATCAAGCAGGCGGACGTGCTGCTGCTCATGACGCGCCTGGCGGAGCTCTTCACGCCGGAGGAAAAGGCGGCGGCCTGGGAGGACTTTGAGCCGCTGTGCCTGCACGACTCGAGCCTGAGCTTCGCCACGCACGCGCTCTTCGCGGCGCAGAACGGCCCCGCAGACGCGGCGGAGCGCTATTGGGAAAAGGCGCTCTGGCTGGACCTGCGCGACATCATGGGCAACACGGGGAAGGAGGGCCTGCACCTAGCCTGCCTGGGCGAGACCTGGCAGACGCTCGTCTTCGGTTTTGCCGGGCTGCACCTGACGCCGGACGGCCCGGCCCTCGCCCCGCACCTCCCGGAGCGATGGCGGAGCCTGAGCTTCCGCTTCACACACCGCGGGAGAAGCTATGAGGCCCGCGTATCGAGGGATGAGCTCCCGGAACTTATCGCGAGGTAAAGAGAGCCCCGCGCGCCGCAAAGCGCGCGGGGCTTTTCATATGTCCTCCCCCAGCGCCTCCCGAAGTTTCTCCAGCGCCTTCTTCTCTATGCGCGATACATAGCTGCGCGGCTAATGTAAGCGATGGCCACTAAGAGACCGCCTCCGGCTCGCGGAAGCGGAACTTGATGATTATCTCCTTTTCCTCGGTCAGCTCCACCCGTTCGATGAGGCTGACCAGCAGCTCCCGGCTGGTCAGCGCCGAGTCGAGGAACTGTCTTACAAGCGACCCGGCCTTTTCCGCGGCGTCCTCCGGTTGCTCCGCCTGCTTGATAAGGCTTTTCACCCGGCCCTCCAAAACGGAGCGGTCAGCCTTTACCTTCTGATAGATGCGCTGGAAGTCGTCCTCGGAGAGCAGGCCGTTCAGCCGGTCGATGTACATCTGGTCCAGATTTGTGCTCAGCGCGGAGATCCTGGCTTGCAGGGCCTGCAGCTCAGACTCGCCGCTCTTGGCCCTGCGGGCGCTTTCCACCGCCTCCTCCGCGATGGAGCGCAGCCGGTCGGGGTCAATATACGCCCGGCAGACCTCCCGCACCTTGGCGGCCACCGCCTCGTTCACCGTCTCCTCCTTGATGGAGTGGCAGGTGCAGACCCCCGCCTTGGTGAAGCGCTGATAGGTGCGGCAGACGAAGTAGAGCACATCCTCCCCGGCGGCGTTTTTGCGGTTGAGCACCGCCAGCGGGTAGCCGCACTCGTGGCAGAAAATGAGGCCCTTGAGCAGAAAGTCGTAGGTCCGGCTTCTGGTGCTGCGGCGGCTGTTCAGCAGCAGCTGCACCTTCTTGAAGCTCTCCATATCAATGAGCGGCTCGTGCGTGCCCTCGACAACGACCCAGTCCTCCGGCGCCTGACGCAGGCACTTTTTGGACTTGTAGCTTATCCTAACCATGCGCCCCTGAACCATGTTGCCGATGTAGGTCTCGTTTTGCAGCATTGCGGAGACGCGCTCGCTGCTCCAGAGGCCGGAGTATGGCCCCGGCTTGGCTACCGGCAATTTGGCGTAGGCGGCGGGGGAGGGGACGCCCTCCGAGTTGAGGGCGGCGGCTATCCGGCGGCAGCTCATGCCGGATATGGCGAGGGCGAAGATGCGCCGCACGACGGGGGCGGCCTCCTCGTCGATGACGATGCGGTTTTTCTCCGTGGGGTGCATCTTGTAGCCGTATACGGGCTTGCCGCCGATGAAGAGGCCGCGGCGCTGCTTATCGCGCTTGACGGACTTTATCTTTTTGGAGATGTCCTTGGCGTACATGTCGTTCATGATCGCCCGGAACGGGGTAATGTCGTTGGCGGTGGAGTCCACGCCGGTGTCGATGCCGTCCAGCAGGGAGATGTACCTCACCCGGTGCTCGGGGAAGTAGCGCTCCATGTAGTGGCCGGTCATGATGTAGTCGCGGCCGAGACGGGAGAGGTCCTTGGTGATGACCATGTTGACCCGCTTCGCCTCTATGTCGGCTATCATCCGCTGAAAATCCGGCCGGTCGAAATTGGTGCCGCTCCAGCCGTCGTCTATGTAGGTGTCGTAGACATTGAGCCGTTGCTGCTGCACGAACTCGCGCAGGAGGGATTCCTGGTTCGTGACGCTCTGAGACGGCCCTTCGTTCTCATCCTCCTTTGAAAGCCGAATGTATAATGCCGCATGGTAGTCCATGGGGCTGCTTATCTCTGAGTACATGTCACACCTCCCGAGATAAGCGGACGTTCATCGCAGATGTTGTCCGGCAGGCCGTTGGGCTGCGGCTAGGATGCGGGAAAGATAAATCCGAAAAGACTCCTCCAGCAGGTCTGAAGGACTCTTTTCGGATTCTTTTGTGTATATGCACTTCACAACCGGCACTTTTCGTTTCATAGGCTGACCTCCTACGAAATCTTATGTGCCGCATGCGCCTTTTTTGCATGTCCGCGGCCGGTGGGGCTGCAATGCGGTCAGGCATGTCTGCGAGAGCGGCCCTATGTACGGTGTGGACGACATCAGTGCCGTCCACACCTTTTTTGTACTATGACTATTACTATTACTCAGTTGAACTTGCTAAGGATGAGTCTGCCGGCGAGGAGCTGACGGCCATGTTTGAGGCCGACAGGCTCTCTGAGGAGGACACATCGTCACATACTGCACCGCCGGTATCCGCTCAGCCTATATGCAGCTGATTCTGGAGATGCGCGGCTTTGAAAACAGCATCAACTGCTGGCTGCGGCGCTCACTGCGGTGCGGTTCACCACGCTGTACGAGCAGCTTTTGGAACAGGTGCGGCGCGCATTTGCCCCGCCGACCTCGCCCGGGGGAGCTGGCGGAGAACTTAGTCGAAAAGTTGCCTGCGAGGAGATGATATGGTATACTCCAATAAAAGGGGGCTGTGCCATGGATGCCCTCGAAAAATACTTTCATCCCGGGTTGATCGAGGAGGCGCAGAAGCAAAACCCCTTCCTGCGCCTGAACGACCTCGTCTATTCCATAATCGAAAAGGCCATCATCTACGGCGGGCTGCCGCCAGGGACGAGGCTGAGCATCGTCAAGATCGCGAGCCTGCTGAATGTCAGCCGCACGCCGGTGTCGGACGCGCTGGAGCTGCTGCAGAAGGAGGAACTGGTGGTCAGCCCTCCGTCCAGAAAGGGCCACTACGTCTTTGACATCTCCCACTCCTCGCTCGAGCAGCTCTTCATGGCGAGAAAGGCGCTGGAAGGCACGGCCGCCTATATCTGCGCGAGGCAGAACGATACCGTGGACATGTCGAGGCTGCGCAGTCTTGCAATAAGGTTCCAGAGGACCTTTGAAAAGCGTGAATTCACAAACTTCTCCGAGCTGGACCAGGACTTCCACAACCAGATAATCCACTCCTGCCGGAACCCGTACATACTCAAGATGTACGCGGCGATGGAGCGCTTCATCTCCTATTACTCCATAAGGTCGCAGGAGTACATGTCCACGCTCGACAACGACCCGAACTTCGCCGTGCTCTCCTGCCAGCACATGGCCATATACAGGGCCATAGCGCTCGGCATGCCGGAGCTGGCCGAGACCGCCTCAAAGACACACCTCGACACCTGCTACAACCTCTGTATGAGATACCACACCATTGCGGGCAACCTGGACTGAGGCTGCAATACCCGGGCAGACACGAAATAGCCGCAAAAAGACGGCAGATGCATTTTGCATCTGCCGTCTTTTCTCATTTCATAAAGCCGTCCAGGGCCCTGGCGTAGCCCTCCGGGTCCTGCAGCCAGCACAGGGCGTGCTTGGCGCCGGGTACCACCAGCATGGGGTCGCGGCCGCCGCGGGCCTCGCGCAGCTTTTCGGTAGAGCGGGGGGGCAGGCTCCTGTCCTCGGCCCCGCAGACGAACAGCACCGGTTCCTTTGCGATCTCAGCCGCCCTTAAAACGCTGCCGCAGGCGAAGTCCCGGCCCGCGATAAGCATACCGGCCAGCGTACCGATGGGCACAAAGGGGAACTGGGGGAGGTGGTACTGCCGCGTCATCTGATAGGCCAGCACGTCCCTCGGACTGGTGAAGGAGCTGTCCGTAACTATGCCCTCGACCCGGGTGTCGAAGCCCTCGCCGGCCGCCATGAGTACCGTCGCCGCGCCCATGGACACGCCGTGCAGCCAGAGCCTGCCTTGCAGGTTGGCCCGCGCGAAATCCACCCAGCGGCGCACATCCTCGCGCTCCCGCGTGCCGAAGCAGATCTCGCGCCCCTCGCTGCGCCCGTGCGCGCGCTGGTCTATGAGCAGCACGCCGAAGCCGCGGGCCATGTAATACTGCGCGATGCCGGCAAAGTCGTTCTCCCCGCTGGAGCGGTAGCCGTGGACGAGGATGACGTTGTCCCCGCCCCTGCCGCGCAGCAGCCTGGCGTGAAGGCTCAGACCGTCGGAGGAGGTGGTGTACACGTCCTCCCAGGGCATCCCGCGCAGCTCCAGAATGAGCCGCGAGACCGTCCCGGCATAGGGCGCCCAGCGGGTGCGCCCTGCGACCGCCGCGTCGGCAAGCTCCGGGGGGCGGCCCGGGCGCATGTTGAGCTTCAAAAGTATGAATGTCACGGCGAAGACCAGCAGACATACGCCCAGCACCGCCGCGAATATATAGAGAATGAGCATACCATCCCTCCGCCAGACACTATAACACCGCCTCATCTTTATTGCAAACAGCACCCGCAAAAAAGCGCAAAACGTGAAATCTGCGATTTGCGCTTTTCTGCAGCCTCTTTAACGGCGTAAAAGCCAAAAGCGGTTCAGCTTTTGACGCGATTTGTCAGCAGGATTATACTGATTTCATAGATGAATAAGTATTTTATGTGAAATATTTAGTTATTTTGACAGAGAACCGGAGGTAATTATGGACTGGAGAGAAAAGTACGCGGACAAGATCGTATCGGCGCAGGAGGCCGTCAGCCATGTGCGCTCCGGGGACACCATACACTCGACGATGTTCTCGTCCCTGCCGTATGCGCTTTTTGACGAGCTGGGCGCCCAGAAAAACAGGCTTGAGAACGTCAACATCTACCTGGGCTTCGGCGGCGGGCTGTACAGGCCGCTGGCCAAGGCCTGCAACGGGCACGTGAACGTGAACAGCCTCTTCCTCGGCCCGGCGGAGCGCATGTTCATGTACAAGATGGGCTCGCGCGTGAATGTGCAGGTGCTCCAGCTCTCGCGCACCTACGACGACCGCAGCAGAGTGCATCCTGGCGACGTCATCATGATGGCCGCCACGCCTCCCGACGAGAACGGCATGATGAGCTTCGGCCTCACGCCGATGGACACGGCGCTGTGCGAGGCCGCGCGCGACGTCATTTTGCAGGTCAACGAGAACGTGCCCTTCGTCCGCGGCGTGGACAACATGATAAATATCAAGGACGTCACCTGCGTCATTGACAAGACCCAGGAGCTCTGCGTCATGCCCCCCTCCGAGCCCTCCGAACTGGACAACAAGATCGCGGACATCATAGCCGAGCGCATCCCGGACGGGGCCTGCATCCAGTTCGGCATAGGCGGCCTCGGCATAGCCATGGGCTACCGCTGCAAGAACAAGCGGCACCTCGGCATACACACCGAGCTCTTCGTCGAGTCCATGGCCGACCTCATGGAGTGCGGAGCCGTGGACAACTCGATGAAGGCCATCGACAAGGGCATCAGCACCTTCGGTTTCGCCATGGGCAGCGACAGGCTGAACAAATTCCTCGACCACAACCCGCTGTGCGAGTCCCGGCGCTTCATGTACTCCAACGACCCCTACGTAATCGCCAAAAACGACAACGTCATTTCGGTCAATTCCGCCATGCAGGTGGACATCACCGGCCAGGTCGCCGCGGAGGGCATAGGCTTCAAGCAGTACAGCGGCATAGGCGGGCAGCTCGACTACGTGCGCGGCTCGCAGCTCTCCAAGGGCGGGCACTCCTTCATCGCGCTCGAGTCCACGCGCCGGGAAAAGGACGGCTCGGTGAAGTCCAAGATCGTCATCTCGCACCCGGCGGGCACGCCGATAACCACGCCGAGGGCCGAGGTGGAGTACATAGTCACCGAATACGGCGTAGCGGACCTCAAGTATGAGACCCTGGACGTGCGCGCCAAGCGGCTCATAGCCATCGCGCACCCGGATTTCCGCGAGGAGCTGACCGCCGAGGCGAAGAAGCTGGGGCTCATCGTATGAAGAAACTCTGGAAACAGCGGATGGAGCCCTTCAGGATCTGGGGCAACCTCTATTTCTGCGGCAGCGTGCCCTCGTCCTGCCACGTCGTCGACACGGGGGAGGGGCTGATCCTCATAGACCCCGGACTGCCGGAGACCTTTTATCTGGTCGTCCAGTCGCTCTGGGAGCTCGGCTTTGAGCCGAAGCAGGTGAGGGCCATACTGCACACGCACGGCCACTACGACCACGCGGGCGCGACAAAGCTGCTGCTCGGCCTCGCGCCGGAGGCCAAGACCTATATCGGCGCGGGCGACGCGGACACGGTGCGCGGGCTCGACGACCTCTCGCTGGCCGAGCTCGTCGGCGCGGAGTTCGACGGCTTCTTCGAGCCGGACGTGCTGCTCGAGGACAGATACGTGCTCAGGCTGGGGAACACGGAGGTAAAGTGCGTCTCGACCCCGGGGCACTCGCGGGGGACCTTCAGCTTCTTCTTCGACGCCGTTGACGAGACCGGAGAGGCAAAGCGCTGCGGCATGCACGGCGGCGCGGGCATAAATTCGATGATGCTCGAATACTATGCAGCGCATGGCCTGGACCCCTCCGAGCGCGACGGCTTTGTCCCGGGGCTCGTTCGGGTGCGGGACGAGCGGGTGGACATCTGCCTCGGCAGCCACACCTATTGCAACGGCACCCAGGGCAAGGGCAAAAAGGTGCTCGCGGGCGACAAATACGCCTTTGTGGCCCCGGAGGAGTGGGCCCGATACTGCGACAGGACCATAGCCACCTTCGAGGCGATGGTCGCGCGCGGACAGTGAGTAAGGAAGTACGTTTTTGACATAAAAAAGCAAAAGGAGGAAGGCAAAGATGAAAATAGCAATGATCGGCTCCGGCGCGGCTGGAAGCGTGTTTGCCGGCTATCTGCGGCTCGGCGGCGCCGACCTGACGCTGGTCGACCCCTACAAGGAGCACATGGACAAGATCGCCGCGGACGGGCTCACCTTCGTCATCAACGGCGGCGAGACCCATCAGCTCACCGGCTTCAAGACCGCATACTCGGCCGACGACATCGGCATCATGGACATCGTCATCTTCATGACCAAGACCAATCAGCTGGACGAGGCGCTCAAGGGCGCGGCCCCCTGCATCGGGCCGGAGACGGTGCTCGTCTCGCTGATGAACGGCCTCGGCAACGAGGACAAGCTGGTCAAGGCCGCCTCGCCCGACAGGGTGCTCTACGGCAGCGGCGTCCTCGGCACGGAGCTGCCCGAGCCCGGCAAGTGCATCTCCTCGCCCTCGGCGGACGGCCTGCAGATGAACTTCGGCGCGGTCGAGCACAGTCCGCTCGCGGACGCGGCGGGCGCGGAGCTGGAGCGGCTCTTCAACGACGGCGGCTGCCCCTGCAAGTTCTGGGACGACGTCCGGCCGCATCTCTGGCAGAAGATCATCACCAACTGCACCTTCAACCCGCTGTCCGCCATACTCAGGCTCAAGGCCAAGGACATCATGAAGGACATGAACGGCGCCGGCCTCGCCATCCAGGTCGTGACCGAGTGCTGCGCCGTCGCAACGGCCAAGGGCTGCCCCATGACCGCCTCCGCCTTCATGACCGAGCTGCGCAAGTCCGTCGGCGGCGGCACCATCGAGGACTATTACCCCTCCATGGCCCAGGACGTGCTCATGTTCAAGCGCCAGACCGAGATAGGCACGCTCAACGGCGCCATCTCCAAGTACGGCAAGGCGCTCGGCATCCCCACCCCGGCCAACGACATGATCACGAAGATAATTTCCTGCATCCAGAAGAACTACGACAAGCAGTATCAGGGCTAAAGCTAGGAGATGATGTAATGAACAAAGCAAGCGTGGTGGCGAACCTCTGCAAGAGCTGCGGCTTCTGCGTGAAGTTTTGCCCCAAAAAGGTCATCGCGTTCGGGGACAAGCGCAACTCGAAGGGCCACTACTATCCGGTCATCGACGTCGTGGGCTGCATAGGCTGCGGCACCTGCGCCATAGTCTGCCCCGAGGCCGCGATGGAGATCGTAAAGGTGGAGGGTTGAGAATGGCTAAGGAATTCATGAAAGGCAACGAGGCCATAGGCGAGGCCGCGGTCAGAGGCGGCGTGCGCTTCTTCGCCGGCTACCCGATCACCCCGCAGTCGGAGCTGCCCGAGTATCTGTCCTGGCGCCTGCCGGAAGTCGGCGGCGTGTTCGTGCAGGGCGAGAGCGAGGTCGCGTCCATCAACATGGTCTACGGCGCGGCGGCGACCGGCGTCAGGGCCATGACCGGCTCCTCCAGCCCCGGCATCTCGCTCAAGAGCGAGGGCATCAGCTATCTCTCCGCGGCGGAGCTGCCCGCGGTCATCGTGAACATGCAGCGCGGCGGCCCGGGCCTCGGCTCCATCCAGCCCGCGCAGCAGGATTACCTCCAGGCCACCAAGGCCGCGGGCCACGGCGGCTTCAGGATGCTCGTCTTCGCGCCCTATACGGTGCAGGAGGCGGTGGACATCGTCTACGACGCGCCCGAGTACGCCGAGCGCGACCGCAGCCCCGTCATGATACTCATGGACGGCTGCCTCGGCACCATGATGGAGGAGGTCGAGCTGCCCCCGATGAAGGAGCTGCCCGAGAGCCCCTGCAAGAGCTGGACCGTCGGCTATGACGGCACCAAGCGCGGCGGCCACCTCATCACCCCCATCTATCCCGAGGCCGGCCTCGAGGGCAAGAACAAGCTCGCCGTCCAGCGCACCAAGCGCTGGGAGGAGAACGACGTCAAGGTCGAGGAGTTCATGGTAGACGACGCCGAGTGGGTCATCGTGGCCTACGGCATGAGCGCGAGGGTCGCAAAGCAGGTGGTGCTCGACCTCAGGGAAGAGGGCGTCAAGATCGGCCTCATCCGGCCCATAACGCTCTTCCCCTTCCCGAAAAAGAGCATAGCGAACCTGGACTACACAAGGGTAAAGGGCCTCATCGACATAGAGATGTCCATCCCGGCGCTCATGCGTGAGGACATAGAGCTGCAGGTGCTCGGCCGCGCGCCGGTGTACGAGTACGGCAGGAGCGGCGGCATACTGCTTGACGACGAGAGCACAAAGGCCGCTGTGCGCAAGATCATTGAAGGAGGTGAGCAGTGATGGCGGTTGAAAAGGTTTATACGAAGCCGAAATGCCTGCTGCCTCTGTCCAGCGGCTTCTGCCCCGGCTGCCTGCACTCGCTCGCGACAAAGCTCATCGCCGAGGCCATCGACGATCTGGGCGTCGCTGAGAAGGTCATAAACGTGCTGCCCGTCGGCTGCGCGACCATGAACAGCCTGTACTGGAAGCTGGACATGGTCACCTCCGCCCACGGCCGCGCCCCCGCCGTTGCGACGGGCATCAAGCGCTGCCGCCCGGACGCCCTCGTCTTTGCATATCAGGGCGACGGCGACCTGGCCTCCATCGGCCTCTCCGAGGTGCTGATGGCCGCCAACCGCGGCGAGCACATCACCATTTTCTTCGCGAACAACTCCACCTACGGCATGACCGGCGGCCAGATGGCCCCGACCACGCTCGTGGGCCAGAAATCAACCACCTGCATCTACGGCCGCGACCCGGACACGATGGGCTATCCGCTGAGGATGTGCGAGCTCATAAAGGAGCTGGAGGCCCCGGTCTACGTCGCAAGGTTCTCGCTCAACAACCCGGCGAACATCCGCAAGGCGAAGGCGGGCATCAAAAAGGCCATGCAGAACCAGGTCGAGGGCCTCGGCTTCTCCTTCGTGGAGCTGCTGACGAACTGCCCGACGAACTGGCACATGTCCCCGGTCAAGACGCTGGAGTTCATGGAGGAGCACACCATGAAATACTTCCCCTGCGGCGTCTTCGTGGACAAGACGGCAAAGGAGGCTGAGTGACATGAAATTCACGCTCATAATCTCCGGCTCCGGCGGCCAGGGCGTCATGTCCATCGGCATGTCGCTGGCGGGCAGCGCGGTCGAGGGCGGCCTTCACGCGACCTTCATGCCGCTGTACGGCCCCGAGCAGCGCGGCGGCAGCGCCAAGTGCACGGTCATCGTCTCGGACAGCGAGATAGTCTCGCCCCTGCCCAAGCAGTCGGACGGCCTCATCGTCATGAACGAGGCCTCGTTCAAAAAATTCACGCCGGAGCTCAAGCCCGGCGGGGTGCTGGTGCGCAACATAAACCGCACGACCTCGGCCCTCAAGCGGACGGATATTGAGGTCGTGGATGTCCCCGCGGACGACCTTGCGCACGAGCTGGGCAGCGACAAGATAGCGAACATCATCCTCATCGGCGCAATGCTGGGCTATTCCGGGATGCTCGACCCGGCGGTATTCATGGCGAGCCTCGAGCACAAGTTAGCGGCCAAGGGCGCGGAGGTCGTGGAGCTCAACAGGAAGGCCCTGGACAAGGGCCTGGAACTCGGCCGCGCCGCGAAAAAAGCCTGAAGAAAGGAGCAAGATATGGGAAAATACGGATGGGACAGCAAGATAGGCGACCTGCTGGCGGATGAGCGCTGCGTAGCGGTGTTCAAGGAGATCCTGCCCGCGGCGCTGGAGAGCCCGCTGCTCAAGCTGGTGAAGGGCAAACCGGTCGGCGTGGTGCTCGACAGCCAGAAGAAGATACCCCAGGAGAAGCGCGACGCACTGAAGGCGGCGCTTGAAGCGATAGAGTAATAATAAGATTTAAGGAGGAACAAAAAATGGCGAAGTATACTTTTGAGACCACCACCGTCGGCGAAATGCTCGATACCCCGGAGATCATGGAGCTCATAAACAAGTACATCCCCGCAGTTCTCGAGCACCCGCTGCTCGAGGTCGGCCGCAGCTTCATCTTCAACGACGCCCTGCCCTACATAGAGGACATGGTCACCGAAGATGACCTCGCCGCCTACAAGCAGGCGCTCGAGGCGCTGTAAGCAGCAAAAACAAAAACCGAGGGCCGTGGGGGGAAAAAAACCCCCCCCCCCCCCCGGGGGGGGGGTTTTTTTTTTTTTAAAAAAACCGGAGCGCCACTGACCCAGGGGGGGGGGGGGGGTGTGGGTTGGCGCGCCCGGCGCGG
>UQYT01000007.1 GCA_900545405.1 uncultured Eubacteriales bacterium | reverse complement strand
AACCGTCGACAGAACGCCTGAACAAGGCCGTTTTTTGTGCAGAGGTCAAAGAAGCTCGCAGGGCAGAAGCTGTGCAGAGGCCCTTGGTCCGACTCCGGGTACAGGCAGGTGAGGCGAGTTCATTCGCCTCCGGAACTATTCCTGCCCCGCCTCGGACGGCGCGGACATGCTCCAGGCCGCCGGGGTCACGGCCCGGGACCTGAGCGCGCACCGTCACCAAATACCGGCTCGGCATGGGCATAGGCTCTGCCGCGCAGAGGAAGAAATATTAATAACATCCGGGGTCCTGGGCAGATCCAGGGCCCCGGCTCTGCAAAAACTTAAAACGGGGGATGTGCATGAAAAAGATCGTCATACTCATAGGCAACTACTGCTCCGGCAAGACCGAGATCGCCATGAACATGGCCATGCTCTCGGCCTCGCAGGGCAAGCGCACGCAGGTCATCGACCTCGACAGGATAAACGACTATTTCAGGATGTCCGACCACATCCAGATGCTCATCGACAAGTGCATCAACGTCGTCTCGCCCTCCTTCGTCGGCAAGGGCCTCACGCAGACGGTGATGCCCGCGCAGGTGGCCTCGGCCTTCGACAGCGACTGGGACCTCGTCATCTTCGACGTCGGCGGCGACCAGGCCGGGGCGCTGTCCCTCGCGCGCTATCACCAGGACTTCGCCGCGCTGGAACCGGGCCAGCTGGAGGTCTACGACATCGTGAACGTCTTTCGCCCCATGTCCGAGAGCCCGGAGAAGATAATAAAGCTCAAGGGTGAGCTGGAGGGCTTTGCCCGCCAGACCGTCACCGGCTTTGTGAACAACTCCAACCTCCTGAACTACGCGAACGCGGACGACCTGCGCCAGGGCTACGACATCCTCCGCGAGACCTCAGACCTGACCGGCATACCCATTGTGCACACCACAGGCCGGAAGAAATTCCTCGACGAGTTCCTGGCCGACGGCCGCGACCCGAAATACATAGGCACCCCCCTGGCCCTGGAGACCTACATGCACCGCAGCTGGGACGCCTTCTCGTACGGCAAGATTTGAACCAAAGCACCCAAAAATAAAGGCGGCAGACCCCGGTTTGGGGGTCTGCCGCCTTTTTGCGGCCTGTTACAGTATGCTCTTCGCCTGGGCGATGATGTTTTCCACGGTGATGCCGTTCTTTGCGAGGAGGCGCTCGTAGGGGGCGGACTCGCCGAACTGGTCCTGGATGCCGATGCGGCGGACGATGCCGCGGCCCGCCTCGGCCACGCACTCGCAGACCGCGCTGCCCAGGGCGTTGAGGATGTTGTGGTCCTCCACCGTCACTATCTTGCCGATGTCCGCGATGCAGGCGTTCACCGCCTCGGTGTCGAGGGGCTTTATCGTGTGCATATCGAGCACACGGGCCTCTATGCCCTGCTCGTACAGGACCTTCGCCGCGTCGATGGCGAGGCGCACGGTGTCGCCCACCGCTATTATGGCCACGTCCTTGCCCTCGCGCAGTTTATTGGCCTTGCCTATCATGAACTCCGCGTCCTCGTCGTAGATGACTGGCACGGCGTCGCGGGTGAAGCGCAGGAACATCGGGCCGTAGGTCTCGGCCGCGGCGCGGACGAGCTTTCTGGCCGCAACATAGTCGGCGGGCTGGATGACGGTCATGTTCGGGATAGTGCGCAGCACGCCCATATCCTCGATGGCCTGGTGGCTGGCGCCGTCGTTCGCCGGGGTGAGACCGCCGTGGGAGCAGGCTATCTTGACGTTAAGGTTCGTGTAGCAGATCTCCTGCCTTATCATCTCGCACATGCGCAGGGAGCCGAACACCGCGTAGGTGACGACGAAGGGGATCTTCCCCGTCGTGGCCAGGCCCGCGGAGAAGGCGGCGGCGTTCTGCTCGGCTATGCCGACGTTGCAGTACTGCTCCGGCAGCGCCTTCATGAACTTTGCGGTCTTGCAGCTCTTGCCGATGTCGGCGTCCACAACGTAGATGTTCCTGTTCTCGCGCCCGAGCTCGACTATCTCGTCGCCGAAGCCGTCGCGCGTTGCTATCATATCACCCTTGGCCATTGCTCATATCCCCCTCTCAAGCTGTTCCATAGCGCTCTCGTACTGCTCCTTGTTCGGAGCCTTGCCGTGCCAGTCGAGGGAGTTCTCCATGTAGTCGACTCCCTTGCCCTTGACGGTGTGGGCGTTGATGAACTTGGGCTTGCCGTTCTTCGCGGCGCGGATCTTATCAAAGGTATCCAGTATCTGCGCCATGTCGTGGCCGTCGATCTCATAGACGTCGAAGCCGAAGTCCGCGGCCTTTTTCGACATGTCGAGACCCGGCATGATCTGGTCGGTGGTGCCGTCGAGCTGCAGGCCGTTGTTGTCGAAGAGCATGATGTAGTTGTCGAGCTTGTACTTGTTGGCGCACATCATGGCCTCCCAGACGATGCCCTCGTTGATCTCACCGTCGCCGACCATGGTGAACACGCGGTAGTCCTTGCCGTCGCGCTTGCCGGCGAGGGCCATTCCCACGGCGCAGGCCGCGCCCTGGCCGAGGGAGCCGGTGGAGATGTCGATCCCGGGGCACTTCACCATGCTCGGGTGGCCCTGGAGCATGGAGCCCTCCTGACGGAGCGTGTGCAGCACGGACTCCGGGAAGTAGCCCAGGATGCCCAGCGCCGAGTACAGGATGGGGCAGACGTGGCCCTTCGAGAGCACAAAGCGGTCGCGGTCCGCCCAGTTCGGGTTCTGGGGGTCTATGTGCATCTCGGAGAAGTACAGCGCGGCGACCATGTCCGCGGCGGAGAGGGAACCGCCCGGGTGGCCGGACTGCGCCTCATATATCATGGTGACGGCGGTCTTGCGGAGCTGCTTGGCCCGCTCCTTGAGCATTGCTATCTTTTCTTCGTTCATAATTTCCACTCCTATCAGCGCGCGGCGCCCGTCACATCGTGTAGTAGTCGCCGAGGACCACGGTCTTGCCCTCGCGCGAGGACTCGAGCGCCGCGGTCGAGAGCTTGAGGACCTTCAGGCCCTCGTCAAGGCCGGTGAGGATGGGCTTGTTGTTCTTGAGGCAGTCCTGGAAGTGCTCGTGGACGTGGAAGATGACCTCGTCCTTGTTGAGGTCGTAGGAGTCGTTGAAGGTGATGGACTCCTCATGGTCCATGTCGACGGTCTTGTAGGTGAGCTCGTCGAACTCGAACATGTTGCGGCCGCGGAGCAGGATGCTGCCCTTGGTGCCGATATAGCCCTTCAGGTTGGCGCCCGCGCCGGAGCTCCAGCTGGTCATGATGGAGGCCACGGCGCCGTTCTTGCAGCGCATTACCATGGTGGAGTTGGTGTCGTACTGCGGGATGGCGTCGATGGTGCCCTTGACGTTGCAGGCGATGGTGTCGAACTCACCGGCGAGGGAGGTAAGCAGGTTGAACTCGTGGGAGACGGACTCGATGGTCATGCCGCAGGCGAGCTTCGGGTCGGTGCGCCAGGAGTTGCCGTACACGGCGTTGTTCTTGCCGTAGCCGAAGCCGGGGCCGACGCGGTAGCTGAACACGTTCACGGGCTCGCCGAACATGCCGCTCGCCACCAGCTCGTGCATCTTCACAAAGGCGGGGCGGTACCTGTGGGCGAAGCCGACGATGATCTTCGCGTCGTACTTTTTGGCCATGTCGACTATCTTCAGCGCGTCCTCCATGGTGGTGGCGATGGGCTTTTCAAGGTAGAGCGGCACGTGCCGGGAGAGGACCATCTCGCAGTAGTCGAGCCTCTTGGTGGGCGGGGTGGAGATCACGGCGTAGTCGGCGCGCTCCACATACTCGGGGATCTGCTCATAGCTGAGCTGGTCGCAGTCGAACTCCTTGGCAAAGCTCCTGAGCCCCTCGGCGTTCACGTCGTAGGCGCCGACTATGGAGCCGCCGAGCTTTACAACGGCCCTGGCGTGAGAACGGGCAATGTCGCCCGCGCCTATCATGAGTACCTTCATTTCAAGCATCTCCTTAAATGATTTTTGTCACGCCGCCGAGCCGCCGAGAAGCAGCAGGGAGAGCGGTTCGAAGTATGTAACTATCAGCAGTACGATGAGCGAGGCTATTATCAACGGCACGACGGAACTCGATATCTTTTTCAGGCTCACGTCCGCGATGCCGCAGGCGACGTAGAGGTTCACGCCGACGGGCGGGGTCACGAGGCCGATGGCGAGGTTCACTATCATGATGGCGCCGAAGTGCACCGGGTCGATGTTGAGGGCCATGGCCACGGGGAAGAACAGCGGGGTGAAGATGTACAGCGCGGAGGTGGAGTCGAGGAAGCAGCCCGCGATGAGCAGGACGATGTTCACGATGAGCAGGAAGATGAACTTGTTGCCGCCGGCGAAGTCGATGAGCGCGCCGCTTATGGCCGCGTCTATGCGGCCGCGGGTGAGCACGTAGGCAAAGAGCGTGGCTGCCGCCGTGATGAACATGACCGTCGCGGTGGTGGAGGCGGAGTCCACCAGCAGCTTGATGAACTGCTTGAACTTTATCGTGCGGTAGATGACCACGCCGACGAACAGGCCGTAGACTGCGGAGACCGCAGCGGCGTCGGTCGGGGAGAACACACCGCCGTAGATGCCGCCGAGGATGATGACCGGCATGAGCAGGCCCCAGAAGGCGTCCTTGAAGGCCTTCCAGCGCTCCTTACCGCTGGCCTTGGGCAGGCGGGTGAGCTCCTTCTTCCTGCCGAGCCAGAAGGTGACGGCGATGAGCGCCGCGCCCATGACGAGGCCGGGCAGCACGCCGGCGATAAAGAGGTCGCCGATGGAGGTGTCGCTGATGGAGCCGTAGACGACGAAGGTGATGGAGGGCGGAATGATGACGCCGATGGCGCCGGCGGTGGCCATGAGCGCCGCCGCGAAGCCGACGTCGTAGCCCGCCTTGACGAGCGCGGGGATGACGATTATGCCGAGGGCCGCGACCGTGGCCGGGCCGGAGCCGGAGATGGCGGCGAAGAAGCAGGCGACGAGGACGCAGACCATCGCGACGCCGCCGCGCAGGTGGCCGACGCAGGCCTCGGCCAGGTGGATGAGCTTGCGCGAGATGCCCGAGGCGTCCATGATATTGCCGCCCAGGATGAAGAAGGGTATGGCCTGCAGGACCGCCTTGCTGGTCGCGGCCGAGACCAGCTGGGGCACGGTGCCGAGGATGATGTCCACCGGCCTGCCCGCCAGCATGACCAGCATGGCCGCAATGCTGGAAGCTCCGAGGCACACCGCTATGGGGGCGCCCATGAACAGCAGTATCGCGAAAACTATGAACAGCACAGCAGCTTCCATTACTCGGCGCCTCCTTCTTCGTTCTCCTCTTCCTTCGCGGCCTCCAGAGCGTCGGCCACGACGTCCTCCCTGGCTATCTCCTTGCCGGCGATGAGCCTGTACAGGTTCTGCCCGAAGCGTATCGTCATGAACAGCGCGCCGATGGGGACGAAGGAGCCGAAGATGCACTCGGGGAGCTGGGTGGCCAGGGTGACCTGGCCCTTTTCATACTGGTTGATGGCCATGAACACGCCGTAGTAGCAGATGAGCGCCGAGAACGCCGTGGAGAATATCATCGAGATTATGCCGAGTATCCTCGCGGCCTTCGCGCCGACGCGCTCGGTCACCAGCGTGAGTCCCAGGTGGGCGCCGCGCTTTGCGGCTATCGCCGAGCCCAGCAGGCTCAGCAAAACGAAGAGGTAGGTCGATATCTCCTCCGAGAAGGAAATGCCGGAGCCCAGCTTGCGGAGCACCGCGTTGCCGAAGGTGAGGGCAGTCATTACGATCAGGCAGAGGCAGACCAGGACCTCCTCGATGTAGTCAAGCGCCTTGTTTATTTTCGACATCTCAACCATCCCCCTCTCAATCCAGCTCCACGCCGAAGGCGGCGCAGGCCTCTTTGCCGAACTTCTCATAGAAGCTCTGGCACAGGTCGGAAACTATCTCCTTGAAGGGCTCGAGCTGCTCCTCCGTGAGGATGTCCACCTGCATGCCCTCGGCGCGGAACTCCTCGATGAGGTCGCCCTCCTCGGCCTCGAGCTGGTCGCGGCCCCAGTTGCAGGCCTCTAGCGCCTTCTCGCTAAGCAGCTGCTGCGTGGCCTCGTTCAGGCTGTCCCAGATGTTGCGGTTGACAAGGAACAGGTCGTTTTCATAGGTGTAGTTCCAGATGGTCATGTAGTCCTGCACCTCGGTCATGCCGGAGGTGGCGGTGATGCTCACGCCGTTCTCCTGGCCGTCGATGACGCCCTGCTGCAGGTTCGTGAAGACCTCGCTCCAGTTGGTGGAGCTCGGCACGGCGCCGAAGGCCTTGAAGAAGCTCATGTAGATCTCGCTGCCGGGCACGCGGATGTTCAGGCCCTTGAGGTCCTCGGGCGAGGTCACGGGGCGCTTGTTGTTGGTCAGCTGGCGGAAGCCGTTGTGGAAGGAGCCGATCACCTTGAGGTCCAGCCTCTCGAGCACGCTGTCGTAGTAGGCGAGGCCGGTGGAGTCTATGACCTCCCTCGCCTCGGCGTAGCTGTCAAAGAGCCAGGGCACCGTGCCTATCGAGACCCTCTCGTCCAGCGCGCTCAGCACGCTGGTCGCGTAGGCCGCCATGTCCACGGAGCCGTCCGAGATCATCTCGATGCCCTTGGACGCGTTGCCGCCCGCGAGCTGGTCGTTCGGGAACACGTCCACGGTGATGACGCCGCCGGACGCCTCCTCCACCAGCTCCTTGAACTTGTTGGCGACTCGCGTGTCGATCTGGGTGTCCGTACCGTTTACGGCCATGGCGAACTTGATGCTGTTGTACCCGTTGGGGTTGTCCAGCTCCTTGGCTTCGGAGCCGCAGGCCGACAGCAAGAGCACCATGACCAATGCCAGGAACAGGGTCAGCGCCTTCTTCATTTTTCGTCCTTCCTCTCGTTATTTTGTTTCCAGTCTCTTCTTCTCTCCACGTTTCATTTGGTTTCATTTTCCTTGTGATTTCAGGTTACTCCATGAAATTTCATAAGTCAACAGGAAGATGAAACGCAAGTTCATTATTAAGTGCCATAAATGAAATTTTGTGAAACAGCTCAATTTTGCCTGCCTGTTTTTGTATAAAATGCAAGTAAAATTTGCGCTCTATCATTGTCAATTAGTTGACATTCCGGCTCTTTTTCGGGTTTTTCGCCGTTTTTGGCCTTGTTAAAGTTATGTCAGGATGAAGCAAAGTTTCATCCTGACAGCAAAAAAGCCGCCGGCCCGAAGGCCGGCGGCGTAAGCAGTGCGTGTTTATTTGGGGGGCAGTCGTTTTCTTTCTATGGACATTCCGATCTCGTGGCTCTTGTCTATCTGCTCCTCCGTGCGGGTCAGGGCGATGATGGAGTGCAGGATGGAAATGGTTACGAGCTCGCAGGTCCTGGCAGCGGAGATGTCGCTGAAGTAGTCGCTGCTGAAGACGCTGGTGACGATCTCGACGTCGAGATATTTGGAGAGCGGCGAATTTGCCGGGCCGACGATGCCGACGACCTTTATGCCGCGCTCCTTGGCGTAGCTGGCGTTTTGCAGGACGTTCCAGGTGCGGCCGGAGTTCACGATGATGAGCAGCAGGTCGTCCTTGTCCATCATGCTGATCTCCATGGTCTGGAAGATGAGGTCCTCTATGCAGCGGCAGGGTATGGCGAGCTTTAGGAAGATGTCGTAGGCGGCGCGGCTGATGGTGCCGGAGCCGCCCTCGCTGACGATGACCAGGCTCCGGGCCCCGGCGATGAGCTCGGCGGCCTTTTCCAGGGCGTTGTTGTCGAGGATCTCGTCGAGCTCGTCCATTATCATCTTGGTGTAGCTGATGACCTTGCTCTTGACGGTGCCGGCGTCGTCGCCGCGGCGCAGGCTCATGTCGCGCGCGGTCTCGACGATGTAGTTGGAGGCGCTGTTCTTGAGCTCCGTGAAGCCGGTGAAGCCGAGCTTGCGGCAAAAGCGGATGACGGTGGCCGGGCTGGTGCCCGAGGCCTCCGCCAGCGAGTTCGCCGTGGCTCCCGCCAGGCAGCCGGGGTCGTTGAGTATATATTCGGCGATGCTTTGGTCTGACTTGGAGAAGGCCTTTGATTGGTACATGGCCTTTATCTTCTGTATGAGGAGCAGAGCTTCTTCCATGGTTTTCTCCCCCAGAAAGTGATATTACATATGAAGGAATTATATTACCCTCTGCCTCCGATGTCAAACTTTCTTGCGCCGTCACAGTCGAGGACACAAAAAGAGAAAGCGCGCACCGCACGGTGCGCGCTTTTGGTTGCGGGGAGGGGATTTGAACCCACTGACCTTCGGGTTATGAGCCCGACGAGCTACCGGACTGCTCCACCCCGCGATATGAGAGCCTTATTATAATAGCACGTTCCGGCTCCCGTGTCAACACCTAATTTTCTGCCTCACCGGGGCATGAGCAAAAAGCCCTGTTTGTCCCGGAACTTGCCGCAGGCTATCATTATGAGGTCCACGAGCCAGCCTATGCCGAAGCAGCCGCCCGTGAAGAGCCAGAGCAGGCCAGTGCCTATCTTGCCCACATAGAAGCGGTGCACGCCCAGCACGCCCACCACGACCGAGAGTATCAGCGCGACGAGCCAGTCCTTCTCGGAGCGCATGCCCCGGCGCCTTGCCTCCCGCCAGCCGCGCTCATAGCCGCTGTCGTATCCGCTGTCATAGCCCCGGTCATAGCTGCGGTACTCCTGATAGCGGCGGCGCTCGTCGTAGTTGTAGCCCGCGCCCGGGTCTGCGCGGCGGGCCTGATACTCCCGCTCCGGTTCGGCCTTGGGCTGTTCCGGTTCCGGCTCCGGCTCAGGTTCGCTCCGGCGGGCCTGGGGCGGGTCGCCGGGCAGTGTCGCCGTGCCGCAGTTGGGGCACCGCTCCTCCCCGCCGGCAAAGCGCCGGCCGCACTCCGGGCACCAGCTGTGCCCCTTGGGCAGCCGCTCGCCGCAGTGCCAGCAGCAGTTGTCGCCCTCGGCCACGGCCGCGCCGCAGTGCGGGCAGAATATCTCGCCGCTCTCCTGGGCCGCAAACGCTCCGCTCATGCTCCTCTCTCCCTCTCTCTTTTTATCTGCTCTGCTGCAGCTGACCGGCCCGATAGGCCGCCAGCAGCGCGTTCAGCGCCTCTATCCTCCGGCGCAGGCGCCCGCCCTCGTCGGTGTCGGATATGTACCGCCGCGTCGGGAAAAACTCGACGGGCACGGAATCGGACTCCATGTCCGCGTTCTCGCTGAGCACCTTGGCGACGCCCTCGAAGGGGCGGTGGCTCTTGAGCCGGATGCCGTGCGAGCTGTATATCAGCGTATAGCCAGCGATGCCGGTCGTGGCCTGATACGCCTTGCAGAAGCCGCCGTCGATTATGAACAGCCTGCCCCCGGCCTTCACGGGGCTCTCGCCCTTCTTCGCCTTTACGGGCGTGTGGCCGTTTATGATGTGGCCGCGCTCCGGGTCAAGGCCGAACTCGGCGAGGATCATGCGCACGGCGTCCTCGTCCTCCCAGTGGCTGAAATAGGGGTTCTTCGGCTCGACCCAGGTGCTCTTGTCGTCCACCACCGCGCGCTCGAAGGTGTGGAACACCCTGCCGGAGAAGGGGCTGTTGTTGCCGCACCAGAGATACCACATCATGTCCAGCGCGGACTCGTCCCCGCGGGCCCAGGCGCTCTTGACCACGGCGTCCGCGTAGTCCATGAGCTGCCGCCCGGCGTACCACTTGCCGCCGTGGCGCACGCTGGCGAATTTGCCGTCCGGCGTCATGGGGATGCAGCCGTGGTAGAGCAGGTTGCCGTTGCAGCAGAGGTAGGTGCTGCCCTTCTGGTAGATGAAGTCCAGGTGGCGCCGGAGCGGCTGGCTCTCCTTGAAGGCGGAGACGTACTCCTCCACCAGCGCCTCCTCCTCGGGCGTGAGCCGGTAGGGCTCCTTCGGGTCCACGGTCGGGAAGCGGTCGGTGTTGAGCGGATAGGTGCCGGAGTCGAGCTCCACGGTCCAGTCCTCGTAGTTTATGCGGTTGAGCATCAGGCGGTCGTTCATCTCGTAGCCGGGGTGGCGCATGATGACGTGGCCCTCGAGCTTGAAGCCGAGGACGGAGAGGGCCTGGTGCACGGTCTTTTTCTCGGAGTCGCCGTAGACGCGCTCGCAGAACTCGTAGAGCGGGCGGAGCGAGACGCCGTAGCGCCGCTCGAGCGTCATGGTGTTGCCGTAGTCGGCGCTGATGCGCAGCACGGTGAACACGCAGGCCGCGCTGCCCGCCGCCGCGCCCAGCCAGAGGATGTCGTGGTTGCCCCACTGGATGTCGAGGTTAGGGTGCTGCATGAGCATGTCCACGATGCGCGCGGGCTCCGGGCCGCGGTCGAAGATGTCGCCCACTACGTGGAGCCGGTCCACGGCGAGGCGCTTTATGAGCTCCGAGAGCGCCGCGATGACGCTGTCGGCGGAGCCGGTGGCGATGACGCTGTCGAGGATGGCGTCGTGATAGCGGTGCTGGTTCGCGTCCTCGTCGCGCTGGATGTGCAGCAGCTCGTCGAGCACGAACTCCCAGCCGGCGGGCATCTGGTGCCGCACATAGCCGCGGGTGTATTTGCCCGAGAGCGTCTCGGCCAGCAGGCAGAGCTGCTCTAGTATCTCGCGCAGGCGGGCGTTGTCCAGCTCGCCGCGCTCGCGCAGGCAGGCGAGCTCCTCTATTGGGTAGTAGATGACGGAGCAGAGCGCGCGGCACTTCGCCTCGCCCTGCGTGTCCTCAAAGAGCCGGCGGACCTTTTCCAGGATGACGCCGGAGCAGTTGTTGAGTATGTGCCTCACCGCGCCGTACTCGCCGTGCAGGTCGCTAATGAAGTGCTCCGTGCCCTTGGGCAGGGTGAGGATGGCGCTGAGATTTATGATCTCGGAGCAGACGGCCGCCTCATTCGGGTACTTTTCGGCCAGGAGCTCCAGGTATTCTCGTGAAAATTCGCCCATTTTTGCGATTCCTCCTTACATATACGAACATGGTAGCACCCGGCGGGGGAAGATACAACGAACTTTGTGTAAATTCTGGAGAAAGATCGCCCTAAACTCCCAGCGCGCCGCTCTGGAGCACGGAGAGGCTCACGGCGTTTATGATGGCGTGCATCACCATGGGCGACCAGATGCTGCCGCTGCGGTCATAGGCCCAGGCGAGGCCGACGGAGACGGGCACGTACAGCAGGCAGTAGATGAGCAGCGAGAAGTCGCCGGTCAGGGCGACGTACTGCCAGACGTGGTAGAGCGAGAAGAGCGCGGCGGAGACGATGTACGCCAGCACGCGGCTCTTAGGGCGGATGCCGCCGAAGATGAGTCCGCGGAAGAGCGGCTCCTCCACGATGGGCGCGAGCGCTATGGAGAGCACGGCGATGCGGCCGTAGTCGGTGGAGAGCTCGGAGGTGATGGCCATGTTGTTCGGCGAATTGCCAAGCTCGAGGCCGAAGATGAGCAGCAGCGAGCTGAGGATGAAGCTCAGCGCGAGGTCCGCGGCGTAGCCGCCGATGATGCTCAGCACGAAGCGGCCCTTGGCGTCGAGCGCCGCGTCGAAGCTCCGGCGCAGGAAGCGGCGGAGGAGCAGCAGCATATAGACGAGGCCGACGCTGTAATAGAGGATGTTCAGCTCCGCGTTCGACATCTGCGCTATCGCGGGCACCAGCCCCGCGAGCCAGTTCAGGGCTATCGGCACGCCCAGGACGTGCAGGGGAAGGTATATCGCCGCGGCGATCATCTCGCCGCGGGTCATCAGGTTTTCAAAGTCGGGTGCAGTCGGTATGGGTCGGTTTTCCATCAGCCCTCCAGCTTTCTCTTGAGCTCATACAAAAGGTTCATCGCCTCGATGGGCGACATCGTGTCCAGTGCGGCGGCGCGCAGCCGCTCGAGGACTTCCTCCCCGGCGGCGTCGCCGAGGCTGAGCTGTCCGTCGTCGGCGCGTGCGGCGCGCGGCGCGCTGAGGTCCACGGCGCCGGAGAGCAGCTCGGCGAGGCACTTTTTCGCGCGCTCTATGACGCTGTCCGGCACCCCGGCGAGTTTGGCGACCTCTATGCCGTAGCTCTCGTCCGCCGCGCCGCGCACGACCTTGCGCAGGAAGATGAGGCTGCCGCCCTGCTTGCGCGCGGTTATGTAGTAGTTGCACACGCCGGAGATCTGGCCCTCGAGGTCGGTCAGCTCGTGATAGTGGGTGGAAAAGAGGGTCTTGGCCCCCAGGCGGCGCTTGTCGGCGCAGTATTCGAGCACGGCGCGGGCTATGGCCATGCCGTCGTAGGTGGAGGTGCCGCGGCCTATCTCGTCGAGGAGGATGAGGCTGCTGCGCGTGGCGGAGCGGAGTATGCCCGCCACCTCGCTCATCTCCACCATGAAGGTGCTCTGCCCGGCCGAGAGGTCGTCCGAGGCGCCGATGCGCGTGAACACCCTGTCCACAACGCTGAGCGTGGCGCTCTTCGCCGGGACGAAGGAGCCTATCTGGGCCATGAGCACGATCAGCGCCGTCTGGCGCATGTAGGTGCTCTTGCCGGCCATGTTCGGGCCGGTTATGATGAGCACGCGCTCGTCCGACTGGTCGAGGTGGGCGTCGTTGGGCACGAAGAGCGTGTCCTTCTGCAGCCGCTCGACCACCGGGTGGCGGCCGTCTTTGATGTCGATGGTGCCGGAGAGGTCGAACTCCGGGCGGCAGTAGTTGTAGCGGACGGCGGCCTCGGCGAGGGAGCAGAGGGTGTCCACCACGGCTATCTGCTCCGCCGTGGCCTGGATGCGCTCCACGCGGTCGGCGATGGAGTCGCGCAGGTCGCAGAAGTACTTGTACTCCAGCTGGCAGACCCGCTCCTGCGCCGTGGTGAGCTCGGTCTCCAGCTGCTTGAGCTCGGCGGTGAAATAGCGCTCGTTGGCGACGAGGGTCTGCTTGCGGACATAGTCCTCGGGCAGCTCGCCGGTGAAGGTCTTGGGCACGTCGATGTAGTAGCCGTAGACCCGGTTATAGCCTATCTTGAGGCGTTTTATGCCCGTGCGCTCGCGCTCGGCGGCCTCCATCTCGGTTATCAGCTTGGTGCCCTTGTCGCGGACGTTGCGCAGGCGGTCCACCTGCTCGGAATAGCCCTCGCGCAGGATGCCGCCCTCGTGGACGAGGAGGTTCGGCTTGTCGCTGATGGCGGCCTTGATGTCGGAGCAGACGTCGGCGAGGCTGTCCATCGCGGCGGCGTTCTTGAGCAGGGCGGAGCTGCTGCCCTGCAAGAGCGCGAGCATGTCCGGCACGCGCTCCGCCGCGCGCATGAGGACGTTCAGGTCCCGGGGGCTCGCCGTGCCGTTGGAGACGCGGGCGAGTATGCGCAGCATGTCGCCCATGCCGGTCATGGCGCGGATGAGCTCCGCGCGGCGCATGCTGTCGGATACGAGCTCCTGCACTGCCGCGTGGCGGCGGCCTATCTCCGCCGCGGAGAGCAGCGGGCGCTCCACCCAGGTGCGGAGCAGCCGCCCGCCCATGGGCGTCTTGGTGAAGTCCAGTATGCCCAGCAGGCTGCCGGACTTTTCGCCGCTGCGCATAGTCTCGGTGAGCTCCAGGCTGCGGCGCGTGGCGTAGTCGAGCTCCATGTACCGGCCGCCCTCGAAGAGGTCGAGGCGGCTTATGTGCTTCATGTCGCACTTCTGCGTCTCGCCGATGTAGCCGAGCAGCGCGCCGGAGGCGCGGACCGCGCCCTCGCAGTCGGCGAGGCCCAGCTCCTCCAGGGAGGAGACGCCGAAGTGGTGCAGCAGCTGCCGCTCGGCCGCGGCGTATTCAAAGCCCGCGTCCTCGACCTGGTACATGCACTCGACCCGCGTCGTGATGAAATCCGTCACCCGGCGGCTCGCCGCCGCGCCGGCGGAGAGCACCGCCTCGTTGGGCGAGAAGCGGGTGAGCTCGTTGAGCGTGTGGTCCTCGGCGAAGTCCGGGAAGTCCGCGGCGCAGAATTCGCCCGTCGAGACGTCGCAGAAGGCCGCGCCGCCGCGCCGTCCGTCCAGCCAGAGGGCGCAGAGATAGTTTGGCCGCTCGTAGTCGAGCATGCCCTCGTCCGTGACCGTGCCGGGGGTGATGACGCGGATGACGTCGCGCTTCACAAGGCCCTTGGTCAGCGCCGGGTCCTCCAGCTGGTCGCAGACGGCGACCTTGTGGCCGTGGTCTATGAGCTTTTTTATATAGCTGTTGGCGGCGTGATAGGGCACGCCGCACATGGGGGTCTGCTCCTCCGGGGGCTTGTTCCTGTCGCGCGTGGTGAGCATTAGGTCAAGCTCGTCCGCGGCGGTCTGCGCGTCCTCGTCGAACATCTCGTAGAAGTCGCCGAGCCGGAAAAGCAGCATGCAGTCCGGGTATCTGCTCTTTATCTCCTCGTACTGCCTTCGCATCGGGGTCTTTTCCGCCATGCCGCCGCCTCCTTTCCCGGTATCATTCCGCCGGGACGCCGTAGAGCGCCCAGGTGTTGCCGTCCGTTATCTCGGCCTCGATAAAGCTGCCGACGAGCGAGGGGTCGGCCTTGAGGTGCACCAGCCGCCCGCCGTTCGTGCGCGCGGAGAGGTTGTACTCCCCCCTGCCCGTCTCCCCGTCCACCAGGACGCGGAGCTTCCGGCCTATGTATTCCTGATGCTTCTCGCCCGAGATGCGGTTCGCGGTCTCGATCAGCTGGTCAAACCAGACCTGTTTTTCCTCCCTCGACACCGGGTCCGGCATCGTGGCCGCGGGCGTGCCCTCGCGGGGCGAGAAGATGAAGGTGAACATCGCGTCATAGCGCACCTGTTCGACGAGCGAGAGCGTCTCGGCAAAGTCCTCCGCCGTCTCGCCGGGGAAGCCGACGATGATGTCCGTCGTCAGCACGAGGTCCGGCATGTAGGAGCGGGCCATGTCGACAAGGGCGAGGTACTTCTCGCGGTCGTAGTGCCGGTTCATGGCCTTGAGCACGCGGCTGCTGCCGGACTGCACGGGCAGGTGGATGTGCTTTGCGCACTTTTCGCACTCGGCCATCGTGCGGAAGAGCTTTTCCGTCGCGTCGCGCGGGTGGCTGGTCATGAAGCGGATGAGAAAGTCGCCGGGGATGGCATTTATCTCTCGGATGAGGTCGGCGAAGTCGCGCCCCTCGTCGAGGTCCTTGCCGTAGCTGTTCACGTTCTGGCCCAGGAGGGTGATGTCCTTGTACCCGGCCTCGACCAGGGCGCGCGCTTCGGCGACGACGTCGTCGAACTTCCTCGAGCGCTCGCGGCCGCGGACGTAGGGGACGATGCAGTAGGTGCAGAAGTTGTTGCAGCCGTACATGATGGAGAGCCAGGCCTTGACCGAGCCGGAGCGCCGCACGGGCAGACCCTCGGCCACCACGCCCTCGCAGGGCGAGACCTCGAACACCCTCCCCTTCCGGCTCAGCGTGCGCTCATAGAGCTCCGGGAAGCGCCAGAGCTCGTGCGGGCCGAAGCAGAGGTCCACGACGCGGAAGGATTCCTTTATCTTCTTCGCCATCTCGGGGCGCTGCACCATGCAGCCGCAGACCGCGACGATGAGCCGCGGGTTTTTCGCCTTGGCGTGGATGAGCGCGCCGACGTTGCCCAGCACGCGCATCTCCGCGTGACTGCGCACGGCACAGGTGTTGACGACGATGAGGTCGGCCTCGTTCTCGTCCTCCGTGAAGCCGAAGCCCATGAGCTCTATATAGCCGCGGATGGTCTCGCTGTCGGCCTCGTTCTGCTGGCAGCCGTAGGTGTCCACAAAGGCGAGGGGCCGCTCGCTGCCCAGGCGGGTGCGTATCCCCTCACATATCTCCCTCTGCCGCTCAAGCTCCGCGGCAGGTATTTCAACTCTCTTGTATGCCATATTCCCTCCGGCGATGTTTTTTCTGTAGTAATGTTACATTTTATCATTTGGCAGTGGAAAGTTCAACGCTTTTACTATATAATATCCCAAAAAGCAACAGGGCAGAAAGAAGGTGTCCCCATTGCCCAGGATAAACATACTCTCCCCCTTCGTGGCGGACCTCATCGCCGCCGGCGAGGTGGTGGAGCGGCCCGCCTCCGTGGTGAAGGAGCTGCTTGAAAACGCGGTCGACGCCGGGGCGCGGAACGTCACGGTGGAGCTGCGCGGCGGCGGCCGGGAGTTCATCCGCGTGACGGACGACGGCTGCGGCATGTCGCCCGAGGACGCGGGCATAGCCTTCCTCCGCCACGCGACCAGCAAGCTGCAAAACGAGCGCGGGCTGGAGGCCATAGGCACGCTCGGCTTCCGCGGCGAGGCCCTCGCGGCGATAAGCAGCGTCTCGCACATAGAGCTCGCCACCTGCGAGCGCGGCGCGGACCTCGGCGTGCGCATGAAGCTCGACGCCGGCGAGATTGTCGACATGTACGAGACCGGCTGCCCCTCGGGCACGACGATGATAGTCCGCGGCCTCTTTTACAACACGCCCGCGAGGCTCAAGTTCATGAAATCCGACCGCTCGGAGGGCGCGGCCTGCGTCCAGGCGGCGCTGCGCTGCGCGCTCGGCAGGCCGGACATCAGCTTTCGCTGCATCAAGGACGGCGCGGAGGAGTTCTTCACCCCCGGCGACGGGCGCAAGGAGAGCGCCGTGTACTCCCTGCTGGGCCGCGACCTCGCCTCCGGCATGCTCGGCATCGAGCTCGAGGAGGGGCCCGTGCGCGTCAGCGGCTGCGTGACGGAGCCCGCCGTGGCGCGCGGCAACCGCTCGGCGCAGTTTTTCTTCTGCAACGGGCGCTATATCCGCTCCCAGCTGCTCCAGGCGGCGGTGGAGCAGGCCTACCGCGGCACGCTGCTGACCGGGCGCTTCCCCGCCTGCGTCGTTTACATAGACCTCGCCCCCGCGGCCGTGGACGTGAACGTCCACCCCGCCAAGACTGAAGTCAAGTTCTCCGATGAGCGCCGGGTCTACGATGCGGTGTATTACGCCGTGCGCGGCGCGCTGGAGACCCCCCGCCGCCCGGAGGCCGCGCCGGAGCTCCCGGAGCCCGCCCCTGAGCCGGAGCGCCCCGCGCCCCGCGCCGAGGTCCAGCCCATGCCCGTGCAGCCCCGGCCCCAGCCGGAGATAGAGCGCCGGAGCACCGAGTCCGGCGTGGACTATGCCGCCGTGCAGTGCCCGCCGGAGCCGAAGCTCACCTTCCGCGCGCCCGCCGGGGCCCGCACCGGATATGAGCCGCCCCCCGCCGCGCCCACTCCCCCGCCGCAGCCTCGCGCGCCCTGGGTGCCGCAGTACGAGGCGCGCCCCGCGCCCGCAGCCCCCGCGCCGGTGCCCGAGGCCCCGCCCGAGCCGGTGCAGGAGCGTCTGCCGGAGACGGAGCCGCTCCCGGCACAGGAGAAGGAGCCGATGTTCGCCGGCGAGCGCGAGCCCGTGCGCGTCATCGGCGAGGCGCTGGAGCTCTACATCCTCGCGCAGCAGGGCGACAATCTGCTGGTAATCGACAAGCACGCCGCGCACGAGCGCATGATATACGACCGTCTGCGCCGCCGGGAGGCGGAGGTGATGAGCCAGAACTGCCTGGAGCCGGTGCCTTACACGCCGGACCGTGCCGCGGCCGCGGCGCTCTCGGAGGAGCTGCCGCTCATAAACTCGCTGGGCTTTGGCCTGGAGCCCTTCGGGAACGGCACCTTCGTGCTGCGCTCCACGCCCTGCGGCCTCGAGCCCGAGGAGGCGCTCTCCGCGCTCGACGAGCTGGCGGAGGCCCTGCTCTCCAGCCGCCGCCCGGACAAGAACGCCGCCCGGGACGAGCTGCTAAAGACCGTGGCCTGCAAGGCCGCGATAAAGGCCGGACGCAGCTCCGAGCCCGAGGAGCTGCTCCGCCTCGCGGAGGCCGTCTGCTCCGGCGAGGTGCGCTACTGCCCGCACGGCCGCCCCGTGGTCTGGACCCTGACCCGCCGCGACCTCGACAAGCAGTTCCGCCGCATACTCTGAGCCGAAAACGCAAGGCCCGCCGCGCATATGCGGCGGGTTCAGTCTGTCAAAAAAGCCTCGCAGAGTTTCGCGGCCGCAGCCGCGAAATAGAGTTGAATCATTTTCGGCGGCGGCGTGTACGTCGCCGAAAATACTTCTCGCGGAGCGGAGTGTCGAATTGTCCGCCTTGGCGGACAACCGAGGCGCGGAGCGGAGTGCAAGTCCCTTTGTCGAAGAAGGCAGAGCCTTCTTCGACAAGCTGAGATCCGCCGCGCATATGCGGCGGGTTTTTGTTTACACCGGCGGGGCCGGGTGTTATACTTACGCGCGGATGGAGGGGTTTTTAGTGAATTACGCTGAGGCGCTTAAATATCTCGAGGGCGTGTCCTGGCTGGGCATAAAGCCGGGGCTTGAGAGGATAGAGGAACTGCTCGCCCGCCTGGGCAATCCGGAGCGGCGCTGCCGCTATGTCCACGTCGCGGGCACTAACGGCAAGGGCTCGACCTCCGCGATGCTCGCCGCCATGCTCACCGCCGCGGGGCACAAAACGGGGCTTTACACCTCGCCTCACCTGCTGCGCGTGACGGAGCGCATGCGCATAGACGGCGCGGAGATGCCGCCCGAGGGGCTGGCCGAGGCGGTGACCGCCCTAGCCGTGGCCGCCGAGGGCATGAGCGAAAAGTGCACCGAGTTCGAGCTGATGACCGCCGCGGCCTTCTGGTGGTTCGCCCACAGCGGCTGCGAGTATGTCGTGCTCGAGGTCGGCATGGGCGGGCGGCTGGACGCGACGAACGTCATCCCCTGCCCCGGCTGCGCCGTCATCGCCAACATCGGCCTCGACCACACCGGCGTCCTGGGCGACACGGTGGAGCAGATCGCCGCTGAAAAGGCCGGAATATTCAAGGGCGGTCTCGCCGCCAGTTATCAGCAGCAGCCCTCCGTGGCCGCAGTGCTGCGCGCCGCGGCGGAGCGCACGGGCACCGAGCTGCACTTTGTCGACTTTTCAAGGCTCGAGCTGCTCTCCGACAGTCTGGAGGGCCAGAGCTTCCGCTATGACGGACACGAGTACCGCATCCGCCTCCTGGGCGAACACCAGACGAAAAACGCCGCCGTGGCGATAACCGCGGCGCGGCTCCTGGGCCTGCCGGAGAGCGCGATTTCGGAGGGTCTTGCCAAGGCCGTGTGGCCCGCGAGGTTCGAGCTGCTCTCACGCGAGCCGTACTTCGTAGTGGACGGCGGGCACAACCCGCAGTGCGTGGCCACGACGGCGGCGGCGCTCCGGCGCTACTTCCCCGACAGGCGCCGCGTGCTGCTCATGGGCGTGCTCGCAGACAAGGACTGGCAGCAGATGCTGGACATCCTCCTGCCCTGCGCGGCGGAAGTGGTCTGCGTCACGCCCGAGAGCGAGCGGGCCATGCCGGCGGAGGAGCTCTGCGCGGCGATAAACGAGCGCGGCGTCCCGGCGCGCTCGGCGTCGGACATAGCCTCCGGCGTGGACGAGGCCCGGGCGCTTGCGGGCAGGGACGGCATGGTCTGCTCGGTCGGCTCGCTGTACATGTCGGGCGCCGTGCGGGCGAGACTGCTTGGCGAGGGGGCTTGAGTATGCGCGTACTTGCGATAGATTACGGCGACCGGCGCACCGGCCTCGCGTTCTCGGACTTGGGCGGAGTGCTCTGCGGTGAGGCCTTCATCGTCGAGGAGTGGGACGCGCAGCGCCTTGCGGAGCGCATAGCCGCGGAGTGCCGCGCGCGGGAGGTGGGCCAGCTGGTGCTGGGCCTGCCGAAGAACATGGACGGCACCGAGGGCCCGCGCGCCGAAAAGAGCCGCGCCTTTGCCGAAATGCTGCGCGGGGCCACCGGCCTCGACGTCCGGCTCTGGGACGAGCGGCGCAGCAGTGTGGAGGCCCACGCCATCCTCTCCGCAAACGGCAAGCGCGAGAAAAAACACAAGAAGACCGTGGACGCCCTTGCCGCGGCCCTGATGCTGGAGAGCTACCTCGCCTCTCAAAACGACGGATATTGAGAACACGAAAAAGGCCCGCACCAAACCGATGCGGGCCTTATTACAAGCGCAAACCCCCGCGTCATGTGACGTGGGGGTTATACAGCGTGATTATTCCATCGCGTTGAGCTTGACGGTCATCGCGCTCTTCTTGTGGGCCGCGTTGTTCTTGTGGATGAGACCACGCGCCGCGGCACGATCGACAGACTTCACAGCAACTTTATAGGTACCGGCAGCCGCCTCCTTGTTGCCCTCGGCAACCGCCGCGTCGAACTTCTTAATGACAGTCTTCAGCGCCGTCTTCTGCGCCTTGTTGCGAGCATTCTCAACCTTGGACTTCACGTCGCGCTTCATTGCGGACTTGATATTGGGCATTCCGTTTGCCACCTCCTCCTATAAAATTGCACAGGCTACTCGCCCGCGGATTGTTATTTTACCATTCGGAGCTATAAAAATCAAGGCTTTTTTACAATTTTACTTTGAAATTTGCATACGCTCCGCCCCCGGCGCCAAACTATACATTATCTTGTGTCACAGAGGTGCAGCAACGCAATGTACAGACGTTTCAGGACAGACCTCGCCGCCGAGCAGCGTGAGCTCACTGCCGGCGCGGGCGAGCTCAAGGGCGTGCGCGCGGAAACTCAGCAGCGCGGCGACTTTGATATCACCACAGTGGAGATACTCGACGAGGAGGGCGCGCGTTCATTATGTAAACCCATTGGCAAGTATGTGACTCTCGGCCTCGAGCCCCTGATGTGCCGCACATCGGAGGCCTTTGAGGACGCCGCCGGGCTGCTGGCCGAGCTCATACGCGGCCTCCTCCCCGCCGACAGCGGAAAGGGCACGCTAGTCGCCGGGCTCGGCAACGACGAGATGACCCCCGACGCCGTCGGCCCTCTGGCCGTCAACTCCGTCATAGCTACGCGGCATCTCAAGCGCGGCATGCCCGAGGACTTTGCCGGGTTTACGACTGTGAGCGCCGTAAAGCCCGGCGTGCTCGGCACAACCGGCATAGAGTCTGCTGAGCTGCTGCGCTCCGCCTGCCGCGCCGCCGATCCCGCGCGGCTCATCGCTGTGGACGCCCTCGCCTCAGCCTCGCTTGAGCGCCTCTGCCGCACGGTGCAGCTCACGGACGCGGGCATTGTCCCCGGCTCCGGCGTCGGCAACGACAGGGCCGCCGTCAATCAAAAGTCGCTGGGCCTCCCCGTCCTGGCCATCGGCGTGCCCACTGTGGTCGACGCCTCCGCGTTCTCAGACTCACCCGACGCCGCCGGGATGTTCGTCACGCCGCGAGATATCGACGCCTCTGTCAGAGACGTAGCCAAGCTCATAGGCTACGGCGTCAACCTGGCGCTGCACGACGGCTTGACCGTGGCGGATATCGACATGCTCAAGTCGTGAGCAGATGTTTCACGTGAAACAGGACGAAGCTCGCCGTTTCACGTGAAACATATTGAATATCCCGCGTGAAACTGCTATAATCGCAGAGAGAAAAGAGGGATAGGATATGGGCAAGATAATAGCCGTCGCAAACCAGAAGGGCGGCGTTGGCAAGACCACCACATGCGTCAATGTGGCCGCAGCGCTTGCCAAGCGGAACCGAAAAGTGCTGCTCTGCGACTGCGACCCGCAGGGGAACAGCACCTCAGGCATGGGGGTCAGTAAGGAGCACGCGCCCAATGTCTACGACCTGCTGGTCCGCGGCGCAGACGCCTCGGACTGCATCGTCAAGACCCAATACGGCGATGTGCTGCCGTCCAACAAGGAGCTCTCCGGCGCAAGCGTGGAGCTCGTGGGCATGGACAACCGCGAGTACGTGCTAAAGACACGCCTGCTCAGCGCCAAGGAGACCTACGACTACATATTCATCGACTGCCCGCCCTCGCTGGAGCTGCTGACGGTCAACGCGCTGGCCGCAGCCGACAGCGTGCTCATACCCGTCCAGTGCGAATACTACGCGCTTGAGGGCATAGCCGATCTGATGACTACAATAAAACTGACCAAGAAGCGGTTGAATCCCTCACTCGAGATACAGGGCATCGTGCTCACAATGTATGATTCCCGCACAAATTTCTCCGAGCAGGTGGCCGCGGAGGTCGAGAAATTCTTCGGGACCTCTGTCTATAAGACGAGGATACCGAGGAATGTCCGCATAGCAGAGGCGCCGAGCCACGGCGAGCCGGTCATAAAGTACGACCGCATCTCCAAGGGCAGCAGGGCGTATCTGCATCTGGCGGACGAGTTCATAAGAAGGGAGGAGTGACCGTGGCGGCAAAAAAGGGCCTCGGAACGGGGCTTGACGTGCTCTTCGGCGACAGTTCACGCGAAGAGGAGAAGCCGCAGGGCGTGCTGGAGCTGCCGATCGCGAAGGTCGAGCCGCGAGACAACCAGCCGAGAACGGTCTTTGACGAGGAGGCGCTCTCAGAGCTGGCCGAATCTATACGCGAATACGGCGTCATACAGCCCGTTACCGTGCGAAAACTGGACTCCGGCTACTATCAGCTCATCGCCGGCGAGCGCCGCTGGCGGGCGGCAAGGCTTGCGGGCCTGACTGAGATACCGGCGCGCGTTATTGAGGCCGACGACAAGCTGACTACCGAGCTGGCGCTTGTGGAAAACCTCCAACGCGAGGACCTGAATCCTGTGGAAGAAGCACAAGGCTATCGGACGCTGATGGAGGAGTACGGTCTCACGCAGGACGAGGCGGCGCAGAGGGTTGGGAAGTCCCGCCCTGCAGTAGCAAACGCGCTCAGGCTGCTGTCGCTGGCGCCGGAGGTGCTGCAATTCGTGGAGCAGGGTCTGCTCTCAGCCGGTCACGCAAGGGCACTTGTCACGGTCAAGCCCGAGGAGCTGCAGATAGACGCCGCAAGGCAGGTAATGAAGAACGGCCTCTCCGTGCGGCGCACAGAGGAGCTTGCAAAGCGGCTCATGCGCGCGCCCAAGCCCGAGGCTGAGGACGACGGCGCTATACGGGTGGACTACGCGGCAGAGGTGACAAGGAGGCTCGAGAGGGCGCTCGGCCGCCGCGTGCTGCTCAGCGAAAACGGCAAGAAGGGCCGGATAGTGCTCGAATATTACGGCGCAGACGACCGCGAGAGGCTTATCGAGGCCCTCGCCGGTTTGAATAAAGAATGATTGAGGGGAAAGGGAAACATGCTAGACATCAAATTTGTACGCGAGAATCCGGATGCGGTGCGCGAGAACATAAAGAAAAAGTTCCAGGACGAGAAGCTGCCGCTGGTCGATGAGGCCATCGACTATGACGCGCGCCTGCGCGCTGCAATAACCGAGGCCAACGACCTGCGCGCCTCGCGCAATGCGCTGTCCAAAAAGGTCGGTATGCTGATGGGCCAGGCCAAAAAGGACCCCTCCAAGCTGGAGGAGGCCGAGAGCGTGAAGGCCCAGGTCAAGGCCCAGGCCGACCGTCTCGCTGAGCTCGAGGCCATGGAGTCCGAGCTGGAGGAGAAGCTCCACGCCGTCATGATGCGTATTCCGCAGATGATAGACCCCAGCGTGCCCATCGGGCCCGACGACTCCTATAATGTGGAAGTGCAGCGCTTCGGCGAGGCCAAAGCGCCCGAGTTTGACATCCCTTATCACACTGAGATAATGGAGAGTTTCGGCGGCATAGACCTCGACGCCGCGCGCCGCGTGTCCGGCAACGGTTTCTATTATTTGGTAGGTGATATTGCCCGTCTGCACGAGGCTGTGCTGGCGTATGCGCGCGACTTCATGATAGACCGCGGGTTCACGTATGTCATTCCGCCGTTCATGATACACGGCAACGTGGTGGAGGGCGTCATGTCCTTCCCTGAGATGGACGCGATGATGTACAAGATAGAGGGCGAGGACCTGTATCTGATAGGCACGTCGGAGCACTCGATGATAGGCCGGTATATAGACCAGATCATCCCGGAGGCGCAGCTGCCGCTGACGCTGACGAGCTATTCCCCCTGCTTCCGCAAGGAGAAGGGCGCGCACGGCCTGGAGGAGCGCGGTATATACCGCATCCACCAGTTTGAGAAACAGGAGATGATCGTTCTCTGCCGCCCCGAGGACAGCATGATGTGGTACGACAAGCTGTGGCACAACTCGGTGGACCTGTTCAGGAGCCTGGACATCCCAGTGAGGCAGCTGGAGTGCTGCTCGGGCGATTTGGCGGACCTGAAGGTGAAGAGCTGCGACATCGAGGCCTGGAGCCCGAGGCAGGGCAAGTACTTTGAGGTGTGCAGCTGCTCGAATCTCGGCGACGCTCAGGCGCGCCGCCTGAAGATAAGGGTCCGCGGCGAGGACGGCAAGCTGTATCTGGCCCATACGCTGAATAATACCTGCGTCGCTCCCCCCCGCATGCTGATCGCCTTCCTCGAGAACAATCTCAACGCGGACGGCACCGTGGATATCCCCGAGGTCCTGCGCCCCTATATGGGCGGCAAGGCCAAGCTCATCCCCAATAAATAAACCCAGCCGCACTTTTCGCTGCGCGAAGCGCGAATGAAAGTTTCGTCCACCTTTTCAAAGGTGGCAGGGTCCAGGGACAGAGTCCCTGGCCGCGCTCCGCAGAGCGCGGAACCCCCTCTTGCTCATAAAAGCGCAGGAGGGGGTCCAAGGGGGAACCCTCGCCGGGGGTTCCCCCTTAAATCATACTAAAGTAAAAAACCCGCCCGTCCAAGAGGACGAGCGGGCTTTTCATGTACTCACGAAGGAGTTACAGCTGCTTGTTGGCGTTGATCTTGACGCCGGGGCCCATGGTCGAGGCGGTGACACAGCTCTTGATATACTGGCCCTTGGCGGCGGCGGGCTTGGCCTTGATGATGGCGCCGATGAGGGCGTTGTAGTTCTCAACGAGCTTCTCGGGGCCGAAGCTGACCTTGCCGATGGGGCAGTGGATGATGTTGGTCTTGTCGAGCCTGTACTCGATCTTACCGGCCTTGGCTTCCTGGATGGCCTGGGTGATGTTGGGGGTGACGGTGCCGGCCTTGGGGGAGGGCATGAGGCCCTTGGGGCCGAGCAGCTTGCCGAGACGGCCGACGACGCCCATCATGTCCGGGGAGGCGATGACGGTGTCGAAATCGAACCAGTTCTCGGACTGGATCTTCTGGACGAGATCCTGGCCGCCGGCGTAGTCGGCGCCAGCCGCCTTGGCCTCCTCCTCGCGCTCGGGCTTGCAGAAGACGAGGACGCGGAGGGTCTTGCCGGTGCCGTTGGGCAGCACGATGGCGCCGCGGACCTGCTGGTCGGCGTGACGGGAGTCGACGCCGAGCTTGACGTGCAGCTCGACGGTCTCATCGAACTTGGCCTTGGAGGCCTTGCAGACGAGGTCGAAAGCATCCTTGGCATCGTACAGCGTCTGCTTATCTATGAGCTTAGCGCTCTCTTTATAATTCTTACCTCTGAACAATTTGCTTTCCTCCTAAAATGTGGTTCGTCGGAGATGTTGAGCCGCACGGGGCTCACTCCTCCCACGTTTGGGGCAGCTTGGTCCTTGCTTGGAGACTGCCTCAGTCGCCGACGAGAACGCCCATGCTGCGGCAGGTGCCGGCGATCATGGACATGGCGGCCTCGACGGTGGTGCAGTTGAGGTCGGGCATCTTCTGCTCGGCGATCTTGCGAAGGTCTTCCTTGCTGATGGTGGCGACCTTGTCGCGCTGGGGCACGCCGGAGGCCTTGTCGATGCCGCAGGCCTTCTTGATGAGCAGGGCCGCGGGCGGGGTCTTGGTGATGAAGGTGAAGCTCCTGTCAGAGTACACCGTGATGACGACGGGGATCATCATGCCCATATCGGCCTTGGTACGCTCGTTGAAGTCCTTGGTGAACTGGCCGATGTTGACGCCGTACTGGCCCAGGGCCGGGCCGACGGGGGGCGCCGGGGTGGCCTTGCCGGCCGGCACCTGGAATCTTATATATCCGACAACTTTCTGTGCCATTTATCTAAGCACCCTTTCAATAACGTTTTAGTTGGCCGGCCGTCAATCCTTGACGGGCTCGACCTGATCGAGTTCGAGGTCCACGGGGGTCTCGCGCCCGAACATGGAGACTACGACGCGCACGCGGTCCTTGTCCGGCTCGAGCTCCTCGACGGTGCCGAGGAAGCCCTCCAGCGGGCCGTCCGTGACCTTGACGGTGTCGCCGACCTCGTAGCCGAGGACTATCTCGTGCCGCTCCACGCCAAGGTCGTAGATCTCCTGGTCCGTCAGCGGGATCGCCTTGTTGGACGTGCCGACGAAACCGGTGGCGCCGCGCACGTTGCGCACGAGGTGCCAGCTCTCGTCCGTCATTATCATCTTGATGAGCACATAGCCGGGGAAGACCTTGCGTTCATAGGTCTTGTCGCCGGAGTCGGTGTGCTCGGTGACGGTCTCGAGCGGAATATTGACCTCCTGGATGAGGTCCTGCATTTTGCGGTTTTCGGCCGCCTTCATAACGGCGGCAGCCACGGCGTTCTCATAGCCGGAGTATGTGTGGACCACATACCACTTTGCTTCTTCCGCCATCCGTCTTACACCAGATCGATGAGCGTCTGAACGCCCAGCTTGGCGAGGGTGTCAAAGCCCCAGAGCACCAGCGCGGACACGACCATCATGCCCAGAGCAACGCCGGTGTTGTTGAGGGTCTGCTTCGGCGTGGGCCAGATGACCTTGCGCATTTCGCTGCGCATCTCGCGGAACCACTTGGCAACGCGCTTGCCGAAGGGGAGCTTTCCCTCGTTCTTCTTGACGGCGTTCGTGGAGACTTTCACCGGGGCGGTGCTTTTGTTCTCTTCAGCCATTTGCTTGCTCCTTTCGAAACGCCTTACTTGGTCTCGTTGTGGACCGTGTACTTGCGGCAGCGGGGGCAGTACTTCTTCATCTCGAGACGGTCGGGAGTGTTCTTCTTGTTCTTGACCGTGAAGTAGTTGCGCTCCTTGCACTCGCTGCACCTGAGTATGACTTTTACTCTTGCGCCAACAGCCATTCTATTCGGCACCTCCTTGTAATACTTGGCCGCTCTCGCGGCCTGTTGCCTCCCTGAGCGCGCCGGACAGCGCGAAAAAATGCGCGCGCGAAAATAAACCCGTCCGGCCGACAGGTAAAAAGAAGTATAGCACACTATAAGCCGTGGGTCAAGCCTCTTTTCTGCCAAAAACCGGGCTTTTTTCCCGCCCGTGATGCAGAAATGTCTGAGAAAGTTCATTTGCACTTAACAGCCAGTTCATATGTGGCTGTTATTTTGAATACGCTGATACACAAAGAAACGTACCTGACGTACCGGCAATACAGCTTATAAGCCCTATAATCAACGGCGACCTGCCCGCCGAGGGGGGAAAGCTCCCCCCTGAAGGGGCAGACCAGCTGCGCCACCTTATAAAGGTGTTCATATACGCCCCCGTGCCGCTTTTTCCCCCTCGCGGCGCGGGGGCGGATTTATTATTCCCGGCCCCGCCGCGCAAAAACCGCCCGCCTCCTGCCGGAGACGGGCGGTTTAACCATGCTTATACGATGATGCGCACGGCGCTGTGGGCGTTTTCTATCTTCACGTCCGTGTGCACGCCGCCGGGCTCGCCGTCGCGCGTGAAGGGCACCGGGTCTGCGAAGGTGAAGCGCACCGTGTGCGCCTTGCGTATCGACATCATCTCGCCGTTGAAGTTTTTCGACACCGCCTGGGAGACCAGGGCGTTCAGGTCCGCCAGCGTCGCCGGGTATTTCACCAGCGCGACCTCAAATTCGCCATCGTCAAGCGCGACCATGTCCGGGTCCAGCTTCACCAGGCCCGCGACGGAGGTCGAGTTCGTCACGCCGCCGAAGATGTAGTCGCCCTCGACGACCTCGCCGTCCATCTCCACGCGGGTGCGGTAGTGCGGCAGCTTGGGCAGGCGGTTCATGCCCTCGAGCAGGTAGGCGAGGTGGCCCAGCGCCTGCTTCGACTGCTGCGGCGTCTCGTAGCTCACGTCCGTGAACGCGCCGAAGGCCGCGACGTAGGTGAAGTATCTGTCGCCGCCGAAGACGCCCACGTCCCAGGCCATGGGGCTGCCCTCGGCTATGCGCCGGGCTACCGCCGCCGGGTCGTTTTTCGGCAGCTTCAGCGTCGTGGCGACGTCGTTGGCCGTGCCGAGGGGGAAGTAGCCTATCGGCGGGCGCTGCTCGGGCTTGAGCGCCATGAGGCCGGAGGTCACCTCCGAGAGCGTGCCGTCGCCGCCGAGGCAGCAGACGAGGTCGTAGCCCGCCGAGAGCTGCGCGAGCTCCACCGCCTCGCCCGCGCGGGACGTGAAGCGCAGCGTCGGCTCATAGCCCGCCGAGTACAGCGTGTAAAGCGCCTCGCCCAGGCCCTGTTTGTACATGCCCCGGCCGGCCACAGGGTTTATGATGAAAAAGAGTTTCTTCATGTCAAGCCCTCACATTATGCTCAGATACCGCTCGCCGGTGTCGGGCAGGAGGCAGACGACGTTCCTGCCGGCGAACTCCGGCCGCTTCGCCAGCTCCCGCGCCGCGTACGCCGCCGCGCCGGAGGAGACGCCGCAGAGGAGGCCCTCCTTTTCCGCGAGCTCGTGCATGGCGGCGAGCGCCGCCTCGTCGGTGACGGTCACGACCTCGTCGTAGACCGTAGTGTCCAGCGCCTCGGGGACAAAGTTCGCGCCTATGCCCTGGATGGCGTGAGGGCCGGCGTGGCCCTCGGTGAGCAGGGGGGAGGACGCGGGCTCCATGGCCACGATGCGTATGGCGGGGTCCTGCTCCTTGAGATAGCGCCCCACGCCGCTTATGGTGCCGCCGGTGCCGACGCCCGCGACGAAGGCGGCGACGTCGCCGTCAGTGTCGCGCCAGATCTCGGGGCCGGTGGTCTCGTAGTGCGCGCGGGGGTTTGCGGGGTTCGAGAACTGGCCCGCGACTATGCTGCCGGGGTTCGCGGCGCAGATCTCGTCGGCGCGGGCCACGGCTCCGGCCATGCCCTCGGCGCCCGGCGTGAGCACGACCTCGGCGCCGTAGGCCGCGATGAGCTTTATGCGCTCGGGGCTCATGCTGTCCGGCATGACGATGACGGCCTTGTAGCCCAGCGCCGCGGCCAGGGCCGCGAGGCCGATGCCCGTGTTTCCGCTGGTCGGCTCGATTACGACGCCGCCCTTTTTGAGCCTGCCCTCCGCCTCCGCGGTGCGGAGCATGGAGAGCGCCACGCGGTCCTTCGCGCTGCCGGCGGGGTTCTGCCGCTCCAGCTTGGCGAGGACGCTCATGCCGGGGGCGAAGCGGGAGAGCCGGACGAGCGGGGTGCCGCCTATGAGCTCGGTTATGTCTGAGTATATTTTAGCCATGTGCCGCCTCCAAATGTAAATTGTGTTGAAAATTCGTTTGACTATGAGTATAATACAGAGAAGCGGCCAAAGCAAGGCTTAATGGGCCGCAGAAACGGAAAACGAAAGGGGACGCGCCATATGGAGCGGCAGAGGATCTCGGGAATTTATGCCGACGCAGCCGCGTTCGCCGACCGTGAGATAACGGTCTGCGGCTGGGTCAGGACAATCAGGGACATGAAGAATTTCGGCTTCGTCGAGCTTAACGACGGCTCCTGCCACAAGAGCCTGCAGGTCGTGCTCGACAGGGGGAATCTGTCCAATTACGACGAGATCGCGCACCAGAACGTCGGCGCGGCTCTTATTGTGAAGGGCAAGCTCGTGCTCACGCCCGAGGCCAAGCAGCCCTTTGAGCTCAAGGCCGCGGAGATCGCGGTGGAGGGCGTCTCCACGCCGGACTACCCGCTGCAGAAAAAGCGCCACAGCGTGGAATTCCTGCGCACCATCCAGCACCTGAGGCCCAGGACCAACCTGTTCTCCGCCGTGTTCCGCGTCCGCAGCGTCGCGGCGGCGGCGATACACGAGTTCTTCCAGGACCGCGGCTTTGTCTATGTCCACACGCCCATACTCACCGGCTCCGACTGCGAGGGCGCGGGCGAGATGTTCGGCGTCACCACCCTCGACGTGGCGAACCTGCCCCGCACCGAGGACGGCGCCGTCGACTGGAGCCAGGACTTCTTCGGCAAGCATGTCAGCCTGACCGTCTCCGGCCAGCTCAACGCCGAGAACTTCGCCATGGCCTTCGGCGATGTGTACACCTTCGGCCCCACCTTCCGCGCCGAGAAGTCGAACACCCAGCGCCACGCCGCCGAGTTCTGGATGATAGAGCCCGAGATGGCCTTCGCCGACCTGAACGACTACATGGACAACGCCGAGGCGATGATAAAATACGTCATCAACCGCGTCATGCAGCGCTGCCCGCAGGAGATGGAGTTTTTCAACAGCTTCGTCGACAAGGGCCTGCTCGAGCGGCTCAACCACGTCGCGAGCTCCGACTTCGGCCGCGTGACCTACACCGACGCCGTGGAGATTCTCAAGCAGAACAACGACAAGTTCGACTTCAAGGTCTACTGGGGCTGCGACCTCCAGACCGAGCACGAGCGCTATCTCACCGAGCAGGTGTTCAAAAAGCCCATCTTCGTCACCAACTACCCGAAGGAGATCAAGGCTTTCTACATGCGCCTGGACGACGGCGGCAAGACCGTCGCCGCGGCGGACTGCCTGGTGCCCGGCATCGGCGAGATCGTCGGCGGCAGCCAGCGCGAGGAGAGGCTGGACGTGCTCGAGGCCAGGATGGCCGAGCTGGGCCTCGACCCGGCCGACTACTGGTGGTACCTCGACCTGCGCCGCTACGGCACCTGCCGCCACGCGGGCTACGGCCTCGGCTTCGAGAGGCTCATCATGTACCTCACCGGCGTCCCGAACATCCGCGACGTGCTCCCGCACCCGAGGACGCTCGGCTCCGCGGACTTCTAAAATGCTCAAAGGGGACCCCCTCGGGGCCCCCTTTTTTGCGCGGCAAAAACTCTTTGCATCGGCGCGGGAATATTATATAATGAACTCCCGGGGGCCGCAGCGGTCCCCGGGAAAGATTTTTTGCAGTTTAAGGAGCTGGTGACGATGGATTACAACGAGGCCGCCCTGCGGATGCACCGCGAGCACAGAGGCAAGATCGAGATAGCGCCGAAGGTCGCCGTCCGCGACCGCGACGCGCTCTCCACGGCCTACACCCCCGGCGTGGCGGAGCCCTGCCGCGAGATCGCGCGCGACCCGGCCGCCGTCTGGGAGCTCACCGCGCGCGGGAACTTCGTCGCCGTCGTCTCGGACGGCTCCGCCGTGCTCGGGCTCGGGAACATCGGTCCGCTGGCCGCCATGCCCGTCATGGAGGGCAAGGCCCTGCTCTTCAAGGAGTTCGGCGGTGTGGACGCCGTGCCCCTCTGCCTCGACGTGCACGAGAGCGCGGAGATAATCGCCGCCGTCCGCGCCGTCGCGCCCAGCTTCGGCGGCATAAACCTCGAGGACATCTCCGCGCCCAAGTGCTTTGAGATAGAGGAGGTGCTCGAGCGCGAGCTGGACATCCCCGTCTTTCACGACGACCAGCACGGCACGGCCATCGTCGTCTCCGCCGCGCTCACCAACGCGCTGAAGGTCGCGGGCCGCGTCCTCGCCGACTGCCGCATCGTCCTCAACGGCCCCGGCGCGGCGGGCACGGCGATAACCAAGATGCTGCTGACCCTCGGCGCGCGCGACGTCGTCGTCTGCGACAGGCGCGGCGCGATATTCGCCGGGCGCGAGGGCCTCGCCGGGCACAAGCTATGGCTTGCGGAGCACACGAACCCCAGGCGCGTCTCCGGTTCGCTCTCCGACGCGCTGCGCGGGGCGGACGTGTTCATCGGCGTCTCCTCCGGCAACCTGGTGACGCAGGACATGGTGCGCTCCATGGCCCCGGACCCCGTCGTCTTCGCCATGGCGAACCCGACCCCGGAGATAGCCTACGCCGACGCCCTCGCGGCGGGCGCGCGCGTCGCCGGCACGGGCCGGAGCGACTGCCCGAACCAGATAAACAACGTTCTCGCCTTCCCGGGCGTGTTCCGCGGCGCGCTCTCCGTCCGCGCGCGGGACATCAACAGCGCGATGAAGGCCGCGGCCGTGAACGCGCTCGCCGGCCTCGTCGGCGACGAGCTCTCGCCCGAGCACATCATCCCCGACGCCTTTGACGCGCGCGTCGCCCCCGCCATAGCCGAGGCCGTGGCGCGGGCCGCGGTCGAGAGCGGGGTGGCCCGGATATGAGGGAGATCACCGCCGCCGCTATAACCGACTGCGTCCGCCGCCTCTGCCTGGAGGCGAACCGCCGCCTGCCCGCGGACGCCGAGGCCGCGCTCCGCGCCGCCGCCGAGACCGAGCCCTGGCCCGTCGCCTCCGGCATCCTAGGCGAGCTCTGCGCGAATCTCGACGCCGCGCGCGAGACCGAGCTGCCCATCTGCCAGGACACGGGCCTCGTCACCGTCTTTGCCGAGCTGGGCGAGGACGCGCACGCCTCCGGCTTTGAGGAGGCCGTGCAGGAGGGCGTGCGCCGCGGCTATGCCGAGGGCTATCTCCGCAAGAGCGTGGTGCGCGACCCTCTCCGCCGCGGCAACACCGGCGACAACACCCCGGCCACCATCTATCTCCGACTCGTGCCGGGGGACAGACTGCGCCTCACCGTCGCCCCCAAGGGCGCGGGCAGCGAGAACATGTGCGCCGTGAAGATGCTCACCCCCGCCGACGGCGAGGAGGGCGTGCGCTCCTTTGTGCTCGACGCGGTGAAGCACGCGGGCGGCAAGCCCTGCCCGCCGGTGGTAGTCGGCGTGGGCATAGGCGGCAGCTTTGACAGCGTGCCCCGCCTTGCGAAGGAGGCGCTGCTCCGCCCCCTGGACGAGCCCAACCCGGATGAGCTCTACGACAAGATGGAGCGCGAGCTGCTCGAGGCCATAAACGCCACGGGCATCGGCCCCCAGGGCCTCGGCGGTCGCACGACGGCGCTCGCGGTGCGGATAAAGGCCGCGCCGACGCACATCGCCATGCTGCCCGCGGCGGTGTGCATAAGCTGCCACGCCCTGAGGCACGCCACGGAGGTGATATGATGGAGCCCATCAGAATAACGGCGCCGCTCGACGCGGAGACGGCGCGCTCGCTGCGCGCGGGGGACCGCGTGCTGCTCTCGGGCACGGTGTACACAGCGCGGGACGCCGCGCACCGGCGGCTGTGCGAGCTGCTGGACGCGGGCGGGGAGCCGCCCTTTGAGCTGCGCGGCGCGGTGATATACTACTGCGGCCCGGCCCCGGCGGCCCCGGGGCGGCCCATAGGCGCGGCGGGCCCCACCTCGAGCTACCGCATGGACGTGTTCGTGCCCCGGCTGATGGAGGCCGGGATGCTGGGCATGATAGGCAAGGGCCCGCGCTCGGAGGGCGTGGCCGGGGCCGTGCAGCGCCACGGCGGCGTGTACTTCGCCGCGACGGGCGGCGCGGGCGCGCTGCTCGCCGGCTGCGTGGAGAGCGCGGAGCTCGTGGCCTATCCCGAGCTCGGCCCCGAGGCCGTGCGGCGCCTGGTGGTGCGCGACCTGCCCCTCACCGTGGCGCTCGACTCCGCGGGCGGCGACCTCTATGTCTCCGGCCCGGCGGCATATCTCGACTCCCTGTGCGAAAAATGAACAGACTTTTTGCCTCGCGGCCTCGTCTTTAGGGATGGGGCCGCGAAATTAATTGCTTTTTAAAGAAATGTTAACGGAATGGTCAAACAAATGATGCAAAATTGATGCATTCAAGGCTTATTATCTGGTCACAGACAAAGGACAGGGGGAAACGACGATGAAAAAGCTCTGCGCACTCTTGACCGCAGCGGCCCTGGCGCTCACCATGCTCTCGGCCTGCGGCACCGACGTACAGGACGGGCAGAGCAGCACGGTGAACAGCACCGTGTCGCGCATGCCGCGCACAGTAGTCGCCCTCTGACCCGGGTCTGCTTCATATACATACTTTTTCCTCCTGATTGGTCACGCTCTCAGGAAACTCCAACCCCAGCCCCCGGCCGCCCCCCGGCCGGGGGTTTTGGCGTAAAAAACCGCCCGCCCCGATATGGGGCGGGCGTTGTCGTTTTATTCGGGTATGTCTATCTCCGTCGGGTCGTCCGACTCCTCTATGCAGACCCAGATGTCGCCGTTGGACTCCAGGTCGCCGATGACGTCCAGCGGCTGCTTCATGTACCGCGCGTGCGAGGTGGCGGCGAGGGTGCCGTCCTTGAGGTACAGCGCGCCCTCGCTCTCAAAGATTAGGCGCGTGTTGCGCGTGACGCGGCCGGTGACCAGCAGCGGCTCATCATAGGGCACGGGCTTTTTGAAGCGGACGCTGATGTCGCCCGTGACGGCCCAGGTGTCCGGCTCCGTGACGTTTATCGCGCGGCCCAGGGTCTCGTCCAGCAGCGCGGTTATGACGCCGCCGTGCACTCTCTGCGGATAGCTCTGGTGCTCCCACTGGGCCGTGACCAGCGCCGCGACGGTGCCGTCCTCCAGCTCGTAGAACCGGGCCTTGAGGCCCCAGGGGTTGTTTATGCCGCACACGAAGCAGTTTCCGCTGTTGTTGTGCTTCCTGACTACCTTCTTCTTCAACTAAAATGCCTCCAACTTCAGAAGGGCAGCGCGCTCAGTGCGCCGCCTACGGCGTCCTCCACCGCGATGATGACCTTGGCGAGGTCGTAATTTGAAAATACCGTGTCCGCTATACGCACCAGGTCGGCGTCCATGATGAGACCCAGGCCGAACACCACGCAGCCGAGGCCGATCAGGGCCAGGACCACGCTTATGACTACGCTCCAAGCCTTTTTCATGTGTCCACCTCCCCGTGGTCATAGCACCACTCGCGGCCCTTGCACAAAATGAGGTTCACAAAGCCCACGACGCAGCGGATGAAGAACCACACCGCGAAAAACAGCAGCAGCAGTCCCAGAGCCGCCAGCACCAGCGCCGCGCCGGCCAGCAGCAGGATGTCCGCCACAACGCCCATGCCCAGGAAGCAGAAGGACACCAGCAGCGCCGCCGCCGCGATCAGCGCGCCGCCGCAGCCGAATATGCCCAGCGCCACGCAGGCAAAGAGCACCGTCAGCGGCAGGCCCACCGCGACGCCCAGGATGATGTACAGTATCAGCAGACCCACCTTCGCCTTAGGCGGCTTGGGCAGCTCCGGCGGACCGCCCCAGAAGGGCGGCAGGTCCGGGTTCTCTTCGGCCTCTTCAGGCTCCTCAGCCTCGCCGGTCCCGGCGGGTTCTCCGGGTCCTTCGGCCTCCGTCCCGGACTCTTCCGGCTCGTCCGGCTCCTCAGGTTCCTCAGCCGGTCCAACGGCGTCCTCGGGGGCTTCGGCCTCCGCGGGCTCTTCCGCGGTCTCGGGTTCAGCGGGCTCGGCCGGTATCTCCGGCTGCTCCGGCTCGGGTTCGGGTCCGGTCTCAGGCTCCGCGGGCGGGGCCTCCGGCTCGGGAGCGGGCTCGGCGGGCTCGGTGCTCTCCGCCTCGGGGACGGGCTCGACGGGGGAGGGCTCGTCCGCCTCCGCGCTCTCCGCCTCGGGCTCTTCCGGCCCGGCCTCTTCGGGGGCCTCCGGCTCTTCGGGCTCGGGCTCTATGGGCTCGGGCTCCACCGGCTTCGGCTCGGGCCTCGCGCGGCGGGGTTCGGGCATGGGGACGCTGTCCGAGGCACCCTCCTCGGGCGGGGTATAGCCGCGCAGGACGGAAACCGCGGCAAAGGTCGGGCTGCCGAGGCTCGCTATGACCGCAGCGTCGTCGCCCTCCTCGTCAAAGCGGGCGTTCACGCCACGCAGCACCGCCTCGCGGTCCTGCGGCGCCATGCCGGAGAGCAGCTTGCCCAGCTCGGCAACATATTTCTGCCTGTCTATAACGGTCACCTCCAGAGTGACTCAAGGTCCAAAGTACGGACATGTGCCCGTTCAGAGTTATTATAATTGATTATAACACAGCCGGTCAAGCGGCAAAACAGCGCCCGGGTGCTTGACAAGCGCGGTATCTTCAAATAAAATGAGATTTCAGCGAAAAAGAACGCAGGGAGGAAGCTTTAAGCTATGGCCAAGGATAAGAAAGTCGAACAGATAACCGACATGGAGGTCGATTTTGCCCAGTGGTTCACAGACGTCTGCACCAAGGCGGAGCTGGTGGACTATTCGGGCGTGAAGGGCCTTTTCGTACTGCGGCCCTACGGCTACGCCATCTGGGAGAACATCCAGGCGGCGCTGGACGCGAAGTTTAAGGCCACGGGGCACACGAACGTGTCCATGCCCATGCTGATACCGGAGAGCCTGCTGCAGAAGGAGAAGGACCACGTGGAGGGCTTTGCGCCCGAGTGCGCGTGGGTGACCATCGGCGGCAGCGAGGAGCTGCCGGAGCGGCTGTGCATCCGTCCGACGAGCGAGACGCTGTTTTGCGAGCACTGGAGCCACATCATCCACTCCTGGCGCGACCTGCCCTGCCTCTACAACCAGTGGTGCAGCGTGCTGCGCTGGGAGAAGACGACGCGCCCCTTCCTGCGCGGGCGCGAGTTCCTCTGGCAGGAGGGCCACACCATCCACGCCACCGAAGAGGAGGCGCGCGAGGAGACGCTCCGCATGCTGGAGATATACGCGGACATCTGCGAGAACTGGCTGGCGATGCCGGTCATCCGCGGCGACAAGACCGAGAAGGAGAAGTTCGCCGGCGCGGAGAACACCTACACCATCGAGTGCATGATGCACGACCACAAGGCCCTGCAGTCCGGCACGAGCCACTATTTCGGCGACGGCTTTGCAAAGGCCTTCGGCATAACGTTCTCGGACAAGGAGAACAAGCTGCGCAGCCCGTTTGAGACGAGCTGGGGCATGTCGACGCGCGTGATCGGCGGCCTCATCATGACTCACGGCGACAACAACGGCCTGGTGCTCCCGCCGAGGATAGCGCCCATCCAGGTCATCGTGCTGCCGATAGCGGCGCACAAGCCGGGCGTGACGGAGGCGGCGGAGAAGGTCGTAGAGCGTCTGAAGGCCGCGGGCATCCGCGTGAAGGGCGACTTCTCGGACAACTCCCCCGGCTGGAAGTTTGCCGAGTGGGAGATGAAGGGCGTGCCTCTGCGTCTGGAGCTCGGCCCGCGCGACATCGAGGCGGGCGTGTGCGTTGCGGCACGCCGCGACAACGGCGAGAAGGTCACGGTGTCCCTCGACGAGCTGGAGACGGGCGTACCGGCGCTGCTGGAGTCCGTGCAGCAGGGGCTTTTCGACAAGGCGAAGCGCAATCTCGACGAGCACACCTACACTGCGACGACGGTGGAGGAGGTCAAGGACGTCTTCGAGAACCGCGGCGGCGGCTTTGTGAAGACGATGTGGTGCGGCGACGAGGCCTGCGAGCTCAAGATGAAGGAGCTGGCCGGCGTGTCCAGCCGCTGCGTACCCTTTGAGCAGGAGCACCTGGGCGAGACCTGCCCTGTGTGCGGCCGCGCCGCCAAGAAGATGATCGTCTGGGGCGTCGCCTATTGATGGCATTTTGAACAAAAGGGGCCCGGCGCAAAATTTGCGCCGAGCCCCTATGTCTGAAAGTTTCGTCCACCTTTTCAAAGGTGGCGGGGTGCAGGGGCGGAGCCCTTGCCCGCGCTCCGCAGAGCGCGGAACTCTCCTTGTGCTCTTATAAGCGCAGGAGGGGGTCTAAGGGGGAACCCTCGCCGGGGGTTCCCCCTTTTTTCTTTACTCTTCTACGTGTGCGCCGATACGTTGGGAGGTGGTCGTTAGCTTGTCCTGCCATTCGACCCCATTTCTTTGGTGCTTGCCCAAAGAAACGGTGTCGAGCCGGCAAAGAAAAGCGCTTTTTTTACCCCGGTATCTCCACCATCCGCGTGAGCGCTACTGCTTTGTGGACGGGACGTTCCTCGCCCGACTTGGGGAGGGGGTTGGTGGTTGTCTGAGCCCTTACCTTCGCCGGGGGCGAACGGGATTGGTTATGGCCGCTTTGCGCGGTCGGTCGACTGAGCGGGCGTCACTGTACTTTTACGCTTCCGCCTACCACCAAAGCGCGTTTCTTTGGGGCTCCACCCCGTTTCTTTGCGCAAGAGCAAAGAAATGGGGTGGAACGGGCAGTAGGGGGCGGCGGCTTTTGCCCAAGGAAACGGCGCACACGTACAAGATACAAAAAAGACGCCCCGCGGTGGGGCGTCTTTTTAATTACAGGCTCACGTTTTCCAGGTAGTGCTCGAAGAGGGCGTTGAGGTAGTTTGCGGCGTCCTCGCCGCGGCCTTCGTCGATGAGTTCGATTATGTGCATGCCCTGCTCGTACAGGGCCTTCTCACCCCAGAACCTCGCCGAAGATTCCCACAATATGCTCCCCACGCCCCTGAAGGCGTTCATGATGAGCGGAAAGAGCTGGTTGCCCGAGAGGGTGCAGATCTTGTAGTGGAAGCGCGCGAGCGCGGCGGCTACTTCGGAGGTGGTGGGGGAGAGCAGGCTCGCGGCCTCGAACTCGGCCATCATGGAGCGGAGCTCCTCCATGTCCTTTTCGCTGTGCTGGCGGCCGAGGCGGATGAGGGAGCCGCCCTCTATGGCGCTGCGCAGCTCGACTATGGAGACGACCATCTGCCGGTCCAGCTTGCCGCCGTTGTAGCGGAGGATGGCGTTGAGGGTCTCGAGGTTGCCGGTCTCGGCAAAGTCGGCGACGACGGTGCCGCGCCGGGGCGTGACCTCGATGAAGCCCATGCGCGCGAGGTCCTCGAGGCCGAGGTGGACGATGGTCTTGCTGATCTTCATCTGCTCGGCGAGGTCGCGCTCGGAGGGGAGCCTGTCGCCGGGCTTGAGCGTGCCGGAGAAGATCATGCCCTCGATACGCTCGATGAACAGCTCTTTTATTGTCGGCGCTACGATCTGTCCGAAATCCAAATGCAGTCCCTCCTTTCTGGTCAAACCAATAGTAACATGTCCGGGCGGTCAGGGCAAGGCCCGGGAGGGGAAAAGTCAAAAAAAGGACGCGCGGCATAGCGTTCATTCTGCCGCGTGTCCTCTTTTCCGCGCCGCTGCGGGGTGCGGTCAGCGCGGGCAGGTCCGGCCTCGGACGTGGGAAGCGGCGAGAGCTCCGTTTCCGCAATAAACGGCACTCAGCGCCGGCGTCTCCGGCCCCGCCTTGCCCGGTTCGCATCCTCACCGCCGCGCCTGTGCGGCCGCGCCCGGCGGCTCTGCCCAAAGCCCCGGACGCATGGATCGGATCAACTCTTCTGCGGCGATCAGGTCAAATCAATCGCCTATTGATAAAAATATATCACAAAGCGCCCGTTTTATCAAGGAAAACGGGCGCTTTGGGCATTTTTGTATATGTGCACATAAGTCTTGGTCAGACCTTACACCACGGCGCTCTCCCGGCGTTTCTGCCTGGCGTCCACGGCCTCGCGCAAAAGCGCGTACAGCAGGGCGCAGACCGGCACGCCGAGCAGGGAGCCCAGCACGCCCGCGACGTTGCCGCCGACGATGACCGCGCAGAACACGGCGACGCCCGGAAGGCCGACAGATTTGCCCACGATGCGCGGGTAGATGAAGGCCCCGTCCACCTGCTGGATGGCCAGCACCATGACGATGAAGAGCAGGGCTTTTATGGGACTTACGATGAGGATGAGCAGCGCGCCGATGACCTCGCCGATGAAGGAGCCGACCATCGGGACCAGCGAGGTCACTCCAATGACCACGGAGATGACCTCCGGGTAGGGGAAGCGGAAGATGCGCATGCAGACATAGCAGAGGACGCCGAGGATGCAGGAGTCCGTGAACTGCCCGGCCACGAAGTTTGAGAAGGTCTCCGAGGCCATGGAGGCGATGCGGCTGATGGCGGAGGACGCCCGGTGCGGGAGGAAGGCGTCTATGCAGCGCTTCATGAAGCGGCCGATGCGCTCCTTCTGCGCGAGGACGTAGACGGCGACGATGAGGCCGAGGAAGGTGTTCATAACCGTGGTGATCACCGAGCCGCCCACGTCCGTCACGGTGCTGACCACCGAGGAGCCGGCGCTTACCATCGAGGAACCGGCGCTGGACGCCGCCTCTTGGACGTTGGCGGAGCCCTCCTTGAGGTAGGTGGTGAGGTCGGAGAAGACCTGCTCCCAGTCCACGGAGAAATCTTCGAGCGCGTCTATGGTGATGCCGAAGCCGGCGAGAAAGTCCTTGAGCCACTGCACGACGGAGTTTATATAGTTCGGCAGCTGGGAGGCGACCTCCGCCACCGTGGCGGTGAGCTGGGGCAATATGACGGCGATGAGGATGACGATGACGCCCAGGGTCACGACCAGCGCGCAGACCAGCGAGACCGGACGGCGCATTTTCCGCACATACGGGCGGCGGTCCTCGGACATGCCGTAGAAGACCCGGTTTTCAAAGAGCTTGAGCGGCACGTTGAGCACAAAGGCCATGGCGAGGCCGGTTATCACAACGCCGAAGACGTTCCACACCGTCGCCACCGCGCCGTATATCGCCGCAAGATTCTGCGCAACGGTATAGAGCACCACGGCGAAGGTGATGATGAGCAATATTATGCGGACGTTTTTGCGGTCAAGCTTCATGCTTCGCCTCCTCCACGTCTAATCGTTACCATAATACACACAAATCAGTCCCGTAGCAACCCATTTTTGCTAAGGCGAAGCCCCGGCCGCTTGGGGCCGGGGCGGGCATGTCAGGCTATGCCGAGCAGGGCGTTGAGGTCGAGGGCCTCGAAACCGGGCTCCCAGACTATCTCGGCGTCGGATATCCAGCCGTTTATCTGGTCGTCGTAGAGCAGGGCGGCGGCGACGGCGCGCAGGTTATAGGGCGTGCCGGTGGAGTCGTACTGCAGGACGGAGGCGTCCGGGCTGAGGGGCTCTCGCAGGATGAGGTGGTAGCCGAAGCTGCTCTCCACGATGTCGCTGAGCTGGCCCGGCTCGAGCGCGGCCGCGGCCTCGGAGAACTCGGTCACCATCTCGCCGGAGGTGAAGCAGTAGCCGTCCGGATAGGCGGCGAGGCCGGTGTCCTCGCTGTTTTCCTGCATCAGCGTGTCGAAGGCGGTCTCCAGCTCCTCGCCGGTCTTGCCCTCGAGCTGGGCGCGGATGTCCTCCATTTTGGCCAGCTTCTCGGCCTTGGCGGCGTCGTCTATGGCGTTGCCCTCCTCGTCGGTGGTGAGGAGGAGTATGTGCTTGGCGCTCATGTAGCCGTAGTCGTTGGCGAAGTCGAGCACCTGCTCGTCCGTCAGCTTGTCGCCGCCGCTGCCGTAGATGTCGGCATAGGCGCGGGAGTAGAGGGCGGCCATGCGGTTCATGTAGTCGTAGAGCTCGCGGCTGACGTAGTTCTTCTCCAGGATGGCGAAGAGGTCGTCCTCGGTGCCGTCCTCGCCCACGAGCTCGGTGATGTCGCTCTCGAGCAGGGCGGCGATGGCGGCCTCGTCGTCTTCGGTGAGCGTGACGCCCTCGGCGGCGGCGTTCACCTCAAGTGCGTGATACTGCACGGCGTAGTTCTTGGCCTCCTCCTCGATGACGCCGCCGACGGTGGAGTTCTCGTCGTAGATGTAGGGCACGGAGAAGTCCGCAACGGCGCCGAAGGTGCCGGAGTACTGGGTGTAGCAGTAGTAGAGCCAGTAGAAATACTCGCCCCAGGTTACGGGGGAGCCGTCCACGGTCATTACCGTGGTGTCCAGGTCATAGGCGGCGCGGGCGCCGTCCCAGTCGAGGCTCACGGTCTCGCCGGTGGTCTCGGGGCTGGCCTCGGGGGAGGCGGTGGGGTCCGCTTCGCCGGCGCTGCCGCAGCCGGAGAGCACCGCGAGTATGAGCGCGGCGCAAAGTGCGATAGATACTAGCTTTTTCATTTTATCCTCCTTGGTTTGTGTCCGTATTCTTATCCGTCGAGGCCCAGGCTTCGGCAAAGCGGGAGGCCTCGTCGAGCACCCTGGCCTTGGGCGGGAGTTTGAGCGATATCCTGGGCACGGAGCCGGCCTCGACGCGGATGCGGCCCTTGTATTCGGGCCGGGCGTAGAGCTCCGAGATCCGGGCCATGTCGAACTGCGCGAGAGTGAAGCGCAGCGTGCCGGCCTTTTGGGAGATGTCCGTTATCCCGGCGCGCCCGGCCTCGCCTCGCAGCAGCGCCACGCGGACCAGGGCCGTCACGGCGTCGGGCGGCTCGCCGAAGCGGTCGATGAGCTCGTCGAGCACGTCGTCCGCGTCCGATTCCGTGCGGATGAGCGCTATACGGCGGTAGAGGTCCATGCGCTGCTCCGAGGAGGCGACATAGCTCTCCGGGATGTTGGCCGAGATGGCGAGGTCCGCCGTGGAGCTCGCGCGGTTTACGGGCTTTTCGCCCTTCTCCTCGAGGACGGCCTCCTCCAGCAGCTTCAGGTACATGTCGTAGCCGACGTCGATGAGGTGGCCGGACTGCTCGGCGCCGAGCAGGTTGCCCGCGCCGCGTATCTCGAGGTCGCGCATGGCGATGCGGAAGCCGGAGTTAAACTCCGCGAACTCGCGTATGGCCTCCAGCCGCTTTTCCGCGATCTCGGTGAGCGACTTGTCGCGCTTGAAGGTGAGATAGGCGCTGGCCCGGCGGGTGGAGCGGCCCACGCGGCCGCGTATCTGGTGCAGCTGGGCGAGGCCCAGCTTGTCGGCGTCCTCGATTATAAGCGTGTTGACGTTGGGGATGTCTATGCCCGTCTCGATTATCGTAGTGCACACGAGCACCTGGACGCGGCCCTCGACCATGTCCTCCATGACGCGGGAGAGCTGCTCCTCGTCCATCTTGCCGTGGGCCACGGCGACGGAGGCGCCGTCGAGCATCTCCGCTATGCGCATGGCGGTGCGCTCGATGTTGTCCACACGGTTGTGGAGATAGTACACCTGTCCGCCGCGGTTGAGCTCCCGCCGCATGGCGTCCGCGAGGACGCCCCAGTCGTGCTCCATGACGAAGGTCTGCACCGGCAGGCGGTCCTGCGGCGGCTCCTCTATCGTGGACATGTCGCGTATGCCCGCGAGGGCCATGTTCAGCGTCCGCGGTATCGGCGTCGCGGAGAGCGTCAGGACGTCCACCTGACGAGCGAGTTCCTTGATATGTTCCTTGTGCGAAACGCCGAAGCGCTGCTCCTCGTCCACTATGAGCAGGCCCAGGCGCTTGAACTCCACATCCTTTTGCAGCAGCCGGTGCGTGCCGATGACGAGGTCGCACTTGCCGCTCTTCAGGTCAGCGAGCGTGGAGCGCATCTGCGCCGGGCTGCGAAAGCGGCTCATGACCTGTATGTCCACGGGGTAGCCGAAAAAGCGCTGCACCGCCGTCTGATAGTGCTGCTGGGCCAATACCGTGGTCGGCACGAGGATGGCCGCCTGTTTTCCGCCGAGGATGCACTTCATGACGGCGCGCAGGGCGACCTCGGTCTTGCCGTAGCCCACGTCGCCGCAGAGCAGGCGGTCCATGGGCACGGGCTTTTCCATGTCCGCCTTTATCTCCTGGATGCAGCGGAGCTGGTCGTCCGTCTCCTCAAAGCCGAAGCGCTCCTCAAACTCCGCCTGCCAGGGCGAGTCGGGCGGGAAGGCGTAGCCCTCCTGGCGGCTGCGCTCGGCATAGAGCTTGATGAGGCCCTGGGCCAGCTCCTTGGCCGCGGCCTTGGCGCGGGACTTTGTGCGCTGCCACTCCGTGCCGCCCAACTTTGAGAGGCGCACGGGCTTATCCTCGCCCGCGCCGACGTATTTCGTCACGAGGTCCAGCTGCGTGGCCGGGACGTACAGGCTGTCCGTGCCCGCGTAGCTTATCTTTATGTAGTCCTTCTCCGCGCCGTCCACGGGTATGCGGACCACGCCCGCAAAGCGGCCTATGCCGTGCTGCTCATGCACCACGAGGTCGCCCACGGCGAGGTCGGCGCAGGAATCTATCTTTTCGCCTACGGCCTTTTTGCGGCGCTTCTGGCGCCTCAGGCCCGCGCCCATGATCTGGGTATCCGTCAGCACCGCGAGGCGCAGTGTGGGGTACTCCATGCCCGCAGAGAGGCCTCCTGAGGTGACGGAGCACTGTCCGGGCCCCGGCAGGCGGCCTATGTTCTCCGCGGCCGTGGCGCGGACGCCGGCCTTTTGCAGCATCTCCGTGAGGATGTTCGCCCGGCGCATGTCCCCGGCGAGGACCAGGACGCCGAAACCATTATCCAGATACTGCCCCGCGTCCTCCGCCGCCTGCTGGGCCGAGCCCGCGTAGGAGGGCAGCTGCTTTGCCTGTATGCCCGTCACGCTGGCCGTGTTGAGCGGATAGCGCCCGGCGGCGAAGGCATCCGCCATGTACACCGCGCGGCCCGCCATGCGCTCGAGCACCGCGTGCTCGGCAAGGCAGAAGTCCTCCGCCTTCGCCGTCATGCGCCCGGCGGAGACCAGCTCCTCCACGTCGTGCGCTATCTGCTCGGTATAGTCCTTTGCGCGGTCCATGAAGCGGCCGGGCTGGTCGAGTATCAGCGCCGCGCCCTCGGGCACGTAGTCGAGCGCGCAGGCGCTCTCGCCGTAGATCAGGGCCTCGTACCGGTCGGCGGCGCGCAGCTCGGCCCCGGCGGAGAGGCGCTCCGCGTCCTCGCGCAGGGTCTCGGCCAGGCGGGGTGAGCCCTTGCGCTCAGCCCGGGCGGCCAGCTTTTCAAGCTCCGCGGCCAGGGCCGAGGCCCCGCCTTTGCAGAGCGAGGGCAGCGTCTCCGCCGCGGGCAGGACGGTGCATTCTGAGAGGTCCTCCGTCCGGCGCTGGCTGCCGGTGTCGAAGCAGGAGATGGAGTCTATCTCGTCGCCCCAGAACTCCACGCGCACGGGCTGGAGATGGGCGGGGGAGAAGAAGTCGAGTATGCCGCCGCGGCGCGAGAACTGGCCCGGGCCCTCGACCTGGACGGCGCGGGAATAGCCGCAGCGCAAGAGCGCGTCCTCCGCGTCCGCGGGGTCGAGGCGGGTCTGCATGTCGATGCTGAAGGCCGCGCGGCGGAAGGCCTCAGGCGGCATGGCGCGCTGAAAGACGCCCTGGGCGGTCATTATCGTGATGCGCGCGCCGCGCATGAGGTCGCTGAGCGCGCCGAGGCGGCGCTGCTCCGTCTGGCGCGAGACGGCGTCCGCCGAGATGAAGACGTATTCGCGCCCGGTGAGCACCACGGGCCGCTCGCCCGTGAAGGCCGCGATGTCCACGGCCAGGGCGTCCGCCGAGGCCTCGTCCGGCGTGAGCAGCACGACGGGCGCGCCGGTCCTGAGCTGCAGCGCCGCGGCAAACTGCGCCCGGTGGACTCCGGAGAGCCCCGTTATGAGCGCAGGAAAGCCGCCTCTCTCCCCCGGCATGGGGAGGGCGGCAGCCTCAGGTATGTCGAAAAACGCCTTTGCGAGAATCGTGATGTCCATAACCACTGCATTATACCAGAGCTTTCTGTCAAATTCAATAATATCCGGTCGCCTCCGGGGGCGATATACTATTATTTAATTAAATATTGCCGCCGAGGCCTAGACAAAACCCAAATGTGTTATTATAATAGGTGTAGAATCATATAAGTATGCGCCCCTCTCTGGAGGGCGCATTTTTCTGAGGGGGAAAAAGATGGACTCTTTGAATTCCGTGTGGCAGAGCATCCTCGCAGAGATCTCCAAGAACATCACGTCCACGGCCTACAACACCTGGTTTGCGGACTGCTCTCCGGTGGAGCTGGGGGAGACGAACATGGTCATACAGACCACCTCCGACTTCAAGCGGAGCGTAATAACCAGCCGCTTCGGCGAGGTGATACGCGCCGCGCTGCGGGAGATCTTCTCCTGCGACATGGACCTCGTCGTGCTCACCACCGAGGAGCTGGAGATGCAGAAGCAGCGGCACCACATGACGGAGATACCGCCCGAGATGGACGGCTACACCTTTGACCGCTTCGTCGTCGGCCCGTCTAACAAATTCGCGCACGCGGCGGCGATAGCCGTCGCCGAAAATCCAGGTAAGACCTACAACCCCCTCTTTATATACGGCAACTCCGGCCTCGGCAAGACGCACCTGCTGCTCGCGATCGGCCAGCGCATCCACGACCACAACCCGGAGAGCCGCATCGTCTATGTCAGCGGGGACGACTTCACGAACGAGATGGTCCACTCCATCCGCAACGGCATGATGGACGACTTCCGCAACAAATACCGCCTCGTGGACCTGCTGCTGGTGGACGATATCCAATTTATCGCCGGCAAACAGAGCACGCAGGAGGAATTCTTCAACACTTTCAACAACATTTACAACGACGGACACCAGATCGTCATCACCGCCGACCGGCCGCCGATGGAGATGAGCCTGCTGGACGACCGGCTGCGCACCCGCTTTGAGGGCGGATTGATGGCCGACGTGCAGCCGCCCGACCTCGAGACCCGCACGGCGATAATCCGCAACAAGGCCGCCCAGCTCGGCATGTGCCTGCCCGACGAGGTGGTCACCTACATCGCCGAGAACATCACCTCCAACGTACGCCAGATCGAGGGCGTGGTCAAGCGCCTCACGGCCTACCGCGAGATCATGGACGACAGCATCACGATAGCCTCCGTCAAGCGCGCCATCAAGGACGTCATCCGCGTCGGCGCCTACATACCCACGCCGGAGGTCATAATCGAGGAGACCGCGCGCTACTTCTCCATCACCGCAGCCGACATCCGCGGCCAGCGGCGCTCCAAGAACCTCGCCAAGGCCCGGCAGGTGAGCATGTACCTCATGCGCAACCTCACGAATCTCTCCCTCGTGGACATCGGCAGCCAGTACGAGGGCCGCAACCACTCCACGGTGCTCACCTCCATCCGCAAGGTCGAGGACCTCATAAAGACCGACCCCGAGATCTCCGCCACCGTGCGCGACATCTCCTCAAACATCAATTCGCGCTCCTGAGTTTTACACAGCCCCTCGTTTAAAAACTGTTAACTCTCTGTTCAAAACTGTTTGCAAAATTTTCTGCCTTATTTTGCCTGTTATCTTCGGTTCAAAACCCACATTCGCCATGTTGAAAACTTTTCTCGATTTTTCAAGGGCTCCGGACGGTTTTCAACATTTGAACACGCCTAATACTACGTCTACTAAAAATTATCCTATCTATTTATCCTAGGGCGAAAAACCGCGCCCGCACAGCCAAGGAGGACGACATGAAATTTTCCTGTGAAAAGCACCTTTTGCAGACGGCCGTAGCCGCCGCATCCAGAGCCGCTTCGGCCAAGAGCCCCATCTCCGCGCTCGAGGGCCTGCTCATAGAGGCCGGGGCCGGAGTCCGCGTCACGGGCTACGACCTCAAGAAGGGCATCTATATGAACATCGAAGCCGATGTGGCCCAGACAGGTTCCGCCGTTTTGATGACGGCCAAGCTGTTTTCAGAGATGATGCGCCTGCTGCCGGACGGCATAGTCACCGTTGAAGTCGGCGAGGACAGCCGCGCGAGCGTTAAATGCGGCCAGAGCGAGTACAGCTTCATGGCCCTGCCTGCGGCCGATTACCCCGAACTCCCCGAGGTCGACGAGAGCGAGGCCATCCGCATACCGCAGAAGGTGCTCCGCAGCATGATAGACGAGAGCATCTTCGCCGTCTCCACCAACGAGAGCCGCCCGGTCTACATGGGCAGCCTCTTCGAGCTCGAGAGCGGCCGCCTCACGATGGTCTCCGTCGACGGATACCGCCTTGCGATCCGCCGCGAGGAGGTCAAGGGCGGCACCGAGGGCATGCACTTCATCATCCCCGGCTCGGCCCTGCTGGATGTTGAAAGACTGTGCGGCGATTCCGACGAAGAAGTCCTCCTGAACGTCGGTACCAAGCACACCTCCTTCACCATTGGCGGCACGGTCGTCATCTCCCGCAAACTGGAAGGCGATTTCCTCAACTACAAAAAATCCCTGCCGGAAAACTACCGTTATACGGTAAAAGCCCTGCGCGAGGACCTGCTCGGAGCGACGGACCGCGTATCCCTCGTCGTGGACGAGAAGATGAAGAGCCCCGTCCGCCTCGTGTTCGGCGACCAGAGGATAGACTTCTTCTGCAACACCCCTCTCGGCAAGGCCGGCGACGTCTGCCCTTGCGAGGGCGAGGGCGGAGACACCGAGATAGGCTTCAACGACCGCTATCTCCGCGACGCCCTGCGCGCCGCGCCGGTCAAGGAGCTGGAGGTCTGCATAAACACCGGCTCCTCCCCCTGCGTCATCCGCGCCGCCGACGGCAGCGAAGGCTTCACCTACATGATACTTCCGGTGCGCCTCAAGGCCGGGGAGTGAGCATGGAAAAGATAGAAATAACCACCGAGTTCATAAAGCTCGACGCGCTGCTCAAATTTACCGGGCTCTGCGAGACCGGCGGCGAGGCCAAGCTCTGCGTCGAGGACGGGCTCGTGAAAGTGAACGGCGAGGTCTGCCTCCAGCGGGGCAAAAAAATACGCCCGGGCGACACCGTGGAGCTCGACGGCGAGGCCGTTGAGGTGGCCTCCGCATGAGGGTCAGCCGCATAGCGCTCTCGGGCTTCCGCAACTACGAGTGGGAGAGCTTCACCTTCGACCCCGGCACCAACGTCATCCGCGGCAAGAACGGGCAGGGAAAGACGAATCTGCTCGAGGCCGTGTTCATGCTGACGGGCGGGAAGAGCTTCCGCACTCGCTTTGACCGCGAGATCGTGGGCTTCGGCTTCTCCTCGGCGGAGATACTCGCCGACGTGGAGGCCGCGGGCCGGGAGCAGACGGTGAAAATAACGCTCGCGCCCGGGCAGAGGAAGCAGATACTTGTCAACTCCGTAAAAAAGAGCGCCTCGGAGCTCGCGGGGACCATGACCGCCGTGCTGTTTTCGCCGGACGACCTGGCGCTGGTGCGCGAGGGGGCGGCGGTGCGCCGGAGGCTGATGGACACGGCGATAAGCCAGCTGCGCCCGGGCTACGCCGCCGCGCTCTCGGATTTCAACCGGCTCTACGAGCAAAAGAGCGCCATCCTGCGCGACTGGCGCGAGAAGCCCAGCCTGCTGGACACGCTCGACGACTTCTCGGAGCGGCTTTGCCGCCTCTCGGCACGGCTGACGCGCTACCGGGCGGCTTTCTCCCAGCGCCTTGCCGAGGCGGCAGCTCCGATAAACCGGGACTTCTCCGGAGGGGCGGACGAGCTCACGATGAGCTACAAGCCCGTCTCGAGCGTGGAGAACCCCTTCGCCTCGGAGCGGGAGATATATTATGCCATCTGCGACCACCAGGAGAAGCACCGCGAGGCGGAGCTCGCCTCCGGCCAGTGCCTCACCGGAGCGCACAAGGACGACCTGGAGCTCATGATAAACGGCAAGAGCGCCCGGAGCTTTGCGTCCCAGGGCCAGGCGAGGACGGCGGCGCTCTCAGTAAAGCTGGCGGAGCGTGAGATCTTCCTAGCCGAGACGGGCGAATATCCCGTGCTGCTGCTCGACGACGTGCTCTCGGAGCTTGACGCGGAGCGGCAGGAGTTCGTCTTGAACCGCATCGGCGGCGGGCAGACGCTCATCACCTGCTGCGAGGACGACGGCGTCGCAAAGCGGACGGGCGGCCGGGTGATGACCATCTCCGGCGGGAGGCTCGTATGATATACCTCAACCTCGGCGGCGGCAGCGTCGTGAGACGCAGCAGCGTCGTCGCCATCTGCGATATAGACAACACCACCTGCTCCCGCGCCACGCGGGAACTGCTCGCCGCCGCGGAAAAGGCGGGCGAGGTCATAAACGCCGCGGAGGACCTGCCGCGCTCCTTCGTGCTCTGTGAGGAGGGCGGCGAGCGCCGGGTCTGGCTCTCGTCCCTGTCATCGGCGGCACTATCCAGAAGATAAGGGGAAGCTATATGTCCGACATAAGCGAAAAGATCACCAAGGAATACGACGCGAGCCAGATCCAGGTGCTCGAGGGCCTCGAGGCCGTCAGGCTCAGGCCCGGCATGTATATAGGCTCGACCTCGTCCTCCGGTCTGCACCACCTCGTGTACGAGATCGTGGACAACGCCATCGACGAATCGCTGGCGGGCTACTGCGACAACATCGAGGTCGTCATAGAGCCGGGGGACGTCATCTGCGTCACGGATAACGGCCGCGGCATACCCGTCGATATACAGGAGCAGACGGGCAAGCCCGCGCTCGAGGTCGTCTACACCGTGCTGCACGCGGGCGGCAAGTTCGGCGGCGGGGGCTACAAGGTCTCCGGCGGCCTGCACGGCGTCGGCGCCAGCGTCGTCAACGCGCTCTCCGACTGGCTGGAGGTCAGCGTACACAAGAACGGGAAGATCTATCAGATGAAGTTCTCCCGCGGCGACATCACGCAGCCGATGACCATCGTCGGCGAGACCGACCACACCGGCACCGTGGTCCGCTTCCACCCGGACCCCGAGATGTTCGAGGACACGGTGTTCGATTACGACACGCTGCACACCCGCATGAGGGAGCAGGCCTTCCTCAACGCCGGTCTGCGCATCAGCACAGAGGACAAACGCGAGGGCAAGGAGCAGAAGGACGTCATGCACTACGCGGGCGGCATCCGCGAGTTCGTGAGCTTCATAAACCGCAACAAGACCCCGCTGCACGACGACGTCATCTATATGTCCGGCTCCCGCGAGGACTCCGAGTGCGAGATAGCCATGCAGTACAACGACGGCTATAACGAGATCCTCGTCTCCTTCGCCAACAACATCCACACGCCGGAGGGCGGCATGCACGAGACCGGCTTCAAGGCCGCGCTCACCCGCGTGCTCAACGCCTACGGCCGCAAGACGAACATCCTCAAGGAGGGCGAGAGCGTCTCCGGCGACGACTGCCGCGAGGGCCTGACCGCCATCATCTCCGTCAAGCTCACGAACCCGCAGTTCGAGGGCCAGACCAAGGCAAAGCTCGGCAACTCCGACATGCGCACGCTGGTGGACAGCGTGGTGAGCGACAAGCTCGAGCAGTTCCTCGAGGAGAACCCCGCCGTGGGCCGCACCATCCTCGACAAGGCGATGACCGCCTCCAAGGCCCGCGAGGCCGCGAGGAGGGCGCGCGAGAACGTCCGCCGCAAGAACGCCCTCGAGGGCTCCACCCTCCCCGGCAAGCTGCGCGACTGCAACGAGCGCGACCCGGCCCTCACCGAGCTCTACATCGTCGAGGGCGACAGCGCAGGCGGCTCCGCCACCAGCGGCCGCGACAGCCGCTTCCAGGCCATCCTCCCGCTCTGGGGCAAGATGCTCAACGTCGAGAAGGTCCGCGAGGAGAAGGTATACGGCAACGACAAATTGAACCCCGTCATAACCGCCCTCGGCGCCGGACTGGGTGAGGACTTCGACCTCGCAAAGCTGCGTTACCACAAGATAATCATCATGGCCGATGCCGATGTCGACGGCAGCCACATCAGGACGCTGCTGCTGACCTTCTTCTTCCGCTATATGCGCCCGCTCATCGAGCACGGCTATGTCTACGCCGCGGTGCCCCCGCTCTACAAGCTCACGAGGGGCAAGACGACGCGCGTGGCCTACGACGACCGCGAGCGCGACCGCATAAGCGCCGAGCTGCGCAAGGACAACCCCAACGCCAAGGTCGACATCAGCCGCTTCAAAGGCCTCGGCGAGATGGACGCCCACGAGCTCTGGGAGACCACCATGGACCCCGAAAAGCGCACCCTCAAGCGCATAGAGCTCGACGACGCCGTCAAGGCCGACGAGATATTCACCATCCTCATGGGCGAGAAGGTCGAACCCAGGAAGGAGTTCATCGAGAAGAACGCACAGTACGTCGTGAACCTCGACATATGACAAGACAAATACTACACCTAAGGTGGTAACACAATGGCAAAGGATTATAAGCCAGAAGACATAATGTTCCCCGACCAGAAGATCGTCACGAGCGAGATCGTGAACGAGATGAAGACCAGCTATATCGACTACGCGATGAGCGTCATCGTGGGCCGTGCGCTGCCGGACGTGCGCGACGGGCTCAAGCCCGTCCACCGGCGCATCCTCTACACTATGTACGAGGGCGGGCTCACCTCCGACAAGGCCTTCAAGAAGTGCGCCACCGCCGTCGGCGACGTGCTCGGTCACTACCATCCGCACGGCGACGGCTCCGTTTACGACGCGCTGGTCCGTCTCGCGCAGGACTTTTCCATGCGCTATCCGCTCATTGACGGCCACGGCAACTTCGGCTCCGTGGACGGCGATCCCCCGGCGGCCTACCGTTACACTGAGGCCCGCATGGCGAAAATATCCGACGAGATGCTCCGGGACATCGACAAGGAGACCGTGGACTGGGACCCCAACTTCGACGAGAGCCGAAAGGAGCCCCGCGTGCTCCCCGCGCGCTTCCCGAACCTCCTGGTCAACGGCTCGAGCGGCATCGCCGTCGGCATGGCGACGAACATCCCGCCCCACAACCTCACCGAGGTCATAAACGCCTGCATCTGCGTCCTCGACAACCCGGACGCCGGTCTCCCGGACCTCATGGAGTATATAAAGGGCCCCGACTTCCCCACAAAGGGCATAATCATGGGCCGCAGCGGCATCCGCGCCGCCTACGCCACCGGACGCGGCAAGGTCATCGTCCGCGCCCGCACCGAGATAGAGGAGTACGGCCACGACCGTTTCCGCATCATCGTCACCGAGCTGCCCTATCAGGTCAACAAGCGCCAGCTCATAGAGAACATCGCCGACCAGGTGCGCGACAAGCGCATCGAGGGCATCTCCGGACTGCGCGACGAGTCCGACCGCAACGGCATGCGCATAGTCATCGAGATAAAGCGCGATGCGAACACCCAGGTCGTCCTGAACCGCCTCTTCGCCCAGACCCAGCTGCAGACCTCCTTCTCCATCAACATGCTGGCCCTCGTGGACAACCAGAGCCAGCCGAAGATACTCTCCCTGCGCCACATCATCGACGAGTATCTCAAGTTCCAGGAGGAGATAATTACCCGCCGCACCAAGTACGACCTCAAAAAGGCCAAGGAGCGCGAGCACCTGCTCGAGGGCCTGCTCATCGCCCAGGACAACATCGACGAGGTCATCCGCATAATCCGCCACAGCTATGACGACGCCAAGGAGAACCTGATGGCGCGCTTCGGCCTCGACGACGTGCAGGCCCAGGCCATCCTCGACATGCGTCTCAAAGCCCTCCAGGGCCTCGACCGCGAGAAGCTGGAGAAGGAATACGCCGAGCTCGAGGAGCGCATAGCCTATTACGAGGGCCTGCTCGCCGACCCCGAGAAGATAAAGGGCGTCCTCAAGGACGAGCTCGCCGCCATCCGCGACAAGTACGGCGACGAGCGCAAGACCGAGATCCAGGACGTCGAGGACGAGATCGACGTCGAAGACCTCATCGAGGAGGAGGAGTGCGTCTACACCCTCACCCACGGCGGATATATAAAGCGCATGGCCGCCTCCGAGTACCGCGCCCAGGGCCGCGGCGGCAAGGGCGTCCGCGCCATGACCACGCGCGAGGAGGACTATGTCGAGACCGTGTTCACCGCCTCGACCCACGACTACATCCTCTTCTTCACCAACTTCGGCCGGGTCTACCGCAAGAAGGGCTATCAGATACCCGAGGCCGGCCGCACCGCGCGCGGGACCAATATCGTGAACATCATCCCCGTCGAGCCGGGCGAGAAGGTCAGCGCCATGCTGCACGTGCGTGAGCTGGGAGACATGTACATCTTCATGGTCACGAGAAACGGCACGGTCAAGCGCCTGCCGCTGGACGCCATAAAGAACATCCGCAAGACCGGCATCCGCGCTCTCTCCATCGCCGAGGACGACGAGCTCATCACCGTCCGCCTCACGGACGGCAAGCAGAACATCCTCATTGCCACTCACGAGGGCTACGCCATCTGCTTTGACGAGAACGACGTGCGTCCCATGGGCCGTGAGGCCGCGGGAGTGCGCGGCATAAAGCTGCGCGAGGGCGACTATGTCGTCGGCGCTGGCCGCGCCGGAGGCGGCACGGAGCTGCTCTCCGTCACCGAGAACGGCTACGGCAAGCGCACCCCGCTCGACGAGTATCTCCGCGGCGCGGACGGCGAGCGCCAGCCCCAGAGCCGCGGCGGCATGGGCCTCAAGAACTACAACTGCACCGAAAAGACCGGCTACGTCGCGGACGTCAAGGTCGTCCATGACGACGACGACCTGCTCATCGTCGCCGACGACGGCACCATCATCCGCACCGCGGCCTCCGGCGTCTCCATCCTCGGCCGCGCCACCCAGGGCGTGCGCATCATGCGCCCGAATCCGGGCGCCAAGGTTATCTCCGTCGCGCGCACGGACCGCGAGGAGGAGGACGGCGCCGAAGCCGAGCCCTCCGAGGCCCCTGAGACCGGAGAGACCGACGAATAATAATGAAAAAAGTTTGCATATACACTGACGGGGCCTGCTCGGGAAACCCGGGCCCCGGCGGCTGGGCGGCCATACTCACCTACGGCGAAAACGAGCGCGAGCTCTCCGGCGGCGAGAGCGCTACGACGAACAACCGCATGGAGCTGATGGCGGTAATATCGGCGCTCACGGCCCTCAAGGAGAGCTGCGAGGTGGAGCTCTGGACGGACTCCCAGTATATCGAAAAGGCGATAAACGAGGGCTGGCTCGCGGGCTGGAAGCGTCGCGGCTGGAAGCGCAAGGGCGGGGAGCTCAAGAATATCGAGCTCTGGCAGGAGCTGGACCGCCTGCTGGGCCTGCACAGGGTCAATTTCAACTGGCTCAAGGGCCACGACGGCCACGAGTACAACGAGCGCTGCGACGCCCTCGCCGTCGCCGAAAGGGACAAATATTCTCGCCAATGAGGTAGACGACTTGAAAGCAAAAAACCGGAACAAATTCCAAAGATCCGATCTTTCGGTGTTCTTCTCCTTCTTCCGGCCGCACCTGGGGCTCTTCGCCCTGGACATGAGCTGCGCCATAGCCGTGGCGGTAATAGACCTCGCGTTTCCGTATATCACGCGAGTATCTATGCAGACGCTGCTGCCGGAGAAGCTCTACACCACCTTTTTCGTCATCATGGCGGCCATGTTCGCCGCCTACATACTCAAGGGCGTTTTGTACTACCTCATCACCGTGCTGGGCCACAAGATGGGCGTGTACATCGAGGCGGACATGCGCCACGCGGTGTTCAACCACATGCAGAAGCTCAGCTTCTCCTTCTTCGACCACAACCGCACCGGCGTGCTCATGAGCCGCATCACCTCCGACCTCTTTGAGATAACGGAGCTCGCCCACCACGGGCCGGAGGACATCCTCATCAGCGTCCTCACCATCATCGGCTCGCTCATCGTGCTCGCGGGCATAGAGTGGCGCCTCGCGCTGGTGCTGGCCGTCTGCCTGCCGCTGCTCATCATGTTCACGCTCTCCCGCCGCGTCAGCATGAAGAAGGCGAACATCGAGGTAAAGCGTCAGACCGCGGAGATAAACGCCGCCATCGAGTCCGGCATCTCCGGCATCCGCACCGCCAAGGCCTTCGCCAACGAGGAGGCCGAGGACGAGAAGTTCGTCGCCGCAAATGAGCGCTACAAGGCCGCGCGCAACCGCTATTTCAAGGCCATGGGCGGCTTCATGAGCGGTATGGAGTTCACCACCAGCGTCATGCAGGTGCTGGTCGTCGCCGCGGGCGGCGCGCTCATCATGGGCGGGCGCATGGACTATGTGGACCTCGTCACCTTCTCGCTCTATGTCTCCACCTTCGTGACCCCGGTGCGCAAGCTCGCGAGCTTCTCCGAGGTCTACATGCAGGGCACCGCGGGCTTCTCCCGCTTCCTCGAGCTCATGCGCACCGAGCCGGACGTCCAGGACGCCCCGGACGCCATCGAGCTCAAAAACGTGCGCGGCGAGGTCGAGTATCGCGACGTGAGCTTCTCGTATAACGACGAGGCCGGCCCCGTGCTCGAGCACGTGTCGCTCAAGATCGCCCCGGGCGAGAAGCTGGCCGTCGTCGGCCCCTCGGGCGGCGGCAAGACCACGCTCTGCCAGCTGCTGCCGAGGTTCTACGACGTGACCGGCGGCGCCGTCCTCGTGGACGGCATAGACGTCCGGCACGTGACGCAGGAGTCGCTCCGCCGCAGCATAGGCATCATCCAGCAGGACGTGTTCATCTTCGCGGGCACCATCCGCGAGAACATCCGCTACGGCCGCCCGGATGCCACGGACGCCGAGGTCGTCGCCGCCGCGGTGCGCGCGGAGATACATCAGGAGATCATGGCCATGCCGGACGGCTACGACAGCTACGTCGGCGAGCGCGGCGTAATGCTCTCCGGCGGACAGAAGCAGCGGCTCTCGATAGCGCGCGTGTTCCTCAAGAACCCGCCCATCCTGGTCATGGACGAGGCGACCAGCGCGCTGGACACGGTCACGGAGCAGCGCATCCAGGCCTCTCTCGACGAGCTGGCCGTGGGCAGGACGAGCATAATAATAGCGCACCGGCTCTCCACAATACACGGTGCGGACAGGATAGCGGTAATAGAGGACGAGCGCGTCCAGGAGCTGGGCACGCACGAGGAGCTGATGGCCAAAAACGGCGTTTATGCCGGCCTCTACCGGGCACAGACATTTACGGAGGATAATGATGTATGAGATAAAACGCGGCGGCCACGCCGACATGAAGCGGATCTACCCCATGATGGAATACGACTTCAAGGACTGGGAGCGGCCGAGCCTGGTGGAGTGCCAGGTAGCGCTCCTCAAGGGCGCGGAGCTGCTGCTCTTGAAGGACGAAAACGGCTTTGAGTGCGGCTACGCCCTCATGCTGCGCGACCGCGCGCATCGCTACGCCCTGCTGGGCTGGCTGGGAGTGTACCCCACCGTCCGGGGCGGCGGCATCGGCTCTGAGTTTTTGGAGCTGATAAAGGCGCGGTACGCCAAATACGATTGCGTTTTCCTGGAGGTCACGGAGTACCCGGAGCTCGACAAGGCGCGGCGGCTGGTGGAGTTCTACCGCCGCCACGGCTGGCAGGAGACCGGCGTCCCCTACACCATCGGCGGACGCGACACCCTGCTCATGCACCAGGGCAGCGCCCCCCAGCGCACCGACCTGAAAGCAGTTATGGAGGCCATCTACGCCCCCATGTACGGCCCCGTGGCGTTTAGGAAGAATATCGGAATAGAATAAAAAAGAGCCCGAAAGGGCTCTTTTTTTGTGCCGCTGCGCGTGCGCCGTTTCCTTGGGCGGTGTGTTGTGGCCCCTACTGCCCGTTCCACCCCATTTCTTTGCTTTTGCGCAAAGAAACGGGGTGGAGCCCCAAAGAAACGCGCTTGGGTGGTAGGCGGAAGCGTAAAAGTACAGTGACGCCAGCTCAGCCGACCGACCGCGCAAAGCAGCCGCAAGCTGTACCGTTCGCCCCCGGCGAAGGGAAGTGTCCCGACACCCACCAGCCCCCTCCCCAAGTCGGGCGAGAAACGTCCCGTCTACCGACCGGCAGCGCTCACGCGGATGGTGGAGCCGCCAAGGTAAAAAAAGCGCCTTTCTTTGGCGGCTCGACACCGTTTCTTTGGGCAAGCACCAAAGAAATGGGGTCGAATGGCAGGACAAGCCATCGACCACCACCCAACGTATCGGCGCACACGTACAAGCCAAAAGAAAAAAGGGGGAACCCCCGGCGAGGGTTCCCCCTTAGACCCCCTCCTGCGCTAAAATAAGCACAAGGGGGTTCCGCGCTCTGCGGAGCGCGGCCAGGGGCGCCGCCCCTGGACCCTGCCGCCTTTGAAAAGGCGGGCGAAACTTTCATTCGCGCTCCGCGCCAAAAAAGACGCACCCGTCCCGCCCCAAGTCGGGCGAGGAACGTCCCGTCTACTGACCGGCAGCGCTCACGCGAATGGTGGAGCCGCCGGGGTAAAAAAGCGCTTTTCTTTGGCGGCTCGACACCGTTTCTTTGGGCAAGCACCAAAGAAATGGGGTCGAATGGCAGGACAAGCCATCGACCACCACCCAACGTATCGGCGCACACGTACAAGCCAAAAGAAAAAAGGGGGAACCCCCGGCGAGGGTTCCCCCTTAGACCCCCTCCTGCGCTAAAATAAGCACAAGGGGGTTCCGCGCTCTGCGGAGCGCGGCCAGGGGCGCCGCCCCTGGACCCTGCCGCCTTTGAAAAGGCGGGCGAAACTTTCAGACTTTGGGCGGGAGGGAGTTTAGGACTTCCTCGAAGTAGGCGGGGAGCGGGGTGGTCAGGTGCACGGGCTGGCCGGTACGGGGGTGGATGAACTTCAGCTCTCTCGCGTGCAGGCACTGGCCTTCCAGCCCGCGCTCGGGCTTTTTCAGATTCCCATACACCATATCCCCCAGCAGCGGGTGCCCTATATACGCCATGTGCACCCGTATCTGGTGAGTCCGGCCGGTCTCCAGCCGGCAGCGGATATGCGTGTAGCCGCGGTAGCGCGCGAGGACCTCCCAGTGCGTCACCGCCGGGCGTGAGTTGCGCTCCGTCACCGCCATGCGCTTGCGGTCCACGGGGTGGCGGCCTATCGGCGCGTTCACCGTGCCCGAGTCCTCGCGGAACTCGCCCCGGGCCACCGCCTCGTATATCCGCGAGAGGCTCCGGTCCGAGAGCTGCGCCGAGAGCGCCAGGTGGGAGAAGTCGTTTTTTGCCGCTATTATGAGGCCGGACGTGTCCTTGTCTATCCTGTGGACTATCCCCGGCCGCCGCTCGCCGCCCACGCCGGAGAGGCTGTCCCCGCAGTGCCAGAGCAGCGCGTTCACCAGAGTCCCGTCCGGGTGCCCCGGCGCCGGGTGCACAACCATCCCGCGCGGCTTGTTGACAACTATCACGTCGCTGTCCTCGTATACTATGTCCAGCGGGATATCCTGCGGCTCGGGCTCCGGGAGCTCGGGCTCCGGCAGCTCCACCGTGTATGCCTCGCCGCACTCAGTGCGGCGGTTCTTTTTTACCGGCGCGCCCGAGAAGGTCACGCGGCCCTCTTCTATCAGCCGCTGCGCCGCCGAGCGCGTCAGCTCGGGCACCATGCGCGCGAGGAGAGCGTCGATACGCTCGCCGCTCTCCTCCGCAGTTATCTCTATAAATTCACTCATTTGTCCGAAAACTCCGCCAGGATGTCCTCAAGCGAGAACTCCATATCCCCGGACGAGGACTTCGGCGCCGCCTTGGGCGCGGGCTTTGCGGCCTGTGCCGGACGGGCCTGGGGCTCCGCCGCGGGCCTTGCGGCCTGGGGACGCGGCTGCTGGGCGGGACGAGCTGCCGCCGGCTTGGCGGCCGGGGTCTCCCACTCGGCGAAGGGGTTCTTCGGGTCGATGGGCTTTGTCGGCTCCACGGGGCGCGCCGGACGCGTCCCGGCCGGGCGGGGCGTGTACTCCTTCACGGGAATGCGCGTGCGCTCCGCCGGGCGGGCCTGCTCCCGAGGCTTCGCCGCCGTGTGCTGGCGGGCGCGGGACTGGGACGCGTGCTTGCTGTGGCTGCCGCCGCTGCGGCGCTTCGGCTCGCGCTCCTCGGCCTCGTCTACGTCGGCGTGCTCTTTCTCGCCGCCGAAGATGATGTACAGGCAGAACAGCACGCCGCAGCAGGATATGAACACATCCGCCACGTTGAAGATGGCGTTCAGCCGCGAATCGCCCAGGAACTCGAACTTGAACATGTCCACGACATAGCCGTAGGCCACGCGGTCGATGCAGTTGCCTATGGAGCCCGCGAGCACGCCGACGGCGGCCCAGCGGCCGAGCTTGCCGTGTATGAGGTCGCGCTTGAGCGCGTATATCACCACGACCGTGAACACGACCGCGATGACCACGAACACCCAGCGCCAGCTGCCTCCGCTCAGCAGACCGAAGGCCGCGCCGGAGTTGTGGATGTTCACGAGCTTGATGACGCCCGGGATGAGCGCCTGCTCGCCGACATTGAGCTCAATGTTCAGCGATACCCAGTACTTCAGGGCCTGGTCGGCTATCAGCACGAGGACCACGGCTATTGCGTAAAACATAGCTTACCTCCTTAGGGAAGGCTCTGTCTGTATCTTGTGGAGAACTCAGCCGACGGCCTTGGCGCAGCGGGGGCAGAGCTCGGGGTGCTTTTCGTCGGAGCCGATGCCGGCGCTGTGGGTCCAGCAGCGGGGGCACTTGGGCAGGGTGCTGGCCTCGACCTTGATGGTCAGGCCCGGCACGGACTCGCCGGCCCAGCCCTCGATGGGCGCGTCGGAGACTTCGAGCTCGGAGACGATGCACAGCTGAGCGAGGTCCACGCCCTGGACGCTTGCCCAGGCGGCCTTGGCGTCCTCGCCGACGTGGATGGTGACCTTGGCGTCAAGCGGCTTTCCGACGATCTTCTCAGCGCGCGCGAGCTCGAGGGCCTTGTTTACGTCGTCGCGGATGCGCAGCAGGTTGGACCAGCGCAGCTCGGCCTCGGGGCTGAGCTTGAGAGCGGCGTCCGGCTTCGGCATGTCGTTGAGCATGACGTGGCGCGCGTCCTCCTTGTCGGAGTGCGGCATGTCCTGCCAGACCTCGTTGCTGGTGAAGGCCAGCAGGGGGGCCAGCAGGCGCATCATCGCGTCGAGGATCATATAAATGGTGGTCTGGGCGCTGCGCCTGGAGAGGCTGTCCGCGCCGTCGCAGTAGAGGCGGTCCTTGATGACGTCGAGGTAGAAGTTCGACATGTCGACCACGCAGAAGCTGTGGATGGCGGCGGTGACGCCGAAGAACTCGTACTTCTCATAGGCGTTGATGCAGCGCTCGACAAGCGAGTTCAGGCGGCTGAGCGCCCAGCGGTCGAGCTCGGGCATCTGGTCGACGGGCACCGTGTCCTTGTTGGGGTCGAAGCCCTGGAGGTTGCCGAGAATGTAGCGCGCGGTGTTGCGGATCTTGAGGTATTTCTCGCTGAGCTGCTTGAAGATGGCGTCGGAGCAGCGCATGTCCACGCGGTAGTCGGCGCTGGAGGCCCAGAGACGGACGAGGTCCGCGCCGTATTTGGCGATGAGGTCGGCGGGGTCGACGCCGTTGCCGAGGCTCTTGTGCATGGCCTTGCCCTCGCCGTCGACGGTCCAGCCGTGGCAGAGGCAGGTCTTGTAGGGCGCCTTGCCCTTGGTGGCGACGCCGATGAGCAGGGAGGACTGGAACCAGCCGCGGAACTGGTCGCCGCCCTCGAGGTACATCTCGGCGGGCCAGCGTCCCGGAGAATCGAGCTCCATGGAGGCGATGTGGGTGCTGCCGGAGTCGAACCAGCCGTCGAGGGTGTCGGTCTCCTTGGTGAAGTGCTTGCCGCCGCAGTGCGGGCAGGTGAAGCCCTCGGGCAGCAGCTCGGCGGCGTCCATCTCGAACCAGGCGTTGGAGCCCTTCTCGCGGAAGATGTCGGAGACGGCCTTTATCGTCTCGTCCGTGCAGACGGGCTTGCCGCAGTCGGAGCAGTAGAAGACGGGGATCGGCAGGCCCCAGCGGCGCTGACGGGAGATGCACCAGTCGGCACGCTCGCGGATCATGGCGATCATGCGGTCATGGCCCCACTCGGGCAGCCACTGCACGTCGTCGCAGGCGGCGCAGGCCTGGTCCTTGAAGGCGTCGACGGAGCAGAACCACTGGTCGGTGGCGCGGTAGAGAATGGGGCTCTTGCAGCGCCAGCAGTGGGCGTACTGGTGGATGATGTCCTCGGAGGCGTACAGCGCGCCGCACGCCTGAAGGTCATTGAAGATGGCCTCGTTGGCCTGGTCGGTGGTGAGGCCGCAGTACTTGCCGGCCTCCTCGTTCATGAGGCCGTGGTCGTCGACGGGGACGGTCATGCCGATGTGGATCTTGCCCTCGGCGTCGTACTTGCGGCAGATCTCATAGTCCTCCTGGCCGTGGCCGGGAGCGGTGTGGACGCAGCCGGTGCCGGCGTCGAGCGTGACGTGGTCGCCCAGGATGACGACGCTCTCGCGGTCGATGAGCGGGTGCTGGGCGGTCATGAACTCGAATTCGCTGCCCTTCATCTCGGCGAGGACCTCGAAGCCCTCATAGCCGCCCATCTCGGCGACGCGGGTCATGAGCTCCTTGGCGACGATGTAGACCTCGCCGTTGGGGGCCTTGGCGAGGACGTAGTCGAAGTCCGCGTTCAGGCAGATGGCGAGGTTGCCGGGGATGGTCCAGGTGGTAGTAGTCCAGATGATGAAATAGAGCTTGTCGAGGTCGCAGTACTTACCCAGCTTGCCGTGGTCGTCCTTGACCTTGAACTTGACATAGATGGACTTGCAGGGGTCCTCGGCGTACTCGATCTCGGCCTCGGCCAGAGCGGTCTCGTCGTGCGGGCACCAGTAGACGGGCTTCTTGCCCTTGTAGATGTAGCCCTTCTTGTACATCTCGCCGAAGACCTTGACCTCCTCGGCCTCGAACTTCGGGTTCATGGTGAAATAGGGCTTGTCCCACTCGCCCAGGCAGCCGAGGCGCTTGAAGGCGTCGCGCTGGACGTTGACGTAGTGCAGCGCGAACTCGTGGCAGGCGGTGCGGAACTCGGCGGTGGTCATTTCCTTGTGGTTGAGCTTCTGCTCTTTTATGATGGCGCTCTCGATGGGCATGCCGTGGTTGTCCCAGCCGGGGTAGTAGATGGCCTGCCAGCCGGACATGGACTTATAGCGGGTGATGAAGTCCTTGAGGCACTTGTTGAGCGCGGTGCCCATGTGGATGGCGCCGTTGGAGAACGGAGGGCCGTCGTGCAGGTCGAAGACGGGCCTGCCCTCGGTGCGCTTGAGCATCTCGTGGTAGAGGTCCATGTCGTACCACTGCTTGAGCATATCGGGTTCGCGCTTGGGCAGCGCGGCGCGCATGGGGAACTCGGTTTTCGGCAGATTGACCGTGGAATTGTAGTCCTGAGCCATTTTTGTTTTTCTCTCCTTATGTTGAAGCTTGACGTATAAACATGTTAAGGGGCAGCGCACCAGGCGCCGCCCCGTCGTTATCCGGTCTTATCAGTTGCCGCCCATGTTGAAAAGGCGGGTCATGTCGTCCGGTGTGATGGTCTGTCTGGGGGCGCGCTCGTTCATGACAGGGCTTATGTCTATCTCGGGAGCGGGCTCATCCGGTATTCGGGCGACAGAGTCTTCTATGCTCTTGACAGTGGCGTCCACAGCCTCCTCCGAAGCGGGGGCGGCGGGCATGGCGGCGGCGTTGCCTTCGAGGTAGTCGAGCTGGCGCTTGCAGAGAGCGCGCGCGTCGTCGAGGAAGCGGGCAAGGGACTCGCGGGCTTCCTTCAGCTTGGCCTCTTCGCGCTTGGTGTCGGCCTTGAGGGTGTCAAGGCTGCGGGACGCGGTGGCCTGGGCGTCTGCAATGAGCTTATCCGCGCGGGCGCGGGCCTCCGACTCTATCTGAGCGGAGAGCTTCTGCGCCGAGAGCAGAGTCATGCGCATGGCATCCTCACTGGCGCGGTATTCCTCGATCTTGTCAACGAGGACCTTCATCTTGGCCTTGAGCGTGGCGCTCTCGCGCTGGGCGGACTCGAGCTCCGCGGCCATCTCCTCCATGAAGTCGTCCACGCTGCCCATGTCGTAGCCGCCGAAGACGGCCTTCTCAAAGATCTTCTCCCTGATGTCCTGAGGAGTCATATCGGTATCCCCTTCCCTGTAATGGAGTTTATCCCGTTTGTGTGCGTTCTATATATGTAGGGCGGAAAAGGCGCTCAGAAGCTGAGCCCGCCGCTCTCTATCTGGCTCATCATCTCGCCGGAGATGTTGACGCCGCTGGGGGTAACGAGGTATATGCCGCCCGATATTCGGCTGAGCGTGCCGCCGAGGGCGTAGGCCACGCCGGAGAGGAAGTCTATAACGCGCCGCGCCGTGACTTTGTCCGCCGAGCCGAGGTCGAGGACTATCGTCCTGCCGCCGGCGAAGCTGTCGGCTATCCCGGCCGCGTCCGCAAACTCCGCGGGCTTTGCCAGCATCAGGCCCTGGCCTCCGCCGGAGGCGGGCTGGCGCTGCTGCGCCGGGGCCTCGGCCTGCTTGGGCTGGGCGCGGTGTTCCTTGTCGCGGCGGGGCAGGTGGAAGGAGGGCTTCGGCAGACCGAAGTTCGCGGGCTCGGCGTCCTCCTCATCCGTGAAGAAGCTCTCGCGCCGCTCCGGCACTATCGGGGGGCCGGGCTGCTCCTCCTCCGGCGTGCCGCGGTCGAAGAATTCGTCCTCGTCGTCGTAGGGGTGGGCCAGCTTTTTAATTTCGTCGAAAAATCCCATCTGCCAGTCTCTCCTCAGCGGCCTGTGCCGTAGTCCCGGGCGCCAAAGATGGCGGAGCCGACGCGCACCATGTTCGCGCCCTCCGCTATCGCGTCCTCAAAATCGCCGCTCATTCCCATTGATAAAAAGTCCATAGCCGTATTATCGTATTTTTTCCCGCCGATGTCAACAAAAAGCTCTCTCATCCTGGCAAAATAAGGCCGGTTTGCGCCCGGAGCGGCCGAAATCGGCGGTATCGACATCAGTCCGCGCACTCTCAGGCCCTCCAGAGACGCCGCGAAGTCCAGGAGCTCCGGCAGGCGCTCCGGCTCAACGCCGCTTTTTGACAGCTCGCCGGCGATGTTCACCTCCAGCAGCACGTCCTGCACCACGCCGAGCTTCTTCGCCCGCGCGTCTATGTCGCCGAGCAGCTCTATCGAGTCCACGGACTCGATGAGGTCCACGCTGCCGACGAGGTATTTTACCTTGTTGCGCTGCAGGTGGCCGATGAAGTGCAGCGCCGCGCCGTCGTAGGCGTGCGCCTCGCGCTTTTCCACAAGCTCCTGCACCCGGTTCTCGCCGCAGGCGTCCACGCCGGCGGCCACGGCCTCGCGCACCCGGTCCGCGTCGTTCATCTTGCTCGCGGCCACGAGCAGCACCCGGCGCCCTCCGGCGGCGGACTCGATCCGCTCCCGAACCCGGGCCACGTTTTCCGCAATACTACCCATGTTCTATATCTCCTTTCACGGGTCCGGCTCTCCGCCGTCCAGGCTGAGGCAGGCCTCGCAGAATCTCAGCGCCAGCGCCGCGTCCATTGCCTCCGTGCTCGAGAGCACGACGGCCGCGCGGCCGCCCTCCGGCTCGCTCACGCTCTCCACCCGGGCGCTCACCTCGAGCCCCGGCAGCGCGAGCGTCACGCGCTCCCCCGGCTCGAGAGCCGCGGCGTATTTTGCGGCCAGGGGCGCTGCAAAGTACCAGCGCCAGCCGCTCACGAGGCGCAGGCTGTCATCGCCCGCCTTCTCCGGCTCCGAGCGCATGAGCTCCGCGAGCCCCGTGACCGTCAGGTCCTCCAGCAGCCCGGGCGCGAGGCGCTCCAGCCCGTCGGTTTTGGACGTGACCAGCCCCGCCGAGGGGGCGCGCAGCTCCGCGGCCCCGTCCGATTCCGGCAGGGCGGCCAGCTCCGAGAGCAGCCGCGCCGCGCGCAGCTCGCGAGACGTGCCGAAGAGCGCGTCGCCCAGGTCCCGTGCGCCGGATACCAGCCCCGCGCAGTCGCCGGAGGCCCGGGCCGCCGCGAGCGCAGAGAGGGCGCCCTCCGGCTCCGGCTCCGCGCCCGACACGGCGGCGGCCAGCTCCGAGCTCAGGCGCAGCCTTGTCCGCGCGGCCTCTATCGCCGCGGGCTCGTCCGAGACGAGGGCTATCGCCTCCCCCGCCGCGGCCCGCGCTCCGTCAGGGAGCAGCGGCAGCATGTATTCGCCTTCGCCCCGCAGGACGGACTCCTGCCTTATCACCACGCCGCCGGCCTCCACCGTCACGGGCTCCGCCGCCGCGGTGGGCTCCGGCGTGGGCAGGGCGGGGCTCTCCTCGCCCAGCAGGGGTCGCAGGCCCAGGTAGGCCGCCGCCGCGAGCAGCAGCACGGCGAGGGCCAGACCCGTGAAGAGATTGGTGCGTTTCAGGGCCTTATGTATCCGCCTGACCGGCCTCGCCTAAGTTCAGCGGCCGGGCCGGGGCGATGGTTGAGATCGCGTGCTTGTAGATGAGCTGCTGCTTGCCGTCCGAATCGAGCACGACGGTGAAGCTGTCGAAGGCGCGCAGCACGCCGCGCAGCTGAAAGCCGTTCATGAGGAACAGCGTCAGCGGCACGCGCTCGGCCCTCGCGCGGCAGAGGAAGGTGTCCTGCAGGTTCTTTGTCTTTTCCATATCTCGCTCCTTGCCGGAGCGGTGGATTTACATAATATCATATTTTGCCGCTCCGTAAAATAGTAAATTTGTACAAAACGCGGCCCTCACCGCGCCCTGTACGCGACTATCATATACCGCAGCGGAGCAGATATTCTGTCGAATCCCGGACGGCGGACGCAAAATCGGGTTCGCCCTGCCAGTCTATGCGCAGGGCCCCCTCGCGGCGGCGCAGCCAGGTGAGCTGGCGTTTTGCGTAGCGACGGGTCTCGCGCTTTATCGTCTCTACGGCCTCGGCGCGGGAGCACTCGCCGCGCAGCGCGGCGGCGGCCTCCTTGTAGCCTATGGCCTGCATGGCGGTGCTCCCGGGGGAGAGCCCCTCGGCGAGAAGGGCCTCCACCTCCGCGAAGAGCCCGCGCCCGACCATCTCGTCCACGCGCGCGTCTATGTGCGCGTACATCTCCTCGCGCGAGGCCCAGCCGAGGATGATATAGGCCGCGTCGAAGTCGGGCGGCTTGAGGCGGCTCTCTGCGTCGAGCTCCGTGATGGTCTTGCCGGTCAGCAGATAGACCTCGTAGGCGCGCACGACGCGCTTTTTGTCCCGGGCGTGGAGCTTTGCCGCGCGCTCCGGGTCGAGCTGGGCGAGCTCGCGGAGCATGGCCGCGCCGCCGATCTCGTCATAGCGCTCCTCCAGCTCGCGCCGGGTCTCGCCCGACTCGTCCACGGCGCCGAAGCTGCGGCCCTGCACCAGCGAGTCGATGTAGAGCCCCGTCCCGCCCACGACTATGGGCAGCTTCCCGCGCGAGAGGATGTCCCGGCAGGCAGCGGCCGCCGCGTCCACGAACTTCGCCGCGGACCAGCTCTCGGAGGGCTCCGCCACGTCTATGAGGTGGTGTGGCACGCCCTGCATCTCCTCCGGCGTGGGCTTGGCCGTGCCTATGTCCATGCGCCGGTATATCTGCATCGAGTCCGCCGAGACTATCTCCCCGCCCAGCTCCTTTGCAAGCAGGACGCCGAGCCTGGTCTTGCCCGTGGCGGTCGGGCCGGTTATTACGACGATTTTGGGCGGCACAAAAACACTTCCATTCTTTGAAGTAATATGTTATGATATAATGGCCAAAAAGTAAGGGGGCAAATAACAAATGAAAATAAAGATCTCGACAGACAGTACCTGCGACCTGCCTGCTGAGCTTATAGCCGCGCACAACATCGGAGTTCTGCCTCTGTACATCATCCGCGACGGAGAGGCGCTGCGGGACGGCATCGACGTCACGCCGGACGACCTCTACGCCTACACCAAGGCGACGGGAAAACTCTGCGGCACCTCCGCGGTGACCATCGCGGACCATCTCACGGCCTGGAACGGCTGGCTGGAGGACTGCGACGCCATTGTGCACGTGGCCTTCTCGTCCGAGCTCTCCGTGAGCTGCAACAACGCGCGGCTCGCGGCGGAGGAGCTGCCGGGCAAGGTCTGGGTCGTGGATTCGCTGAACCTCTCCACCGGCTTCGGCCACTTGGTGCTGGATGCGGCGCTCATGGCCGAAAAGGGCATGGACCCCGCGGACATCGCCGCCGAGATCGAGCGCCTGGTGCCTAAGGTCGACGTCAGCTTCGTGCTCAACACCCTGGACTATCTGCGCAAGGGCGGCCGCTGCACCTCCGTGCAGGCCCTGGGCGCGAACCTCCTGGGCCTCAAGCCCTGCATCGAGGTCATAGGCGGCAAGATGACCGTCGGCAAGAAGTACCGCGGCAAGATAGAGGCGGCCTATGTCCAGTATATAAAGGACCGGCTCGCCAACCGCAGCGACATCGACACGCGGCGCGTGTTCATAACCGACTCCGGCCTGCCCGACGAGCTCAGGCAGAGACTGCGGGAGGTCGTGCTCTCCTGCCAGCCCTTTGAGGAGGTCTACAACAACCGCGCCGGCTGCACCATAAGCGGCCACTGCGGCCCCTGGTGCATGGGAGTTCTATACTACCACAAATAAACCGAAATGAAAACCGGGAAGGCCCAGGCGCCTTCCCGGTTTTTTAAAAAAGTCCTTGACTGTAAAGCCGCTTTACAGCTTATCATTGCAGCACAGCTCGACAGGGAGGGGCGATGACCGTGACGATATCGGAGCTGGAAGCAAGGAGCGGGATGACCCGCGCGAATATAAGGTTTTACGAGTCGGAGGGCTTTCTCTCGCCCGCGAGGCGCGAGAACGGTTACAGGGACTATTCAGAGGCCGACCTGGAGCAGCTGCTGAGGCTGAAGCTGCTGCGGGCGCTGGACCTGCCGCTCTCCGAGATACGCGAGCTGCAGCGCGGCGAGCTGGGCCTGTCGGCGGCGATGGAGCGGCACGCGGGCCGGCTCGCTCTCGAGCGCAGGGGGCTCGTCAGCTCCGAGGCGGTCTGCAGGGACATCATGCTCTCGGGCGAGGACTTTGAGAGCCTTGACGTCCAAAGGTGGCTGGGCGAGCTGGAGACCGGCGCGGTACTGCCGGAGGAGGACGCGGAGCCTAAGCTCATCTGCCCCTGGCGCAGGTATTTTGCCCGCACGCTGGACTATCTGCTCTGCGAGCAGCTGCTGCTGACGCCCATCATGCTGATTTTCCGGCCGAACGTGGACCTCTCGGGCATCGGCGTCTCGGTGGCGCTCACAGTAGGCGCCATAGCGCTCATGCTGCTGCTCGAGCCGCTCTGCCTGCACTATTTCGGCACGACCCCGGGCAAGGCGCTGCTGGGCCTCTATGTGGAGCGCCCGGACGGCGGGCGTCTGAGCCTCGGAGAGGCCGCGCGCCGCACCTTCGACGTGCTCACCTATGGCCTGGGCTTCCATGTGCCCATCCTGTCGCTGGTGCTGCTAATACGCAGCTGGCTGAGGCACAGGGACGGCCGGCCCCTGCGCTGGGAGGAGGGCTCGGAGCTTCGGCTCCGGCGGAAGCATCTCCGGCTCCTGACCGCCGCCTATGTCCTATTGGCCGGCCTTGCCGTCTTCGCGGGTCTTGTGAACGAGGAGCTCTCGCAGATGCCCAAAAACCGCGGGGATATCTCGGCGGCGGAGTTCTGCGAAAACTACAACGGCCTCGCGCACATGGACAGCTATCTGCGCTCGTACATCTCGCTCACGCCCGAGGGCTGGGAGCGCAGCAGCGAGAACCCGACCCGGCTCGAGATCATGGGCTACGAGGCGGAGTACAGCTTTTACGAGACGGAGGGCGTGCTGAAAAAGCTCGAGCTGCGCATTGAGAGCAGCCCCGGGCGCGTGAGCCTGAGCTTCCCGACGCATGAGCTGGAGCTGGCGCTGATGAGCAGCGTCTGGGGCCGCGAGGGCAGCGGCGTGCTCGACTTCTACGAGCGGAGGATGCAGCTCATCGATATACAGCAGATGGTGAACTACGGCGGCTCGGGGCCGGAGGACTTCAGGCTGAAACTGCCTTCGGCAGCCGTCACCTGCGAGCTCAACGGCGGGCTCGGTTCCGCGCTGGAGCTGCTGATGACCATAGAGCTGGACTGAACCCCAAAAGACGGCAAAACGGAGCGCATCGAGCGATGCGCTCCGTTTATTGTTGTACGTTTCAGCCTATCTCCAGACCCGAAGCGGAGACCAGGGGTCCCGCGGCGTCCTCGGGGGCGTTGAGCGCGACGCGGTCGCCGACGTTCAATATCGCGGCCACGGGGCTGTCCGCGGCGCTGACGGTGTAGTACACGTCCCCGCCCTCCAGCTTGATATAGTAGACGCTGTTGCCGTTTATGACGGAGCTGCGGATGTCCTCCACGACGCCCGACACCTCGCTGGTGGCGGGGGCTGTGCCGCCCTCTATCGATATGCCGTTCTCGGCCAGCAGCTGCTCATAGCTCTCGATGCAGCTCGAGACCGAGGTGCCGGTCGCGACGACGTTGTACTGCTGGACGTTGACCATGGCGTACATCTTCACCAGCTGGCTGGCGTCCTTGAGGGCCATGAAGTAGGTCGGCTGGCCGCCGATGTTTAAGAGCAGCGGGCTCGTCGCCTGGTACTCGTACTGCTGCACCGCGCCCATCGCCGAGGCCATGGCCGAGCTCTCCTCCGCGCCGGCGCAGGGGTAATAGCGCGCCTCCTTGGTGCGCTGGTTGACGAGGATGAAGCCGATGTTGCCGCGGTCGCCCGTGACGGAGGTGATGCCGGTGTAGAGCCATACGTCGTCGTCCTGGGCTATATAGTTATAGTAGCTCGTGGCCTCGGTGCAGCCGCTCTGGCCGAAGAGGCTGTTCCAGAAGCCGCCCTGGTAGAGACCGTAGTAGTTGTACTGCTGCAAAATGAGCTCGGCGGTGTACACGCGGTCCACCCACTGCGGCACGTCGGCCACGTCGTAATACGTGCTCTCGCCGGTGACGGCGTTCACGAGCACGGCGCCGATGGCGTCCTCGCCGCCGAAGAGGCCGACCTTCTTCGTCACGACCGTGGCGACCCAGTAGGGCTCGCCCTCCTCGTTGACCTCAAAGTTCACGTCCGTGAACATCTTCGTGGGGTACTTGAAGCGCAGATAGCGGTCGATGTCGCGGAAGAAGTACTCCGAGGGCGAGTATTTGATGCCCTCCTCGAGTCGCTGCACCGTGACCTCCTGCGTGACCATGTCTATGACCATGTAGGCGGGGATGCCGGCCTTCTGGTTGTTCCACCACTTGAAGAAGTCGCCGTAGTTGAGGTAGGTGACGCGCACGGGGCGGTTCTGATAGTTGATCTGGAAGCTGTCGTCATAGATCTCGAACTGGCTCACGAGGTCGGAGAGCTCGCCCAGCTTGCGGTTCGCGAGGACGTTTGCCGAGGCGGAGTCCAGCATGGGGATCTGGTCGAAGGAGATCTCCGCCACGTCGGCGGCGAAGTCGCCGTTTTCGATGGGCAGGAGCTCGGAATAGGCCCGCGCGCGGAAGAGCTTCCAGCCGATGACGCTGCCCACGATGGCCACGGCGATGCACAGGCAGACGATGTAGAACGGTATCGCCGCCTTTTTGCGCGCCGCGGAGACATAGCCCTTCACCCCCTCGGCGCGGAAGCCCTCCAGCAGCAGGGCGCAGACGCAGTAGACCGCGCAGAGCAGGATGATGAAGAGGTAGAAGTCGCCCGAGTGGATGTTGATGGCCGGGAGCTTGAAGTAGAAGTAGAAGAAGCCGAAAACCAGCGTCACGGCCAGGCTTATGAGCAGGCTCGCGCCGCGGGAGAAGGTGCGGCGCGGTTTTTTGGGCTTGTCGTCCGAGCTGCGCTGCGGGGTCCAGGAGTATTCGCCGGTGTTGGGGTCCTGATTGAAGTTCCCAAAGTTGCTGAAGTTGCCAAAGCTGAATCTCATCGTATCCTCCGGTTGTCAGTTTCGCAGGGCCGCCACGCCCCGCATGATGAAGTCGCCGCCCATCTTTGCCATCTCGGCCGGGGACTCACGCAGGCCGGAGTTCATCCAGTCCTTCGTGATGGACAGCATCCCCTGCACGATGAAGGAGCAGAAGAGGTCCTGCTCCCGCTTGTCGGCGGTGCAGGTGCGCTCGAGGAACTTGCTCATGTACTGGTTCTTGAGCGTCTCGAAGAGGCGCTGCTGGAACTCCATGTCGTTGTTCCGGCAGATGAGCGCGCGGTATACGTCCGCGCTCTCGTAGCAGAGGTTGAGCACGTCCTCGAGGTAGTGGTAGGTGGACTGGTCCCAGTCCGGGGAGCTGTTTATGACGCTTATCTCCTCGAGGCGGACGAAAATGTTCTCCTCAAGCTGGGATAAAAGGTCGTAAACGTCCTTGTAATGCGCGTAAAACGTGCCTCTGTTCACGTCGGCGAGCTCGGCTATCTCGCGGACCGTGATCTCGCCCACGCTCTTTTCCATCATCAGCGTGGTGAGCGCCATACGGAGCTGTTTTTTCGTTTTGCGGACCCTGCGGTCGGTCCTCGGTTCTTCCATTCTTTTCAACTCCTTAACTGATTGCCTGAAACTTAACGTGCCTAACCACGCACACTTTCCGATAAAACCATTATAAACAAAAACTGCGCGTTAATCAACCACGAGTTTAGTTTTGTATATTCTTGCCCCGCAGTGCTGGACATTTTACCCGGCAAACGTCGGAAAACGCCATTATTTTAACAATATAGTTGACTATTATTAACAAAGGAAGTATAATAAAAAAGCAAATAAACAGCAAATTGACAAAAACGCAGAGGGGGGTAAACACCTTGAGAGACCTGAAGCACCTTATCCGCTTTGAGGAGCTGCTGCGCGCGGCGAACAACGAGCTGGTGAAGCAGGCCCAGGCGGAAGGGAAGATAGCGCTGGGCTACAATTGCTCCTACATACCCGAGGTGCTGCTCGACGTTGAGGGCTGCTTCGGCGTGCGCTTGCGCGCGCCCGGCTGCACAAGCCCGGACATGGCCACCTACTACATGACCAATCGCTCGTGTCCCTATTCCAAGAGCATCCTGGAGCGCGCCTTCGAGGGCGGCTACAACTTCCTCGACGCGCTCATCGGCCAGGAGTGCTGCTGCACCATGAACCGCATGGAGCAGTATTTCGATTACTGCGAGCTCATCCCCAAGGACAAGTTCTTCGTCGCCTGCATAGACATGCCGATAAACCGCAGCGAATGGCACGTCGGCTATTACAGGCGGCAGATGGAAAAGAAGATCCTCGAACCCCTGCGCGAGACCTACGGCGTGGACTTCTCCGAGGAGCGCCTGCGCGCCGCGATAGCCGAACACAACGAGCTCTGCCGCATCATAACCGAGATGGGCGACATGCGCAAGGCGGAAAACCCCGTCATCACGGGCTATGAGTTCCACGTCATGCAGCTCGTGAGCCTGACCTGCCCGAAATACCTGGTGCTGCCCCTCCTGCGCGAGACGCTCGAGGAGCTCAAGACCCGCGAGCCGGAGCCGAAGCCCTGGTTCCGCGCGCGCGTAATGGTGACGGGCGCGGAGATAGACGACCCCGAGTTCACCAAGATGCTGGAGATGTGCGGCGCCATGGTCGTGGCGGACCGCTATTGCTTCGGCTCCATGCCCGGGCGGGAGCAGATAGAGATAAGAGACGGCGAGACGGCGCTGGACGCCATCGCGCGGCACTACCTCTATAATAACCACTGCCCGCGCGCCATGGGCCCGGAGAACCTCCGCGCGAGAAAGCTCTATGTCTACAACAAGGCGATGGAATACGGCGCCGAGGGCGTCATCATCGAGAGCATGAAGTTCTGCGAGTACTGGGGCTACGAGCGCGCTCAGGACTCCGCCTGGCTCACCGAGGGCTTCGCCCTGCCGGGCACGCTGCCGGTGTGTCAGATAGAGCGCGACTACACCTGCGCCGCCTCCGGCCAGCTCAGGACCCGCTTCCAGGCCTTTGTGGAGTCGCTCGAGATAAAGCGCATCCAGGCCGCCGAGCAGAAGGAGGGTGCGTGACATGGCAAAGCAAAAGCACAGCTTCAAGGAAAAATGGGGCTCCTTCCGCAACTTTGCCAAGGGCGAGCCCCTCTGCGCCTTCATGGGCGACAGCTACATCGAAAAGACCAACATCATGAACCGCCGCGAGTGGCGCGGCTTTGTGGACACGGCCTATGACTTCGGCTGGTGGCTGGGCACCTGGGGCAAGATGTCCGGTCTCATCATGCGCGACCCCATAAGGATGCTCCGGGCGTTCTGGAGCTACCGCTGGCTCTCGGCCTATCTCTGCACGCCCGCCATGGTGGACCGCTGGACCAGCGGCGACCGCGGCATCCCGCTCAGGGCCGACCACCACGCCATAAACGCCATGGTCTCGGACTCCATCGACACCATCTGGAAGCTCATCCGCGCCGACCGCCGCTTCGGCGAGACGAAGTGGACCGCGCGGACCATAGGCTTCGACTACACGCTGCCCAAGCACATCATGTTCGGCTTCCCCGGCTACGAGGCCATCAACATCCAGCAGCACCCGGCCTTCATGGTGCCCATCATGAACAAGCACTACGGCTGCTACTACGTCGACCAGGCCGTCTCGACGGGCATACCGCAGGACATGTGCACCCTGCCGCTGGTCGAGGTCGGCGTCGCCGTCGAGGACGAGTATCCGGACATCGGCAACTGCTATATGTCCACCAACAACCCCTGCGACGCGAACATGATGGACAACGCCGCCATGTACCGCCGCCTCTCCGGCGACGGGAAAAAGGCCGTGCACGCCTTCGTCACGCCGCTCATGTACGACGACCCGACGACCAAGGAGCTGGGCGTGCACGAGATATACTCCGCCATCGGGTTCCTGGAAGAGCAGTTCGGCCAGAAGTTCAACTGGGACGCCTTTGCCGAGGGCATGCGCCACTTCAATGAGCTCAACATCCACGAGACGAACAAGTGGGACGTCTACGCCAAGTGCGACAACATCGCCCTCAACAGCTGCGCGCAGAGCTTCTGGCGCATCTACATGTACCAGCAGGGCGCGAATAAGCACTTTGAGCGCGAGGCGAAGAAGGTCTGGAAGTACTTTGAAAAGTGCCTGAAGGACGACATCAAGCCCTTCAAGTACCGCCACCGCGCCCTCGCCTGGAGCTGCGGCTCGACGTATTACGACAACTCCACCAACTGGCTCTATCAGTGCTGGGGCATCATGACGGTCATCAACATGGACTCGCTCACGGGCCACAACATCGTGGACACCGAAAACCGCGACGAGATGATGAGCGACCTTGCGGACCTGCACGCGCGCACGCCGATGCGCACGCACACGGTCGGCGGCAACCGCCACATCCTGATGATGTTCGAGACCGCGGCGAAGTTCAACTGCGACATGATCGTCATGTACGACGACATCGGCTGCAAGGGCATGGCCGGCTGCCAGGGCCTGCTTGAGGAGGAGTTCCGCAAGCACCCCGAGTTCCACATCATGTGGATGCCGCACGCGCTGATGGACTGCCGCACGGTGCCGACGGCGGAGGCGAGAAAGGTCGTCAACGACTACATGACAACGGTGCTCCACGAGGAGCCGGTGGACCCCTCGCTCGTCGACTTCGACGACTCCGAGGGCTGGTAAGGAGGGGAAGCAATGAAGGTCATATGGAAGATACTCGCGGCGCTTTTCGCGGTCGTGGCGCTGCTGTTCACGGTGTACATTTTCAATCTGGACATGAAACTGATGCGCAGCGTGGTGCTGCCCTTCCTGAACAAGCACTACGACAAGAAGAAGCCGGAGCACGTCATATAGGAGGCGGAACATGATAGTAAACGACAACATCAAACCGCGCCCCCTGACCGAGGCCGAACTCGCGGACCGGAAACGCGGCGTGTTCGACAGCTATGCCAACTACATCGTGTTCTGCGGCAAGTGCGGCAGGATGCAGAAGACGAACATGTACGTCATGCGCGCCGAGGCCTACATAGACGAGCTCAACGCCGCCGGCAAGACCTGCCCCAACTGCGGCGCCAAGGCCTGGACCCTCGGCTATCCCGACAACAGCCAGTCGGGGTTCGTGTACTTCAAGGAATAAGCCCGCCTGAGCGGAAAAGGAAAACGGCACAGCCTCGGCTGTGCCGTTTCTCCGTTTCGTGCACAAAAAGCGAGGCGCGGCCCGGGCGCAGGGTGTATCATAGTCCCCACAGGAGGAAGAGACATGGACTGGACGGAACGCTTCAACGAAGTCATCGACTACATAGAGGAGCACCTCACCGAGGACATAGACTACGGGGCGCTCGCGAGGATAGCGCTGTGCTCGACGTATCACTTTCAGCGGATGTTCGCCTACATAGCGGGGGTGCCGCTCTCGGAGTACATCCGGCGGCGCCGGATGTCTCTGGCCGCCGTGGACCTACAAAGCGGCGAGAGGGTGATAGACGTCGGGCTCAAGTACGGCTATTCGTCGCCGACGGCGTTCAACAGGGCGTTCCAAAGCGTACACGGCGTCGCCCCGTCCGCGCTCAGGAGCGAGGGGGAGGGCGTGAAGTCTTTTCCGCCGCTGAGATTCAAACTGACGGTCAGGGGGGTCGAGGAATTGAACTACCGAATCGAGACACGGGGGGCCTTCCGCATAGTCGGGCGGTCGTATCCGCTGAGCAGAGAGATCGAGCAGAACTTCCTGGAGGTGCCGCAGATGTGGCAGGGGGCGGTGGAGGACGGCAGTCTGGAGCGGATACTCGCGCTCATGGACGGGGAGCCGCGGGGCGTGCTCGGCGTGAGCGCCTGCGGCGACGGCGAGGAGTGGCGCTATTACATAGCGGCGGCGTCCTCCGCGGCTGTGGCGGAGCCGCTGGAGGAGTATACGGTCCCCGGCTGCACCTGGGCGATCTTCCCGGGCGCGGGGACGGGGAGGTCGATACAGGAGCTGGAGCGGCGCATCGTGACGGATTGGCTCCCGACCTCCGGCTACGAGTTCACCGAGGGCCCGGATGTGGAGGTGTACTTCGACCCGAACCCGGCGAATACCGCCTATGAGGTGTGGATACCCGTCCGCAAAAAGACCCCAGACACCTGCCCCCCCCTGCGCGGAGCGCGAATGAAAGTTTCGTCCACCTTTTCAAAGGTGGCGGGGTGCAGGGGCAGAGCCCTTGCCCGCGCTCCGCAGAGCGCGGAA
>UQYT01000006.1 GCA_900545405.1 uncultured Eubacteriales bacterium | reverse complement strand
GACAGCTCGGCCTGTATCCGGGAAGCCGTCTGCGTCCACACCAAGAAGATCTATGATTCTTGCAGGGACAAAGACTGACCGTTTTATAATCTAGTTATGCCATGGTGTTTTGCTGAGAGTGCTGTCCTTGTACCCTGCGGCCAAGTGCAGCACGTCTTTTTGCCTGTTTGTGAGCCGCATGGAGTCTATCAGAGCCCAAACACGCTCCTGCCGTCCATCGCCCGATATATCTGATATCCGGTCGAGGAATTCGCAATAATCGAGCGTATCAATGCCTGCGCTTCGAGCTGTTTCGTATTTCGCGTATGCGCTGTCGGTCATCACTCCGCGCAGGGCGAGTTCTTTCTCATCCTCCGGAAGGGGCATACGGGCAACTGCAAGATACCGTTCAACGGACGTCGCATCATCGCCCAGGTCGTCTAGGGTTTCCGCCACGTCAAGCGCTTGCTCGTAATCAAGTCCCTCGTCCGTCAGCTTCCCGAAAGTGCCGGATACATCGTCTGAGAGTACGTCGTAAGCAGCCCATTCGGCCAGTGTTCGCCCGCTTGCTATATCCTCCGCCGCTTCTGCCATGGTTGACGGTGGGCTGTATTTTTCAACGGTTTCCGCCTTGGCAGTCTCATTGGCAAAGCGATATATTTGGCTCAGCATTTTTGCCTGGTCCTCGGGGCTCGCGGTCTCAAACTCAGGCATTAGGACAAGCTCATTAACAGCGCGACCGACAGTCTCAGTCCATACCTGCCCAAAGAATTGCTGTTGATAGGCATCTAGTTCAACGGTTTCGCTAGTGTCTGTCTTTTTGTCAGTTACCGTTACCTGATTCGGTATGCCTGACGGCAGCGCCTCGCTGTACCCAGCTGCATAGAGTGTGGCCACTGTCTGTGCCGCCGGCTCGGACACATCTTCGAGCCGGCTTGCCAGTATATCCTCGACGCGCGTTACAAGCGCGTCGCCCTCCAGACCACTCAGGCTTGCTTTATCAGGCGTCTCGAACATATCCTCGTAAGCCGTTGCGATTCCCGGCAGCGTCCAATTCAGTACGCCGAGCAAGTAGGCCTCGACGTTGTTTGCAGATATCCCGCCGAGATAGGTTGCTGCTGTCATTGCAACGTCTTTTATTTCGCCAATCAGGTCAGCACGGTGTTCATTCAAATAGGCGATCACATCGCCGCCTTGACGGCCTATGTTTACAGCCTCAATTAGCATGGTATTTTTGTCGCTGCTAATTATACTTTCAAGAATGTCGTTCAGTTGCTCAATGCCGGGGACGTCGAGGCCGTACCAGCGTTCGCCTGTGATCGCGCTTCCGATGGCCCCTGCCAACTCTTCGCCCAGGATCACGACACCGCTCATGCCGCTCACCATATCAGAGGCCATATTACCGAGAACGCTCTGGGCTGTAAGCTCGTCCTCGTCATCGCGGTAGTTTGCGCCTTTCTTTTTTGCCAGGTTGACGAGGAAGTTGACCCCGGCCGTCCACGCGGCATTGATGATCCACGCGAGGAACGCTGCGCCCGTAGCAGCTCTCGCCGTGCGCTGAGCTTTGCTGTCCGCTCCTTTGCGCTTGTAATACTGCGCCTCGCCTATGGTCTGGCGGAAGGCATTGTAGGTCTGTGCGGCGTCGGACTTGAACATGGTAAGCGTGCGCAATACCGCATTGTCCGACTTGCGTATGCGGGCATTGTGCAGCGTATCGGACATGCTCTGGCTTCTGTTCACGGCATTGTCGAACTCCTCGGCCACCGCTTTATAGAACGGGCTCTGGCCGGCATCTATCTGTTCCTGCGTTCCGACCTCCAGCTCCGGCCGCTCTTTTCTGACCTTGTTCTCAGCCCAGGGCCACAACGTACTCGCTGCCCAGCCGTCCATGCCTGTTATAGCCCCGCCTCCGAATACTGTGCGGAAGAAGCTGTTGCGCTCGGTCCAGTTCGGATGGTCTTTGAGCATCTTCGTCTCCGGCGTGGCGTAGCCCATGAGGCGCCAATCCAGCTCGGAAGTGTAAAGGGCTATGAGATCGCGGTCGATGTTCGCCATCTGCCGCGGCGTCGGCACGTTGTTCATGCCGAGGTAGGCTCCGCCGAGAGGTATACTGCCCAGCTGTTTGAGCACTATGCTCGGGTTAGCGCCGAACACGGCGGAAATATAGTTCGACCAGAGCTTATCCGTAAAGCTGGAGATCTGGAATTGCGCCTTCCGCGGCGACCCGCCCTGCAAATCCGTCAGGAGGTCGGTTATGTACTTCAGCGACTCGTTGCCCCACTTGTGCGTGATAACGTCGCTCATGCTGTTGTTCCGCTCTCGCCAATTGAGCAGGGTCTTCCAGTTGCGTGCCGGGATCGCCATGCCGACGAAGCGGGCAGTCTGGTCGACGTGCCGCTCGAAGGCATCATAGGCGGACAGGTTGTAGCTCGGGTTTTTAGCCCCGCGTATGCGCTGCTTCATGTTGCCGACGCCCTCGGCAGTCTGGTCGGATTTGCCTATTTCCTTCTGGTTGTAGTTGCTGTTGGTATAGATGGGCGCATAGTTCTTGGTCACGGCCCGGTCATAGCCGTACAGGGCGTTAGAGACTTTGTTTATCCGCTCCGCCGCAAACTGGTTGTAGTAGCGTTCCAGCAAGGCGGCAAGCTCTAGCTCCTCCGGCGTCAAATCTGACACCAGCTTTTTCACCGTTTCAGGAGCGAGCCTTATCGTCTTGCCCTGCGCAAAAGCCTCCTGCCGTTTCCCGTCGCTGTACAGCTCCTTGTCCGGGAATGTGCGTCCCCCTACCATGTGCCGCAGGTTGTCGTAGTTTTTGCTTTCAAGGTACAGGTGGACCTTCATGGACGGTGTCATGTACACCTTTACGCTGTCGCCAAACACAGGCTTATCCCCCATGCCAAGCTCGAGCAGCTCAGGCACTTCGACCTCATACCACACGGCATTCTTGCCCTGCCCGTCGGATTGCATGACCCAGTCCTCATTATCCCGCAGCCAGTCCGAGAGCAGCTTGTTGGCCTGGACGATATATGCCCGCTCATCACGTTCGCCCTTCTCCAGCTGTTTTGCCATGGAGTACCACGCGCTGTCCGGGTTCCACCCTGCCATCCGCTCGAGGTAGTTCATCGGCGTAAGCTGTTCGATGTTAAATACCTTGTCCGCGGGGTTCCCGGTGTACCCGCCGGGGGCCTCTGTGATTTCCGCTTTGGAGTCTGCGTAGAGCTCCGCAAACAGTCTCCCTTCCTCGTCGCCTATAACGTGGTTGCGGTTATAGAATTCCTGTCTCAGCCCCACGGCTGCTTTGTACAGGTCTTGCAGAGCCCCAATATCCAAGTCGCCTATCTTGTCATTGTCAAGCCGGGCGACAATGCGCTCGAGCTCCTGAGAGGGCAGGAAGTTCGGGTCTGTGTCCCTCGCCTTTTTGTACATCTCCGCGAGATCGCGCCATGTGGCATCGTACTTCTTGGAGTAGTTCATCTCGTTTGCAGCGCTGACCGCAAAGATATCGAGGTCGCCGAGCACCTCGTCCCACTGCTGCCGCAGCTCCGCCGGGGCTCGGTACTGGTTCTTTGCGAGCCACTGAATCTGCTTGAGCGTGCGCTGCTGGAGGCTCCTGAGTTCCGCCGTCTCACGGCGCCGCTCGGACATGGCCTTCCGGCGCTCCCGTTCGCGGGCATCCGTGGCGCGCCTGGCTTCTTTGTACCGCTCGAGGCGCTCGTAGTACGTGCGCCGTTCGCCCTGCTCCACATCATCAATGCGCCGCCGGGTCTCGGCCTGGACCGCCCAGCGCCGCTCCCGCTCCTGGCGCACACGCTCGTCCGCCCGCTGCTGATAATCCCGGCGCTTCTGCCAATACTTCTCCCGCTCCTCGCGGATGATGTTGTTTATCTTCTCGCGGGCCTCTCGCTCGCTGGCGTGCCGCTTGCCGCGTTCTTCGGCTATGCGCTGCCGGGTCTCCTCCTGATACTGCTTGTGCAGCTGCCAGTAGTTCGCGCGCTCTTCCTGAATTATGCGTTTGCGCTCCGTGTTGGTTATGCCGTCGGCGCCGCGGCCGCGCAGGCGCACCTCGAGATCAGCTTTTTCCGCGAAGCTCCTGAGCTCCCAGTCCACACGCTGTTCAAGGTCCTGCAGGACCTCATCCTCGCTGACATAGTTCTCGCCTGCCAGCATCTGAGTGTACTCCGCAAGGCTCACCTGCTCGTCCCGGCCTTCCTCCGCCACCTGCACAACGCGCTCCATGAAGCTCCGCATATCGAGGTTGTCGCTGTCAAACAGGCCTGGCAGCGTTTCGCCAAGTTCTGCCTGCCACATATCCGGGGCCATGTCGTCCGGGTCGTTCGTGAGATATACTCCCGCCGCAAACGCCCTCTTGCGGAAGTCGTTCCAGTCATTGCCGAATTCGGCCTTCAGCGCATCGCCCACATACATGCGCCGCTTTACCAGCGCGTTCCGGGCCTCGGAATAATACGGGTCGGCCGCCACGCTCATCACGCCTGCATCATAGAGCTTGTCAAAGAGCGCGCTGCGGTCCTGCTCCGTATACCTGCCGCTTCGTATCATCTTATCCGTGAAGCCCTCGATAATACGTCCCAGCTCCGCCCTGGAACCGGGCGGCACCGAGAAGGTATCAAGCAGCCTGCGGCGCAGGTCCTGCTTGGCGATTACCGGCCGCGGCAATTCCTCATCGTATGAGAAGCGGGCGTTGACATTATCGCCCGAGGCGGATATACTGTTATCGGAGTCAGTCGCGGTATAACTGGCAGTTCCCGGTGACGGGTTTGTGCTTCGCCGCGGCTGGCTCCTGTTTTGTATTTCTGTCCTTGTGAGGTGCGTGATGTCGTACAGCATCAACCTGCCGTCTTTCAGGGCGGCGACTATCACATCCGCGGTGTAGTCGCGGTCTCCAATTCTAAACTGCACTTTCCCGCGCGAAAAATCTGTAATGTCATCCCGCCTCGGATGGTCAAGGCCTTCATTGACATAGTCCGTAGATGCAAGCAGTAACTCGTCAGCGTTGTTTGCCGTCCGATATTTGTCTGCGAACGCAACGGGGTCATTTGCGCGCAGCCAGCGGCTTGTGCCGCTCCATGTCAGTTCTCTGCCCGTCCGGCCTCCAATATTGATTTCACTGTTCCCCACGGTTATGCCGTCGGGGAATTTTTCGCGCAGCACCGCCTTTACTTTGCGGGCCCAATCCTTCTCTGGCACTCCGTCGAGTATGTCCTCTTCGACAGTAACGTAGGGCCGGTTATCGGTATCATAGTCAATCGAGGCCTGAACGCCTGCGCCGCTCTGTGCAAATATCGTGTCCTCATTGCCCAAATCAGGCGGAGCAGCGCGGCGCTCATCCGCTGTGAGCTTCCGGCGTGCTTCGGCGTCTCTGGCCTCAATTTCGCCGGAGGTGTTGCTGTACATGGCGCGATATTCACCCGGAATATCATCCATCCGCCGCTCAAGGTCAAGCAGCTTGCGAAACCACTCGTTACCATAGAGTTCATCATACAGTGCGTCCTGCTCAGCTTCGTATCGCTCATAGTCCGCGGCCTCCTCCGTGCCCAGTTCAGCAAACATGGTTCTATTCAGCTCATGGTCAAGTTCGCGGTATCTGGTGAACTGGTTTTGCTCTTCTTGGCTCAACGAACGGAAAAGGTTGTCATGCTCACGCCGTAGGCGCTCACCTACAAGGTCACCGCTTTCATACTCACGTCGAGCCCAGTATTGCGGCGACGCTCCACGGGCAAACCCCTCGGCTTCCTGTATGGCGTGCTGTATTTCATGGACAAGCGCATCGTCCCGCTCGCTGTTTTGTAGGCTTTCGCTCAAGGTAATGGTGTTTGTATCAGGATTATAGCTGCCCTGTTTCCCATCTTCCATGTCCTCGAACACGAGCCGCGCATCCCTGAGCTGAGGGTATTGCTCGAACAGCTCGTCGTGCTGGATGTAATCCGAGAGCCGTGAAGCTGTGGCAGAGCCGTCTCCTCGCACACCCGGCTGCAAATAGAAGTCGCGGTATCGCGGCGCGAGCTCCTCATACTCGGCCCGCTCAGCTTCCGTGACGGCCTCCGAGCCTGTGCCGAGCATCTCCCGCTCGAGCTTGTCGAGAAGCTCGCGGTACCGCCAATAGTCGGGATCTCCGTAATTGAGGTCGCCCCGCGCGGAGTACCGCATCCCGGAGTCGTCGATCTCGAACCGCCATTTCCCGTCCGCGCCCTGGTACCAGCCCGTGGCCTGCCGTATCGTCTCAGCCGAAACGTTCTGCTCCGCCATGCCCTTCGCCACTTCCAGCGCCTCGAGATCAGCGTTTGCAGCGTTGGCGCCCGCATAACTGTACCGCTCCGCAGGCGGCCCGGTACGGTCGCGGGTAGCGTCGTCATTCTCTCGACTGCGGATACCAGTGCGCTCCTTTACCGTCTCGCGCGTCGGGTCCGCGAACCGCTCCGCATGTGCTCCGAAGGCGTTGATGCCCGCATAGGCGTCGGCAAATATCTCCTGCTTTATGCGAGCAAGCGCCGCCTCGAACTCACTCTCACTTGCATTGGCAGGCAGGTCTACTATGCCGTGCAGCTTCTGGATATACGTCTCCACCACGCGGGTGAACTCCTCGTCGCCGAATTGCTCGCGTATTCGTTCCTCCACGGTATAGTCGAGCCCAGTGTCCTGTGACGCAATATCGTGATAGATCTCATGCTCAGCTATCTGCTGAGCGCTGACGCGCATATTGTCAGCCTGGACAATAATATCCCCGTTCGGCATCCATACGCCGCGTACCCGATGTGTGCCGCCGCCCGCCGTCCGCACCTCAATGCCGCCGAGGACATAGCGCACTTCTCTGCCTGTAACGCTCCTGACCCGTTCGGCGGTGCTGACGAGTTCATCATCCCAATCTGTTTCCGGGAGTACGCGCACATTTCGCGTATCTGTACCCTCGGGAATACCGAGCTCGGCTGAGCTTACTTCCTGGAACCGTAAATCTCTTGCACGATTCTGTCTCTCAATCGCTGCTCTGCCTTGTTCAGCGGGCGCGGATCTGACTTCTGCGCTGCCTCCCAGTCGTCCAGCTTGTCCTCCGGTACTGATACCATCCAGCCGTCCTCTGTTTCCATCTGATACCTGGTTTCTCCGTTGCTGCCATTCTTGTCCCTGCTGTCCATTCTGTATGCCTCCATTCATTATTTCTTCCGCCGTGGGGAGTACGATATTCCCCGCGGCATTTGTTTCAGGCGCCGCCGCGCGCGGAGCTTCCAAGGTTGGTGTTTCCGTTGCCCCAGCCTCAGCTCGCAGCGAGAAGTCGCCGGCGGTATCAGCCGTCGGCAAAACGATGCCGCCCGCCTCCGCGTAGGCCTGGTCCTCTATCGGGACCCTCACTGTCTCGGGCGTGGTCTCCTCCGTGGCCCGGCCCGCCGTCAAGCGGCGGATCACGCCGTCTGCGCGCTCCGTGTTTGCGGCCGCCTCCGGCGTCGTGTCTGCCGTATCGTTTTCCGCAGCCGCCTCGGCCCGACCGCGGAAGAACGCGCGCGCCATCGTGCGCTGGCGGTTGATTTCGGCCATCGTGGCCGCGTCGCCGCCCAAGTCCGGGTGATACTGCCGCGCGAGATCACGGTACCGCGCCTCGACCTCCTCGAGCGTGTTCGCACCTTCAAAGTAGTCTACACCATTATCGGCATATCCGTCCATATCCCGGAAGGAAAAGCCCGCCGGCCGCCGCGCGTAAGCAATGGCCGCCGGGCCCTCTATTATTCCAGCGCTCAGCGCGCCCAGGAGGAACGCATACGCCGCGTCCTCAAAGTCGGCCTCATATTCCTCGTCGAAGATTATGGCCGCAAAGGCGGGCTCCAGCAGCTCCTGCAGGCCCTCCTCTGTGCCCTCGGATATCATGCTTCCCAGCAGACGTGCGGCCGTGCTGCCGCTCACCGTGCGCGCCACACGGCCCAATGCGTTGTCCAGCGCGGCAATTTTGGCAGCAATGCGGCCCGTGCCGCTCTTGCTCAGTGCGCCGATGCCGCCAAGAAGATACTGAAGCGCGCCCTCGCTTGCGCCGACGAGCGTCGCATAGTTCTGCGCCGCCTCTGAGCTGTAGCCCTCGTTCAGCTTCTGCGTATAGGCGTTGCCGCCCGCGGAGGCGCCAAGTGTTGCAGCGCCCGTGGCCCTGCCCACGGCTGCAGCCGTTCCTGCCGACAGCCCCGCCGCTCCGAGTGCCCAGCTGCCGAGCGCGCTGGCAAGAATACTCGGAGCCATGTTCGAGAGTGTTGTGCCCAAGGTATAGAGTGTCCCGAGCACCGGGCTCTTCTCCTGTGCTTCCTGCTGTATGAGTTGTGAGGTGATCTGCGTCGACGATACTGGCACGGCCTCACGCTGGAATAGTTGCCGTATGCCGCTGCCGAACTGATCCAGGCCGGCGGGTATCCAGTAGAGCGCCTTCCCCAACGCGCCCAGCTCCTCATATTGAGCCGCGCCTTGCCGTTCGGTCAGCGCAGGGCCCATATCTTCAAGGAAGCGGTCAGCGGCCTCTTTGCCTTGGGAGGCGTAGAGATAGTTATATATTTTTATCTCATCCTCAGTGAGGTACTGATATCTCCTGAGTGCTACTGGCGCGCCGCTTGGGTCTGTTGTGTGCTCGTTTCTGTATCGGGCATTGTCGATGTCGTTTATATACTCGTATCGCGTGTCATCAGTCACAGACGCCGGGCTCGAGAGGCCAGCATAGTCCTCCATGAGAGCCAGGGAGCTGTAATACTGCATCTTGTTCTGGTTCTCCTCGGCCCGGAGCTTCTTTATCCGCTCGGCATTTTGCTCGATTTGGGCCTCGATAGGCGCAGCCGCCGAGCTTGGGCTCGTCCCGCTCATCTCGTAGATACGGATGAGGTTAGCCTGCCGCTGCAGGCGGCTGTTCTCATCCTCGAGTCTCTTGGCCTCCGCCGCTGCCGTTTCGGCTCTCTCCATGCCCCCGCTGAGGATATCCCGATACCGCTCAACCCCCGCGCTGTACTTGTCCTGCACGCGGTTGAAGTCGTTCACAACGCCGTTGTAGTCAGCTATCATTTTTTCATAGCCGGCATAGAGCTCATCATAGGCGGCTGCATCCTCCGCGGTTTTCGCCGTCGTCTGGAGGCTCTTTAGCCGGTTCTCGGTGTTGGCGATGTCTCCGCTCAGCTCCGTGAGCTTTTTCTCATAGCCGTCCAGCTGACCGCTCCACGCCTTGAGCCCCAGCTCTGCGTCCCCGGCGCTGCTCCAGCTGTCCGGGGACTTTATCGCCTCGACACCGCCCCGGCCTGAGAAGCGCCCGAGCACGCTCTCAACGGTGTTGCCGCTGCCCGTGGCAAAGCTCGGAAGGGGTGAGGCCGGCGTGCTGGACGGTGTGCGCGAAGGGGTGAGCGCCGGCTGACTGGACGTGTTTTGCCTTGACGCGTTGTCCCTCTCCCGTATTTCCTGAATTGCCCGCTCAAACTTATCGGAAATGCTGTTTCCAGTGTTATAGGGAAGACCAGCGCGGGCGCGCTGGTCATTTTCTATTATCTGTTTTATCGCCCTTGTAAACTTGTCGTGTATACTCGCCATAGCTTTCTCCTCACGCGGCTATGCCTATCATCTCACGCAGATAATCAGCTTCTTCTTGGCTGATTCGTCCTGCGCTCAACGCCGAATTGATCCGGTTTGCAAACACCTGGCCCACATTACTGTTTGTGCCGGGATTGACGTGCATGTACGCATTGAGGATATTCATCGCCTCGGACGAAATCCTTTCGTCCGTCGCCCCCGGCGGGCTCCCGGCTTCATCATCATAACCGGCAGAGCTTCCCGCGCCCGCTCCGGCGTATCCGCTCGGCGTCGGGAGCTGTATGCCGAGATTCTCCAGCCCGCGGTAATCTCCGTAGCCGGCCGCAAGCTGGGCCATGTCAACGAGCGTGCCGAAGTCGTTGGTCTGGTCGTTGATTTCGTCGAGCAGCTGCCCGTAGTAGAAATCGCGGTCGGTGTTGTACTGCTGGAGTTCAGCGAGATAGCGCTCGAGCTCCTGCGCGTCCATGTTGAGCCCGGCCTGCAGGTTGTTCCCGAGCATGTTGTAGCGGTCGAGCCACGCGCCGTAGTCGAAGTCGCGGTCCGTGTTGTACTGGTTCAGGTCGGTGAGATACTTGTTGTAGTCGCTGGCCTCCTGTCCCTGGACCACACCGAGGTCGGAGAGCAGCATGTTGTAGTCGTTGAGGTATTTCTGATAGGCAAGCTGCTGGAGCTCCGGTATCTTGTCCGTGAGCTGGGCCGCGTAGTAGTTGCCCGCCTGGGAAGCCGCCGTCTGCGCGTAGCTCGAAGGCAGGCCGCCGCTCGCGGCCGCCGCCGCGCCCAGCGCATCCTCCGCCGCCCGATCCCCTTCGCGTATGTAGGCCTTGCGGTACTGGCTGTACAGCGGGTCCGTGTCCGGGTCATAGGCGAAGTCCTCGCGCCCGAGTATCTCGTCAATGAGGCCGAGGATGGTGTCGTCCCAACGGTTCGTGTACTCCGGCGCGGGGCCGTAGGTGAAGTCGCCGTAATTGAGCATCTGATCATACAGATCGCTCACCGTGCCCGCGTTGCTGCCGCCGGAGAAGCTCGGCGCGCTTGGGTACTCAAACATGTCCGGGCTCAGCGGCTCGAGGTAGAAGCTGCCGCCGTCTGCTCCGCCGGCATAGCTGCCATAGCTGCCGCGCACGCTCTCAGCGCCCAGGTTGGCAAGCTGCCGTTCGGCATCCGTCGTCGCGTTGTGCCAGTCGCGCTTGTAGCTCAGCAGCGACATGCCTGCATCCGGGTTGCGCTGTGCCAGCGAGAGGTCGGCGTCCGAGAATTCGCCGAGCAGCCCGCTCTGCTGTGCCGCCTGGCGGAACTGGTCGTAGGTGTACCGGCTTTTGGTCGTCGGTGATTTGAGTGTAGATATAGCCATGTTGCCTCCTTACTGCCGGCCCGGCGTGCTCCTGAGCTCGCTGCCTATCGAGTCCTCGCGTGTCAGGCTGTACAGCCTCCAGCCGCCCGTACCGGTGATTTTGATCTTGTAGTGGTCGCAGCGCCGCGGCACCAGCGGGAGATAGTAGCTCCGCAGCACCTGGCTCTCTATAGTGTTTATCTCTTCCCATGTCCCGCTCGAGTCGAACATCATCCAGAAGGTCACGCTCGACCCGGCGTCTATGGAGATACGCACCTGCAGCTTTGCTATCTGCTTTTTGTTCGGGTCGTTGTCCACGAACTCCCCAAACTCCACCATGCTCTCCACCGGGCTCTCAATAGTCGCCCCATCCGGGATAGAGCGCGGCCGCCCGTTGAGCCAGAGCGTCCCGTCCGCGTCGAGGAAATACAGGTCCGAGTCCCATGCGAAGCCGAGCGCCTGCGTGTCGTCCTCCCGTTCCCATATGCCGAGACGAGTGTCGAACACAAAGAGGCTCCACTCCCCCGCCTCATTTTGCATGGAGACGTAGTATTTCAGCCCGTCGCTGCCGCCCACGGCGTTGTGATACCGCTCGAGGCCGAAGGCCGAAGCCACGCTTTGCGTCGTCCCCCCGGAGTAGGCCACGATGCCCGCCCGCGTGAGGAAGAAAAGCGTCTCGCCCGCTATGGCCAGCGAGAGGCTGCTGCCGGCCTCCACGCCCAGCGAGGCACTGCCCATGACCTGAAAATTGGAGGGCGCCGAGCCGTAGACCTTGTAGATCATCTCCTCCTTGAAGAATATCGCGTAGCCGAGATAGGAATAGCAGGCCGTGAAGTCCCCGGCGCTGCCCACCTGCACGGCGTAGCTGTCCGTGCTGAGGCCGTCGAACACGTTCCAGTTTGTCGGGTCCCCGAGCTTGCTGGCGTATATCGTGTCCCCTTTGCAGCCCCAGAGGCGGTTTTCGTTCTCGCAGAGGAAATCTATCTCGGGCATCTCGCGCGAGAGCGTGAGCGCCGTCTCCGCGTCCCCTCCGTCGTTTATCACGAAGCTATTCTCGTAGAACACAAGTTTCGTCGCAGTGACCTCGCGGACGATGATAGTCTTGTTGTTCCCGGGGTGCACCGTGGCCCCGCTTATCGTTATGCCGTCGCCGGCCTTGAAGAGCGTCGTGAAGTCCACGCCCGAGGCCTCGATGGTGTTGCTCTTGGCCGTCTCGCCGCCGTATGTCCCGTCCACGATCTGCGCTGCGCCGGTCCAGCTCGCATTGAGGCTGCCGAACTCACCCGTGAGCTTGTTGTAGTAGGCCATGTCGGGCATGATAATGATATAGGCCCCCAGCGCCGCGAAGGTCTTGCGGCCGGCGCTCACCGTACCGCGTGATACTCCGTCGGCGTAGAAGGCCGTCCCGTCCACCCAATAGAGGCCGTCGTTGGCGTAGAGGCCGTTCGGCTGTGCAAGGGTGCGTGTTATGTAGCGCTGAGCCCGTGGACTGAGCAGGGGCGCATAATCGCTGGACATGTTCGTCATGTCGTAGATCTGCCCGTCCATCGCGGAGAGGTTGTGGTTGTAGCCCCCGTAGCTTGTCTGATTATACTTCCCTATGCCGGAGCCATAGAGCATAGCTGGCAGGCTCATGCCGTCCCCTCCTCGATATCCACGTAAGGCGCAAGCGCCTCCAGCTGCTCAGGGGATATTGCCGCGGGCGGCGCTATCTTCGCCCGGATGATTTCCTCACCGAGCTCAACGCCGTCGAGCTCCGTGCGCTCACGAGTGAAGGCCGCGAGATCCTTGGCATTGCGGAAGCGCACGCGCCCCGGCGCCTCGTAGACCGGGTCCCCCTCGGCGTCAAGCTCCGCGTATTTCTTCACCAGATCCATCTCCGTTGAGCTGAAATAGGCTACATGAGGCCGCAGGCGCGCCATGAGCAGCATCAGTGCGTGAGCGCTCTTGTAATCTGTGGCCTGCCCTGCAATGGCGCGGAGGGCCTGCCAGGCCGCTATACACTGTTTCAGAGTGGTCATATTGATTCTCCTATCCTATCACCGTGCCATTGACGCGCACGGTGCCATTCAGATTTATGGTATTTCCCGTTATCTGCACGGTGTTTGGCGCGTACATCCACAGGCTGTCCCCGCTCTCAAGGCTCATGCTTCCCGCGCTTTCAAGTTTAAGTGCGAACGACACGCCCAGCGCGGTCTTGGTATACAGAAACAAGCGGTATTGTGAATCTCCGCTGCCGCCCTCGTCGTCAAGCCGCAGGCCGCCGGCTAAATACGTGCTACTCGTGTTTGATAAATAATAGCACTGGATCTCCCCGCCCACGCCGTAGGCGGAGAGTATCGTCTCAAAGGTCGAGCCAGTGATCGACGAGCCGTCTATCGTCACGCTGGATATGTCTATGGCGCTGATAATGCCCGTGGTGATGTTCCCGCCGTTGATGGTCGTGCGTCCGCTCGTGCTCAGGTCGGTGAAGGTCACCATGCCTGTGATCTGCACGTTGGTGCTCGAGAGCTGCACTCCGTTGCTCGTGAGTGTAAGCGTGCTGCTCTGCGTGCCGTTGCTTGCCGTTATCCTCAGCCCGCTCACCGTCTGCTGGAGCGTCGTGTAGTTCCCCTCGAGGTCGGAGATATCCGAGGTCAGCGAAGTCGCCGTCTGCTGGAGGCTCGAGATGTTCCCCTCCGCGCTCGTCACCCTGCTTGTCAGGCTGTCCGAGGTCTGGAAGAGCGTCGTGATGTTCCCCTCCGCGTCCTCCACGCGGGTGGACAGGCTCTCCGATATCTGATATATGGCCGAGATGTTTCCCTCAGCGTCCTCGAGCTGGGCGCTGAGGCTCGCCGCCGTCTGCTGGAGGCTCGAGATGTTGCCCTCGGCGTCCTTGAGCTGAGTGCTCACCGTGCCGAGATTCACGTTTATCTCCGCCAGGCTGCCGTCCACGCCGTCCAGTCTGAGGATCACAGGCTGATTGATTATCCCCGCGATCTCGATAAACGAGTTGGCGTTGATGTTGTCGAGGCCGAGGTTCGAGAGCGAGTATGTGAGCTGCTCCTTGAGCATGTAGAGGTAATTCATTATCGTGAACACCTGCTGCTCCGTGCTCTTCCCGCTCAGGTTGGGGAACATTATGTCGGTGTTGAGGATGCTGCTCGGCATACCCGCTCTCCACCCCCTTTCTCATATGATCTGCGAAAGCAGCAGCGTCACCGCGCCGGACGTGAGCGCCGTGGCTATGTAGCCCATGAGCTTGCGCCATTTTTCTCCGTCGCGGTCCTCGAGCGCCTGCAGCCGACGGCCTTGCCGCTCCTGCTCTTCGACCATGCTCTCGAGGCTTTGCGCAAGCCTCTGTACCGATAGAGTCAGCGCGCCGATCTCGCGCACGGTGTTTTCGAGCATCTCCAGGCGCTTGTCCTGCCGCTTCTCCTGCGCGTCGATGCGTTTTGCGAATTCCTCATGCTCCGCGCGCGAAATCGGCTCATCCATATTTAATCCTCCCTGGGCTCTTCGTATGTCATGGCTAAATCACTGTCGCTCAGGCCGGCGGTGGTCGGGTCGGTCACGACGCCGAGAATCGCCAGCACCGCGAACAGCGCGTTCACCACGGCCAGCAGCTTGTCACCCATTTCCGAGAGGTCGAGGCTGAACCCGAACACATACGCCACCGCCTGAATCAGCAGCAGCAGCGCCGGGATGAGCGCAAGCCAAAAGTTTTTGTTTTTAATGCGAACTTTCCAGTTAATCACTTTAAAACCTCCTTATTCTTTATCGGATATCATATTCCGAGTGCACGATAGAGCATCGTCCACACCTGCTGCCGCGTGCAGGCTGCGTCCGGGTTCTCGCCGTCGGAAATGCCCATCGCCTTGGCCCACTCCCGCGCCAGCTCGTTTTCAGACTTCGCGGGGGTCTCCGTATCAGGTTCCGGCACAGGCTCCGGTTCGGGTGCGGCAGCAGGCTGATTGAGGCCATTGGCCTTGATAATGCTAGGATAATCATAGTAGGCCGCGTCCATGTCCACGCGCACGGATATGCCGTCAACGCTGCCGGAGTTGGTGTACTGCCAGATGCCGCCCGCCTGAGAGGGCTTGCTGCTGGGATCCGGCTTGGACGGCCACTGGGCAAGCCAGATGTCGTAGTTTTTGGGGATATAGCTGTCGAAGTATTTGCTCAGATAGCTCGGGTTGGTGTATATCATCGCATAATACTTCGCCTGTTCGATGCGTCCGCAAAACGCATATGCAAGGGCGGTGACGTGTGCCTTGTCCGGCTCGACGCCGTTTTTCTTGGCGTATTCAACGCTGTCGCTCTCATAATCGAACGCGATAGGGTAGTCGAGCTTGTACGGCTCAACTGCCGCCAGCGCATACTCAGCCTCGCGTATTGCCATGGCCTCTGTATAGGCATAGGAGAACCAGTAGACGCCGCAGGGGATGCCGAGGCGGTTGCACTCGCTGATGTTGCGCTTGAACTGTGGGTCGATATTGTTCTGTCCGTAGCCCGCGCGGATCATGGCAAACTCAATGCCCGCCGCCTTGACGGCCTCCCAGTCGATTGTCTTCTGCCACTCGGAGACATCTATCCCCGTTTTGTATGTAGTCGTAGTGATCTCCTCCTTGTCGTCTTCCGTGTCGTCTCCGCCCGTGCCGCCGTCTTCCGCGAACCACAGCAGTAGGAAGCTGTACAGGTCGCGCCCGTCGCCGCGCTGATAGGTTGTGCCATCATAGCACTGAGAGCTGCCCGAGCCGTCGAGCACCATACCATCCACGATGCCGAGGCTCTGCATCCGCTCGACTATGCCGTCGAGTGTATAATTGGTGGTTGTGACTTCGACCGTCCACTTGCCTTTGGCGTCCACTCCGAACCATGTGCGAAGCGTGGGCACTTTGACGTTGGGATCCTGCTTCTTGATTACGTCATCCCGCTTCTTCCCGCCGACAAGCAGGGGCAGGGTGGAGAGATAGTTGTCGTTGCTCATGTCAGTTACCATCACGGGGATAGTGGACCTCATCGTGATAATCGGCCCCGTGTTCCAACCAAAACCCCAGTCCATCCAGCTTTCCTTTGAAAGCACCGTGCCATTGACTTTGTAATTGCCGCAGGGAGTCACGAGCTTTGTGTTGTACCAGTGCCCGTTCGTCACTATGAGCTTGCCGGGGTATTTGCCTTTGTGCGCCTCGTAGACTGCCTTGACGTTGGTGTATGGCTTGGTATGGTCGTCGTAGATCTCGGCTCGCAGCAGCTTGCCTGTATATATCATGCCGTGGCTCCTCTCTGTCTTATGATTTCAAGATTGCGCCGCAGCCGCTCATCATCCGGAGCAAGGCGCAGCGCAGTCCCGGCGGCGGCCTCGGCCCCGGCGTAATCCTTGAGCTGCCAGCTGGCTATGGCCAGCAGGTCGTGCGGCTCTGCGCCCCAGGCCTCAGGCTCGGTCATGTAGTTGTTGTCGCGCTTGGCGATGACCAGCGTCCGAGCCGCCCAGTAGCGGCATAGGGGCCAGTCCGAGCGCCGGTAGTAGAGCATGGAGAGCGCATACGGGGCCTCACGCTGGCCCGGAGCCTCATCCGCCGCGCGCTCGAGCCAGTGTACGGCGCTGCGCCAATCGCCCAACGCGTCGCAGCAGCGGGCTATGTAGCGCATACTCGCCGCCCGCTCGGCATCCCAGCGCGCCGAGGGCATCGCCAGATGCCGCATGAGCGTCTCAATGGCCTTGCCCCACATCTGATGGAACATGTACTCCCGCCCGAGGTAGTGCATGTTGCGGTCGTCACCCGGGTCCTCGGCGACGGAAAGCTCAAGCAATGGGAGATACTGCCCGCGGCTCTTGCTGCTGTCCGGCCAGTGCTCCACGCGCAGTGCGGGGACGGTGATGCAGCTCTCCGGCCGCTCCGTCGCCAGCACCTCGTGTACGGGGTGCGTCCACCGATAGCCGTGCCGGGCGTGGATCTTGTCAGCGTAGAACACCACGCCGTCTCCCCCGTCGCGCGTGTGGCTCCAAACGTAGGTGTACCGCGCGCGAGTAGTGCCGGGCGTCCACGCCGCCTCCAGCGCCTCGCGCCAGCCGGGGCAAAGCACCTCGTCGAGGTCGAGACAGATGCAGATGTCCGCGTCCAAGGGCAGCAGGGCGAGCGAGGCATTACGCGCCGCATCAAAGCGCCATGGCTCGATAGTCTGCTCGTACACGTTGGCCCCCAGCGCCCGCAGCCGCTCCGGTGTCCCGTCCGTGCTGCCAGTGTCGAGCACATACACGCCGTCGGCCTCCGCGCATGAGCCCATGAACCGCTCGGCGAATTGTGCCTCGTTTTTGCAAATGGCGTAGATGATGATGTTCATGTAGTTACCTCAAACGTGGTCGTTACAGTTTTCGCGCGGAGTAGTGTGCCTGTATAGAGAATAGTGTCGCCTTTTAATTAATACGAAATTGAAAAATCATCCGTTACATATAGCAAAGAAGCTACTATTGTGTAGTTTATTGTGAATTCAAAGAGATACTCTATGCCGCCTGTTAGTCTAAGGTCTGTTTCGCCAAAATCACTTATTACTACAAATGAGTTTTTTAGAATATCCCATGTAGTATTTACTTCTTGGGAATCCCAAAGTCGCTTGTAACCGCTCGGAGTACAAATGAAATGCGCCCGATTAGAGTATCGGAATGAAAACGTCCCTTTTACAGTCTCTAGTACATTTGCTGAACCGGATACACCAAATATACTCTTGCCATTTACGATGTTTTCAGGTTTCAAATTAGCGTCTCCTGCGACTTGCACAGCACCAGTTGTATATCTGCCAGAAGCAACAGCGGTTTGCGTCGAGGTACTGGGGGTTACAGTCTTTGCGCCCTGCGTCGTGAGCTGTTGCGTGGCGCTCATTGTGCCGTCTGCGACGATGCCGCCGACCTGCGCAGCTGTGGCGGTGATAAGCCCTCCGGAGGATACAGAGATTGACGGCGTAGCCTGTTCCACATCGGGCACCGTGCCGGTGACTACGCTGCCATCCGGGGCGATGAGGCTTTTGCCGCTTCTGAGGTCGATTGCCGTACCTGGGTTCTCAAGCGTCGGCAGCTGCTTGTGGACTGGGTTGTTTATCATGCCGCACCGCCTTCCGGCTCGCGGTTTATGCAAAGGCTATATAAGTCCTGGTAAAGGAGCCTGGCACGCTGCTGGCACCAATTGTTAAAGTTCTCTCGTCTGTGAAATATACTTCCGGTGATAGCCCTGATGTGCTCATTCCGGGCAGCAGAAGGAATGTCAGTTCGCAGCTGGGTGAGGCGCCTGAAATTGCTGGTTTGTTGTAGTCGCCTACCAAAACTACTGATGCCGGCTGAGCAAATGTGATTTTTGTCCCCGCTTCCCCCTTTATCTGCCCACTGGCAACAACTCCGCTCCTTGCAGAGCCTGGGTTCAGTATCACGTCCGGCACCTCCTTTGTGCAAGGTGCCAGTAAAGGGAGCTAGACGCCCCCCCCCGCTGGGATTATGTGGTATTTATGCACTGTGTACAACCTCCTTATGCCAGGCTCTGTATCACGATGTATACGGTCAGATCCGCGCCGGGGATGGTCGTGCAGCTGAAGACCAGCTGTCCAGCCGCCTGCCCGGTGCAGAGCACACCCGCCTCATAGTAGGCGGATTGCGACGTCAGCGCCGGCACCGGCGTGATGAGCTGTGTCGTCTCGTCCGCGAGCACGCCGGTGACGCTCACCGTCTGGGCATTGCTGCTCCAAGCGGACGCTTTGAGCGTAACGGAGACGCTGTGAGGCTGCCCGCTCGCCCCTGCCGGTCCCGTGGGGCCGGTGGGGCCAGTAGCCCCCGCAGGCCCCGCCACGGTAGAGGCCGCGCCCTGCGGTCCAGTGGGCCCGGTCGGACCCGTGGGGCCGGTTGGCCCGGTCGCGCCGTCCGCTCCGGCGGGACCCTGTGCTCCGTCTGTGCCCTTTGGGCCTTGCGGGCCAGTCGGTCCCGTTGGGCCTTGCGTCCCTGCCTCCCCGTCAGCTCCGCTGGGTCCGGTGGGGCCTGTGGGTCCGGTAGGTCCGGTTGCGCCTGTGGGGCCCTGTGCCCCAGTAGCTCCATCAGCTCCGGGAGGACCTGTGGGGCCGGTCGGTCCGGTCGCGCCGTCTTCGCCCTGAAGGCCTATCAGGCCTTGCGGCCCGGTCGGGCCAGTGGGTCCCGTTTCCCCCTGCAGGCCTTGCGTCCCCTGTGAGCCGGTCGGGCCGGTCGGGCCAGTCACGCCGTCTGCGCCTGTGGGGCCTTGCGGCCCCTGCGGGCCTGTCGGTCCGGTCGGGCCAGTCGGGCCGATTTCGCCGGCGGGGCCTTGAGCTCCGTCCTTGCCGTTGGCGCCTGTGGGGCCTGTCGGGCCCGTGGGGCCGGGAACAGTAGAATCTGCGCCGGTCGGCCCGGTGGGGCCCGTTGGGCCTTGAGCGCCCTGCAGAGGGCCGTCATTGATCCACCCGGGGCTGCCGCTCACGGAGGTGTAGGTATATACGTCGTAAGGGGCGCTCGTGCCGACATAGTAGTTGTCGCCTATGTTTGGGCTGGGCACGCCCTGCTGGAGCGCCTCGAGGCTGTCATACTGGCCTAGGATATCGAGGCCGGTTCCCCGGTCGCCCTGCGGCCCTGTCGGGCCTGTGGGGCCCGTCGGGCCTGTTTCGCCGGTCGCGCCCGTGGCTCCCTGTGGTCCTGTGGGTCCGGTTGGGCCGGTCGGGCCCGTTGGGCCTTCTGGGCCCGGCACATCTGATACGGGTCCGGTCGGGCCGGTTGGGCCGGTTTCGCCCGGGGGTCCCTGTATGCCCTGCGGGCCCGTTGGGCCTGTTTCTCCGGTCGCGCCCGTGGCTCCCTGGTCACCCTTCGGCCCGGTCGGGCCGGTAGGGCCGGTTTCGCCCTGTAGCCCCTGCGCGCCCTGTGGGCCCGTGGGGCCGGGGACAGTTGACGCCTGTCCCTGGGGGCCGGTTGGTCCGGTCGGGCCTGTTGGGCCTTCCGGGCCCGGCACCTCTGAGGCGGGCCCGGTCGGGCCGGTCGCACCGGCGGGGCCGGTTGGTCCGGTCGGGCCGGGTATAGTAGAGGCCTGCCCCTCTGGGCCCTGCGGGCCTATTGGCCCCTGCAATCCCTGCGCGCCGGTCGGGCCGGTCGGGCCCGTCGGCCCGATAGTGCCCTGCGGCCCCTGTGAGCCTGTCGGGCCGGTAGGGCCAATGGGGCCGGTGAGCATGCCGTAGTTGTGCCACTCAGGCGTCCCGTCGACGACAAGCCAGGTATACAGCTCGTAGGGCGGCTCGGTGCCGACATAATAGCTGTTGCCGATTTCAGGAGACGGCACAGCCTGCTGAAGCTCCTCGAGCGTATCGTACTGCCCGAGCACCTCAATGCCAGTGCCCGCGGGCCCCGTGGGGCCTATGAGGGATTCAAGCCACTCTTCGACCGTGCCTTGGTATCCGTGTGCGACCGCCACGCCATAGGCGTCGATGTAATAGCCGCGCCAGGGCTCTGGCCAAGGGCACGGCGGATGGTAGGGGTAAAAGCTCATATCAGGCCCTCCTCATAAGCCTCTGCGGGGTTGTAGTTTGTGGCATACCAGCGCATGAACTCCTTGAAGAAACTGTTGAACAGCTGATAGGTGTTCTGATATCTCTCATACTCGCCGTTGGCGAAGTCGATGCGTGCCTCGAGATATGCTGGGTATAGCTTGTCATGGGGAGGGCGAACGAGCATAGTCGTGTTGGCATCCTTCTCATAGGTGTATGTGATGATCGCCTCAGTGCGCAGCAGCAGCACTTGAGTCTGCACCATGCCCTCCACCTCGTTGAGCCAGCGCGTCAGCGTATCGTTGTCAAAGGCGTTTGGTTTCACCGCTTTCGCGTATGTAATAGCCTCCTGGATAGTCATGCTCGCCCTCCCTTGTTATCAGGACACCAGCTGAGTGCCGCCGCTCACGCCGCCCACGGCAGCAAAGCGCCAGTCCGCGAAGCCGCCCGTGAATCGAGCATAGCCCTTCCACACGTTGGCATCGTTGCTCGCCAGTTCGCTCCGTACCTCGAGATCCACGCGGTTGAACCACTCAGCGCCGCCGCGGCCGACGTTGTAGCCCGAGTCGACCAGCACCCAGGCCGTTGTGTCGGCTCCGAGCCACTCATTGAGGTAGGGCCAGACGATCACGTTCCAGCGGCCGAAGAGGAAGTTGAAGCCGTTGTTGGAGGTGTCGGGGTCCTTGTCCGCGCCGATGGCCGCAAATACTGCCTTCTTGAGCTTGTAGTTGTTGGGGATGAGAATGGTGTCCGGGTGCACATCGAGCACCTCGCCCGTGTCGCCCTTGAAGTCCTGCATGGCGCTCTCCATGGCCGCCAGCGCGTCCTCGGAAAACTCATCCGCGAACTGGTTGGACTGAAGGAATTTCGCGTCCAGGACGCTCGGGTGGCTCTTGGAAAAGAGGCACAGTTCGTCCGAGCCGGTCGTGGGGAAAGACTGCCCGCGGAAAGTCATCGCGGTATTACCAAGCATGGCGTTGGCGTAGAGCGCCGCGCCGAACCGCTCGCGAGTGCGATAATAGCCGGCGGTGAAGGCCTCGGGCTGGCGCCGGAGGTCCATTGCGACGGCATCGTCGATGATCTCGCGCGAAATAGAAAAGCTGTCTTTCCACGTCATGTTCACGAAGATCTTCTTAAAGCTTTCCTGCATGTAGTCCACGGGGTACTCGCCGTTTTCGCCCACGGGCTGGAAGCCCTGCATAGCCGTCATGGAGCTGACGGCCTCGCCAAAGTGGCGGCTGTCGTTTATGTCGAAGAGGTGCTTGAGCATGCTCATCTGTTCAAACGCCTCGCCGCGTTTTTCGATGAACATGCGTATGGGGGCCTGGCATTTCCCGAACACGGAATCATTAACGCCGCTGCCCTCAGTGAAGCTGATACCAGCCATAAAGAATCACTTCCTTTCTTGTGTTTATCAGGCCGGGAACCTGACGTAAACGGTATCGCCAATGGCGGTGCCGTCCATAGAAACTACCTCGGCCACGCCGCTCGTGGTAGTGGCCGTTACCTGCATGCCGTCGGCGCTGAGCGTCACAAGGTCGCCCGCGTTCACCGCGCTTGCAGCAGCGCTCCAGCTCGTGGCGAAGAGCGTCCCCTCGAGCACACGGAAAACGGGGATGATAGTGCCGGCGTCCAGCGCCTCGTCTGCGGCCATAGCGCATATGTACTGCGGCCTGGTGGTCGCGCCGCAGGCGGCAAGGTTGCCGTCGGTCATGACAAGCGCCATGCCGATCTTCGGCGTTATCGCGCCCGCGGGCAGATACTCAAGCCCCGGGACGATCCCGCCGTTATTCTGCGAAATGAGAAAAGCCATGTTTTACACTCCTTTCGAAAGGTTTTTGAGGTACTTGGCATAGTCGGCCTTTATCTCTGCTTCAGTTGCTTTGGGGTTGATCATGCGGTAATATTCCCGCACATCGTTCGGCACAACGGTCACGTCGCCGCCCTTGCCGCGGGCCTTCGTGGCCTCCAGATGGGCTTTGCTCTGGGCGGCATTCATGGCGGCCTGTTTTGTCGCCGCAGCCGTCCTGGCCGAGAGCCGCTCCATATTCGTCAGCTTGTAGGCCTCTACGAGGCTGAGCCGGTTCTGTTTCACAAATCTGTAAAACTGAGCATAGTTCGGCATCTTGGCGAGGTCTTCAATCGTGTTGATCTCAGGATCGAGCTCGTGGATCTGCCTCATCTGCTCGCTCATCGTCGCAGCCGCGGCCTGCCGCTTTGCCTCCCTGGCCTCTTCGAGCTGAGCCTTTATCTCAGGCTGCTCGGCCGCCAGTTTAGCAAACTCCTCCTCGCTTACGCCCGCCTTTTTCAGGATCTTGGCGCGCCGGTCCTCCTCTACCTTTGCGCGGTAGGCATCGTAGTCCGCCTTATTCCTGATGGGCTCCTTGGTGTAGGGGTTCGTGAGGTTCAGCGCCGCGATGCTCTCGTCAAGCTGCTTTGCCGCTCGAGCGCGCACCTCGCGGGCTATCTGCTCACGCATCTCAGGGTCAGGCGCGGCTTTGCCCTCGCTTGCCTTGGGGCCGGTCTCGGCCGTCTGCCCGGCGTTCTCCGCGGTCGTTGTAATCTCGGGCCCCTCGGCGGGCGTTGTCGCGGGCGTGTCCTGCTGCACGGTTGGCGCTGCCGCTCCGCCCTCGGAGGCGGCTGCCGCCGGGTCTTCGCCCTGGGGCCCGGACGAGCCGGGGTCAGAGGTCGGTCCTGCGCCGCTTGTCTCTACGCCGAATATTTTGTCGTAGTCCATTTTTCCCTATCCTTTCATTTGCCGTTTCCGGTGCGGAGATCGTTGCCGCGCTTGATGATCTCCTTGCCGCGCTTGCCGTTGGGGTCGATAGGCGCTTCCACGCGCTGAGCGCCGGTGTTGCTTATACGGCCGATGTAGCCGCGGCCGTTGCGTCTTCCGTTGTCACGGCCCATGTTCCTACTGTTGTTGGGCATCGCCATAGTGGCACCTCCTTTCACAATTTTGGGCGGCTGGATGATAACGCTATCTCCTGCGGGGTGGTATCACATAGCGCCACCGCCCGTCTGTGCTCCGCTGAGAGCCGCAGCCTCTACCTGCCCGGTCAGTTCTGCCGCCTGCTGTGCAGCCGCCTGGCGTGCCTGCATTTGGAGCTGGATCGTTTGCAGCTGCTCCTGCCGTTTCTGCTCGTTCTCAAGGTATGTGAGCGTATCGCCCGCTCCGGGATAGTGCAGGAGGTTCATTTTCCTCCAAAAGAGGATCAGTGTGCTCAGGCTTTGTGGGTCTCCGAAGGCGCCGGTCTGCAGGTTCATCCGCGTCTCCTGCCACATCGCCTCCCGGTTAGCGGCCAGCGGCGCGGAGGTGTCACAGGTGAAAAGGAAGGCATCGTTCCAGTACCACTCGCCGCTTGCGTCCTGTTTGAGAAAGTCGTAGCGATCAAACGCCTTATATTCCGGCTGCCCGAGTTCATTCATCGTAAGGACTGCCCGCGGTTCATCGGCGTAGGCCAGCTTGAACTTGAACATGAGCTCAAAGAGCGCCGCATATGCTGCGTCGCGCATCACTCTCTTTGATTCTAGCCGCCCGGCGGTCTGCGCCGCGGCAAACTCCTTGGCTGTCCCGCTCGTTGCCGTTGAATCTCTTCTCCCCTGGAAGCTGTCGGTGATACCGATAATCTGCCGGGCCTCCTCGTACACGTGGTCAAGGTATTCTCTGTCCTGGCTCACGTCTCCTTCGAGGTTGAACACGCCTATCATGTTCGCGTCCGCCGGCGTCTCCGGCCTGTAAACGCGCATGTCGTTCTCGTCAACGCCCACGCTGGCGTCAGCGGGCAGCGTTACAAAGGAGCCGCTCGAAACGAGCTTGTCGATGATCTTCTTCTCCAGCCGGTTTGTCGTGTTCTGCTGGTCTGTGATCTTGTCGATATCGCTGTCCCCGAGGAGCTGGCCGTAGACGCTCACATTTTTCTGGAGCACTACGGGATATCTCAAGGGTTTGTAATACGGCACGCGCGTGGGTACGAGCCTGACCGCGGGGATAGGAAGTCCAGTTAGCTCGTCAAGCTCTCCGGTGAGATACATTTCCTCCTGCGCGCCAGGTATACGATGCCCTAGGCTTGTTGTGATGGGCGTCCATATCTCCTCATATTCCTCTTCGCTGTAAACCCATTCCGTCGAGCCGCAGTAAGGGCAGCGCCGCGCCTCGTGGTCCTCCGGCTCTTCGTCCTTTTCATCTTCTTCGGGCCAGAGCTCTCCGTCGATCCAGCGCATGGCTCCGCTCCAGTCCTCATCATCAGGGGGCAGGCCCGGTCTGCCCGCGACGCCGTCCGCTGACTCTTCAGTGTCCTCCTCTTCTTCGAGCGCGTGCTGCTCGTCGTCGCCGTCATCGGCTGTGGGCTCGAGCTCGCCGCAAACAGCGCAGCGCCGCAGTCGTCTGGCCTGATAGTCTTCCAGATCTTCAAGCTCTACGTCGCCTACCCAGCTGTACATTCCGATCCCGCCGGCGTCGTTGCGGTAGTAAGCTATGTACTGCGTCACCATGTCCTCGGCCGTGCCGCCGTCGCCGCCTTTTACATCCGGTTCGGCCTCGTTCTCGAAGCTCACATCCTTGCCGTAGCGCCGGTATATAAATTCCCTGGTCTGCGGCATCTTCAGGATGATGTAATCCATATCCTCGATGCCGCTGTACACGCCGTCCTGCGGCACCAGCTTCCGCGGGTGGATGGGTACGACGTTCAGCTCGCCTATGGTGGTGTGTGTCCTCGCCGTGTTGTCCCACTCCACCAGGTAGGCACCGCCGCCCTGGATGGGGACTATCCGCTCCATCAGGTCGTTTATTTCCGCAAATGGCAGCCTGTCGAGCTCATTGCGCAGCATGTCCTCGATGATCTTGGCGAGCTCTTCGTCTTTCTCGTGAATTGCCGTGACCTTCGGCGCGGGTATATTGCTGTCTACCTGTGCCTCGATGAGCTCGCTGCATATGTTTCGCACGTGCGGAGTCTGTGCATTGTTCGCCCGGTACTTGTTCACCAGCGGGAATATATATCGGGAGCCCTGATAGAGCCGCTCGCGCTCATCCATGAGCGTGTACCAGTTTTCGTATTGCGAGTCATTCCGGGCAAGCCTGTCCTGCCACAGATGCAGCCTGTCTCTGTTCATGCGTCCTCCTTATCTGCTGGGCGGCCCCCAGCGCTGCTCAAGGAAACGTTTTTCCGAGCGAGATGCGCGGCGGTAGTCCTCCAGCATGTCTCTGGTCCACTTCATCCGAGCCGGGGCCTCCTGTATGCGTGCCGTCCGCGTCCAATACACGCAGAAGCCGCGGATCGCGTCCGCCGAGTGCGTGAGCTCGTGCGGCTCCGTCGCCACGTCGTTAATCCGCTTATCGTCGTAGCGCAGCTGAGGCAGCGTGCGGATGAGGTTGGTGCAGAGGGGGAATATGCGCAGCTTTGCCACGCGCTGGCCCCGCTCATCCTCGAACACATGAAGCCGCTCGTGCATTGCCATCCAGCCATCCAGCCTGTCGTTGCTCGTTTTGGTGAGGGCAATACCGTGCTCAGCAAATATATCAGCCACGCTCCGCCCGGTCTCCTGCCGCGCAGCCCAGAGGTCCGGCGGCGCGAGATAGGCCGTGATTTTGTCCTCGCCCACCATGTCCAGTATCCGTTTCGCCGCCTCGCTCACGATGAGCCCTTCGGCGCCCTCGCCGAGATCACGGCCCTGATATACCTCGCGCACGACGTAGGCCATGTCGTGCTCATCCACTGCGATGAGGTAGGCCGCCAGCATGTCGAGGCCGTAGTCGATCGTCACGTAGCGCCGCCACCAAGCCGGCGGCTCGAAGGGCGCCACGACATGCACGTCCCGGTCCCACTCGCTGAAATACTGGCCCGCGAACACGTCCCAGGAGCCGTTGAGCCAGGCCTCTCGCAGCTCATATGGCAGGGACTCGAGCATGTGTATGTACTCTGGGTCCTTTTCCATCAGCACGGGGTTGTCCGTGACCTTGGCCTGTATGAACTCGTAGTCGTCCGCGCGCTCGTCGCCCTGATACCGTCGGTCAACAAAGAGCCGTTTCACCCACGCATGGCCCACGCCGCCGGGGTTGCAGGTGAGGTACATTCTCTTGGGGAAGTCGTTCGCGCCGCGCAGGCAGCCCTTGAAGGTCTGGAACTGGAATTCCGTGAGCTGTGTCGCCTCGTCTATGAAGATGATGTCGTACTCCTGACCCTGATACCTGCCCACGTCTCGTTCTGCCGCGCAGTAGCCGAACCAGATATTTGAGCCGTCCGGGAATATGAAGCGCTTCTGGTTATCGTTCCAACGCGCGAGGCCCGAGAGCTCAAGCTGGAGGGGCAGAATGTGATTTTGCAGCAGCTCTGGATATGTCCGGCGCACTACCAGGATGTTGATGCCTGGATACCGGCATGCCAAAACCATCGCCTTCTCGCGCACCGCCCAGGTCTTACCGCCGCCGCGCGCCCCGCCGTAGGCGATGAAGCGCCGGCGCGCCTTGAAAAACAGTCTCTGCCGCTCATTGAGCTCGAGGGCCTTACTCTGCATAGCTCGCGGCCTCCTCGTCCGTCGCGCCGCGGAACACTATCTGCATTTCATTCGAGCCCGGCGGGAGTACGGCCTCGACCTTGTTCCGCCAGCGCTCAGGCTCGCGGTTCGTGAGCCAGAAGATTTGCGCCTTGACGTCGGGCTTGATGTAGATCTCCTCTTCTGCGTATACGATTTTCTCCTTTTCGACACGCCGGCCGCGCGAGTCGTAGCTCGTGCTTTTGAGCTTCATCGGCTTTTTGAGCGTCCGGACACCTCCGAGGGCTGTCTCAAGCAAACTCCGTTCGACGCTTTCATTGTTCGCGCGCGCGTCCGCGCCCGTGCGTGCGCGCGTCACCGCCTCCGACATCTCCGAATGCTTCTTGAGCCAGTCGTAGTACGTCGAGGGGCTGATGCCCATCTCCTTTGCCATCTCGGCGTCAGTCAGTCGCGGCGCCATCTCGGCGAGCCGCTCAAGCCCCTGCTCTGTCAGCCATTCCGCATATTTGGCCCGCGCCACGACCAACACCTCCCTGCGCGCGTACTATCTCTCAATCTGCAATCTATCAGCCTTACCCCCTCTGTTACCGTCAACTTTCAGGCGCACAAAAAAAAGCGCCCACCCAGCAGGGGAGCGCTCTACCACAGCTCGAAAAATCGTCGTCTCACTCTATCCAGCGTCGAGGGCGAAACGAAATACTCCGTCGTCACCGCCTCCCAGCTCGCAGGCGTGCAGAGATAGGCCCGGAGCGCGTCAGCATACTCGCCCCCGGCCTCGCGGCACAGTCTGTCTATTTTACTTTGCACCTCCGCAGTCTGCCGCGCATAGTTCTGGCACGCGAAAAATATCATGCCCTGCTCGGCATAGCCTTTATGTACCGAGGGCAGATACTTGAATTTCCTCGCCATCCCGCCCTCCTAACTGCGCATTGGCGCGAAGGGCAGCGCATAGCGGATATACTGCCCCGCTCGTTTGCCCGAGTAGGCCGTACGGTACAGCAGCTCGCAGCCCTTTGGCACGCGCAGCTCCGCCCCGCTCCATACGACGCGGCACTTCGGCTGAGGCCTCACAAGGTTGCGGGAAGGCTTGTACTTCTTCTCGTCGGGCAGGCGGCGAACCTGGTTCAGCAGATACTCCGCCAGCGGCGTGTAATCCTTTTGCGCGCTGAGCGCTTTGGCGTAGGCGCCCCCGTGCGGCCAGGCTTCCACGCAGGCCTGCCACGCGGCCCGGTTGGCTACGATGTGGTGATGTATGCGGACTGCCTCGCCCGTCTCCCCGTCCATATCGGAGGTCACGGCTATGTATTTGAGCTCCGCTCCGGGAGGCAGGCGGCGCTTCACGCGGCGGATGAAATTGTCCAGCTCGCGGTTAGCCTCCTTGCGGAGATAGTCCTCGAGTATGCCCGGCTCTACCCCGGCGGTCCGGTCTGCCTCCTGCCTGGCTTCCGCCCTGCGAAGGAGTTCGGAGTATTTCTTCGGCCCATAGTCCAACCCGAGGAACAGATCCCCGGCTGAGAAGTTCGCGTGTATCTCCCGGTTGAGCCTGCGCACCGCATCGTTCTCGTTCTGCCGCTGTTTCCGCTCCGAACTGCGGCCGAGCTTCCGCCCCCTGGCCGGAGGCTCGCCGGGGACCCAGTATTTCGTTTTCTCCCCGAGAGCCCCGCACTCATATGTGCGGATCTCCCAGTACCCGGTCGAGCCCATATATTTCCCCCGCGTCCGTAAACTTAGGCCTCTACGAACCTTTGATAACGCGCGTGCGCGCGCGTATTAAATATAGTGTGGACGGCATGACCCGAATCCGTTTTTGAACGTGTCCGCCGCCCCATGTCATCGCCGTCGCCGGTTGAAGGGCGACAGCCCGTCTGCCCGCCGCCGTCATCGCCACGAGACGGCGGGCACGCTCAAAAATCTCCGACCCTGTGGGGCGTCTGCTTGTGTCCGGCAAGGCTTGACGACGCAGACGGGCTGTCGCCCTTCAAGGAGGAAAACGCAGTCGGGCGCGAGCAGCCGACCCACAGGGCGGTTTCTGGCCATGCTGTCCACACTAAACGTATATGCTCTCACAAAAGGGCCCGCCGCGCGGGCCCTGTGGTCAGAACACATCCTCGTCCTCGCCGCTCTCGTCCGGCGCATCATATCCGTGGTCACGCATGAGGCGGTCAAAATTGGCGTCTACGGTTCTGTACAGGCTGTCTGACATTATGTGCATCGCCGCCAGCATCATGTCCTGCATGCAGCTCTTGTAGTAGCTTGTCAGGACTTCACCGCCGCCGTAGTCAGCCGCAAGGGCCACCCACTTGAACCGTTCGGCATTTATGCCCTCAAAGACGCGAGTAAGAAACGCCGCCAGCTCGCGCTCGTTCTCGTCAGTGTAGATTACTGATATCATTTACCGCCTCTGTTTCTCTATCTATGATGCAGTTATCCTCGAGGGTCTCCGGCCCGCTGCATACTCCAGCCAACGCGCACTTGCCGCAGCCGTCGAACCCCTCCCGAGCCTTCATGCAGTTCCGGACAATAGCCGCATAGCCGTACTTGTTCAATGTGATTTTCATTTTCCCCCTTGCCTTTCTTTCAGCAGCGTAATTGCCTCTTGCAAAGCGTCCTCGTTAACAGGCCGCCATCGCCCGCCATCAACGTCTGTAAGCACGGGCATGGACAGCAGCTCCTCCGTAAGCGGGGCTCCCATTCTACCCATAGCCCCACGTGGGCAGCCGACATAATCAATAAACAACCGCCCAAAATCGCCAAGGCGCTCCAGCACCGCGCGCCTCTCCCGCTCAGCCTTCTCCGCCCGCTCGCGATAGCCGGGAATGATGTCGTCCAGGTACTCTATAACCATGCCTGCGAGCTCCGCATTGTAGGCCTTGAGCTCTCTGAAATACTGTGTACAGTCGCTTACTCCGCGGCGGAAGTCATGATATTGGCGATCTAATTCCTCCGCCATAACCTCGTCCGGACATGGGCCTTCAACGCAAAACTCAATCGTTCCTTCCGTCGAATGCTTCAAGCAAAAATTGTTGGACGCTTTGTATATGCACTTCATATCTCATCTTCCTTGGCCTTTATGAACCTTGATAACGCGCGTGCGCGCGCTAAAGTATTGCCCTCACAAAAGAGCCCGCCGCGCGGGCCTTGTGGTCAGGGCACGCCCCCTTGTGGAACTTCCTTACACTCTCTAATCGCATTGAGGCAAATTCGGTTGGCCGTACCCTCTGGCAATTTGGGAAGCAAGTCGGGAGCCCATATTTCTGCTACCAATGTGCCGCAGGGCTCGTATATTTTAATCACGCCATTAATTCGAGATATATAGTGGTAATTGCTAAATAACTCACCGAGATATTTAGCAATTTTTGCGTCATTGCCATTCCACATCGGTGGTGTTTGAATCTCTTCGCTGTGCAGTATGATATTGTAAGCCTCGCGCTGCTCTATTTCCTCAAGAACGAGTCCCACATCAGCAGTCCACACGGCTTGCAATATAATCTCGTCAGCCTTGTATATCTCGCCGCGAAATTTGAAATATTCGCCTGGCGTTACGCCAAGTAGCCAAGCCAGCTTATCCTCGTTTTCGGGGATGATATCGTCCAGCCTGCTCATGTCTCTCCCGCCTCCACAGCCACGTTCAAGCTTGCATACCAGATTATTTCTTCCGGAGTTTCTTCCTGCTTATAAATGATCTTCTCCTCGACAGCCCGCATCAGCGACTCTCTGAGCCCCTTTTTGAAATACTCGTCCGGCGCAGACTCTATGAGCAGAGAATCTTCGAGCTTTCGCACCTGCGCCCGAGCGACGTAGGGCATGATCACATAACCAGAACGCCGTACAGGCGTCTCCAGGGCTTTGCGATAGTCTTCATACAGATTCTCATAATCCCGCTTGAGCATGAGCCGCTCGCGCAGCTCATCATTGTAAGCCTCACGCATGGCGTAAAGCTCCGCGCTCGGTACGAAACCCAGCGCCTCAAAACATCTGCTTCTCCATCGCGCCGCCGTGGTCCTGAGCTTTTTCAGCAGTTTCTTCATGCTGTTCTCTCTCCCTCTCCAGTTTCTCGCGGATCGCGTCGCGGACGAAATCAGGGCTGACAATGTATGCCTCACGCACCCCACGCCTTTGCATCTCGTCATATATCGCGTTGACAAGGCTCTCTTCTTTGATATCGGCCATCAGCAGTCCGAACTCTCCAACGTCCACCAGGCAGCCGTCAGCCGGTCCCTGCAAGATCGCCCCGCTCATTTTGATGCACGCCATAGGTATAGGCTCATCTACCTCCACATGGCCACGCCATCGCCAGCACATTTCAACAGTCTTGCGGTTAGGGCCTTGCCTTTTACATTCTGTTCTGCTTTCGGCGCAAAACGCGCATGTGTTGCTGCCAATGCACATTTGCCGAAGATCTTCCACCGCTGTGTTCCTTTCGCGCTCTGCCTTTTCTGCACGGGCAAGCAGCTCCGGTATCATAGGACAATAAGCTGCCGGCACAGAGGTGCAAAACCCACCCACCGCTGTGCAATTGCCATTGTCGGGATGACGGTAATGGCATTTGAGGCAGTTCATTACGATCTTTTCAGGCTCTTCCTCGGGAGTAAAGCATTCCTCATTGAATGTGCACGGCAGATTATTCTTTTTGCAGCGGTCCATCACTCTAAATTTGCAGAACGCCAATCTCATCACTCTCCAATCCTTTACACAAGTTTAACTGCACCACTCAGGCAGGTTTGCGCGCACGAGGGCCTCTGCGAAGGGCGGCGGCACGGCGTTGCCGCAGCGGGCGTTCTGTTTGAACTTCGGATATTCCCGCCCAGTGTAGTCACGGTCGATTATGTAGTAGTCCGGGAAGCCGTTGGCACGATACAGTTCCCTCGGTATCAGCATGCGCAGGCCGATATCGGCTATGAAATACCACGCGCCGCCAAGCTCAAGCAGCAGCACCTCGTCATCCGCCAGCGCGTACCCGCAGTAAATATTGAGCAGTCCGCGAATCTTCGGCCAGTTGTGCAGCTCTGCGCCCGGCTCCGCTTTCCGCACCTCTGTCGTGACCACACCATGATGACCACCGCCCGCGGTGATGGTCTGCACCGGCTCGGAGACCGCTCCGCCTAGGTTTGTGCCCTTCATCTTGACCAGGCTTGCAAGCGTCAGGCCTGCGCGGTCTCGCGCTGTAACGGTACGCAGAGGGGCCTTCGCGTCCTGCCCATGCCGATCAGCGCCGTAATATGCAGTCAGTGATGCCGCCGCCAGCCCGTAACGGTTGGCGGCGTCTATTGTCATCAGGGGCTCTGTCACGTCCTGCCCCCGGACATGCTCGTGCCGCTCCGTGTGATACTGGATCAGCGACGGCGCAATCACATGATGACTGTTTACTGCCGTAATGGTCCCCAGCGGATTGTCCACACTTTGCGGCTGATTATCAAACTTGCATTGGAAAATGAACGGCTTCCCGCTTTTCAGCGTGAACTTGTCCACGCCCCGGATTACCCGGCGAAGAGTGTTGTCAGCCAAGGGCCGCACGGCGTTGACACCGTATTTTTCCTTCAGCTCCCGCTTGCTGGCAAAGATGCAATAACCGGTAGCGCTCCAGTCGATGATCTCCGCCGCAGAACGCCAGGGCTTCAGCTTCCCGGCCTTGACCGCTTCGCTGTCTCTGGGGGCGTGGGTTCGCTCCGGCCAGACGATGGGCCGCCCGTCGCAGCGGGCGATGAGGAAAAACCGCTTGCGCGTGGTCGGCGCACCATAGTCCGCAGCCACCAGCTCGCGCCACTCGACGTCATACCCCAAGTCCCGGAGCTGCCCCAACCACTTTGTGAATGTCTGACCGGCCTTTGATTTTACCGGGCGTCCACGACGCACCGGCCCCCAGGTCTGGAACTCCTCCACGTTCTCCAGGATGATCACCCGCGGCCGTACCGTTCCTGCCCAGCGCAGGACGATCCAGGCGAGGCCCCTGATATGCTTGTCCACGGGCTTCCCGCCCTTGGCCTTGGAGAAATGCTTGCAATCCGGTGACGCCCACAGCAGGCCCACCGGCCTGCCGGCGCAGACCTCCACGGGGTCAACATCCCACACGCTGGCCTGAATGTGCTCAGTGTGCGGGTGATTCGTCTTGTGCATGAGTATCGCGTCCGGGTCGTGGTTGATAGCGATATCGACCGGCCGCCCGGTCGCGAGCTCAATGCCCGTAGACGCTCCGCCTCCTCCGGCAAAGCTGTCGACTATGAGTTCTCTCACTCACCCCGCCCTCCCAGTTTCTGCTCATATTCCTCGCGCGTTCCTTTATATTTGCGCACCATTGTCCGCTCCTCCTTCAACAAATCCCAGCTCCCGCAGCAGCTCGTGTGGGACAGGGATCACTTCATAACGTGACTTGATCCGCCGTGTCTCGTCGCGCTCCGTCCACTCGTGGCTGAGCAGCACACGTTCCCCTGCTGTGCCGAGGTGCAGATAATGCCGCTCCCCCTCGAGCGAGAACTGAAGCAGGCACGCCCCGCTCGGGTATCGTACAAAGCGTTGCCCGCCTTTCTGCCCTGTCTTAATGCCGTAATGCTTAGCCAGGCACAGTATCCTCGCCGGAGTGATATTAAGCCTCCGTCCCGCCGCGTCCATGCCCGTCCCCCGTATCAAACCAGTTCCGGCTCTCAAGCCAGGTCCATATTGGCCCAGGCTCATCCGGGCGGCTCAGCCTCACCGCCAGCGCCGACTCGCTGTCACTCAGCACTACGCAGCCGGTCTGTAGGTATGACACATAAGCAGTGTTCCGCTCTCGCAGAGCCCAGCCGGGACCGATGCCGTATATATGTTCGTCCAACGTCTGAACAAGCTGCTGGGCCCCGAGCCGCAGCGGCAACAGCGCGCAGGGCCGCTCCGCATAGCTGCGATTGAAATATGTACTGTACTCAGTCTCGAAAACCTCGTCCTGCATGCCCTGTGCGCTCCAGCCGCTCTTCCCTTTCGAGACGCTCAGGCAGTCTCCGGGACCGGGCACATAGCCGAGCATTTCCACAAGCGCGGTAAGGACGATCTTCGGCGGCTCATCCATCGCATCCAGCTGCAAGCTCGCGGCCCAGCCGGGGCCAAGCAGATCCATGCGCCCGCCCACCGTCCGGAGCCGGAAGCCCACAGCTCCTGAGTTCTTGAGCGCACGGGCCAGTCTCTTCTCATTTATTATCATTTCCGCTCTCCTTCGCCGCCTTGTTTGGCGGCCATCCGTTGTAATTACGCCAGTTGCTTATCTTGGCAGGCGGCACTCCCAGCCTGTCCGCTATCTGCCTGTCCGTGAGCCCCTGCTTGTACAGTTCCCTGCGCAGGTCATATTCCGGGGTCCGTGCGCTGTTTATGGGCAGCTCGTTTACCCTGCGCCATCGCTGTACCGAGCTCACACCCGTGCCGCAGCCCTGAGCGATCTCTGCATCGGTGCAGCCGGCCTTATAGAGTTCCAGGCGGCGCGCGTTCAGCTTGGCCCGCTTTTCCATAGTTTCAGCAAATCTCAACCGGCCGCGGACCTCATCGGCTATCTGCTTGCGCATCTTATCTCCGCGCGGCCCCAGCTCCCGGCACCAGCAGCCGTCCCCGCTGGGTTCGCCCATTGTATATGCCCTGCTCACTCGCCGGTTCAGGCAGTACAGGCAGGCGACAAGATCCTCATCGAGATGTATGCACCCGATGCAGTACTCAGTTATCATCGCCCGTTTCCCCGAGCATCTTCATCCGCTTGCCTGTATAGCGGCAGTATTCATGCTCGATCCTCGCCCCGGCGGATGACTCCCACCCCGGCAGGAATACGACCATGTCCGCGCTGTCGATCATGGCGAGGCATATGCGCATATAGTCCGCGTTCTTCATACCCTCGGGAAGGTGTGCAGGGTTCAGCACTATGTGTCCCTCGTTCCTCTGCTCCATGTGCGCGGCGAGAAATTTGCGTTTGTACTCTGGGTCTCCCGTGATCTTGCCGGCGATATATACCTTCAGCGGCGCCAAGGCCGCCGTCTGTATCGTAGTCATGCTCTCACCTCAAAACAGTCTTGTCTGGCGTTCTTCCGCCTCGCGCAGCGCCGCCTGCTCGGCGGCCCGCGCCTCTGCTCGTTCCCTCCGTGCCTGAGCCTCAGCCCGCTCCCGGAGCACCTGTTCATGTATTCGCTGCTCAAGCGGAGTACGTTTCCGTTCTCCCGGCGGCGCCTTACCTCTGCGCCGGCCGGGGCAGCGTCCCCAGTGCGGGACATATCCGCTCCCCTGCGGCACGGCGGGATGCCCTTCCAGCGTTCCCCGTTCGCATGATCCGTCGCGCTGATAGAACATCAGAGGCCCGGCGTCGTCCGGCCAGTAGAATACCGGCTCCGCCTCGCAGGGCATGTTTTTCCCTGATTTCGTGCGGATGAATACGAGAGGCTTGCCGCACTCGCGGCACGGGACCTCAAACTGTTCAAGCCTCGCCACAGTTGGCCGCTCCTTTCACTCTCTTTGTTCGGCACTCATGCGCAATGGGCAGCCAGCGCACGCCCCAAACCTTCGCCGCCGCGATTATGGCGCGCAGCCTGTCCTCCGCCTCGACCTCAACGTCCTCATAGAGATCATGCCGCACTTCCCACCTGTCCACGCCGCTCACCTGCCAAAGAGCCGGCCCAGGAAAGAGGAGACAGGGACAACAGATTCGTCTTCTACAAGTTCCGCGCTATTGGCAGCTTCAATAGCTTCATCCATAAGGCCGGGATATTCCCCATCAAGATATTTGAGTTCTCTTAATGCGCAAGCATAAGCAGTTATCAGCGCATTTCGAGTGCCAGATAATCCGGTAAAGTTGTACCCATTCTTGCGATTGCCGACTGCGCCGATCACGCAGTTGCACACCTGCTCAAACACAGGTTCGCTTTTGCCCTTTTCTCTGATAGTAACGATGTACATGTTCATTCCTCCGTTGTCATATTTGCAAGCGGCCCAGCCGCTCACCATACATATCCATAGCAGAACACATGCGCTCCGATCTGCCCCCACACCCTGTCATTTTCAGCTCCGCGGGAGAAATAGAGCACGTCATAGGGCACGACCTCAGTCTCAAACGCCGCGTCTACGGCCTCATAGTTGGTCTCGTTGGGCGTCACGCGGCTTAGTATAGGCGCCGTGGAGAATTGCCGCTCCTGATAAATTACCTCGCTCACCGTGTCCGGGAAGCTCTCGGAGCGCACGCGGTTGAGCACCACCTGGGCGACGGCTATCTGCCCCTCAAGCGTCTCGGTATTGCTCTCGGCATACACCACGCGGGCAAGCAGCTCCCGCTCCTCCGCCGTGATCTCCTCATACAGCGGCTCGGGCTCGGGCTCCGCGACCGGTTCCGGCGTCTGCGGCTCATGTGCCGCCACGTCCGGCGCTACCGCCAGATGTGCCGCCAGCGCGGCGGAGCTGTAAACAGGCGCGGGCAGCTCACTTGCCGCCCGCGCCTCCTGCGCACTCAGGCGCAGCGATATGATGGCGGCAAGGATGATGAGCAGCGCGCACAGCGCTATGTACCCGGCCAGCACGGCCTTTACCCTCCTGTCATTCATCATTCCTTGCCCCCCTGTGCTTTCTCGTGTTTTTCATGTGGGCCGCCTCAGTGGATGTCCACTATCATCACGCGGCCGCCGCTCAGCGTGGCCGCCAGCTCCAGCTTCTCGAGGCAGTCAATATCCTCACAGCGCTCCAGCATAGCCGCCAGCTCCATGAGCAGCAGCGCCGCCCCTCCGCGGTCCCTGTCCGCCCAACCCGGCGCTTCCGGTGCCAGCGCGTTGACCTCCCGCACCGCTTCCGTCTCCGCCGCCGCCTTCTGCTTGGGCTTTGGCCCCGGCTTCACATATCCGCTCTCCGGATTGCGCAGGAGGATATCCTTTATCCAGTCCGCCTTTACCGCATTCAGCTCCGCCAGTACCTCGATTTGCTTGGACTTGTTCTTCGCCGTCCGGTACTCCCGGACGATTTCGCTTTCGGACATAACCATGTTTGTGACCCTCTCAGTCCGCCAGCACGTAGCCGTACGGGCGTATTATCCTGTTGATACCGCTGCGCATGCGCGAGCGTTCCTCCTCCGTCGTCGGCCGCCGGTGTACGATGCAGGTCGTGACGCCCTGCTTTGGGCCATAGTCGTACCGTAATATGTACCCGTCCTCGGTCTCCTCTTTCGTGATTATCGGATAAACAGGCTCCGCCACAGCCCCTCACCTCCACCTTCAAGCCTATGTGTGCCTCAGCCTGAATGATTACTGCTTACGTAGCCGCCCATCTATCAGTTTTCACTCCTGGCAGCCGAATATCGCTTCAGAAATAGTTCCTGTTTGAATGTGGTGGTCTGTGCCTATGTCAGTTTTGCCATTGACGCAAGCATCGTAGAGCCCTTCGCCGCTTTCCGGCTCTCCACCAGAATCGTTGGCAGTAAAAAATATAACGCCTTTGAATTGAACTTCATCCCGCTCGCGCTCATCCAGCGCGGGCTTTTTATTACCGCCGCTCACGCCCTCACCTCCCCTCTTGTCCACCTCCTCGCCCGGTGGTAAAATCATCCGGAAGGGAGGTGACGTCGTTTGAATTTCAACTTTTCGGATTTTATTACTGCCACGGTATGCGCTTTAATTTCTGCCGCAGTTTCTTTCGGGGTAGCAAAATATGAGGCTGCGCGGAAATTAAGGGAGCTTGAAGCGCAGTGGGCACACGAGCAAGAACAGCGCAAATTGGAAGGCTTTAATTCCATGTTGGCCGCGGTCGCGCGCCTCTTTAGCTCACCCGTCGCGGAAGACCGCAGAAGGGCCCTTTCAGCTATAGGCGAAGTCCGTGCGTCAGCGGATGGCAAGCTGTATGATTTGCTCAGCGAGCTTTTCGACGCTGCGAACAGCACCGACACAAAGCGCCTGCGCTCCGCTTTAGACTCAGTTACCAAATATCAAAGTGAGCACGCACATGACAACGACCCAAAATAGTGCCATACCGAAAGCCTTTGCATTCTCCCAGGCAAAGGCTTTCCCGCCTATGGCAAGGAATATTAGGCTTAGTGCAGCCCCCTCTATCGTGATACCGGCTATGTATAATCCAAGCGAGAATGCGGTGTCGCTCCCGAAACGGAGCTGTTTCCACAGTGATGCGACCCAAATCAGCGGCTGTGTTATGAGCATCGCGGCCCCAAAGACTTTGTGCTCCCCGCCGTTTCTCATCTTCACCGCTTTCCGAAGCCCAAACACCGTCGATATCCCTATGCAAAACGCCGCCGCCATGTCACAGCTCACGCCCTCACCTCCTTACTGCGCCGTCTGTTCCAAAGGCAGCTCGAACAAGTAGTTGAAATCCGCATTAAACAGTTGGCACAGTATGCGCGCCTCACTGACGCGGAAGCGCCCGTTACGGCACTTCGTCTCGTAATTGCTTCGAGACATGCCAAGCTTCTCTGCTACGAACCCGTTGCTGTAACCATTTCGTGCTTGTTCTGCCTTGAGATTTGGATACATGTTTATCACCTCGATTAGCATTATGATAATTGCAAGATTATAATATTACCGTTTTGCTTATTTGTCAATAGCAAAACGGTAATACTTCGCAAATTGCTTATTTTTATATTGACCTGATTAGCTATTTGCGTTATTGTATTATAAAAGGAGGCAAGTATATGGACACTTTTGGCAAGCGGTTAGTTTACGCCCGCAATAAAAAAGAATATTCTCAAAAGCAGCTCGCTGAACTGATGGGTATTACTCCCACTAGGTTAAACTATTGGGAGAAGGATAAGCGAGAACCAGATATATTAATGTTAAAAAAGCTTTCTGAGCTTCTCGGCGTTGACTCTGATTTCCTAATTGGTAATTGGCCAGACGACTTTTATGAGGATTATCAGAATGCAAGAAATGATGAGGAAAAACTATACCTGTTGCAGTCCCGCGGTGTCCCTCCCGGATTGCGCAGTGACTACATACGGCTTGCTGGCCCTCTATCGAATGATAGCGAGCTAAGTGAAAATGAACTTTACTTTATTGAATTGTACAGACGGGCAAGCGATGATGATCGAGATGTAATTAAGCATATTCTCAAAAAGTACGAAGACCCCACAAGAAACGAGCGTGCCAGCGCCGGATAATAGATATCAGCGAATATAGAAAAAGGCGCGGCCTGTAGCCGCGCTTTTGTGGGAGGCTCAATATGAAGTTGTCGGACATATTAGCCTATTTAGGCATTGCCTTCATCCTCTGCGCTTTAGGCCGCCTTTTGGAATGGAGTTGCAATCGCCGTGGGAAGTCAATTGGCAAGTTGAAAGAGGCCGTCATCTTGATGTGCTACGGTCTATCATTCCCAGTGTATGGCGTGATGCAAACTCTAGAGAGTGCAATAAATAAGAGATGGAGTCAAGAATACGACGAAGCCATAAAGGCAGCCGCCACGATAGCTGCGATAGAAGTTCTGCCAGAGTATATGAGAGAGGAGGCTTGGCAGCGTGACGCATGGCGAGAATGGCATAGCAAAATGTCGTACAATGAGTGGTATAATGACGTTTCAAATAAATATGGTTTTGATGAACTTCTCTTTTTCCCGTCCACCTCGGCCCGCTGGGAGATAGAAAGATTGTGCGACGAGTTAAAAATGAATCATAAAAAATAAAAAGCCGTCTCTCCTGAGGCAGGGCTTTAGAACTTGTTAAGTAATACTTGTCGTTCTATATTCAATTCAAGGGGGTGATCCATACGAATTTCATGTATCTCCGCAAGAGCCGCGCGGAGGAGGGGCAGAGCACGGAGGAGGTGCTGGCGAAGCACTGGGCCGCGCTGGAGGAACTGGCCGACCGGCTCGGCCTGCCCGTGGACGGCGTGTACGAGGAAGTGGCGTCCGGAGAAAAGCTCTATGCGCGCCCGGAAATGCTCAAGCTGCTCGAGCGCATCCGCGCCGGCGAAGTTGAGGCCGTGCTGTGCATGGACATCGACCGCCTCGGGCGCGGCGGCATGGCCGACCAAGGCACCATCCTGGACGCCTTCCGCGAGTCCGGCACACTGATAATCACGCCTGAGAAAACCTATGACCTCACGAACGACGTCGATATCGAGATGACGGAGTTTAAGGCCTTTTTTGCTCGTGCCGAGTGGAGGGCAATCCGGAAACGTATGAGGCGCGGTCTGATGCAGACCATAGAGGCCGGCGGCTATACGGCCAACGCGCCCTACGGCTACCGCCGTTGCCGCATCGGCAAGCTGCCTTCGCTGGAGGTCATCCCCGAGGAAGCGCGTTTCGTGCGCTATATCTACGAGCGTTATCTCGCCGGTATCGGCGCGCAGACCATAGCGCAGGAGCTCAACGTCATGGGGAGTACCCCTCGACGCGGCGCCGAGTGGAACCGGAACACAGTGCGGCACGTACTGCGCAATCCCACCTTCGCCGGTAAGGTCGCCTGGAACCGCGTAAAGCACTACCGCCCCGGAGCCCACGGCAAAGACAAGCATCACGTCGTTTACACTCCGGAGGGCGAGTGGCTGATGGTGGACGGCGTGCACGAAGCGATCATCCCATGGGACACCTGGCTGGAAGCTCAGGAGCGCAGGAAGCAGCGATACATACCGCCCAGCAACACCGGCCAGCGCGCAAACCCCTTTGCAGGCATCATCCGCTGCTCGAAGTGCGGGAACAATATGCAGCGCATGGGCAGCAGCAGCGGCGAGCCGTATCTGCTGTGCACCACAAAGGGCTGTACCGCCGGCGCGAAGTTCGAGTATGTGGAGGAGCGCATGGTCGAGCTGCTGTATGACGAGCTCGCCCGGCTCCGACTTCTCATAGACTCGGGCGCCGCGCCAAATGTTGACGCGCTGGAAGCCGCCCTTGCAGCCGCGCAGCGCGAGCAGGAGCGCGTACAGGCCCGCATCCCGCGTCTGTATGAATTCCTCGAGGACGGCACCTATGACCGCTCTACGTTTCGCTCAAGGCTCGACGCCGCAGAAAAAGAGCTTGCCGAGCTTGCAAGCAAACGGGCAGACCTCGAACGCCAGATAGATGAGCGCCGCCGCAGCGACCCGCGCAAAGCCGCCGCCGCATTGGAGAATCTGGTCCAGCTCTACCCCACCATGTCTCCCGCCGACAAGAACAGTGCCCTAAAAGCACTCGGCGTGGAAGTAACCTACACCAAAGAGAAGAAAACCAAACCCCGCGACTTCACCCTGGAGCTCCAGCTCCGCGATTTTTAACTGCCATATTTATAAAACGGTCAGTCTTATGACAAAGACTGCATAGAAGACCTCCGGGTTTACCCCACCGTCGGGTCCCAGACCTACATAGACAACGCCTTCAGCGTCCGGCCCAAGAGCGCGGAGCTGCTGTATGCCGAGGTGAACGTCGAGGCCATCACCTTTAACAAGGGCTATTACACCGTAGACGTCACATATTTCTACAAGATAACGGGCGAGACCTTCCCCGGCGGGAACACCGTCACGGGACTCGCCATCTTCGACAAGCGCGTCATGCTCTGCGGCGGCGAGGGCACGGTAAAGACGTTCTCGTCCGACCTGTGCGACTGCAGCTGCGTGGACGACGGCATGCCCACCGCCTACGTCGAGGCCGTCGACCCCATAGCGCTGCACCTCAAGCTCGTAGACGCCAACTGCAACGTCTGCTGCGACAACGACAGACACGACATCCCGGCCTGCATCCTCGCCCGCTTCGGCGAGGCGCTGGTCACCACCGACACCGGCCGCAGGCTGTACGTCACCCTCGGCCAGTTCTCCATCATCCGCCTTGAGCGCGACACCCAGCTGCTCATCCCGGCCTACGATTACTGCGTGCCCGAGAAGGAATGCGCCGGCGGCCGCTGCAACGACGACCCCTGCGAGATCTTCTCCCAGATCCGCTTCCCCGTCGAGGAGTTCTTCCCCTCCGGCGACTGCACCACGACCACCAGCTGAAACCCAAAGCAGCCCCGGGACCAAATCGGCCCCGGGGCAAAGCGCGTCCGCATTAACCTGTTTCAGGTTAATCTTCAATAATCTGTTTCAGGTTATGAAATACTGTGTCCGAGGTGACACGGATGTATCCAAGGCTCAGGGACCTGCGCGAGGACGCGGATATGACGCAGGCGCAGGTGGCGAAGTATTTGCAGATGTCGCAGACGGGCTACTCGAAGTACGAGACCGGCGAGAACGACATCCCGACGCAGACGCTGATAAAGCTCGCCGCGCTATACAAGTGCAGCGTCGACTACCTTCTCGGTGTGAGCGACAAGCGGTGAAGTGAATTGTCAAACTAAGTGCAACAGGAGTTGAGTTCGAAGTCCCATAATTCCTGAGCAGAATGAAAGTTAAGAACTTTACGAGGCCTGGCGTTAATCAACGCCAGGTTTCGTTTTAGTGTGGCAGGAGCAACGCGGGAGAGGTTTCTGCCTTTGGGATAAAACTCCCGGAGCAAACCATTGAGGTTTTCGTTTGTGCCTTTCTGCCAGGCACAATAGGGGTCGGTAAAATAGACGTCACAATGGAGCCGCTCCTCGATTCTGCGCCAGTTGGCAAACTCCGTCCCCCGGTCACAGGTAATGGTCTTGACCAACTGTGGGGGGAAGGCAGACAGCGCTGAAACAATGGCGTTTTCCATGGTTCCCGCTTTTTTGTCAGGAAGTTTCACAGCAATGTAAAACCGGGTTTTGCGCTCTGCCAAGGTGGCAAAGCAGGCCTTACTTTTACCTTGGCCACTCACTACCGTATCCGCTTCCCAGTGCCCGGCTTCCTGACGGCTGTATACTGACTTGTCCCGCTTACGAATCGATTTCCCCTTGCTGTATTTCCCTCGTGTTTCTTTTACTCCATGACTTTTTCCCTTCCGGCGCAGCACTTTCAGATTGCCCTTTACCAGGTATTTCTCGTAGATCCAGCGATAGATAGTCCGCCAACTGGGCATCTTCAGCTCGCAAGGAGTACAGGCAATCTGCTCCGGCGACCAAGTTGCCCGCAGCTTTTCCTCTATGTAGTCAATCACCTCTTGTGAATGAAACATCCCCCGGTGACAGTACGAGCGACGCAGCAAATACTTTTTCTGTGCAGTATGCGGGTAGTAGGTTGGAATATCATGCATATGTGTGCAGTTCCGGCGTATCTCACGGGATACCGTGCTTACGCTCCGCCCGATTAACCGGGCGATTTCTCGGTAACTCAGACCATCCACATAATATTTCCGTATACAACAGCGCTCTTCTATGCTAAGATGACGGTAGTTCATACAGTTCCCTCCGGTGGTTTGGTGGTGTGGTAACTTCATTCTACCAGGGGCCTGTATGAACTTCTTTTTATCCCCCTAAAGTGTTGCACTTGATAGTATAATTCACCCGCCAAAAGAAAAAGGGCCCGCCTTCCGGCGGGTCCTTTTCGCTCCCAATTTTGTATTTTATCACATCCGGGACGCTTTGAAAAGCCATAAACACCCCCTTGAAACTATTTTCGTTGTTTCGCCAAAACTGTGAAACAAGTATATTTTGTGTTGACATCAAGCCGCTTCGGTAGTATATTATGGCCAAAGGATGAGAGCGAAGGCGAAAGCCAACGCCTTACCTGATCGGAACGCCGACCGGAGCGGTGAGCCGGGCTGCACACTTGATATACAAAATATATCCATCTTTGATTTACCGCCGATGCCAACACAGCTTTGTTAAAAGCAGCTTGAAGATCAATTTAAACAAAACGGCACATCTCACAAAAAGAGAAGCTGAAATTGACTAAGGCAAACAAGGCATACCGGACGGAACAGAACACAGCAGCTTGCGGCACGCCGGAGGTTCGGACTCTTCCGAAATCTGTGGAAAGAGAGGTTAAATTGATGTTAGATACCAAGAATCACCGCGTCTGACCCCTGCCTTGATTCTTAGAGCCGATTGTCCAGAGGAATTATTTCTGAAAGCATATGCTATGGAAAAGGCTCAAGGATATAAAGTGCAGGGGTCAGATGCTTTTTTTATGCCCTTTTTCGTCCGCCGCCCGGCGGGCGCTATTTTTTTGCCCTCGGCGCCCGTCGCCTTGCTTTCGCTCGAAATGTTCACATATAATTCGCAAATAAAATTATATAAGACTCTTGACAAGTTTGAGGCGCAGGTGTATGATATACGCGTAAAGGAAGGAAAGGCGGTGTACGCATGAAAAAGACACTTTACAGCCTCATGCTTTCGGAGGAGGTCGTGCGCGAGGTGGACGCCCTGGCGCACAGGCTGGGGACGAACCGCTCAAATCTCATAAATCAAATTCTTGCGGATTACGTCTCCGTCACCACCCCGGAACGGAGGATAAACGATATATTCCGAGCCGTGGAGCAGATGCTGGCGCCCTCGAGGGAGCTTGTCCCCTTCTTCGCGCCCAACGCGCTGACCATGTCGCTCAAGTCCAGCCTCGAGTACAAGTACCGGCCCACCGTGAAATACGAGGTCCAGCTCTTCCGCTCCGGCGAGGGCTCTCTGGGCGAGCTGAGCGTGGTGTTCCGCACCCAGTCCGCCGCGCTCATCGAGGCGATGACGGGCTTCTTCCGGATCTGGAAGTACGTCGAGGATAAGCTCCTGGCCCCGCAGCTTGCGGAGAGCCTGGACTACGCGCTCTATGACGGCAAGTTCGTCAGGAGCATAGCCGTGCCGCGAGGCCGTGACTGCACGGCAGAGGACGTCGCAGAGGCGCTCTCCGAGTACATCAAGCTCTTCGACCGGCTCATGAAGGCCTACCTCAGCGGCCGCGCCGACGCGCGGACGATAGAGGCCGAGTATTACGCCGACCTCGGCCGGCGCAAGATACTCATCTGAGGCATTCTGCCCACCTAAAGGAAGGTGAACGTTTATGAACGCTGAAAAATTCACTCAAAAGACAATTGAAACCATAAACACCGCTCAGGCGATGGCTCAGGAGAACCAGAACCAGTACCTCACCCCGGCCCACCTGCTCTACGCCCTTATCGACCAGGACGGCGGCCTCATCGGCTCGCTGCTCTCCAAGATGGGCGCGGACTGCGACGCCATGCTGGGCGAGCTGGACGCCGAGATAGCCAAGCTGCCCAAGGTCTCCGGCGGCAGCGGCGAGGTCTACGCCTCCCCCGAGACTAGCAAGCTGCTGCGCTTTGCCGAGAAGGCGGCGGAGAAGCTGGGCGACGAGTACGTCTCCGTCGAGCACCTGATGCTCGGCATGTTCTCCGAGGGCGGCCCGGCGGTGCGCAAGATACTCTCCGACCACGGCGTCACGCGCGAAGCCTTCAACACCGCACTCGCCAAGGTCAAGACCGGCCCCGTGACCAGCGACAACCCTGAGGACAGCTACGACGCCCTGACGAAATACGGCACCGACCTCGTGCAGCGCGCGCGTGAGCAGAAGCTCGACCCCGTCATCGGCCGTGACAGCGAGATAAGGAACGTCATCCGCATCCTCTCGCGTAAGACGAAGAACAACCCCGTGCTCATCGGCGAACCCGGCGTCGGCAAGACGGCCATAGCCGAGGGCCTGGCTCAGCGTATAGTCCGCGGCGACGTGCCGGACGGACTGAAGGACAAGACCATCTTCTCGCTCGACATGGGCGCGCTCATTGCGGGCGCCAAGTACCGCGGCGAGTTTGAGGAGAGGCTCAAGGCCGTGCTGGAGGAGATCCGCCGCTCCGAGGGCAGGATAATCCTGTTCATCGATGAGCTGCACACCATCGTCGGCGCGGGCAAGACCGAGGGCAGCATGGACGCGGGCAACCTCTTGAAGCCCATGCTGGCGCGCGGCGAGCTGCACTGCATCGGCGCCACGACCCTGGACGAGTACCGCAAGTACATCGAAAAGGACGCGGCTCTGGAGCGTCGTTTCCAGCCCGTCATGGTCAACGAACCGACGGTCGAGGACACGATAAGCATACTCCGCGGCCTGAAGGAGCGCTATGAGATATTCCACGGCGTCCGCATCCACGACAACGCGCTTGTCGCCGCCGCGACGCTGTCGAACCGCTATATAACGGACCGTTTCCTGCCCGACAAGGCCATAGACCTCGTGGATGAGGCCTGCGCCATGATCAGGACGGAGATAGATTCCATGCCCAGCGAGCTGGACGACCTGCGCAGAAAGATCATGCAGCTCGAGATCGAGGAGATGGCCCTCAAGAAGGAGGACGACCAGCTCTCCAAGGACCGTCTTGCGAAGCTCTCTGCTGAACTCGCGGAGCAGAAGGACAAATTCAACGCCATGAAGTCGCGCTGGGAAGCCGAGCGCGGCAGCGTGGACGAGGTCAAGAAGATAAAGGGCGAGATCGAGCGCGTCCACGGCGAGATCGAGGCCGCGCAGATGGCCCTCGAGTACGAGAAGGCCGCAAAGCTCAAGTACTCCGACCTGCCCGCCCTTGAGAAGAAGCTCTCCGAGGCCGAGCAGCGCGCCGAGAAGCGCTCCACCGAGAACTCGCTCGTGCACGACACGGTCACGGAGGAGGAGATCGCAAACATCGTGGCCAAATGGACCGGCATCCCGGTCGCGAAACTGGTCGAGGGCGAGCGCGAGAAGCTGCTGCACCTCGACGAGGTCATCCACAAGAGGGTCGTCGGCCAGGACGAGGCCGTGCGTCTCGTGACTGAGGCCATCCAGCGTTCGCGTGCCGGCATCTCCGACCCGAACAGGCCGATAGGCAGCTTCCTCTTCCTCGGCCCGACCGGCGTCGGCAAGACGGAGCTCGCCAAGAGCCTCGCCGAGTGCCTCTTTGACGACGAGCGCAACATGGTGCGTATAGACATGACCGAGTACATGGAGAAGTTCTCCGTCTCGCGTCTTATCGGCGCGCCTCCCGGATACGTCGGCTATGACGAGGGCGGCCAGCTCACGGAGGCCGTGCGCCGTCATCCTTACTCCGTCGTCCTCTTCGACGAGGTCGAAAAGGCGCATCCGGACGTGTTCAATATCCTGCTGCAGATCCTGGACGACGGCCGCATAACGGACAGCCAGGGCCGCACCGTGGACTTCAAGAACACGATAATCATCCTGACGAGCAATCTGGGCAGCCAGTACCTGCTCGAGGGCATCAAGCCTGACGGCAGCATCTCCGAGGACGCCCAGGCGGCGGTCATGCACGAGCTCAAGGGCGCATTCCGCCCCGAGTTCCTCAACAGGCTGGACGAGATAATCATGTTCAAGCCGCTGACCCGCGACAACCTCCGCGGCATCATCGACATCATGGTCGAGGGCCTGCGCAAGCGCCTTGCGGACAAGACGCTCTCGCTGGAGGTCACCGACGCGGCGAAGGACCTGATCATCGAGCGCGGCTACGACCCGCTCTACGGCGCGCGTCCGCTGCGGCGCTGCCTGCAGTCCGGCGCCGAGACGCTGATCGCGAAGAAGCTCCTCTCCGGCGACCTGGGCTCCGGCTCCACGCTGGTGCTCGACGCCGAGAACGGCGAACTCGTCTGCCGCGTGAAAAAATAAAAGAATCCGGGACCCTCTCCGGGGCCCCGGATTTTTCGCGCCCTTCGCTGCGCGCAACGCGCGCGTTTGAAAGTTTCGTCCACCTTTTCAAAGGTGGCGGGGTGCAGGGGCAGAGCCCTTGCCCGCGCTCCGCAGAGCGCGGAACTCTCTTGTGCTTATTTGAGCGCAGGAGGGGGTCTAAGGGGGAACCCTCGCCGGGGGTTCCCCCTTTTCTTTACTCTTTTGCGTGTGCGCCGTTTCCTTGGGAGGTAGTCGTTACCTTGCCCTGCCATTCGACCCCATTTCTTTGGTGCTTGCCCAAAGAAACGGTGTCGAGCCGCCAAAGAAAAGCGCTTTTTTACCTCGGCAGCTCCACCATTCGCGTGAGCGCTGCCAGTCGGTAGACTATACGTTCCTCGCCCGACTTGGGGAGGGGACAGGCTGCAAAAGGCTAAAAAGATTCATCCCGCCGCCTTTTTGGAGCGCCGGGATGAATCTTTTTTGCTCTTTTACCTCGCAAAATAGATGGCGAGGACGATGAGCACGGCCTCGAAGAACAAGATCAATGGTATGCCTATCGTGAAGCTGTCGTGCTGGGTCTTGTGGCGGAAGGCGTACATGCCTATGAGCACGCCCGCTGAGCCGCCGATGGCGGCTACCAGGAACAGCGTCGCCTCCGGGATCCTCCGCTTGCCGCGCCGTGCCAGCGACTTGTCCACGCCCATGAGTATCAGACCGTCCAGATTTATCACCAGCAGATACACGCCCAGCAGCGCGAGCAGAACCGTCATTGCTTTTTCCTCCGCCTTCTGTCGTAGGGCGGGACAAGGCAGTTCTTGCCGAAGCCTATGAGGTCCTCCCTGCCGGCCTTGCGCAGCGCCTCCAGCACCAGCCGTCGGTTCGCCGGGTTCTGGAACTGCAAGAGCGCCCGCTGCATCGCCTTCTCCTCCGGCGTGCGCGCCACGTACACCGGCTCCATCGTCCGCGGGTCCAGGCCCGTGTAGTACATGCAGGTCGAGACCGTGCCCGGCGTAGGATAGAAGTCCTGCACCTGCTCCGGGCGGCGGCCCGTCTTTTTGAGGTACAGCGCCAGCGATATCGCGCTCTCCAGCGTGCTGCCCGGGTGCGAGCTCATCAGGTAGGGCACGACGTACTGCTCCTTGTCATACCGCGCGTTCAGGCTGCGGTACTTCTCCATGAAGCGCTCGTACACGTCTATGTGCGGCTTGCCCATGTAGTCGAGCACCGAGTCTATGCAGTGCTCCGGCGCCACCTTGAGCTGGCCGGAGATGTGGTATTTCACCAGCTCCGCAAAGAAGTCGCCGCGCTTGTCGCAGAGCATGTAGTCGTATCTTATCCCGCTGCGTACAAAGACCTTTTTCACGCCCGGAATGTTCCGGAGCTTGCGAAGCAGCGCGAGGTAGTCCGAGTGGTCGGCGTCTATGTTCTTGCAGGGCGTCGGCGCGAGGCAGCTGCGGTTTGCGCACATGCCGTTTTTGAGCTGCTGGGCGCAGGAGGGGTGGCGGAAGTTGGCGCTCGGACCGCCGACGTCGGAGACGTAGCCCTTCCAGAGCGGGTGCTTGGTCATCGCCGTGACCTCGCGGATGACGCTCTCGTGGCTGCGGCTCGTCACCATGCGGCCCTGGTGGAAGGCCAGCGCGCAGAAGTTGCAGCCGCCGAAGCAGCCGCGGTTGTGTATGACCGAAAAGCGCACCTCCTCGATGGCCGGGACGCCGCCCATGGCGTCGTACATTGGGTGCACCTCGCGCGTGTACGGCAGCTCCGCCACGCGGTCGAGTTCCTCCCTGGAGAGCGGCATGGCGGGCGGATTCACGACGAGATAGCGGTCCCCGTGCGCCTGGGCCATGCGCCGCCCGCGCACCGGGTCGTGCTCCGCGTACTCTATGCGCGTCGCCTCGGCGTAGGCGCGCTTGCTCCGGCTGACCTCCTCGAAGGAGGGCAGCATAAGCGCGTCCTCGGGCGCCTCCTTGGCGATGTAAGCCGTGCCGCGGATGTCGTACAGCTCCGAGATGGGCTTTTTCTTCTTGAGCGCCTTGGCGATCTCGATCGTGGCGTACTCGCCCATGCCGTAGACCAGCAGGTCGGCCTTTGCGTCGAAGATGACGCTGCGGCGGACCTTGTCCTCCCAGTAGTCATAGTGAGCAAAGCGGCGCAGGCTGGCCTCCAGCGAACCTATCACGATGGGCATGTCCGGCCCGAAGGCCTCCCTCGCGCGGTTTGCGTAGACGATCACGGCCCGGTCCGGGCGCAGGCCCATCTTTTTGCCGGGTGAGTAGAAGTCCTCGCGGCGCTTGTGCTTCGAGGCCGTGTAGTGCGCGACCATGGAGTCCAGGTTGCCCGCGCCTATCATGACGCCCAGCCTCGGCGCGCCCATGTCCCGGAAGGCGTCTGCCGAGTGCCAGTCCGGCTGGCAGAGCACCGCCACGCGGTAGCCCTCCGCCTCCAGCACGCGCGCGATGACCGCCGTGCCGAAGCTCGGGTGGTCTATGTATGCGTCCCCGCCCACGACGAGGAAGTCGTACCACCACCAGCCGCGCTCGTGCATCTCCTCGCGCGACACGGGCAGAAAATCGGCCCTGTCTATCACAGCAGTTCACCTCCGTACCAGCCGCTGACGCCGTTGTGCTTTACAAAGTAGCCCCGCGAGGTCGTCTCCACCACGGAGACCTCGTCCCCGGCCTCCAGCGGGAGCACATAGTCCGTGCAGTCGTTGCAGCGGACTTCGCCGCTCTCGCCGTAGAGGTTTTTCGTCAGGATGTCGAGCTCGTAGCCCGTCCGGACGTGGACGCAGCGGGAAAATTCCCGCCCGCGCTCGAGTATGCGCACGATGTTGTCGCCCCAGCGGATGTATATGCTCTTTTCGGAGCCCTTCTGCGCGCTCTTCACGCGGCGCACGGGGAAGGGGTCGTAGTGCTCGACCTGAAAGTCCTCGCTGCCGTTATATGGGATGATGAGCGCGTTGAGCTGGCCGTCGTCCTTGAGGACGCAGCCGCCGTCGATGCTGATTATCTTCCTCTCCCGCTCGATTATGGGGTTGGCGCAGACGGTGTCCGTCCCGTAGAGCGTGACGGGCCAGTGGCCGACGATGACCCAACGGTCGAAGGAGCGGCCCTGGCCGAGGAAGTTGTCGTTTTTCATGCACTTCCAGCCGTCCCAGTCCTCGCGCCCGCCCTCGGGCAGGCCGCCGTGGACAAAGACGTAGTGCTCCGTGTCTATGACGTGGGGCAGGCTCTCGAGAAAGCGGAACTCCGGTTCGAAAGCGGCGCCGATGACGCGGCGGAACTCCGTCATGTCCGTGCCCCGGCCCACGACGAAGCCGGCCTCCTGGCACATCTGGGCCAGCAGGCCCGGGCCCCAGCCCGCGCTGTCCGAGAGCAGATAGCGCTTGCAGTACTCGTCGGAGGCGGGCGTCGGGCGGTATATGGCGTCCTGCCAGAAGTCGCAGTTGCCCAGCACGGCGAGGACCCTCCGCTCCGAGGCCAGGCGCATTATATACCTGAGCGTCTCCAGGCTGTAACGGCCCTTCTCGAGGATGTCGCCGCAGAAGACCAGCGTGTCCTCGTCCCGGAGCTGGAGCCGGGCGAGCAGGCCCTTTAGGTACGGCAGGTTGCCGTGGACGTCCGAGATGGCGATTATGCGCCCGGTGTCCGGCAGCTTCACTTGTTGGATGACGGCCCGCATCAGTTTTCCCTCTCCATGAGCAGCTGGTCGGAGGCCACGCCGCTCTCCGTGCCGAGCTCCCTGAAGCCGAAGTGACGGTAGAAATCTATGGCGTGCTGATTGGTGACGGCGACGTGGAGCCTCACGGCGCGGCGGCCCTTGTCCGAGAAATACGCCGCGGCGCAGCCGATGAGCTGCACGCCGTAGCCCTTGCCGCGGAACTCCGGGCACAGGTAGAGCAGGCTCACCCAGCCGCAGCCCTCGTCCTTGCCGCGCCGGGGGTCGAGCTCCAGGATGCCCGCGGGCGTGTCGCCGCTCATGACCTTGAGCACGCAGTTTTTGTCCTTTGCCGAGTGCGAGCGCGCGCTCGTGAGGTAGACGCTCGGCGTGAAGCCCGCGGAAGAGCCGTGGGCCACGGCCCAGGAGTCGGCGTAGCAGCGGACATAAAAATCGGCGTCCGCCTTGTCGCGGGGGTCGAGCGGCTCAAAGCGCAGGCTCGTGGGGTCGTCCTTCGTCGTGTCCCGCCACCAGCGCTGCTGCGCGAAGGTGGAGAGCTCCTCGCTGAGGTGGCTGTTGTCGTTATAGTAGACGGCCTTTATCCCCGTGTGGTCCACCTGCAGCAGGCTGACCGAGGTGTTGTCCCCGTGCAGCATGGGCTGCCCGTCCCCGCTGTGGATGCCGAGTACGCCCATGAGCAGTATCTTGATGGCCATGCCGTGGGAGACGGCGGCGATGGTGCCGCCCTCGTGCTCCGCGGCGAGCTCATACATGCAGTCGCGCATCCGGCTCTGCACGGCGTCAAAGCTCTCGCAGCCGGGCACGTGCCAGCGCTCCGGCTCGTTGTTGAAATTGTACATCTGCTCCGGCCAGCGGTAGGTGATATTGCCCCAGGATTCGCCCTCCCAGACGCCCATATTTATCTCCCGCAGCAGCGGCGTGCACTTGAAGGGGACGTCACGTCCGCGCAGTATGGCCCCCGCGGTCTCCACCGCGCGGTCCAGGTCGCTGGAGTACACGGCGTCTATCCTGACGTCCTTGAACCGCTCCGCCAGGGCGTCGATCTGCTTTTTGCCCCGGGCGGTTATCTTGCCGTTCCAATGCCCCTGAGCGCGGCGGAAGAGGTTGCCCTCCGCCTCCGCGTGGCGTATGAGGTAGATGCTTGTCATTGCGCTTCATCTTCCGTTTCTGTGTTGTGGTTGACCATGGGTCACGAGTAAGCTATAATAAACCGATAGCTTTTTCCTACCCATATTACAATAAATTCGCGCCGGAAACAAGATTAACAGGGGGCGTGACTTTGAAAGTTATACATCTGATAAGCGGCGGCGACACCGGCGGGGCCAAGACCCACGTCCACTCGCTGCTCAAAAACCTCTCGCGCGGCATGGGTATCACGCTCGTCTGTTTCCGGGACGGGCCCTTTGCGCAGGAGGCGGCGGAGCTCGGCATCGAGACACGCGTGTGCGAGGGCGGGTTTTTCTCCGCGCTCCGGCAGGTGCGCCGCATGATAGCCGAGGAGGGCTTTGACCTTGTGCACACTCACGGCTCGCGCGCCAACCTCGCGGGCGCCATACTGCGCTCGACCTGCGGCCGCCCCGTGGTAAGCACGGTGCACAGCGACTACCGGCTCGACTACATGGGCCGTCCCCTCGCGGCCGCGACCTACGGCGTGCTCAACGTCCTCGCGCTCCGGCGCATCAAATACCACGTCGGCGTCTCGGACGCGATGCGCGACCTGCTCATCTCCCGCGGCTTCCCCAGGGAGACGACCTTCGCCATCTACAACGGCCTGGACTTCTCGCGCGAGCCCAAGCGGCTGGACCGCACCGCGTTCTGCCGGCGCGTCTGCGCCAACGTTGAGCCGGACAGCATAGTCGTCGGCGCGGCGGCGAGGCTGGACCCGGTCAAGGACCTCGCCACGCTGGTGCGCGGCTTTGCCGAGGCGCGCAAGTCCCACCCGGAGCTGCGGCTCATCATCGCGGGCGAGGGCCCGGAGCGTCCGGCGCTCGAGGCTCTGGCCCAGGAGCTCGGCGCGGGCGACGCCGTCTGCCTCGCCGGCTGGCTGGACGACATGGAGGAGTTCTACTCCGCGCTCGACATAAACACGCTCAGCTCCCTCTCGGAGACCTTCCCCTACGCCATCACCGAGGGCGCATCCTATTCCCTGCCCACCGTGGCCTCCGCCGTCGGCGGCATCCCGCGGCTCATCGAGGACGGCAAGACCGGCTATCTCTTCACCCCCGGCGACTGGCAAACGCTCGCCGAGCGGCTCTCGGCCCTCGCCGGAGACGCGGAGCTGCGCCGCCGCCTGGGCAGCGCCGTGCACGAGCGCGCGGCGCGCGAGTTCTCCGTCGAGGCCACCTGCCGCGAGCAGAAGGCCGTGTACGAGGAGATACTCAACCGTGAGGCCAATGGCCGCAGCGGCGTCGTGGTCTGCGGCGCCTACGGCATGGGCAACTCCGGCGACGAGGCCATCCTCGACGCCATCGTGGCGGAGCTGCGCTCCATTGACCCGCTCATGCCCGTGACGGTCATGACCCGCGACCCCGCGGGCGCCTCGGCCCGGCTGGGGCTCACGGCGGTGCATACCTTTAACTTCCCGCGCTTCCTCGCCGTCATGCGGCGCCGGGCGCTCTATCTCAACGGCGGCGGCAGCCTCATCCAGGACGTCACCAGCCGCCGGAGCCTCTGGTACTACCTCTTCACCCTGCGCGCGGCCAAGCGCCTCGGCTGCAAGGTCATGATGTACGGCTGCGGCATCGGCCCGGTGAAGCGCCCGGGCGGCGTCGCCAAGACGCGGAAGGTGCTCAACTCCTGCGTGGACGCCATAACGCTCCGCGAGCCGGACAGCATAGAGGAGCTCGCGCGCTTCGGCGTGACGGAGCCGGAGATAATCCTGGCCTCGGACCCGGCGCTGACCCTGCCCGCCGCCCCGGCGGAGGAGGTCGACGCGGCGCTCAGGGCCGTCGGCGCGGACCCGGACGGGAAATACATCTGCTTTGCCCTGCGCCTCTGGCCGGGCTTTGACAAAAAAGCGGGCGTCTTTGCCGCCGCCGCGGCGCACGCCTGGGAGAAATACGGCCTCACGGCGGTGTTCCTGCCCATAAACCACCTCGACGACGGCGAGGCCGCCGCCCAGGTCGCGGCCAAGCTCGGCAACGTGCCGCACGTGCTGCTGCCCGGGCCGCTCAGCTCCGCGCTGGCGATAGGGCTCATGTCTCGGATGCAGGTCGTCGTGTCCATGCGGCTGCACGGGCTCATCTTTGCGGCGGGCCAGGGCGTGCCGCTGGTGGGCGTGAGCTACGACCCGAAGGTCACGGCCTTCCTCCGCTGTGTGGACGGCGGCTGCGTGCCGCTGGAGAGCCTGGAGACCGGCGAGCTCTGCCGCCTGATAGACGAGGCCGCCGCCCGCCGGGGCGACGCCGCCGCGCTCGAGGAGAACGTGCGCAAGCTGCGCGCCATAGAGCACCGCAGCATGGAGACGGCCGCAAGGCTGCTGGGGAAGGAAGTGCAGGAGATATGCTGAACGCCGCCGCGCTGGTGTCCGGGGACGGAGCCGAGCTGCAGTCGCTGCTCGACAGCGTGTTTTTCGGGGAGATAGAGGGCTTTTCGCTCGCCGCCGTGATCTCGACGGAGCGGGGCTCCTTTGCCCTCACCCGGGCCGAGGGCGCGCATGTGCCGGGCTATGTGGTCGAGGAGGCCATCTTCCCGAACGGCGCCTCGTTCTCGCTGGCGCTGCTCAACAAGCTGCACGACCTCGACATAGACTTCATCATCCTCGCGGGCTTTGCTCCGAAGCTCTCGGAGGGTCTGGCTCGGGCCTACCGCGGCCGCGCCGTGGGCGTGCGCTGCGCGCTGAGCCCCGCCTTCGATACTCTGCGCGCTCCCGACCTCTGCCGCGCCGCCATAGACCGCGGCGTCCGCTGGACGGGCGCCACCATCTATGCCCCGGACGAGAGCGGCGAGGTGGGCGAGATATTGCTCCAGGCCCCCGTGGAGGTGCTCGAGGGCGACACGCCCGACGCCCTGCGCCGCCGCGTGATAGAGACCGCCGGCCCTCTGCTCATCGAGGCCATCAAAGCCAAAGCCAAATAAACAGACCCCCGCCCGAATAGGCGGGGGTCTTTCTTTGTGCCTTCAACATGTGCGCCGTTCCCCCGACACCCACCCGCCCCCTCCCCAAGTTGGGCGAAGCGGTAGACCGCACTGGCCCTGCCCGTTCCACCCCATTTCTTTGCTCTTGCGCAAAGAAACGGGGTGGAGCCCCAAAGAAACGCGCTTGGGTGGTAGGCGGAACCTGATAACGACAGTGACACCCGCCAGCTCGACCGACCGCGCAAAGCGGCCATAACAGCTCCCGTTCGCCCCCGGCGAAGGCAAGCGCTCAGACACCCACCAGCCCCCTGCTAAAGTCGGGCGAGGAACGTCCCGTCTACCGACTGGCAGCGCTCACGCGGATGGTGGAGCCGCCAGGCTAAAAAAGCGCTTTTCTTTGGCGGCTCGACACCGTTTCTTTGGGCAAGCACCAAAGAAATGGGGTCGAATCGCAGGACAGGGCAACGACCACCTCCCAACGTATCGGCGCACACGTACAAACCAAAAGAAAAAAGGGGGAACCCCCGGCGAGGGTTCCCCCTTAGACCCCCTCCTGCGCTTAAATAAGCACAAGAAGGTTCCGCGCTCTGCGGAGCACGGGCAAGGGCTCCGCCCCTGCACCCCGCCACCTTTGAAAAGGTGGACGAAACTTTCATTCGCGCGCGGAGCGCGCGGGTGTTTTATTCGGCGTCGGCGAGTTTTTTTCGCGTATCGTCGGCGGCCAGCTCGCGAAGCTCGGCCATGAACGGGAAATTGGCGCAGTCCTTGACGCCGTACTCCAGATTCAGCGTCCGCTCCAGCTCTATCCAGGTATCCAGCGGCGCCTCGTTGTGCTGTATCACCGCCTCGATGCGGTCGATCGCCTTATACAGCTTCGCCTCCGGCGTCTCCAGCGCCTCCATCTCGGCAAAGAGCGCGTCCAGCTCCGCCTTCTTGTCCGGCAGCATCGACGTGAGCTGCGCCACCGCGTCCGTCTCCGTCGCCTCGTCCGCCTCCGTCTTCAGGAAGGTCGGGATGTCCCCCGTCACCGCCTCGCCCCAGTCGTGGATGATGCACATGTGCAGCACCTTCTCCATGTCCAGCCCCGGAAACTCGTCCCGCAGCAGAAACGCCATCACGCAGAGGCGATAGCTGTGCTCCGCCACCGATTCCCTCCGGCCCGTGCTGGTCCAGCCGTGGCGCACGTTGCACTTTAGCCGCTCCATCACGTGGAGAAAGTCCATAAACTCCCTTGCCGTCAACACGATCAGCTCCTCTCAGCTCGGTATCTTAGCACGCGCGCCGAGCTTTTGCAATTGACATCCCCGCCTTTGCGGTGATAATCTGATATGAAGATGTTGCATCGCCCCTGTAAGGAGGTAACAATTATGATACGACTCCACAACGCCCGCATCATGCCCATGCTCAGCCCCGGCGACTGCTCCATAGTCGAGGGCGAGCTCTGGACCGATGGCGGCCGCATAAGCTACGTCGGCCCCCCGCGCGAGGACATGCCCGCCTTTGAGCGCGAGATAGACCTCGGCGGCGACCTCATCATCCCCGGCTTCAAGGACGCGCACACGCACAACCCCATGGTCTTTCTGCGCTCCTTTGCCGACGGCCTGCCGCTGCACGACTGGCTCTTCCAGCAGGTCTTCCCCCGCGAGGCCAGGCTCTTTCCCGAAGCAATCTATGCCCTGACCCGCCTCGCCGTGCTCGAGCTGCTCTCCGGCGGCGTCACCGCGGCCTTTGACATGTATTTCTATCGCGACGCCTACGTCCAGGCCGTAATCGACAGCGGCTTCCGCTCCATCCTCTGCGGCGCCGTCGCCGCCGGGGACGCCGACTGGAGCGTCGCCGCGCGCGACTTTGAAAAGTACAATGCCATGGGCCCCCTCGTGGGCTACCGCCTCGGCTTCCACGCCGAGTACACCGCGAGTGAGGAGCTCCTCCGCTACATTTCCGAGCTCGCCCACACCTACAAGGCAGAGGTCTGGACCCACAACAGCGAGACGAAGTCCGAGTACGAGGGCTGCATCGAGCGCCACGGCATGAGCCCCACGCGCTATTTCGACCAGCTCGGCCTCTTCGACTACGGCGGCGGCGGTTTCCACTGCGTCTGGTTCGACGAGGGCGACATGCGGATATTCCGTGACCGCGGCCTCTGGGCCGTCACCTGCCCGGCCTCCAACGCCAAGCTCGCCAGCGGCGTCGCGCCCCTCAGCGAGTTCATGGACATGGGCATCAACCTCGCCATAGGCACGGACGGGGCCTCCTCCAACAACGCGCTCGACATGTTCCGCGAGATGTACCTCGCCTGTGTGCTGCAAAAGCTCCGGCGCGAGGACGCCGCGGCCTGCCCCGCCGGCGACATCCTCTACGCCGCATGCAGCGGCGGCGCGCGGGCCATGGGCCTTTCCGACTGCGACAGCCTCGCCCCCGGCAAGTGGGCCGACCTCGCGGTCATCGACCTCTCGCGCCCGAGCATGAGGCCCATCCTGGCCCCGGCTCAGAATCTTGTTTACAGCGGCTCTAAGGACTGCGTGCGCCTGACCATGGTCGCCGGGCGCATACTCTACGAGAACGGCGAGTTCCACGTTGGTGACAGCGTGGAGCACATCATCGCCGAGGCCGAAAAATATACTAAGGAGCTGATATGATGACAGTTCAAGAACGCATATCCCAGTGGGTCGACGCCCACGAGGCCGAGCTCATACGCGACATCGGCCGCCTTGTCGCCGTCAGAAGCGTGCGCGGCGAGGCGGAGCCGGACGCGCCCTTCGGCCCCGGCCCCCGGGCCGCCCTGGACGAGGCCCTGGCCCTCTGCTCTGAATACGGCTTTGCCACGGAGATATACGGCTGCGCCGTCGGCACCGCCGACCTCAACGACCAGCCCTCCCGCCTCGACATTCTCGGCCACCTCGACGTCGTTGTCGAGGGCGATGGCTGGGACACCCCGCCCTACGAGGCCGTCCTCAAGGGCGACGGCTGCCTCTACGGCCGCGGCACTGACGACGACAAGGGCCCCGTCGTCATGGCCCTCTTCGCCATGCGCTGCGTGCGGGAGCTGGGCCTGCCCATAAAGCACGGCTGCCGCCTCATCATGGGCACGAACGAGGAGTCCGGCTCCGAAGACCTGCCCCACTACTACTCCAAGCACGCCCCTGCTCCGAACACCTTCACGCCGGACACCGGCTTTCCCGTCTACAACGTGGAAAAGGGCACGTTCCGCCCCCACCTCACCCGCAGCTGGCCTGCCGGGACCGCCCTGCCCCGCGTCTCGTCCATAGAGGGCGGCCTGTGCATCAACGTCATCCCCGCCGACGCCCGCGCCACAGTGCTCGGCATGGACGCCGCCGAGGTCCTGAGGCTGGGCGCCGACGCCGCCGCGCGCTGCGGCGTGGTCCTCTCCGCCTGCGACGTTGACGGCGGGGCGGAGCTCTCCGTCCACGGCCGCCAGGCGCACGCCTCCACCCCCTGGGAAGGCGCCAACGGCATAACCGCCCTGCTCGCAGTGCTGAGCAGCCTGCCCCTCGCCGACTGCGAGTCCACGCGCACCATCCGCACACTGGCCGAGTGCTTCCCGCACGGCGACTGGCTCGGCGAGACCTGCGGCATCGCGCAGAAGGACGACATCTCCGGTGAGCTCACCATCTCCCTCGACCTGCTGAGCCTCTGCGATACGGGCCTCGACGCCCAGCTCGACAGCCGCGTGCCCATCTGCGCCGACGAGGCCAACTGCAAGCAGATCTTTGACGCGCGTCTCAGCTCCCTCGGCTTCAGCGTCGAGTCCGAGATGCACCCGGCCCACCACACCCCCGCCGAGGGCGAGTTCGTCTCCACGCTGCTGCGCTGCTATGAGACCTACTCCGGCCGCAAGGGCGAGTGCGTCGCCACCGGCGGCGGCACCTATGTCCACGAGATCCCCGGCGGCGTGGCCTTCGGTGCGGGCATGCCGGGCTTCGTCTCCAACATGCACGGGGCGAACGAGCGCATAAATATTCACGATTCACTGGCAGCATGCAAAATATTCGCACTGGCGATAGCCGAGCTGTGCGGAGAATAAGGAGGAAGAAATAATGATAACAAGGTACGAAGACAGGCAGATCGAGCGCAAGGACAACTTCAAGGGCGGCGAGGGCTATCTCGTCAACCGCGTCATCCTGCCCGCGGACGGCATGTACGGCAAGGGCCGCATCTTCAACACCGTGACGCTTGAGAAGAACTGCGAGATCGGCTGGCACGTCCACGACGGCGACGGCGAGACCTACCTCGTCATCTCCGGCGAGGGCGAATACAACGACAACGGCACCGTCACCACCGTCCGCGCGGGCGACGTCTGCTTCACGGACAGCGGTGAGGGCCACAGCATGAAGAACCTCCGCGACGAGCCGCTGGTGCTCGTGGCGCTGGTGCTCTATTGCTGATGAACGGGCCGGAAAAGGACCGGCTCGAGGAGAATTTTCTCGAGGTCTACGACAAATTCAAGTTCAGCTTTTACCGCAAGGTGTTCTCCCAGGTGCACGAGCGCGAGGGCTCGCTGACGGCGATGGAGGTCTTCTCCCTCGAGGTAATAAACCAGCTGGGGAAGCCGACCATCGGCAAATTCGCCGAGTTTCTGAACATCTCGCAGTCAAATGCCACCTACAAAGTCGCCAGCCTCATCAGCAAGGGCTATCTGCGCAAGGAGAATTCCGGCCCGGACAAGCGGGAGTATTACCTCGTGCTCTCGGACAAGTATTACGGCTACATCGGCATGATGCGAGACTACGTCTCCACGGTCATGGAGCGCATGCGCCGGCGCTTTCCCGCTGCGGAGCTCGAGCGCGTTGCGGACATGCTCTGCATCATGTCCCGCGAGCTGATGCCCGAGGCCGGGGCCGAAGAATAAAAATTCATGCTTGACAAAAATTCACGGCAGTGTTATGTTGTGAATGCAGAAACCGATGACTGAGAAGAGTAGCCGGATATCAGGGCTTTCAGAGAGCGGTGCGTTTGCTGTGAGCGCCGCAGTTTCGGATGCCGGTGAATGGACTCAGGAGGGGAGCGAAACTAACTCCCGGGTGTGCGCCCGTTACAGCGCCGCCGCGTGATAGCGCGGGCAGAGCCGGCGGAGCATAGTCTCCGCAATTTGGGTGGCACCGCAGATAATGTTTATCTGTCCCAAGTGATCTTTTAGGTCACTTGGGACTTTTTTTATTCTAAAAAGGAGGATAACACCATGTCCGAAGCGAAGATCCCGTACAAAATTTATCTCAGTGAAGAGGAGATGCCCAGGACGTGGTACAACGTCCGCGCCGATATGAAGAATAAGCCCGCCCCGCTGCGCAACCCCGCCACGGGCGAGGCCATGAAGTTCGAGGACCTGCAGCCCGTCTTCTGCGACGAGCTCATCCGCCAGGAGCTCGACAACGACACCCGCGAGATCCCCATACCGCAGGAGATACGCGACTTCTACAAGATGTACCGCCCCTCGCCCCTTGTTCGCGCCTACTGCCTCGAGGAGAAGCTGGGCACCCCGGCGCACATCTACTACAAGTTCGAGGGCAACAACACCTCCGGCTCGCACAAGCTCAACTCCGCCGTGGCCCAGGCGTATTACGCCAAGAATCAGGGCCTGCGCGGCGTCACCACCGAGACCGGCGCCGGACAGTGGGGGACCGCGCTCTCCATGGCCTGCGCCTATCTGGGCCTCGACTGCAAGGTCTTCATGGTCAAGTGCTCCTATGAGCAGAAGCCCTTCCGCCGCGAGGTCATGCGCACCTACGGCGCCTCCGTGACGCCGAGCCCCTCCATGGAGACCGAGGTCGGCCGCCAGATCCTGGCAGAGCATCCCGGCACCACCGGCTCCCTAGGCTGCGCCATCTCCGAGGCGGTCGAGGCCGCCGCCACCAACGAGGGCTATCGCTATGTCCTCGGCAGCGTGCTCAACCAGGTGCTGCTGCACCAGTCGATAATCGGCCTCGAGACCAAGATCGCGCTCGACAAATACGGCGTCGTGCCCGACATCATCATCGGCTGCGCCGGCGGCGGCTCCAACCTCGGCGGCCTGATCTCCCCCTTCATGGGCGAGATGCTCCGCGGCGAGCGGAACTACCGCTTCATCGCCGTAGAGCCCGCCTCCTGCCCCAGCCTCACCCGCGGCCGCTTTGCCTATGACTTCTGCGACACCGGCAAGGTCTGCCCGCTGGCTAAGATGTACACCCTCGGCAGCGGCTTCATCCCCTCGCCGAGCCACGCCGGCGGCCTGCGCTATCACGGCATGAGCCCCGTGCTCTCGCAGCTCTACCACGACGGCTACATGGAGGCCCGCGCCGTCGGCCAGACCTCGGTCTTCGAGGCCGCCACCTACTTTGCCCGCGTCGAGGGCATCCTGCCCGCCCCCGAGTCCAGCCACGCCATACGCGTCGCCATCGACGAGGCGGTCAAGTGCAAGGAGACCGGCGAGGCGAAGAACATCGTCTTCGGCCTGACCGGCACCGGCTATTTCGACATGACCGCCTACCAGAAGTTCAACGACGGCACCATGGACGACTACGTCCCCACCGACGACGACCTAGAAGCCGGCTTCGCCGCCCTGCCCAACATAGGCTTTTAAAGGGCAGACGAGACGCAAACACACGCTGCGCGCCAAAATCCAGTACCCGCCCCCTCCTCAAGTCGGGCGAAGATGAGTCCCGACCACCGAGGCACTAGCGCTCACGCGAATGGTGGAGCCGCCGGGGTAAAAAGCGCTTTTCTTTGGCGGCTCGACACCGTTTCTTTGGGCAAGCACCAAAGAAATGGGGTCGAATCGCAGCAGGGGCCATCGACCACAACCCAAGGAAACGGCGCACACGCACAAGAGTAAACAAAAAGGGGGAACCCCCGGCGAGGGTTCCCCCTTAAACCCCCTCCTGCGCTTATGAGAGCATCAGGAGAGTTCCGCGCTCTGTGGAGCGCGGGCAAGGGCTCCGCCCCTGCACCCCGCCACCTTTGAAAAGGTGGACGAAACTTTCATTCGCGCGGAGCGCGCAGCGATGAGCAGGCGTGCCTTGACATATCAGCCTCCTGGATGTATAATGCTTAAAACTTTTTAATTAAAATTTTTTAAGTATTTGGAGGCACACATGGATCTGTTTGCTAAGTGCGCCGCGTACACCACGGCGCGCGAGTGCCGGGAGAGGGGCATCTACCCCTATTTCCACGCGCTCGAGTCGAGGCAGGACACCGAAGTCATCATGGAGGGCAAGCGCCGCATCATGCTCGGCTCCAACAACTACCTGGGCCTCACGGCGGCGCCGGAGGTGATCGCGGCGGCGGAGGCTGCGCTCGCGGAATACGGCACCGGCTGCTCCGGCTCGCGCTTTTTGAACGGCACGCTCCGGCTCCACCTCGAGCTGGAGCGTGAGTTGGCCGACTTCGTCCACAAGGACGGCGCCGTCACCTTCTCGACTGGCTTCCAGTCCAACCTCGGCATCATCAGCGCCCTCGTCGGCCGCGGCGACTACGTCATCTGCGACCGCGAGAACCACGCCAGCATCTACGACGGCTGCCGCCTCTCCTTCGGCAAGATGCTCCGCTACCGACACGCGGACATGGATGACCTTGAGGCCAAGCTGAAGGCCGTGCCGGAGTCCGCGGGCTGCCTCATCGTCACCGACGGCGTGTTCTCCATGGGCGGCGACATCGCAAAGCTGCCGGAGATCTGCGACTTGGCGGAAAAGTACGGCGCGCGCGTCATGGTGGACGACGCCCACGGCCTCGGCGTCATCGGCGAGGGCGGCCGCGGCACGGCCAGCCACTTCGGGCTCGAGGACAAGGTGGACGTCATCATGGGCACCTTCTCCAAGTCGCTCGCGAGCCTCGGCGGCTATATGGCGGCGTCCGAGCTCGTCTGCGACTATGTGCGCCACAACTCGCGGCCTTTCATTTTCTCGGCCTCCATCCCGCCCTCCAGCTGCGCCGCGGCCCTCGCGGCTTTGCGGCTTTTGGAGGAACATCCGGAGCTCCCGCAGCGTCTAAGTGCACTGGCGTCTCACGCAAGGGCCGGGCTGAAGGCCCGCGGCCTGAGGATAATAGAGTCGGAGACGCCGATAATCCCCATCTATACATATGAGATGGAGCACACCCTCGTCAGCGCCAAGCGGCTCTATGACGCGGGCGTGTATGTAAATCCCGTCCTGCCTCCCGCGGCGGCGCCGGGCGAGTGCCTGCTGCGCGTGAGCTGCATGGCCACGCACACCGAGGCGCTGCTGGACGAGGCGATGGACATCATTGCGGAGGTCTTGGGCAAAGATGAAAGAGCGTGAAATTGCAATAGTCACAGGCGGCTCGGGCGGCATAGGCCGCTGCACAGCCATGTCGTTGGCGAAGGCCGGCTGCAAGGTCTATGAGCTCTCGCGGCACGCGAAGGAGGGCACGCCGGGCGTCGAGCACCTGACGGCGGACATGACGGACGAGCAGAGCGTCCAGGCCGCAGTCGCTGAAGTCGAGCGGCGCGAGGGGCGGATAGACATCCTCGTGTGCAACGCGGGCTTCGGCATCTCGGGCGCGGCGGAGTACACCTCCCCGGATGACGCGCACGCGCAGCTGGAGCTGAACCTCTACGGCGCGGACCGTGCCGCGCGGGCGGTCATCCCCGTCATGCGCGCCCAGGGCGGCGGGCGCATCGTGTGCATGAGCTCCATCGCTGGCATATTGCCCATACCCTTCCAGCTCTGGTACTCGGTCTCGAAGGCCGCGATAAACGCCTATGTGCTGGCGCTGCAAAACGAGGTGCGGCCCTTCGGCATCAGCGTCTGCGCCGTCATGCCGGGTGACATCTCCTCGGGCTTCACCTCCAACCGGAAAAAGACGCTGCGCGAGGACGCCTACGGCGGCCGCGTGGCGCGGAGCGTTGCGAAGATGGAGCATGACGAGGAGACGGGCATGAGCCCCGAGACCGCCGGCGAGTTCATCTCCAAAACGGCCCTCAGAAAGAGCAGCCGCCCCCTGATCGCCCTCGGCCTCCCCTACAAGGCCGCGGCCGCCGCCGCCAAGCTCCTCCCCCGGCGGCTCTCCAACCGCATAATCGGCATGATGTACGCAAAATGACCCTGTCATAACATACCTCGCGGCGCAAAGCCGCGTTCAGGCGCAGCATGGGACCGGCATCAGAGCCGGTCCCATGCTTTTTTGGCCTATGCGTTCAATTGAAAAAGTCTGCGGTGTCTATCTTCTGATATCCGCCGAAGCTGGCTGGGCAGGCAAATATCTCTTCGGCCAGCTTCTGCCCCAGGAAGGCCTCGGTTATCTCATTCGTCTTTTCGGTCATATCTATGTCCGCAAAAGCCTCGGGGTAAACGCTCTTTGCGATGAACCACGTGTCGATGAGCGCGGTTTCATAGTTTGTGTAGTAGGCGTTGTAGGCCATCTGGAGATATACTTCGCCGTTCCGCCAGGCCTTGCAGCTGTCGAACATGGTGCTGTCCTCGGCGTAGAGGGGGCGGATGTTCTTCACCGCCGCGGCGTCTATTATCATGATGTCCATGTTCTCCCCGAGGGAGACGAACTTTTCCTCCTCAATGGGCTGTATGCCGTTTGCCGTCAGAGCCGTTACCACGTTTTTGACGTGGGCTACCTCAAAGGCTATGTAATTTTGCGCCGTCATCAGGTGATTCGTTGTCCCCCAGTTGCCCAGGCCGCATATGTAGACGGAGGGCTTGTCCTCTTCGGGGATATCGGCCGTGCGCCTCTCTATCTCGGCGCGCTCGGATTCGATGAATTTGACGAGCTCCGCGGCCTTTTCTCCCTTGCCGAATATGGTCCCCAGCATGGTCATGGTTTCGGCAAACGCCTGGTCGAAAACTCCGCCCGGACCTGCCTTGAGCGTCACAACCGGCACTCCCAGCTGCTCCTGCAGAGCGTTCTCCCGGTCCAGGTCCTCATATTCGGATATGACGATGTCCGGCTTGCAGACGAGGATCTTCTCCGCTTCGGCGGACTGCGCGTTGGGCCCGCCTACGCCGCAAGAATCCAGCTTGAAGAACACGTCTTTGTATGCAAGCACGTAGGGCCTGGCCACGCCGTCAAACATCTGCGGACGCTCTTGAAGGCTCAGATTGTCAATGTCCTCAACGCCGCACAGCAGGCCCACGTCGCCTATGTAGCTGTACATGCGCAGCGCTCCGGCTCCGATGCAGACCACTCTCTCATAACTGCCGGGCACAATGGAGACCTCGCGCCCGATCATGTCCGTTATCATCATTTCCTCAGTCTGAGCGCTCTGGGAGGGCTCGGGCGCCTCGCTGGCCATGGCGCCCGGCGCGGCGGGACCTGCCCCGCAGGCGCAGAGGGCAAGAACCATGGCTGCCGCCAGGAAGAGAGAAAGCAGTTGTTTAGTTTTCATTCTTTTTTCCTCCTAGAATAATGTTTTCTCCTTCGTGGTTTATGATTCTGACATCAATGCCAAAAACATCGTTTATGACGGCCTCGGTAAACTGCTCCTTACCGCCCGAGTACTTTACGCCCCCGTCTTTCAGAAAGTAAAACCGGTCGCCAAAGTTCATCGCCTGATTGAGGTCGTGCAGCGAACACAAAACGCCCACGCGCTTTTCGCGAGCGAGTTTCACCGCCTCCTCCATTATCAGCTGCTCGTTGGCTATATCGAGGTTCCCGGTGGGCTCGTCGAACACGAGAAGCCGCGGCTCCTGGGCAAGGGCCCTGGCGATGGCCACCTTCTGCCGCTCTCCGCCCGACAGGCGGGCAGCGTTCCTGTGCGCAAAGTTTTCCAGGTGCATTTCGGAGATTATCCGCTCCGCCACGGCCTTATCCTCTTTCCCGGCCCTGAATCCGAAGCTGGAGACGCGCCCCATGAGCACGGACTCAAAGACGGTCAGCTCTCCAAATCGTATGTCCTGCGGGACATAGGCGGTCAGTCCGGCCCGCTCCCTTCCGGACATCCCCAGCAGATCGCGGCCGTCAAGGCTCACCGTGCCTGCCGAGGGTCTGAGCAGCCCGAGAATGTTTTTGAACAGGGTCGTCTTCCCGCTGCCGTTTCTCCCGAGCAGCACGCCTATTTCCCCGGCTCGCAGCTCCAGGTCCACGCTCCTCAGAACGGCGCCGGCGCGCGCGCCATATGAAAACGACAGTCCCCTTATCTCAAGCATCCGCCACGCGCCTCCCCGAAAAAATTATGGCCGCGAAAAACGGCGCGCCCAGCAGGGTGGTTATTGCGCCGACCGGGAGCGCCGAGCCGCCGCCCATACTCCGTGAAAGCGTGTCCGCCATCAGCAGGAGAAGACTCCCGCTCAGTATGGACGCCGGAGTTGAATAGCGGTGGTCCTCTCCCAGCAGCTTTTTTGTCACATGCGGGCAGATTATGCCCACGAACCCGATTATGCCCAAATATGAAACGCACACGGCGGTTATCATTGAGGCCAGCAGGAGCGAAGCAAAGCGCAGCGCGTCAACGTTTATGCCCATGGTTCTCGCCGTCGCGTCGCCGCTCAGCAGGGCGTTGTAGCGCCACGACATCAGCATGAAGAACGCGCTGCCTATGACCACTACCGCAAGCATTATAAAGTCGGTCTTGTTTGTCGCGCGGCCAAGATCGCCGAAGTTCCATATCACCGCGGCGGAGATTCCAACGTCTGTGGCATAGAATTGCAGCAGCGTCGTGCCGGCGGTCCAGACAGAGCCCATGGCTATCCCCGCAAGTATGACCATATTGGGCGAGAAAGTCCGCGGCCGGCACAGCCCGAGGACCAGCAGGATCGACAATATCGAAAAGAAAAACGCCATCATCGAGGTGGCATACGGATTTGCCCCTGCCGCGTAGTTTGCAAGATGATTCCCGGTGTCCAGAAAGCCTCCTGCAAAGGCTATTATTGAGAGGTTGGCGCCAAATACCGCCGCGTTGGCCACCCCCAGCGTGGAGGGCGAAGCCATCGCGTTGCCCAATACCGTCTGCATGATCAGCCCCGAGACCGACAGCCCGGCCCCCGCAACGATCGCGGCCAGCACGCGCGGTATGCGTATGCTCCAGATGATGCGTATGTCGTTCTGGCTCTCGCTCGTCCTGGCCAAGGCGTCGATGCAGTCTTTCAAGGACATGTTCGACGAACCGATAAAGAGGCAGACTACCGACAGCGCTGCCACAGCGGCGGCGAGGGCGGCGATCACGGCAAGCTTCCCCGCCTTGGCTCCTTGTCTTGCGCCCATCATGCCCCGGCGATGAGCTTGCCCGAGACTATGTATTTTTCGTCGTCGGAAATAGCAATGTCGACGGTAAACCACTGGCTGAGGACGTCCGCGAGCTCCGGCGCCGTCAGCATCGCGCGCGACACCTTCGCCGCCCTTCCGGCGTGATGCCGGTCAAGCTGGGCGAGACTCATGCTGTGGGCCACGGTCAGCCTGCCGTTGGGCTTCAGCCAGGCGGCAAGTCGGCTCACCAGCCGGCGTGGCTCCGGGAAGTGCGGAAAAGCGTTGTATACCACGCAGCAGTCATAGTCGCCGGTGCCGCGCATGGCTTCGATATCTCCGCAAACGACCTCTATCCGGTTTCTTGCCCTGGTGGCGGCCAGCTTGCACTCCGCCAGGTTTGTCATCTCCGGCGATATGTCGACGGCCAGGACATGGGAGGTCTCCCGCTCTAGGTAGAACGGAAACAGCACCCCTGTCCCGCAGGCGACGTCCAGGACACGCGTGCCCGGCCGCACTTCGGCCTTGTCCAGGATAAACTCTATCTTGTCTTTGTCCACCGAGATCTCGTCATCCCACCCGCGCGCAAGGGCATTGAAGAAGCGCACCACGTCGTCCTTGTTGATGCCTTCGCCGCCTCCGGACAGCATATCATTCATAAAAGCAGATCTTTTACCATTATATAGGCATTATCAAAGCAACGATGCAATTTTTTCATTATTATAATATGGTTAGTTTAGACATACAAGCCCCCCGGGGGGATGTAAATCTGGCATAAAGGCAATAAACACGAGCAAAGCCCTCCATCCGTCGGATCCTGCGCAGGTGACGGCGCTCTATTTGGGGCTGGTAAACGGGCGGAGGCTCTGGTATACTCTGCTTGGAGGCTGATGCTATGGCTAAGAACGATTGGTACAAGTCCATGGTCGTCTACCAGATCTGGCCGCGGAGTTTCTGCGACGGGAACGGGGACGGTATAGGCGACCTCTGGGGCGTTTTGTCGAAGCTCGACTACATCAAGAGCCTCGGCGTGGACGCCATCTGGTTTTCGCCCCTCTACCCCTCGCCCAACGCCGACTTCGGCTACGACGTGGCGGATTACAAGAACATAAACCCCGAGTACGGCGACCTCGAGGTCTTCAAGGAGGTCCTCGACGGCGCGCACGAGCGCGGGATGCGCGTGTTCATGGACCTCGTGGTGAACCACACCTCCGACGAGCACGAGTGGTTCAAGCAGAGCCGTGACATCCACAGTCCGTACCGGAACTACTACTTCTGGCGGCCGGGCCGGCGCACGCGCTCTGGCGGGATGAAGCCTCCCAACAACTGGGACAGCCTCTTCGAGGGCGGCGCCTGGGAGCTCGACCCCCAGAGCGGGGAGTATTACCTCCACATCTTCGCCAAGAAGCAGCCCGACCTCAACCACGACAACCCCACCGTGCGCGAGGAGGTCAAGAGCATCATGCGCTTCTGGCTGGACATGGGCGTGGACGGCTTCCGCGAGGACGTCATCACCTTCATCTCCAAGACCCCGGGCCTGCCGGACGCCTATCCCAAGCTCCCGGCGGCGACGGGCATGTCCAAGTACATGAACGGCCCGCACATCCACGACTATCTGCGCGAGTACCGCGAGGCGGTAGAGGACTACGACTGCATGCTCCTCGGCGAGGGCACGCGCATGAAGCCGGAGGAGGCCTTGCCCTATCTCGAGTCCGGCGAGCTCGACCTCATGTTCGGCTTTGCGCACATGGAGGCCGACTGCATCATGACGGACTTCATCCAGCGGCCCTTCAGCCTCAAAAAGCTCAAGCGCGCCTTCTCCGACTGGCAGGAGAAGCTCGCGGGCAAGGCCTGGAACGCGCTCTATCTTGAGAACCACGACCACCCGCGCGTCATCAGCCGCTACGGCAGCGAGCGCTGGCGCACCGAGTCCGGCAAGATGCTCGCCGCCTGCTACATGCTCCAGCAGGGCACGCCCTTTGTCTATCAGGGCCAGGAGATCGGCATGACGAACCTGCGCCTGCCCCGGCTGGACATGTATGTGGACGTCATGCTCAAAAACAACTGCCGCATCGCCTCGAAGGTCCTGCCCCAGCAGGCGGTGCTGACCATGGCGCAGAAGTCCTGCCGCGACTCCGCGCGCACGCCCATGCAGTGGACGGGCGGGCCCTGGGCCGGCTTCTCCGAGACGCGCCCCTGGTTCTACGTGAACGAGAACTACCGCGACGTCAACGTCGCCGTCGAGGAAAAGGACCCGGACTCCCTGCTCAACTTCTACCGCGAGCTCATCGCCTTCCGCAAGAGCGAGCCCCTGGTCATGGACGGCGAGTACAAGGAACACCTCAAGCAGAGCCCGAACTTCTACGTCTACTCCCGCGAGAGCGGCGACCGTCGGCTGCTCGTCATCTGCTCCTTTGCGGACAAGGAGACGTATTTCACCGCCCCGGAGGGCTTTGACCTCCTCGCCGGGCGGCTGGTGCTCAAGAATTACGAGATGAACCTCGTCATCAACAACAGCTTCACCGCCCGCCCCTATGAGCTGCGGGTGTACATCTTTGAATGATAAAAAGGCGCAAAAAGCCCCCGGTCAGCAGACCGGGGGCTTTTTTATCGGTGTTTTCGGCTTATTTCTTGCCCATTATGTACTCGTCGATGGAGGCCGCGCCGTGCTTGCCGGCGCCCATGGCGAGGATGACGGTGGCCGCGCCGGTGACGGCGTCGCCGCCCGCGAAGACGCCCTTGCGGGAGGTCTCCAGCGTGTCCTCGTTCACGATGAGGCAGCCCTTGCGGTTGCTCTCGAGGCCCGGGGTGGTGCTGCGCAGCAGCGGGTTCGGCGTGGTGCCGATGGCCACGATGACAGCGTCCGCCACGATGACGAACTCACTGCCCTCGATGGGCGAGACGCTGCGCCTGCCGGAGGCGTCGGGCTCGCCGAGGCGCATCTTCACGCACTTGAGGCCCACGACGTGCTTGTCCGCGTCGCCCAGGATCTCGACGGGGTTGTTCAGGAGCTTGAACTCGATGCCCTCCTCCTCGGCGTGGTGGACTTCCTCGGCCCTTGCGGGCAGCTCGTCACGGCCGCGGCGGTAGACGATGAACACCTCGTCCGCGCCCATGCGCTTGGCGCAGCGCGCCGCGTCCATGGCCACGTTGCCGCCGCCGATGACGGCGATGCGCTTGGCGTTGTTCTTTATCGGCGTATCGTAGTCGTCGCGATAGGCCTTCATGAGGTTGATACGGGTGAGGTACTCGTTGGCGGAGTAGACGCCGAGCAGGTTCTCGCCCGGGATATTCATGAACTGGGGCAGACCGGCGCCGGAGCCGATGAACACGGCCTCATAGCCATCCTCGAGCAGCTGGTCGAGCGGCATGGTGCGGCCGATGATGCAGTCGTTGACGAACTTGACGCCCTGGCGCTCGAGGTTCTTGACCTCGCGGTCGACTATGCTCTTGGGCAGACGGAACTCGGGGATGCCGTAGGCCAGGACGCCGCCGCACTTGTGCAGCGCCTCGAAGACCGTGACGTCGTAGCCCTTCTTCACGAGGTCGCCCGCGCAGGAGAGGCCGCTCGGGCCGGAGCCGATGACAGCGACCTTGTGGCCGTTGGGCGCAGGCATGACGGCGCAGGCGCAGGCGTCGTCGGCGTGCTCCATGTGGTAGTCGGCCACGAAGCGCTCCAGGCGGCCGATGGCGACGGGCTCGCCCTTTATGCCGCGCACGCACTTGCTCTCGCACTGGCGCTCCTGCGGACAGACGCGGCCGCAGACCGCGGCGAGGGAGTTGGTCGTGGCGATGACCTCATAGCCGCCCTCGAAGTCGCCCTCTTTGACCTTGGCGATGAACTCGGGGATGCGGACGTTGACGGGGCAGCCCTTGACGCACTGGGGGTTCTTGCAGGTGAGGCAGCGCTGTGCCTCGCGCTGAGCCACGGACGCGGCGTAGCCGAGCGCGACCTCGTTGAAGTTCTTGGCGCGGACGACGGGGTCCTGCTCAGGCATCGGGTGCTTGGTCATGCGCTTGGCGGGGTCGGGCTCGGTCTCGGGGGCCGAGGGCTTGTACTCGCCGCGGCGCACGCCGCCGGTGATGCGGCAGATGTGCTCGTTCTGGTCGCCCTCCTCATCGAGGTAGAAGTTGTTGCGCTCCAGCAGGCTGTCCCAGTCGACGAGGTGGGCGTCGAACTCGGGGCCGTCCACGCAGGCGAACTTGCGCTCGCCGCCGACTGTGAGGCGGCAGCCGCCGCACATGCCGGTGCCGTCTATCATGATGGGGTTCAGGCTGGCGTTGGTCTTCAGGCCGTAGGGGCGGGTGACCTCGGCGACGTACTTCATCATGACGACCGGGCCGCAGGTGAGCACGCTGTCGTACTGCACGCCGGACTCGAGCAGGGCCTTGAGCTTGTTGGTGACGAAACCGGCCTCGCCGTAGCTGCCGTCGTCGGTGCATATGTAGAGGTTGTCGCAGGCGGCGCGGAACTCGTCCTCCATGATGACGATGTCCTTGCTGCGGAAGCCGCAGATCATGTCCACGCCGATGCCGAGGCGCTTGAGCTCCTTGGCGACGGGGTAGTTGATGGCGCAGCCGGTGCCGCCGCCGACCACGCAGACGCGCTTGGCGTTGGGGTCGATCTCAGCGGGGCGGCCGAGGGGGCCGACAATGTCGGCAATATAGTCGCCGGGCTCCATGAGCGAGAACATCTGCGTGCTCTTGCCCGCGGGCTGGAAGTTGAAGGAGACCGTGCCGACCTCGGGGTCATAGTCCGCTATGGTGAGCGGGAAACGCTCGCCGAACTCGTCGAGTCTGAAGATGGCAAACTGGCCGGGCTGCGCGCTCTTTGCGATGAGAGGCGCCTCAATACTCACGCGAAAAATCGTTTTGGACGTATTGAGAGGGTATTTTTCAGCTATCTTGAACATTCTTTCCTACTCCGCCTTTCAATGTACGAACTACCCGTCAAAGGGCACCGAAATTAACTATTACTATACCACTTTTTCGTGCTAAAAGTCAATAAAACAGCTGTAGGCCAAGCTACAAAAAAGCCCTCCAGGTTTTACCCGGAGGGCTCTTTTTTTCATCTTTCCTCGCGGAAATACGCTAGACCGAGGTTGGCCGGGGGATCGTTCTCACGCTTCTTGCGCAGCGAGGAGATGATGAGCACGGCGATGGTCACGAGGTAGGGGAGCATCTTGTAGAGCTCCTTTGTGGCGAGGTTCATGCCGGAGGGGATGTACAGGTAGAGGATGTACAGCCCGCCGAAGAGGATGGAGGCGAGTATGCTCAACGCGGGGCGCCAGACCGTGAAGATGACAAGTGCGATGGCCAGCCAGCCGCGGTCGCCGAAGGCGTCGTTGGACCAGACGCCGCTGGCGTAGTCCATGACGTAGTAGAGGCCGCCGAGCCCGGCGATCATGCTGCCGATGCAGGTGGCGCCGTACTTGTACCTGGTGACGTTGATGCCCGCGGCGTCCGCTGTGGCGGGGCTCTCGCCCACGGCGCGGAGGTTCAGGCCCGGGCGCGTGCGGTTAAGGTAGTAGGAGGCGCAGAGCGCGATGATTATGGCGATGTAGGCCAGCATGCCGTAGGAGAGGAAGAGCTGGCCGAACCAGCCGAGGCCCTCCGCGAAGGGCAGGCTCGTCTTGAAGAAGGAACTCGTTGCCGAGAGGGCGATGTTCGGCACCTCGCTGCCCGTGAGCTTGATGAGCGAGCCGCCGAAGAAGTTGCCGAAGCCGACGCCGAAGGTGGTCATGGCGAGGCCGGTGACGTTCTGGTTGGCGCGCAGAGTGACGGTGAGGAAGCAGTAGAGCAGGCCCATCAGCAGGCTGCCGAAGAGGCAGCAGAGTATCGGGATGCCGACGGCGAGCACGCCGCTCATCTCCTCTGCGGGCACGGACTGCTCATAGAGGAAGGAGCCGATGACGCCGGAGATGGCGCCGACGTACATGACGCCGGGAAGGCCGAGGTTGAGGTTGCCGGACTTCTCGGTCAGCGTCTCGCCCGTGCTGCCATAGAGCAGCGGGATGCCCTGGGCGACAGCCCTGGGGATGAAGGATACAAAGTCAAACACCGGCCTTCTCCTCCTTTCCCTCGCGCTTTCTGAAGTGGAGCTGATAGCTTATGAAGAACTCGGAGCCTATGATGAAAAACAAAATGATGCCGGTGAGGATGTCGCAGAAGGAGCTGTTGAGGCCGAAGGAGGTGGATATCTCGGTGGCGCCCTTCTCGAGGAACACCAGCAGCAGGCTGGTCAGCACCATGAACACGGGGCTGAACTTGGCGAGCCAGGAGACCATGACCGCGGTGAAGCCGCGCCCGCCGGCGAGGGTGGTGGTTATCGTGTGGTCCGTGCCGGCGACGAGCAGGAGACCCGCTATGCCGCAGATGGCGCCGGAGAGCAGCAACGTACGCATTATGACGCGGTCGACCTTTATACCGACGTAGCGCGCCGTCCTCTCGCTCTCGCCGACGACGCTTATCTCATAGCCGTGCTTGCTGTACTTGAGGTAGACGTACATGAGCACCGTTATGACGGCGACGATGAGGACGTTGAGGAGGTACTTGTTGGTGCCTATCTGGGGCAGCCAGCCGGCCATGCTGCTTTGATTGATTATGCCGACCTTGCCCGCGCCCTTGGGCACCTCCCAGATGATGACGAAGTAGGCCACGAGCTGCGTGGCGACGTAGTTCATCATGAGGGTGAAGAGCGTCTCGTTGGTGTTCCACCTGGCCTTGAAGAAGGCGGGGACAAAGGCCCAGATGGCGCCCGCGGCGATGCCGGCGACGGCCTCGATGATGATGAGCAGCCAGCCGGGGACGGAGTCGCCGATGAGTATCATGCAGGCGGCGACGGCCAGCGCACCGGCCAGGACCTGGCCCTCGGCGCCGATGTTCCAAAAGCGCATCTTGAACGCCGGAGTGACGGCGAGGGAGATGCACAGCAGTATCGCAAGATTTTGCAGCAGCACCCAGGTCCTGCGCGAGGTGCCGAAGGCGCCCTCGAACATCGCGGCGTAGACCTGGATGGGGTCCTCGCCCGTGAACACCGTGGTTATGACGGCGCAGACGATGAGCGCGAGGATGATGGCCGCGGCGCGTATGGCCCAGGCCTTGTACCAGGGCAGGGCCGCGCGCTTGGAGATGTGCACGAGGGGCACGCGGTTTTTGTTATTCATCGTCCTTCGCACCTCCCAGCCTTGTCATCATCATGCCGACCTTCCGCTTGGTGGCGCCGCGGCCATCGACCAGGCCGCTGACCTTGCCGCCGCAGAGGACGAGTATCCTGTCACAGAGCTCGAGGAGCACATCGAGGTCCTCGCCGACGTAGATGACGGCGACGCCGCGCTCCTTCTGCTTGTTGATGAGGTCGTAGATCGTATAGGAAGAGTTGATGTCGAGGCCGCGGACGGCGTAGGCCGTCAGCAGCACGGTGGGGGCGGAGGCTATCTCGCGGCCGACCAGCACCTTCTGCACGTTGCCGCCGGAGAGACGGCGCACGGGGGTGGAGACGCTCGGCGTGTTGACCTCCAGCTCCTCGACGACCTTCTCCGCGAGGTCGTGCGGGGCCTTGCGGTTCGTGAAGATGCCCTTGGTGCGGCGGAAGGAGCGGAGCATCATGTTGTCTGTGAGGTCCATGTTCCCCACGAGGCCCATGCCCAGCCTGTCCTCGGGGACGAAGGAGAGGGCCACGCCCATGTCGCTGATGTCCGCGGGGTCCTTGCCGATGAGCTCCTCATGCGCGCCGGTCTCGGGGTCGATGTAGCTTATGGAGCCGCCCTCGGCGCGGTGCAGCCCGGCGATGGCCTCCAGCAGCTCCTTCTGGCCGCAGCCGGAGATGCCCGCCACGCCCAGTATCTCGCCGGAGTTCGCCGTGAAGGACACGCCGTCGAGCTTGAGCACGCCGTCCTCGTCGCGGACGGTGAGGTCCTTGACCACCAGCCTCGGCTGCGGGTCCTTGGGCTCCGGGCGCTCGATGTTGAGCGACACGGGGCGGCCGACCATCATGTTGGTCATCTCCGCGGCGTTGGTGTTCTTCGTCAGCATGTCGCCCACGAACTGGCCGCGGCGGAGTATGGCCACGCGGTCCGAGAGGTCCTCGACCTCGTGCAGCTTGTGGGTGATTATTACCACGCTCTTGCCGTCGTCGCGCATGTTGCGCAGCACGGCGAAGAGCTTGTCAGTCTCCTGCGGCGTGAGCACGGCGGTGGGCTCGTCGAGGATGAGGATGTCCGCGCCGCGGTAGAGGACCTTGACGATCTCCACCGTCTGCTTTTCGGAGACGGACATGTCGTAGATCTTCTTTTTCGGGTCGACCTCGAAGCCGTAGGCGTCGCAGATGGACTTTATCTTCTCGGCGACCTTGTTGAGGTCGAGCCTCCCCTTGCCGGGCAGGCCGAGGATGATGTTCTCCGCGGCCGTGAGCACGTCCACCAGCTTGAAGTGCTGGTGTATCATGCCTATGCCGAGGTCAAAGGCGTCCTTGGGCGAGCGGATGGAGACCTCACGCCCGTCCACGAAAATCTGGCCCTCGTCGGGGTAGTAGATGCCCGAGAGCATGTTCATGAGCGTGGTCTTGCCGCTGCCGTTCTCGCCGAGCAGCGCCAGGATCTCGCCCCGGTAGATGTCGAGCCAGACCTTGTCGTTCGCCACGACGGTGCCGAATCTCTTTGTGATGTTCCGCATCTGTACCGCTGCGGTTTTGCCGTCCACGGGCGTCACTCCTTAAACATAAAATGCCCCAAAGGACAGCGCGGCAAATAAAATTACTGCGCTGTCCTTTGGGGGCAGACTGCGGCGCGCGGCCGCAGTCTGCCGGAAAAGTTCAGATTAGAAAGCGCTGTCGAGCAGGTTGATGCCGTCGATCTGGATGTCGAAGTACGGGGCAGAGCGGAAGGTGCTCTCGGAGAAGTAGCCGTCCACTATGGCCTCGGTGTCGGGGGTGTAGTCCGGATCGGTGTCGACGTCGGCCATGTAGCTGGTCAGGGTCTCGCCGCCGACGGTGAAGGTGGAGACGTCGAAGACGTGCAGGCTGCCGTCCTCGAGAGCGGCCTTGGCGGTCTCGATGGCCTCAGTGGTGCCCTCGGCCGCAGCGGCCTCGTTCACGTCGGTGAGGACGACGGAGCCGGTGGACAGGGTGCCGGTCCAGTCAGCGGCAATGGCCTCGCCGTTGACGACGCAGTTGATCATGTACTCGAAGTAGGGCTCCCAATCGATGCGGGAGGAGACGATGAAGGTGTTCGGGCAGGCATCGAGGGTGCTGCCGTTGTAGGAGACGTTGGGGACACCGGCCTCTTCGCAGGCGGTCGGGGCGCCCATGGAGTCGGCGTGCTGGCTGATGAGGACGCAGCCCTCGGCGATGAGCTTGTTGGCGGCTTCCTTCTCAGCGGTCTCGTCGTACCAGGAACCGGTGAAGGTGACGTCCATGGTCACGCTGGGGCAGACGCTCTTGGCGCCCAGGTAGAAGCTGGTGTAGCCGGAAATGACCTCGGCGTAGGTGAAGGCGCCGACGTAGCCCATCTTGGCCTGGTCGGCGGTGATCTCGCCGGCCTCGATCATCTCGTTGAGCTTCATGCCGGCGGCGATGCCGGCGAGGTAGCGGCCCTCGTAGATGGAAGCGAAGGCGTTGTGGTAGTTGTCAAGACCCTCGGTGTGAGCCTTGGTGCCGGTGGCGTGGCAGAACTGGACCTCGGGGAACTCGCGGGCGGCCTGGATCATGAAGTCCTCGTGGCCGAAGCTGTCGGCGAAGACGATGTTGCAGCCGTCGTCGGCGAGCTCAGCAGCGGCGTCGTAGCACTCCTGGCCCTCGGGGACGTTGGTGCGCAGGACGTACTGGTCCTCGGTCAGGCCCAGGGCCTCGCAGGCGGCCTTGGCGGCGTTGATGAAGTTGAGGTCATAGGTGGAGTTCTCATCGTGCAGGAAGATGAAACCGACCTTGATCTGATCGAGCGGGATGCCGGCGACGGCGCTGTCGCCCTCGGGGGCCTCGCTCACGGTGCTGTCCTCGGGAGCCTCGCTCGCCGGGGCGTCGCTGGTAGTGGTCTCGGCCTCACCGCAGGCGGCGAGAGCGAAGACCATCACAAGTGCAAGCAGAAGCGCAAGAAACTTCTTCATTTTTTCTCCTCCATAAAAAAGTGTGTTTATCTAAAGGCGTGAGCCTAAAGAACAAAAAAATGCGGAAACCGCCCGGTCTCCGCGCAAAACGTGCCCGGAGGCGTTCTGCGCCCCCGCGCCGCTGCGATAGTCCGGCCGTTTACGGCAGCCGGGTAGAGACCTCGGAACCATATCTTCCAATTTATATCGGCTGTGGTATTTGGTTGAAAGCGGTCTTCAGCAGAACTCGATCTTCCCGTCGTCCGACATGGACTTGATCCTGGCCAGGGACTCGACCCTGACGCCCTCGGAGCGGATGAGCTCGCCGCCGGGCTGGAAGGCCTTCTCAATGGCGATGCCCGCGCCGACGACCGTGGCCCCGGCCTGGCGCACCAGCGAGATGAGCCCGTGCAGCGCCGCGCCGTTGGCGAGGAAGTCGTCTACTATTAGTATCCTGTCCTCGGGGCCGAGATAGTCCTTGGAGACGAGGATGGTGTTGGTGTTGCCGTGGGTGAAGGAGTGGACCGTCGCCGTCCAGAACTCGCCGAAGAGATTGCGCGTGCGGTTCTTCTTGGCAAACAAAACAGGGCACCCGAAAACCTGACCTGTGATGCAGGCCAGTCCGATGCCCGATGCTTCAATCGTCAGTATTTTGTTTATGCCCTCGCCCTCATAAAGGCGGTACAGCTCCTTCGCCATCTCGGTAAACAGTTTGGGGTCCATAAGGTGATTCAGAAACCCATCGACCTTCAGAATACCGCCGGGCAGGACGACCCCGTCCTCCACGATACGGCGCTCAAGAAGCTGCAAGGCACTCACTCCAATCCCAAAAGTAACGGCCTCAGCCGGTAAAGAAACCATTCTTATGATACAACATCTTAACGCCCCGCGCAACTGGCTTTTTGAACAATTTCGACCGTTTTCGACGGGTTTTTTAAGTGTTTATCCATAGCCCGGGCACGCCGGGGATTTACAAAATGGAATTAAAGGTATAAAATGAGAGGACTCAAATGCGAAACGGAGGCCTGTTAATGAGCAAGCTCCACAAGAAGATGGTCGCGCTCGGAAATCTCTCCGAGCACAGCTACGACAGCATCGTCGCCGCCTGCGGCGAGCCGAAGGAGAAAAAGAGCTGCACCTTCTCCGACATAGGCGAAGGTTTCCGCGCCACCTGGAGCGACGGTATCTTTATCCTGACCCTCAACTTCAACTCTGAGGGCAACTACTGCGGCATATACCACCACCGCAACTGGCAGCCCTATATCATCACGGCCATAGTCTCGGTCGTAATCATCGCCGGCGCCCTCATCGCGGGCGCGTACATGCGCTCCATAAACCAGCCGGCGACGTCAGAGCCCCCGGCAATTGTAGAAACGGCCCTCGAGTACGGGCCTGAATATCAGGAGGTAAGTCTGTAAAATGCTGAAATTCCCGGAAATGCCCTATGAGCGCCCCGATGTCGAGGCCGCAAAGCAGTTCCTCGCCGACGCCGCCGCAAGGCTGGACGCCGCCGAGAGCTTTGAGGCCGCCGACGCCGTGTTCGTCGAGGTGGACAAGTACACCACCGACCTCAACACCATGTTCACCATCGCCCACATCCGCCACGACATCAACACCGCCGACGAGTTCTACGACGCCGAGGTGGAATACGCCGATACCGCCCTGCCCGAGCTGCAGGAGTACGTCGACCGCTGGAACCGCAGCCTCGTCTCCACCCGCTGGAGGCCCCAGCTCGCGGAGAAGTACAGCCCCATCGTCTTCCTCAACAAGGAGATAGACATGCGCACCTTCTCCCCCGAGATCGTGCCCGAGCTGCAGAAGGAGAATGCGCTCTGCACCGAGTACTCCAAGCTCCTCGCCTCCGCCCAGATAGAGTTCGACGGCGGCGTGTACACGCTCTCCCAGATGACCCCCTTCAAGCAGTCCAGCGACGACGCCAAGCGCCTCGCCGCCTGGAAGGCCGAGGGCGCCTGGTACATGTCCCACGCGGACAAGCTGGACTCCATCTATGACGAGCTGGTGCACCTGCGCGACACGATGGGAAAGAAGCTCGGCAACAGCGACTACATCCCCCTCGGCTACGACCGCATGCAGCGCAACTGCTACACGAAGGAGGACGTCGAGGCCTTCCGCAAGGCCGTTGTCAAGCACATCGTCCCCCTGGCCGACGCCGTCTACCGCCGCCAGGCCGAGCGCCTCGGCAAGGCCTACCCGATGAACTACGCCGACAACGCCCTCGAGTTCCGCAGCGGCAACCCGAAGCCCCAGGGCACGCCTGACGACATCCTCTCCGCCGGGCGCAAGTTCTATCACGAGCTGAGCGGCGAGACCGCCGAGTTCATCGACTTCATGTACGATAACGAGCTGCTGGACGTTCTCTCCCGCAAGGGCAAGGCCGGCGGCGGCTACTGCACCACCCTCGGCAGCTACAACTGCCCCTTCATCTTCGCCAACTTCAACGGCACGTCGGGCGACGTGGAGGTCATAACCCACGAGGCTGGCCACGCCTTTGCTAACTTCACCGGCCGCTTCATCGTCCCCAGCGAGTGCCAGTGGCCGTCGCTGGAGGCCTGCGAGGTGCACTCAATGTCCATGGAGTTCTTCGCCTGGCCCTGGGCCGAGTACTTCTTCGGCTCCGACGCGCGCAAGTTCCGCTACACCCACCTCTCCGGCGCGCTGACCTTCATCCCCTACGGCACGATGGTCGACCACTTCCAGCACCTCGTCTACGAGAAGCCGGACATGACCCCCGCCGAGCGCAACGACGCCTGGCGCGAGCTGACCGCCATATACATGCCCTGGATGAAGCTCGACGACATCCCCTTCTACGGCGAAGGCCGCGCCTGGCAGCGGCAGCACCACATCTATGAGAGCCCCTTCTACTATATAGATTACTGCCTTGCGCAGACCGT